>DATJUZ010000020.1:0-52086 GCA_035502035.1 Thermoplasmata archaeon
CCGAAGCCGCGAGCCAGTGCACTGCCGAGCATGTCGGTCAGGGCGCCGGGGTCGTAGATCTCGTTGGGTCGCGTCTGGGTCGGCCGACCGACGAACGTGACGCGGCAGCGGATGGCGACCGTGCCGCGCGCGGGTTCGGAGACCTGGACGATGAACTCCCGACGCTGACCGTCGAGCTCCCGGGACCCCCGCAGCTCGTTGGCGCTCCAGGAGACCGCATAGCCGACACCGTGCCAGAACATCTCGATCGGTCCTCGAAAGCGCTCGGCGGGCAAGCCTACCTCCCACGTCCAGCCCCGCTCCGACGAGTCTTGTCCGGCCACGTTCCTCACCGTACGACGGAGACCCGGCCTGGCCCCCGAGCTGAGACGCTACGCAGAGGAGACGAGGAATTTGACCTCGTCGAGGTGGGCCGTTCTGCGACCCGGGCACGACGGCTCGCATCCCGGGTGCCACGGGAGCGCGTGATCTACCTCCGACGGAGGGGACGCCGGCCGTGGCTCCGGGCCGGGTTCGTAGGGCTCGTTGCGCCCGAGGGCCGATGGTCACGCTGCGGACTCGGCGCGCGGGCCGGTCTCCCTCTCGACGAGCGAGCCGGCCCCGGACCGGGCTCCCGCAGCAGCTGCGGGGCCGAGACCCTCGGAACGCTCGCCCGTTAAGAACCGAGCCCGGATGGGCTGAGGAGCGGACGACCGGCGCCATGATCGACCTTCCGTCCGGGAGCGTGGCCGCCCCGAAGGCGGTGCCGCGGCCGTGACGGTCCTGCTCGTCAGCAGCAGCGTCGACCCTCACGTTCCGAGGGTCGGCGCCGAGCTCGAGCGCCGCGGGGCGGACTGGGCATTCCTGGAGATGAACCATCTCGGAAGGCTCGGTCTGACCCTCCGCTGCGATCGACGGGGACTGGTCGAGGGCGCCGTGCGCGCCCGTGGTCGGGAGATCCCGCTCGCGGACATTGAATCGGTCTGGGCGCCGTCCCCGTTGCCGCTGGCGCAGCGACGCGGCCTCTCCCCGGTCGCGAGGGCGATCATCGAGTCGGAATGGACCTCGAGCCTCCAGAACCTCTACTTCCTCACCTCGGACCGGCGGTGGGTGAACCCCCTCGACGCCGAGATGGAGGCCAGCTCGAAGGTCCGGCAGCTGCAGCTCGCGCGGGAGGTCGGCTTCGAGGTACCCGCCACGCTCGTGACGACGCGCGGCAGGGAGCTGGCCGCGTTTGCCGCACGGTTTCCCGACGGCGTCGCGAACAAGCGGGTCGGTGATCTCCGGGCCCTGATGGCGCTGCCGTACCGTGTCCGGCGGCGGGGGTTCTTCACGCGTCGCCTCTACCCCCCCGACTTCACCCCCGAGGTCCTGCGCCAGGCGCGGCACTGCCCGTCCCAGCTCCAGGAGTACGTGACCAAGGCGACCGAGTGGAGGGTCTACGTCGTCGGAGATCGGGTCTTCGGCGCCGAGATCCTCTCCCAGCGCGAGGCGCAGACCGCCACCGACTGGCGCCGCTATCCCGTCCGCTTTGGCAAGAACGGCGAACCGCAACTGGACACGCGGCGCTGGCGTTGTCGTCGGATCGCTGTACCCCGGGAGTTCGCGCAGCGCTGTCGACGGCTCGCCCGTCGCCTGCGGCTCGCCTATACGGGCATGGACTTCGTTCGCACCCCCGACGGGCGGCTGGTCTTCCTCGAGGCCAACTTCGGTGCGATCTACGCCTGGATCGAGGACCTGACCGGAATGCCCCTCTCCAAGGCCATGGCCGACCTCCTCCTCGAGCCCCGTCGGTCGGTGGGACGACGAAGGTGAGGGGGCGTATAGTTAGTAATACCCCCTGGCACACCGCTAAATATCGCCGCGGGGTCCGTCAATGGGTGCCCCATGGCGAGAAACACCCGACGTGAGAGCGAGCGAGACGACGCCCGACCGCTGGTCCTGTTGTGGTCCGAGACGGCGCGCAAGCGCGCCACCCCGCTCCGCATCACCAGCATCTTCGAAGGCGGCAGCGAAGGCGCCTACACGTACTAGCCGCTGCGCGCCGAGCGCGCGACGACGAACCCCTTCCTTCTTTCCGGGTCCATGCTTCGGTCGTGCGAGGGGTCCGGCCCGTAGGACGCCGGTACGCTCATCGGCGCCCGAGGGTCTTCCGACGTACCTCTTCCGCAAGGGCGTCGGGGGCGCGTTCCCGTCGGCCGGGGAGCGGTCGGAGGCTCGTCTGGATCCAGAGCCCGGAGCCGCGAACGACCGCCTCGAGCTCCTGTCCGTCGGTCCAGCCGAGCTCCCGTATCCTCTTGGGCGGGAGCGAAACGGTCCATCGATAGTACGTCGTCCCTTGGTAGACGCGGTTGACGACCTTGTGCAGACGCATCGAAGGTACCCGGGTCGGCGCCCACCGACTTTAGTAGTCTAAACTAAACCGGCCTTATATAGAACGCTGGCCGGTGTATCCTTCGGATGCTGCCGAACTATCCGGAGGGCACGCGCCGCGCCCTGGCTCGGAACCTCCTGCGCAAGGCCCTGAGGCTCAGCCGAGGCGAGAACCTCCTCATCGAGACGTGGAGTGCTACGCTGCCGTGGGCCATTAGCATGACCGCCGAAGCGCGCAAGCTCGGGGCTCGGCCGCTGCTGTCCGTCCGGGACGAGGCAAGCTATTGGAGAAGCCTCCGCGGCGCGCCGGCGAGCCAGGTTGCCCGGGTCGGCGAGCACGAGTGGGCGGCCCTCCAGGCCTCGGACGCCTACGTCTACTTCTACGGGCCGATGGACGCTGCCCGCGAGGAGCGGCTCCCCCGCGCGGCGGCTCGGCGTCAGCAGTCGAACGAGCACGAGCTGATGCGCATGATCCTCAAGTACGGCGTTCGGACCGTTCGCTGGGACCTCGGGCGCACCAGCGAACTCTGGGCGCGGCGGTACCGGATCGACCTGGGTCGCTGGCGCACGGAGCTCATCGACGCCGCCTTGGTCGACCCCGCGGCGATGCAGCGCGAGGGTGCCTGGGTCGCCGAACGTCTCCGTCGAGGGCGCGAGGCGCTGATCACCCACCCGAACGGGACCCGTCTCGCCCTCCGTCTCGCCGGCCGTCGGCCGAAGGTCGATGACGGCGTGATGGACCCGGACGACGTCCGGACGGGCAATGTGATCATGATCGTCCCGACCGGCGTCACCAGCGTCACGGTCCACGAACCGTACGCCGAGGGCCGATTCGTCTCGAACACGATCGGCGTCCTCTACGTGGGGGAGAGCGAGGTGCCGCTCCGCAGCGGTCGGTGGGAGTTCCGCGACGGCGCGTTGACCGACTTCGACGCCGGTCCCGGCGGAACGCGCTTGCGCCGGGAGCTTCGTCGCATGGGCCATCCTCGCGTCCGAGCGGGGCAGATCTCGGTGGGCCTCAACCCGAAGATCTCGACCATCCCCCTCCTCTTCGACCAGGAACGCGGAGCGCTCACCCTGGCGTTCGGCCGCAACGTCCAGATGGGAGGCAAGAGTCGGTCTCCCCGCCTCTCCGCGTTCGTCGCCCTCCGGGGAGGCTCGCTCGCTATCGACGGCAGGTCGGTGGTCGAGCGCGGCGAGATCGTCGGTCCGTGAGCCCCGAGCCCAGCGCCTCGGGGAGGGGGACGTTGCGCGCCTCCGGAGAAGATCCCTTGCAGCAGCCCGACGCCACGATGTATTAGTATACTAATTTCCGATTACCACGCCACATTAGAATACTAATTCTGCCACGGGTTAAGTAGTTGCAATCCCCCTCTACCGTCCATGCGCGGCGGGACGAGCGGCGACCTCAACCCCGGAGCATTCCCGGGTGGACTCCAGGGGCCCCCTTCGTTCCGCTCTCCCGCCGCGATTTTTCCCCTTCCGGGCGGCCGGGAGGTCGCCGCCTCCGCGTGGATTGCGGACGCGCGGGACCCTCCCGAGGCACAGCGCGACCCCGACGACCCGATCTCGACGGCGGAGCGACGGCGCTGGTTCGCCCGGCGACGGGGCGCACGGTCGTCCGAGCTCGCGGTCCGCCCCCTCACCGTCGACGTCCCGTTGGTTCCCGCCCGTGGCCCGCCCGCGCACAGGGGGTCCAGCACCGCTGACCGTTCGACCGAGGCAGCCTCCTCCGAAACCAGCGCGCCCGACGGGGCCGACTGAGGGTCGTGGCGGTCCCGGCCTCATCCGCCGGGCGCAAGGGGCCGTGACGTCACCCGGGTCTCCCTGCTAAGGTCGACGACACCCCGGCGGTGCGCTCGCGGGAGCCCGCCGACGCGCCGCGCGCGCCAGTGTCCTGCGCTCGAGGGCGCTCGGCGCCCTCGCCTCGAACGGCCGCAGCTCCTCGGGGAGCAGTCCGAACAGGATCATGTCCATCGGTCGGCCGCCGACCACGACCGCCCGGCGCTCGCGACCCTCCTCTACGAACCCCAGGCGGCGGAGGACGGCGAGCGAGCGCGCGTTCGCGTCGAGCGCCTGGGAGGCGACACGGCGCATCCTGAGGGCGCCGAACGCGGCGCGGCAGAGGTACCAGGACGCCTCCGTCGCGAAGCCCTGGCCCCACCAGGCGGGTGCGATCCAGTACGACAGGCTCTCGACCTTGCGCCACGTCCAGTCGAGGCCCCGGAGACCGACTCGACCGACCAGCTCGCCCGAGCTGCGATCGACCACCGATAGGGAGAGGTGGTCTGCGCGTCGATACTCCCTCCGAGTCCGGGCGACCATCAGCTCTGGGCGGTGCCGCTCCTCGGGCGAATGGAGGTCCGCCCCCTCCGCCCGGGCGGTGCGCGGATCGCGCAAGAGCCGACGCAGGCGAGGGACATCGACCGCCGCGGGGAGTCGAAGCGTCAGCCGAGGCGTTTCGATCGGGAGTGGCAGACGACCCAGCCGGCGGGCCACGGTCATGCGAGGGCTACCGGCGCTTCGTCGCGCATAAGCGTGACAGCGGGGAGTCGCCGGAGTCGGACGTGCGGTCCGCCTGCCCCGGGGCCTCTGGCCCCGCCCGGACCGGCGGCTCGCGGAGCTCCTCGGCAAACCGCTAAAGCGCGCCGAGGCTCCGGCGGTCGTGCCGACCTCCCCCGCCCGCTTCCTCTACTCGGGGATCCGCGTGCGCGACCTCGCTCGATCGCTGCGGTTCTATCGCGCCCTCGGTTTTCGAGTCTTCCGGAGAGGCGAGATGGGCCATGGCGGCCGGTGGGTCCACCTTGCCTACCCGGGCTCTCGGCATCGATTCGAACTCAACTTCTACCCGAGGCAGAACCGATACTACGAGCCGATCCGCAAGGGCAACCAGTTCGACCACTTCGGATTTTACGCGCCCGACGTGGAAAGCTGGCTTCGGCGCGCCCGGCGGGCCGGCGCCAAGGTGGTCGACGACTTCGTGGACGGCGAGAGCCGGCTCGTGTATGTCGAGGATCCTGACGGGATCTGTCTTGAGGCGTTCGGCCCTGCTCGGGCTCGGCGCGCGCATCGACGGTCGCCGACGTAGCTTCGCGGCGGACCTCCGTCGGCCGCGCGGTTTGCGGGGGGATGTCCGGGGGGTTCCAGCGGACGAGGCACCACCAATCACGCCGCGAAGCTCCGGCGCCGGTCCGCACCCACGGCACACACCCTCGGTGCGTTTCGTCTATGGAGCGGGGGTCGTTCGCACCCACGTGCGCGAGCTTGCGGCGGCCGCCGGTCGGTCCGCCCCCGGGGGGAGGCCGCCCGGACTCCCCGGGGTCAGCGATCGGGGCCTCGCACCGCTCACGGGAACCCTCCCCCGCGGCGGGAGCGGATTTATCGGCGTGATGGTGACCGAGCCGTCGGTAGGAGATTCTCGGGTGAGCGGCGGACCGGGAGCGGCAAGGGAGAGCCTGTCGGGGAGCCGGCGGTCCCGGAACCGACGATGAGCGCGGCGCGGAGCGTACCGTTGGCCGGGGAGTCGGCCGCCATCTCCTGCGCTTCCCTGGTCCACTCGTACGACGGGAAGCGCCGGGCGCTGGACGGGGTGAGCTTCGAGGTCCGCCGGGGGGAGGTCTTCGGCCTGCTCGGCCGCAACGGAGCGGGCAAGTCGACCCTCATCAAGGCGATGACGACCCTCGTCACGCCGACGTCCGGCGAGCTGCGGGTCCTCGGGCTCGACCCTCGCCACGACGGTCGACGGATCCGAGAGCGGATCGGCGTCGTGCAGCAGGGGGAGTCGTTCGACTTTACGACCGTCGAGGGCAACCTGGAGATCTACGGGATGCTCTGGGGGGTTCCCAAGGAGGAGCGGCGACGTCGGTGCGAGGCGCTGCTCGAGCGGTTCGGGATCGCGGAGATCCGCCGCCGCCGGTCGTTCGACCTCTCCGGGGGTCAGAAGCGACGCGTCCAGGTCGCCCGCGAGTTCATGCACGATATGGAGATCCTGTTCCTGGACGAGCCGACGGTCGGTCTGGACGTGCTGATGCGTCGGACGCTCCTCGACTCGGTCCGGGACGCGGTGCGCCAGGGACTGACCGTCGTCTTCACGACCCACAACCTCGAGGAGGCAGACTACCTGTGCGACCGCGTCGCCGTGATCGACCTCGGCCGCGTGATCGTGGCGGATTCGGTCGCGAACCTGAAGCGGCTCTACAGCGGCAAGAAGACCGTCGACGTCACGGCGGATGCCGAACACGCCGAGCCGTTCTTCGCCCGCCTCCGGGAGCGCTCGGCCGGCCGGGCGACGCTGACCGTGCAGGGGGCCGCGGGAACGATCCTGACGGACGACCCGAAGGCAACGCTCGGGACGATCGTGGAGGTCGCCCAGGGCACCGGCGCCACGCTCGAATGGCTGAACGTCCGGGGCAACACCCTCGAGGACGTCTTCCTGAGCTCGGTCGCCACGGGGGGGAGGACGAACGGCGCCACCCAACCTCCTTAGGCTGATCTACCGCAACGTCGTGGTCAACACCGACCCGGCGAGCCTGATCATCCTCCTCGGTCTGCCGGGGATGTACCTCGTCTTCTTCGGCTACGGCTTCCAGTCGCTCGAGGGGGGAGGGGGCGGCAACTACCTCGCCTTCCTGGCGCCGGGGATCCTCGCGTTCCAGGCCGTCATGGCCGGCACCGTGGCCGGCAGCATTCTCTGGGCCGACCGACGGTTCGGAATGCTCGCGCAGCTCCTGGTCGGCCCGTTCACGCGGTTCGAGTACCTGTTCGGGATCATCGTGACCTCGCTGATGTTCGGCCTCGGAGGGGCGCTCGTGATGCTCGCCGTCGCGGTCGCGCTGCTGGGGGTGACGACCCTTGGCCTCGTCGGGCTCGGTATCATGCTCGCCACCGTCGCGCTCGGCTCCGTCCTCTTCGGCGCCCTGATGCTCCTGCTCGCCGCCCTCGTGAAGTCGAACAACGCCTACAACAGCATCCAGATCCTGCTCATCTTCTTCGTCAATTTCGCGAGCACGGTCTTCTATCCGTTGTCGTCCGCGCTCCCGCTCGCGCTCCGCACGCTGTTCCTGATCAACCCGCTTACCTACATCGCCGACGCCGTCCGCCACGGCTACGCTGGCTCCTTCGGGGCGATCAGCGCGCCCGAGGTCGTCGCGTTGATCGGCGAGACGACGGTGCTGCTCGTCCTCGCGACGCGCGCCTACCTCCGCTCGGACGTATCGCTCGAGTAGGACGCCGGGGCGACCGGCCGCTACCGGCGTGCCGTCCCCTCCGATGGAGGGTTTATCTCCCCGAGGTCCGAGGTGCGACCGTGCTCCCCTTCGGGGATTCGTCCGGCGACCGGCCCGGGGCGGCTGGCCTCCACAACGCCCGCGGGGCGGGGAGCGGGTAGCGGTTCCATGGGATTTGCGGGATGTCCGACCTGCGATTCGGGGGACACGGCGTGGGTGATCGCCGCCACGGCGCTCGTCATGATCATGACGCCCGCCCTCGGGTTCTTTTACGGCGGCCTCGTGCGCCGCAAGAACCTGGTGGCGACGATCGTCCAGTGCCTCATGATCTTCTCGGTCGTGAGCCTCGTCTGGGCGCTCTGGGGCTACACGCTCGCGTTCGGGCCCGCCTTCCATGGGCTCATCGGGACGCTGTACAACGTCGGGTTGCTCCACGTCGGGGTCGCGGCGAATCCCAACTACGGGCCCACGATCCCGGAGCTGCTCTACTTCGCCTTCCAGCTGAAGTTCGCGGCGATCACCCCGGCGCTGATCATCGGCGCGTTCGCCGGGCGGGTCCGGCTGAAGGGGCTCCTGCTGTTCATCGTGCTCTGGACGACCCTGATCTACGTACCGATCGCGATGTGGATCTGGAATCCCGGGGGCTGGCTGCACCAGCTCGGGGTGATCGACTTCGCCGGGGGTCTCGTCGTCCACACCTCCGCCGGGGTATCGGCGGTCGCCGCGGCGCTCGTCCTGGGCCGGGGCCGGGCGTTCGGCCAGGAGAGCCGGCCGAACAACGTCCCGTACGTCATCCTCGGTACCGCGATCCTCTGGTTCGGCTGGTTCGGCTTCAACGCGGGGAGCGCCCTCGCCGCCAACGGTACGGCCGTCGCGGCGCTCGTGAACACGAACCTTGCGGCGGCGGCGGCCGGCGTCAGCTGGATGCTGGTCGACTGGGTCGGCAAGGGCCGACCCTCCGCGGTCGGCATGGCGGTCGGGGCGGTCTGCGGTCTCGCGGCGGTGACGCCCGCCTCCGGTTACGTGAACGCCTCCGCCGCGATCCTGATCGGTCTCGTCGCCGGGATCCTCTCCAACCTCATCGCAAGCTGGAGGGCCCGCAGCCGCCTGGACGACTCCCTGGACGTCTTCGCCTGCCACGGCGCCGGCGGGATGTGGGGAACGCTCGCCACCGGCCTCTTCGCAACGACCGCGATCAATCCCCTCGGCAAGAACGGACTGCTCTACGGCGACCCGCACCTCGCCCTGGTACAGCTCGTCGGGATCGCGGTCGTCGCCTCGTTCTCGTTCGTAGGGACGTACGTCCTCCTGCACGTCATCAACGTGGTCACCCCGCTGCGCGCCCGCCCGGACGAGGAGGACGTCGGGCTCGACATGACGGAGTTCGGCGAGGCAGCGTACGAGCCGAGCGACGCGGCGACCTCCTAGCGGGCCTGCGCCCCTTCTCCGGTGGGCGGGTGGAGGGACCCGGGGGCGTCGCGGCGCCGCTGCGAGCTCGCGAGACGAAGCTGGACGTCGAGGGCCCCGAGCCCCTCGACCTCGATACGCTTCTCTCGGGAGCGCGTCCCGGAGCGTAGGCGGAGGGCCGAGCGCGGCAGCGAGAGGGCTTCCGCGAGGAGGCGCAGCACGGCGAGGTTCGCCGCTCCGTCCACGGCCCGGGCGCGGCAGACGACCGTCCACCCCGCGCGACCGAGGGACGGCTCGACCCCGTCCCGGTCGCGGCCCGGACGGACCCGGACGACGATCGTGCTCCGGGGCAGTTCGGTCCGGCGCTCGGGCGGCGCGGCGCTCACCGGTGGCCGAGGGCTCGAAGCTCGGCGATGGGCCCCCGTCCCCCGTTCGCCGGGCCCCGGCCCCGGCTCTTCCGGCCGGGGCGACGGGCGTCGCGACGGTAGCGCAGGAAGATGAACACGGGCTCTCCGAGCTTCGCGAGGACGAGCCCGTCCTCGGTGAGCGAGTAGTGCACCCGCGCCGGACGGGTCGGGAGGACGGTCCGGCGCAGCAGGGTCCGGTCCTCGAGGAGGCGGAGCTTCTGCGAGAGCACCCGCGGGCTGATCGTGCCGAGCGAGCGTCGCAGCTCCTGGAACCCGAGCTCGCTCTGCGCATACAGCAGGAGCAGGATCTCGATGACCCACTTCGAGAAGAGCGACTTCGCGAGGTCGACGTTGATCACCGAGGCGCGGAGCGGGTCCGGGCGCGAGCCCGGGCCGGCGAACTCGGCGAAATCGTGCGAGAACCGCGTCGCCTCCTCCGTGAACTGGCGGATCCTCTCGTCCGCGGCAACGCGCGGGACGATGCGCGCCGGGCCGGGGAGGCCGCCCGGAGCTCGGGCCATCCCCTCGACCGGTGCTTCCGCCGTTCGCGGAGGCATCCTTTCGCTCATCCTGGGACCCCGAGGAAAAGCCGCGCGCCGTCCATGGTGCCTAAGTATATACCAAGGCCAGACGCCGGTACGATGGCCTTTTCCGTCTGACGCTCCGCGGGCCGCCCGGGGCCGGCCCGTGCCGTGCCCGGCGAGGCGTCCTACGCGGCGCGGCGTCTCCTGCGTCGCCGGCCGGCGGCCCGACGCTCCGCACGGACCCCGGGACGTACGGCGACGTAGAGTCCGCGACGCGTCGCGAAGCCCTTCGGGTCGAAGTGCGGGGTGAGACCGGCGGCGCGGAACGCCGCCTCCATCTGGGTCCGGGAGAACAGTCCGAGATCGTGCCGCTCCACGGCGTGACGCACCGCTCCGTCGCGACCGACCAGGTAGTGGAAGTCGAACACCGAACGGCCCCGAACGCGTCGGGCGCCGTTCATGCGGAGGACGGTCGTCCCTTCCGACCGGGCGACCAGGTGGTGCACGCGCCCCTCCCGGAACACCTCGGGCGTCAACCACGGTTCGACGACGACCACGCCTCCCGGCGAGGTGTGGCGGGCGAGGGCGGCGATCGTCTGCCGAAGTCCCGCCGGGGACCGCACGTAGCCTACCGCCGAGAAGAGGCAGCAGACGATGTCGAACTCGCGACCGAGGTCGAACGCCTCCATCCGTCCCCGGACCCAGCGGACGCGGGGCAGGCGACGCCGAGCGCGGGCCAGCATCGACCGACTCGCGTCCAGCCCGGTACAGTCGTACCACCGGACGAACTCCGCGAGGTGCCGGCCGCTCCCGCAGGCGACGTCCAGCAGGGACCGACATCGGATCGTCGCCCACCGCTGTGCCGCGGCGCGGACCCGTCGCGCCTCGGCGGCGTACGGCTTCTCGCGGTGGACGATGTCGTAGGCATCGGCGAGCAGGCCGTACGCCGCGACGCGGTCACCGCTCCGGGCTCCGGACACCCCCGGGCGAGCGCCGACGACTAGGTAACGGCGAGCCGGGTCCCGGTCGAACAAACCTAAGAGGCGAGGTTTGTCGGCGAGGTCGGGGGGGAGTGCGATCGCCGGTTCCGACGAGGACGACCCGGCGGCGCGGGATGGCCCGCGCCTGGAGGGCGTCGACGGCACCGGTTCGGACCTCAGCCGCATCCTGTCGCTCAGCGACGGCGTCTTCGCCTTCGCGATGACGTTCCTCGCGGTCACGATCCTGTTGCCGCAGACGTTCACCGGGGGCGCGCTGCCGCCGCTGCCGACGTACCTCGGCCGGCTCGAGCCGGCGTTCCTCGGCTACGTCCTTTCGTTCTTCGTCATCGCCGGCTGGTGGAACGTTCACCACCGCCTCTTCTCGTCGATCGTCCGCTACGACCCGACGCTCGTACGCCTGAACTCGACGTTCCTGCTCGTGATCTCGGTGACCCCGTTCCTCGTCTCGCTGCTCTTCGCTTACTCCCCGAACGGCTGGGGACCGGGGACGCTCTCCTCCCGGCTCGGCGTCGCGATCTACGCGGTCGTGCAAGCGCTCGGCGGCTGCGTGCTGCTCGGGATCTGGCGACACGCGACGCGCCATGCTCGTCTGGTCTCGAAGACGCTCACCCCGGAATGGATACGGATCACGGAGCTCGGCCAGCTCCTCAGCACCGGGACGTTCGCGATCTCCGTCGCGGTCGCCTTCCTCTCGCCGCTGACGGCCGAGCTGCTCTGGATCGTGGTGATCCTCGGCTTCCAGCGCCACGTCTGGTCGCGCATCGCGCGCCGCGGAGCGCGGACGCTCACGCGAACCGCAAGGGGGCCGGCGGCGAAGTAGGCGTCACGGGCGGGCCGCCCGTCCTACACCGGAGGGAGGGCGGCCTCGAGCGCGAGGATCCGTTGGGCCGTCGTGGCCTCGGCCTCCGGGGTCGGCTGCGCCCGGGGGCCGTGGCGGACGTCCAGCGTCAGCATCCGCCGATAGAGCCACTCGAACTCGTGAAAGATGAGCGGGTCTCCGAGGTCGGTACGGATCCGCTCGACCCGGTCGACCGGGTGGCGGATCCCGACGTAGTAGGCGCCGACCCAGGTCCCGAACGCCTCCCAGACGAGCTCGGCCTCGAGCGCCTCGTGATGCGTCAGCGTGCCGACCAGCTCGAAGAACGTCACGACCTCGACGCTCGAGAGGTCCTCGCGCTTGCCCTCGAGCAGGTCGGCCGCGAGGGCGCGCCTCGCCCCGCGCATGTGGGGCCCGTCGAACCGCTCCCGCAGCGCCATCACCGCGTTCGCCGAGTTCAGCTTCTGGCTCGTGCGCGTCTGCCAGTACATCAGGAGGAGCGTGCCGACGACCAGGACCCACGTCCCGACGAGCGACCAGATCGCGACGCTGAACCAGTCGGTCACGGTCCGCGGTCCCCCGGTCCGGAGCGAGCGGCGGGATTAACCGTATCCACCCCGGCGCGCGGCGGGGCTATCCCGCGGGCCGGAGCGCCGTCCCCTCCGGCGGCCACTCCGAAATCGGGATAGGAGGGGCGGACCCTCCTTCCGGTGTGCCCTACGTCGAGTACGACGAGAACGAGGCGGTATGCCCCCAGTGCGGATCGGCGTTCCGCTCGCCGGAGGTGCTCGAGGCGCATCTCGCCGAGTCGCACAGCGGGCCGACGAGCCGGCCGGGGGGCTCGGACGAGAAGCCGGTCCGCTGTTCGGTCTGCGGGAGCCGGTTCGCCTCCGTCGCCGCGCTCGGGCGGCACAACCGAGAGGCGCACGTCGCCTAGGGACGCGCTACCGCGTCGAGTCGGCCGAGGAGGCCGACCCGCCGTCGAGCTGCTCGACGTTGAGCAGGTGACCCAGCTTGCGCCGCTTCGTCTCGAGATACGCGGCGTCGACCGGCTGGGGCGGGATCACGAGGGGGATCCGCCCCTCGATCCGGACGCCGTGGCGACGCAGGTCCTCGATCTTCGCCGGATTGTTCGTCATGATCTCGATCGAGCGGACATGGAGGGAGCCGAGCATGTGGGCCGCAATGCCGTACTCGCGCTCGTCGGCGCGGAAGCCGAGCGCTTCGTTCGCCTCGACCGTGTCGTAGCCCTGGTCCTGGAGCTGGTAGGCCCGGATCTTGTTGGCGAAGCCGATCCCCCGGCCCTCCTGGCGCAGGTACAGCACGACGCCGGCCTCGACCTGGGAGACCCGCTCGAGCGAGGCGAGCAGCTGGTCGCGGCAGTCGCAGCGCAGGGAGCCGATCGCGTCTCCCGTCAGACACTCCGAGTGGAGGCGGACGAGGACGCGCTCCCGATCGACGACATCCCCGTGGACGAACGCCGCGTGGTCCTGCCGCTCGTGCTCGTTCCAGAACGCGACGACCTGGAAGTCGCCGAACCGGCTCGGCAGCTCCGCGATCGCGACGATCTTGACGCAGGTCTCCGGGCTGCCCGGGCAGCGATGATCGCGTCCCTCCTGCAGCAGCCGGCCGGCGCTCTCGGGGCTGAATCCCATCGCTTCCCTCCGAGCCGCCCGGTTGGATAAAGCGGCCGGTTACGGTGATCTCACCGACCGGTATCGCGACCTTCCCCCCGCTTCGTGGCGGGCCCCGCGGACGGCGGACCGGCCTCGCGCGCGGCGGCCCTGTCCTTCCCGGAGAGCGCGAGCAGGCGGAGGACCTCCTCGTCCTCGACCGGTTCGAACCGGTGGTACCACTGGCCGACCGCCTCGAACCGCGTCGGGAGCAGCGCCACCTCGACGGCGTCAGCGATCGAACGGAGGCGGGGGAGCACCTCGGGCGGCGCGACCCCGATCGCGACGACGACCCGCCGGGCGCCACGCCGTCGCGCGACCGTTGCGGCCGCCTCGATCGTCCCCCCGGTCGCAACCCCGTCGTCGACGATCACGGCCGTGCCGTCCCCCAGCGGGATCGGTGGGCCTCCCGCTCGGAAGCGTCGGCTCCGATCCGCCACCTCCTCCTGTTCCCTCCGGACGGCGTCGGCCAGGTCAGGGATGCGGAGCCCCGCGGCGAGGATGCGCCGCTCGTCGAGCACGACGACCCCGCCCTCGGCGACCGCGCCGACCCCGTACTCCGGCTCGGAGGGGAGGCCGACCTTGCGGACGACCAGCACATCGACCGGGGCAGAGAGCTCGGCGGCGATCTCGACCGCGACCACGACGCCGCCGCGCGGTATGCCGAGGACCACGGGGCGGGAGAGCCCCGCCGCAGCGAGGCGCACGCCGAGGCGCCGCCCCGCGTCCGAGCGGTCCTGCAGCCGGTCGAACACCGTCGGCACCCGGGTCATCCGCCGGCCCCGGTCACGCGCTTCCGAGCGACCGGCCCGGGAGCGGGCCGGCCGGCGGACCGGCGGCCCGTCCGCTCAGGTGCCGGGATAGTAGAAGTCGAACTTGCCACAGGACTGGCAGTAGTACAGCGAGAACGGGAGCAGCGTCTCGGCGGCCTCTCCGGGCGCACCGGCGCCTCCGGCCGGCGACGGAGGCCCGCTCGCACGAAGGCTGTAGTGCCCGATCCAGCGCATCTGGGCGCGGCAGTTCGCGCACGACCGACGCGCGGAGGCGGTCGCCTCGGCCGACCCGGTCGCGCCGCCCGCGGCAGCCGAGCCCGCGGGTGCACCGACCGGGGCGTTGCATCGCGGGCAGGTCGTCGCGCCTGCGGGAATCGGCTGGCCGCATCGGGTACAGAAGCGGGAGACCATGGACGGGCACTCGTCTAGGAGGGGTTGAACCTTCCGCCCCCGTCGGGGCACGCCGGACGCGGCCGGCCCGACGAGCAGCGGCCGGCGCTCGGCTCCCGCTCCCGAGCGGAGGCGGCCGGATTACGGCTTCCAGACGGGGCTCGAGTACCCTTCCGGGAACGGCGGCGGGGGATCGCCCTCGCCGAACGGGTCCGGACGCGGGGACGCCGCACGGTGGTCCTTCTCGGCGAGAAAGGCGTCGATCGACTCCGCCGCCTTCGTCCCCGCCGCCATCGCGTGGACGACCGAACGACCGCCCGCGGCGAAGACCCCCTCGCGCGCCGTCGCGTAGCCGGGTCCGGAGCCTTCGGGCCAGCCCTTGGTCCCGATCTTCAGCCCGAGCTTGGGGTCGAAGCCGGAGAGGTCGGCCTTCTCCCCCACGGCCATGATCACGGTGTCGCACTCGATCGTCAGGAACGCACCATCGATCGGCTTGACCGCCCGTCGTCCGGAGGCGTCCGGGGTGGCCAGCTCCATCCGCTGGAACACCGCGCCCTCCACCCGGTCGGTGCCGAGGATCTGCACCGGGGCGACCAGCCAGTGGAAATCGATCCCCTCGGGCTCGGTCTCTCGGATCTCCTCCTCGCCCGCGGGGGACTCCTCCCGCGTCCGCCGGTAGGCCATGGCGACCGTCGCCCCCGGAGCGATCCGACGCGCGGAGCGTACCGAGTCGACCGCGACGTCCCCGCCTCCGATCACGACGATCTTCCGTCCGAGGACGACCGGCCGACCCTGGTTGACATCGTAGAGGAACTCGAGCGCCGGAAGAACGCCGGGGAGGTGCTCGCCCGGTACCCCCGGGTAGCCGGCCTTGGATGCCCCGATCGAGACGAACACCGCGCGGTACCCCTCGGCGAGCAGGCTCTCCGGGGTGAAGTCCACCCCCGCGGTGCGGTCGGTGACGAACGTGAGGTCGAAGTTCCGGTACCGCTGGAGGTCGACGAGCAGCTCGTGGTTGGGCATCCGGTACCGCGGGATCGCGCCGGCCTGGCCGCCGATCGCGCTCTGACGCTCGAAGACCGTCACCGGGTAGCCGCGGAGGCAGAGCTCCCACGCCGCCATCAGCCCGGCAGGACCGGCACCGATCACGGCGACCCGCTGCTGTCGGGGGGCGCTCGGAACGTACTCCATCGAGGAGTCGCCGAACTCGAGCGCGGCCCGCTTCAGGTGCCGGATGGCGATCGGGACGCCGCGGCCCTTCATGATGCAGGCGTCCTCGCAGTAGTGGTAGCACACCTTGCAGAGGGTGGTCGCGAGCGGGTTCTCGCGGAGGGTGAGCCGTGAGGCCTCGTCGAACCGACCGTCCGCGACCAGGCCGATGTAGCCGCGGCAGTCCTGCGTGATCGGGCAGGCCTCCACACAGAACGGCAGGGCGCACTGGAGGCACCGCTGCGCCTCGAGCATCGCCTCCTCGCGCGTGTAGGAGTGCAGGACCTCGCGGAAGTCGCCGATCCGCTCTCGGGGACGCTCCTCGGGGACCTCGATCCGCAGGTAGCGGGTGTCCGCGGCCGTCACGCTCGCCATGGGTCGACTACCGCTCCACCCCGAACGACTCCGTGAGGGGGGATAAAGCCCGCGCCCGGGTGCGAACTTCTCTCACGGACGGGGGCTCGGCGAAGCGGGGGAGGAGCCGTTGCCGGACGGCGGGGACCCGCGCTCCGAACCCGCCGCGGGCCCGAGGCGGTCCGACCGTCCCGGCCCCGCCGGCGTCCCTCGGGGGACCGCGTCCGGCCGCGGCCAAGCCGCCCCTCCCAGGACGAGTGCGACGCCGAGCAGCCCCGCGACGGCCACGTCGAGCCACCAGCCTCCTCCGGCACCCCAGACGCTCGCGGCGCCTCCGGTCGTCGAGGAGCCCCAGAACGACGCGCAGGGGCTGGAAGGTCCGGCGCTGGAACAACTGCCGCCGGGATTCGCCTCGGAGTAGAGCCAGGGCTGCAGGAGCGGCACGATCAGCGCGAGGAGGCCGGCCAGCAGCGCCGAGGCGACAAGTCCCGCGGTCGCCAGTCGCCGACTCTCCGCCGTACCGGCGCGGCCGCGGGCGCGCGCAACGGCGAAGCCGGCGAGCACCCAGCTCACGAGCGTGAGCAGCAGCAGCGCCACCAGCAGCGCTCCGTAGAGCTCCCCGATCGATCCGAGGCCGTACGTCCCGTAGGGGACGGGCCCTCCGCCGCCGCCTCCCTCCACGTAGTACTGCCCCCCGGGATAGTACGCTACCTCCGAGGAGGTACCGGCGTGGTCGGTCAAGTACCACCACGGGCTGTAGGCGGAGGCGACCGCGAGCAGGCCCGCGACCGCGAGGAGCGCCGCGGAGACCCGCAGACGGGAGGGAGCCGGACGCCCGTCGTCCCGGAGCGGTGCGGTGCTCGCGGTCCGTCCGGGTCGGCGGGTCACGGGTCTCCGAACCGTCCGGGAAAGAAGTAGATGGGGGTTCCGGCCCCGCGCGCGACCGCTCGACGAGGTCGACCGCGCTCCGGGCTGGGGCCGGCGGTCCCTTGCCCGGACCTTCGGCCGGCTCGCCGCGCCGAACCTGCGGGGGATGGGGAAACGGCGCGCGGGCACGCGCCAGCGCGGCCCGGCCCGCTCTCTCCCATCGGCTGCGCGAGCAGCGGGAAGGACGTGCCCCTCAGCCCCCGGCGCGGCGACGGGCGCGCCCGGCGATGCCGCGGCCTCCGAGAGGCCGATCCGTCGAGGCGCCGTCTTCGGCTCGGGTCGGCCGCCTCCGGTTCGTCGCTACCAGAGAGGGGGTCTGTGCGGAGGGGGCGCTCGACCGGGCGACCCGGGGTCCGCCGTCCGGAACCGCAGACCGCTCTCGGGCGGCGACAGAGGGGAGCAACGCTCTCCGTTCGAGGGGAGCGCGGGGGAAGGGGTTCGGGGCGGAGGGGCTCAGCGCCTCCCCGCCCGCTCCGTCGGTCGGTGCGCTAGGGCGGGCTCGCGAGGTGTCCCCACGCCGAGCTGACCCCATAGCCGACGGCGGCGACCCCGGCCAGGAACAGCACGAGGAAGAACATCGAGAGCAGCACCCGCCACAGCCAGGGGTAGTTCGGGGTCGGAGGTGACGGCAGCGGGTCGGAGCCCGCGGTCGTCGGCCCGACGACGAACCAGTCGACGTACAGGGTCGCGGGGTAGGACATGATCGCCGTCCCGCCGAACGCGAGGTACATCAGCAGCGTGTCGAGGGGGTCCTTCGTGAGCGAGAGCTGGTAGGCGCGCACGCCGTAGAACAGCACCCCGAGACCGATGATCACGCCGAGCATCCCGACGAAGTGGGTCGGGAAGCGGTACCACACCGCGAACGCGAAGGCGAGCAGCAGGATCGTCAGCATCGTGACCACGTCAAAGAAGAAGAGATTGTACTGGCCGGGGAGGGGCCAGGTCAGCTCTCCCCAGACGGCTATGATCCCGAGGAAGAAGCCGAGCAGGCCGAGGATGACCGCTCCCTCGCGGAGGTGGCTGTTCGCGCGCACGGGATCCTTCCGGCGCACCTCGAACCACACGAGAGCCCCGGTGTAGAACACCGCGGCCGTCACCAAGATCAGCAGGTCGAGCACCAGGGTCAGATCGTCGATAAACGCCATGCTTCCTCCTCCGGTTTCCGGCCGATCCGGTCTTCGCCACCGTCCCGGCCCATGCGCGACTCGAGTCGGACCCCTCCTTATCCACGTTCCGTTCGTCCCGGTTGACCTCGGGGGGACGGCACCGGTCGTGGTCGGGGCCGGCGTTCGCCGACTCCGAGGGAGCGGGAGCGGTTACCCGACGTAAACTGTCGGGCTCCGAGGCGTGGCGTCGCCCCTGCCCTCTAGTCGCCGGGGCTCAGGTAGATCTCGTTGCCGTCCGGGTCGCGGACGGAGGCCCCCCAGCCCCAGTCGTACTTCGTCGGGGGGCTCGAGAACTCCACGCCCCGAGCCTCGAGCGCGGCGCAGGCCTTGACGAAGTCCCCGGGGAGGTGGAAGGCGATGCCGGTGTTGCCGGGCTCGAGCGGCGCCTTCGGGTCGAACTCCGAGACCTGGCACAGATGGACGACCCCCGTGCGTCCCTTCTGTCCGACCGCCTGCCAGTGGTCGTCGTCGGCGACGTGCTCCAGACCGAACTTTTCCGTGTACCACGCGACCGCGCGAGAGCGGTCCGAGACGACGATCGCGACGCTGCTGAACAGGGGCTTCGGGCCTGTGGGGGCCTTGGTGCGCGGCGGCATGGTTCCTCGAAGCGGGACGAGCGGCCGGGCCCATAAGCCCCTTCGCCAAGGGTCTGAAACGCCCCCGGGGCGGGCTCGCCCGGCGCGACGGGTTCTGCGAGCTCTTATCCTCGGCTCGGCCTAGGCGGCCCACGGCGCCGGAACCCCCCGCGCGGGGCGGGGGGACTACCGGGGTTGGCTCTCCGGATGGTCGCTGCCAAGGCCACGAGGCGGACACGCTCTCGCCGACCGCGAGCCGCCGGAGCGCCTTCCCCCTGGGGGCACGCCTCGGTCGGCGTCGACCTGGGAGGAACGAAGATCCTCCTCGGGGTGGTCGACGCGCGCGGCGCGGTCCTCGACACGGAGAGGCTCCCGACGCGCGCCGAACGGCCGGCGAGCGCCATCGTGGACGACATCGTCGGCTGCGTGCGGGACCGCTGGGCCGACAGGCTGCCGGCCCGGGCACCGCTCGGCGTGGGCGTCGCCGGCCAGGTCGATGCGGACGGCACGGTGCTCTTCGGCCCGAACCTCAACTGGCACGACGTTCCCCTCGGTCGACGCCTCGCGCGCTCGCTGCGCCGCCCGGTCGCCGTTATGAACGACGTCCAGGCGGCGACCTTCGGCGAGTGGCGCCACGGCGCCGGGGTCGGCGCGAACGACCTCGTCTGCGTCTTCGTGGGAACGGGCGTCGGCGGAGGCATCGTGGTCGACGGCCGACTCTGCCACGGGGCGAGTGGCACCGCCGGCGAGCTCGGTCATCTCACGGTCGCGCGGGACGGGAGAAAGTGCCGCTGCCCGAACTCCGGATGTCTCGAGGCGTACGCCGGGGGTTGGGCGATCGCCGAGCGGGCGCGCGAGGCGATCGGCCAGCACCCGGAGGCCGGCCGTCGGCTCGTCGCGATCGCCGGCGAGACCGGGGCGGTCACGGCCGAAACCGTCGCCGAGGCCTACCGGTCGGACGACCCCCTCGCGCAGGAGCTGGTCGAGGAAACGATGGGCTACCTCGTCTGCGGGCTCGTCTCCGTCGTCAACGCCGTCAACCCCTCCACGATCGTGCTCGGAGGCGGGGTGATGGAAGGGTTCTCGTCGCTCGTCCCCTCGCTCGGCCGGCAGGTGAAGGCGCGAGCGCTCCCCGCGGCCTCCGTGCGGCTGGAGGTCGTCCCCGCTCGCCTCGGGGGCGATAGCGGTATGGTCGGCGCCGCGACGTACGCGCGCACCGCAGGGAGGGGCGTGCCGTGACGTCCGAGGACGACCTGATGATCGGCACCCTCCGCTTCCTGTCGGTCGACATGGTCGAGGAGGCGAAATCCGGCCACCCCGGGCTGCCGCTCGGCGCGGCCCCGATGGCCTACGTCCTCTGGGACCGGTTCCTCCGCCACAATCCGGCGAACCCCCGCTGGCCGAACCGCGATCGCTTCGTCCTCTCCGCCGGCCACGGCTCGGCGCTGCTGTATGCGCTGCTCCACCTGACCGGCTACGACCTGCCGCTGGAGGAGCTGAAGCGGTTCCGACAGTTCGGGAGCCGCACCCCCGGCCACCCGGAGCACGGTCACACCCCGGGCGTCGAGGCGACGACCGGCCCGCTCGGGCAGGGGCTCGCGACCGCGGTCGGCATGGCGCTGGCCCAGCGGTACCTCGCGAGCCGCTACAACCGGCCGGGGCACCGCATCGTGGAGCACACGACCTTCGCGCTCTGCTCGGACGGTGACCTCATGGAGGGGATCGGCGCCGAGGCGGCCTCGTTCGCGGGGGCGATGAAGGCGAGCCCCCTGATCGTCCTCTACGACGACAACCACATCTCGCTCGAGGGGCCGACCAGCCTGAGCTTCACGGAGGACGTCGGCCGACGCTTCGAGGCCTACGGCTGGCAGGTCGGAGCGGTCGAGGACGGCAACTCCGTCGAGGCGATCGACGCGGCGATCCGTCGGGCGGTCGCCAAGCCGGGCGCGCCGTGGCTGCTCCGCATCCGCACCCACATCGGCTACGGGAGCCCTCGACAGGACACCAAGGAGGCGCACGGCGAGCCGCTCGGCCCGGAGATGACCCGGGAGACGAAACGCAAGCTCGGCTGGCCGGTCGAGCCGGCGTTCCTCGTTCCGGAGGAGGCGAGGAACCACTTCCGTCGCGCGCTCGGACGCGGGCGCGCCTGGGAGGAGGCCTGGAACGCGCGGTTCGAGGAGTACCGCCGTGCCGAGCCGGAGCTGGCCCGGGAGTTCCTCCGTTTCGAGGACGGCTCGCCCCCGGAGACCTGGCCGGCACCGTGGCCGACGTTCGCCGGGGGGACCGCCGTCGCCACGCGCGACGCCTCCGCGACGACCCTGGCGGCCTGCGCTCGCCAGTGGCCGGCGCTGTTCGGCGGCAGCGCGGACCTCGCGCCGTCGACGCGGACCCTGGTACCGGACGCCTCCGACTTCTCGTTCGAGGGCGACTCCGGCCGCAACCTGCACTTCGGGGTCCGCGAGAACGCGATGGCGGCGATGCTCAACGGCCTCGCGCTGCACGGCGGCGTGCGACCGTACGGCTCGACGTTCCTGGTCTTCTCCGACTACGCCCGGCCGTCGATACGGATCGCCGCGCTCTCCCGGGCGCGCACCCTGTTGATCTTCACCCACGACTCGATCGCGCTCGGAGAGGACGGCCCGACCCACCAGCCGGTCGAGCACCTCGCGTCGCTGCGCGCGATCCCCGGGCTCACGGTCCTCCGGCCGGCCGACGCGAACGAGACGGTCGCCGCGTGGAGGGTGGCGGTCGACCGGCACGGACCGGTCGCGTTCGTCCTGACGCGTCAGAAGCTGCCGGTGCTCGACCCGGCGACGTACCCGATCTCCGAGGGGACCGGCCGCGGGGCCTACGTGCTCGCCGAGGCGGACCCGCTGCCCGCGCGGATCGTCCTCCTCGCGACCGGCTCGGAGGTCCACCTGGCGCTCGCGGCCCGCGCCCTCCTCGCCCGGCGCGGCATCGCCGCGCGGGTCGTCTCGATGCCGTCCTGGGAGCTGTTCGAGGAACAGGACGGGGCCTATCGAGCGGGCGTGCTCCCCGAGGGGGTCCCTCGCGTCGCGATCGAGGCGGCGAGCCCGCTCGGCTGGGAGCGCTACGTCGGCGCCGACGGGGCGATCGTCGGCCTCTCCCGCTTCGGCGCTTCGGCTCCGGGGCCGGTCGTCTACGAGAAGCTCGGCTTCACGCCGGAACACGTCGTCGAGGTGGCGAGCGCCCTCCTCGGCACGAGCCCCGGAGCCGGGTGAGCCCGAATGCCGCGAAGCCGTCGGGGCTCACGGGACGGCGCCGGCGGTGCTGTCGCGGACCGGGGTCCGGACCCGACGTGCGCCGCCTGGAACCTGCAGGATTTCGAAGCGGCGATCGCCGTCCGGCTGGAGCGGTGGGGTCAGGACGACGCCGTCGGCCGGATCTGGCGGAGGGACCCCAGCTTCTGGCCGGCGTCGCCGGCGTCGGACGTCACGAGCCGGCTCGGCTGGCTGCTCGCTCCGGAGCAGAGCGCCTCGCGCGTCGACGAGCTCGCGGCGCTCGCCGAAGCGGTCGCTGGAGAGGGCCTCGAGCAGGTGGTACTGCTCGGCATGGGGGGCTCGAGCCTGGCGGCCGAGACGATCTGCCGGGTCCTCCCGCTCCGCGACGGCCGACCGCGGTTCCTCGTCCTGGACAGCACCCACCCTGCCGCCGTGCGCAGCTGCCTCCGGGCCGCGCCGGTCGATCGCTCGATCTACCTCGTCTCGAGCAAGTCGGGCACGACCCTCGAGCCGAACGCGTTCTTCCGCTTCTTCTGGGAGAAGGCCCAGCGCCTTCCCGGCGACGCCGGCCGACACTTCGTAGCGATCACCGACCCCGGCACCGAGCTCGAGAAGCTCGCCTCCGCCCGCGGGTTCCGGGCCTGCTTCACCGCGCCTCCGGACGTGGGAGGGAGGTACAGCGCCCTGACGGTCTTCGGGCTCGTGCCCGCCGCGCTCGCCGGCGCCGACGTCCCGGCGCTCCTCGCCAGCGCGCGGGCGATGGTCGCCCTCTGCAACGAGCGGGTCGAGCCGCTCCGGAACCCGGGGCTCCGGTTGGGAGCGACGCTCGGCGAGCTCGCGCTCGCCGGGCACGATAAGCTGCTCTTCCTCGCCACCCGCGCATTCCGTCCGTTCCCGTACTGGGCGGAGCAGCTCGTGGCCGAGAGCCTCGGCAAGGTCGGGCGGGGGATCGTACCGGTCGGGACGCCGACCCCGCCGGACGAGTTCCCGTCCGGGGACGACCTCGTGAGCGTCGACCTCGGCCTCACAGGACGGGCCGACCGGCCGACCGCCGATGCGATCGCCGCCCACGAGGCGGCCGGCGTGCCGGTGCTCCGGTTCCGCTTCGAGGCGCCGACCGATCTCGGGCGCGAGTTCTTCCGCTGGGAGTTCGCGATCGCCGCGTGCGGGGCGGTGATCGGGGTCGACCCGTTCGACCAGCCGGACGTCGAGCGTGCGAAGGACCTGGCTCGGGCCGCGATGACGCCGACCCCGGCCGCCGCGGCGGCCGTCCCCGAGGTTCCGCGGCCCCTCGCGCTGGCCCAGGACGGGGGCGCCCCCGACGCCCTGGAGCGCTGGGCCCGGGCGGTCCGCCCCCGGGACTACGTCGCCGTCCAGGCGTTCCTCCCGCCCGACCGGGCGACGGACGCCGCCCTCGAGGCGGTCGCGTCGGCGCTGCGTCGCCGGCTGAACGTGGTCGTCACCGTCGGCTACGGTCCGCGGTTCCTGCATTCGACCGGCCAGCTCCACAAGGGAGGGCCGCCGACCGGCGCGTTCCTGCAGATCGTCGACCGACCGGAGCCGGAGCTGCCGGTGCCGGAGCTCGGCCTGACGTTCGGGGCGATCGTCGCCGCGCAGGCGAGCGGCGACCGGACCGCCCTGACGGAAAAGCGCCGACGCCTCGTGGCGGTCGACGTCGCAGCCGACGAAGGCGATGGGCTCGCTCGCCTCGCCACCCTCCTCGCGGGGGGCGCAGAGGCTTCGGACGGGAGTACGTCATAACACGCGTCCGGCTGACGGGAGTGTCTTCCGTCGCCCCGTAGTCCGGAACGAAGCTCCCCGCGAGCGTGAGGACGACCGGCGAGCCGCCGGCCCTCGCTCCGGTCGGGGGCGCCGGGGAGAGAGAACCATGGAGGTAGGCATCGTAGGACTGGGGCGGATGGGCGGGGGGATGGCGGCACGTTTGACCCGCGCCGGTCATCGGGTGGTGGGCTACGCGCGGACCCCCGACACCGTCGCGCGCGCCGCGGCGAACGGCGTCGTCGGGGCGAGCTCGTTCGCCGAGCTGGTCCAGCAGCTGAGCCCTCCCCGAGCGGTCTGGCTCATGGTGCCCGCCGGCGAGCCGACCGACCAGTACGTCGATCAGGCGATCGCCCGTCTCGCCCGGGGGGACACGCTCATCGACGGCGGCAACTCGCACTACACCGACTCGATGCGCCGGGGGGCCAAGGCCGCCGCTGCCGGCATCGACTTCCTGGACGTCGGCGTCAGCGGCGGCATCTGGGGCGAGCGCGAGGGCTACTCGATGATGATCGGCGGCCCGAAACCGGCCTGCGATCGCCTGGCGCCGCTCTTCGCGAGCCTTGCGCCCGCTTCGGACCGGGGGTGGGGACGCGTCGGGGAGAGCGGCTCCGGCCATTTCGTGAAGATGGTGCACAACGGCATCGAGTACGGTCTGATGGAATCGTACGCCGAAGGGTTCGACGTCCTGCGCGCGAAGGGCGACTGGAAGCTCGACCTCGGCCAGGTCGCCGCGATCTGGCGCTACGGGAGCGTCGTCCGCTCCTGGCTCCTGGACCTGACCGCCGACATCCTCGCCGACGCGGTCGCGCTAGAGAAGATAGCCCCGTACGTCCGCGACTCGGGCGAGGGACGCTGGACCGTGGAGGAGTCGATCGCCCTGGACGTGCCCGCGCCGGTGATCATGCTGGCCCTCGAGCGCCGCCTGCGCTCGCGGCAGGCCGACCCGTTCGCCGAGCGCCTGCTCGCCGCGATGCGGCAGCGGTTCGGCGGCCACGCGGTCAACCCCGGGTGAGCCGTTGCCGCGAGCTCCGGTCGACCGCCACCTGTTCGTCGTGTTCGGCGCGACCGGCGACCTGATGCGACGCAAGCTGCTCCCCGCGCTGCACGAGGTCTCCGGCACGCTCGCGGTGCGGCCGCCGGCGTTCCACCTGCTCGGCTGCGCCCGGCAGCGCCTGGACGACGCCGCCTACCGGCGGCTCGCGGTCGGCTCCCTCGCGGCCAGCGGGGTCTCCGCCGCCGAGGCCCGCCGGTGGTCCGGCTCGCGGGTCCACTATGCCTCCCTCGGGGAGAGCACGCGCGAGGACTACGCGCGGCTCAAGGACCGGATCGAACGGCTCGAGCGCGCGCTCGGGCTCCCGGGGAACCGGGTCCTCTACCTCGCCCTGCCGTCCGAGGCGATCCCGGCCGTCGTGCGGTCGCTCGGGGCGGCGGGCCTCGCCCGAGGACCCGGCTGGACGCGCCTCGTGATCGAGAAGCCGTTCGGCACCGATCTCGCGAGCGCGGAGCGGCTGAACCACGAGCTCCACGAGGAGTTCCCCGAGCGGTCGATCTACCGGATCGACCACTACCTCGGCAAGGAGACGGTGCAGAACCTGCTCGTCTTCCGCTTCGCCAACATGCTGTTCGAGTCGGTCTGGAACCGCGACCGCATCTCGCACGTCGAGATCACCGTCGCCGAGCAGCTCGGGGTCGAGGACCGGGCGCCGTACTACGACCGGGCCGGCGCGCTCCGCGACATGCTCCAGAGCCACCTCACCCAGCTCCTCACGCTCACCGCGATGGAAGTGCCGGGGAGCCTGGACGCGGACGCGGTGCGCAACGAGAAGGTGAAGGTCCTTTCCTCGGTCGCGCCGATCCGCGCGGCGGACGTCGTCCGCGGGCAGTACGGTCCGGGGCGCGTCGGCCGGAGCCGGCTCCGCGGCTACCGTGCGGAGGACGGGATCCCGCGCACGTCGACGACCGAGACGTACGTCGCCGTGCGGCTCCGCCTCAACAGCTGGCGCTGGCAGGGGGTGCCGTTCTTCCTGCGGACCGGCAAGCGCCTGCCGGAGAAGCGGACCGAGATCGTCGTCCACTTCCGCCGACCCCCGGTCTGGTTCTTCCGGGGCCCGGCACCGCCGGAGGTCACGGCGAACACCCTGACGATCACGCTCCAGCCGGACGAGGGGTTCGAGCTCGCCTTCGAGCTGAAGCGACCGGGACACGCGATCGTCCTCGAGACCCATCGCCTCCACTTCCTCTACGCGGAGGCGTTCGGCCCGCTCGCCGACGCCTACCAGACGCTCCTGGTCGACCTGATGCGGGGCGACCCGACGCTGTTCGTGCGCGCGGACGAGGTCGAGGGCTCCTGGAAGGTCTACGAGCACGTCCTGCGGCATCCGCCGCCGCTGCGGCGGTATCCGGCCGGCTCCTGGGGTCCGGCGGAGGCGAGCCGGCTTCCCGGGGAGCTCGGGCATCGCTGGTCGGACGCATGACCCCCGCGCCGACGGTCCATGCCTCGCCGGAGGCCGGCGGGCGCGCGGTCGCGGGCCGGATCCGCGAGCTCGCCGCCGGAGCGCTCCGGGCGCGCGGTCGATTCTCGATCGGGGTGAGCGGCGGAGCGAGTCCCGTGCCCCTGTTCGAAGCGCTCGCGCGAGCCGGGGCCGGCGGCGAGCCGGACCGGGTCTGGTCGGTCTACTGGTGCGACGAGCGGCTCGTGCCCCCCGGGGACGCCCGCAGCAACTTCGCGCTCGCGCGCAGGACGTGGCTCGAGCCGGCGCGGGTCCCCTCCGACCGTGTGCACCCGGTCCCGGTCGAGCTCGGCGAACGGGGTGCCGCGGAGCACTACGAGAGCGCCCTTCGCGCCGCCGCGGACGTCGGGGATGGGGCGGCGCTCGACGTCGCGGTCCTGGGCGTGGGACCGGACGGGCACACGGCCTCGCTGTTCCCGGGCCGCCCCGCGCTCCAGGAGCCTCGGCGCTGGGTCGTCGCGGAGCCCGACCCCGGCCGCGAACCCCGGGTCGCACGGGTGACGCTGAGCCTCGTCGGGCTCGCCTCCGCCCGCCGAGCGATCTTCCTCGCGTGGGGGGAGGAGAAGCACGCGATCCTGGCGCGGATCCTCGGCGGCACGGCGCCCGAGCTGCCGGCCGCGAGGGTGCGGGCGCTCGAGTCGGTCGAATGGCATGTCGACCGGGCCGCGTGGGGCGGTCCCTGAGCTCCCCGCCGGTCCCGGACGGCCGCGAGAGGCCCGCCGACCGCTTCTTAACCCCCTACCGACTGGAACGCGGGGACGATGACCGAGCCACCGCGCCGTACCGCGCCCCGCACGGACGTGCCGGAAGGCTCGACCGTCCGCTTCGAGGAGCTTCCCCTCCACCCGAGCCTGAAGGCCGGCGCGCGGGAGATGGGCTACGAGTCGGCGACCCCGATCCAGAGCCGGGCGATCCCCGAGGCCGTGCTCGGGCGCGACCTCGTGGCGACGGCCCAGACCGGCACCGGCAAGACCGCCGCGTTCCTGCTCCCGATCCTCGAGCGGACCCTCGACCTGCCGCCGGGAAAGATCTACGCGCTCGTCCTCACCCCGACGCGCGAGCTCGCGCTGCAAGCCGAGGAGTTCCTCCAGAAGCTCGGACGATACACCCACCGTCGCGGCGTCGCGATCTACGGGGGCGTCGGCCTCGAGCCGCAGATCCAGGCGCTCCACGGCCGGGTCGAGATCGTCGTCGCTACCCCCGGCCGACTGCTCGACCTGATGGAGCGCGGTCACCTCGACTGGACGAGCCTCCGGATCCTCGTCCTGGACGAGGCGGACCGGATGCTCGACATGGGATTCCTGCCGGACGTTCGCCGCGTCCTCCGTGCGCTCCCGCGCGAGCGGCAGACGATGCTGTTCTCGGCGACCATGCCGCCCGAGGTCGTCGAGCTCGCGCGCGAGTTCCTGCGCTCCCCCCGCATGGTCCACGTCGACCCGACGACCGTCGCTGCGGTCGGGGTCTCCCATCTCGCCCTGCCGGTCCCGGGCCACCTCAAGGCCGAGCTGCTCCGCGAGCTGCTCCTGGACGAGACGATGATGAGCGTGCTCGTGTTCACGCGGACCAAGCACCGGGCGAACCGGCTCGCCCAGCAGCTCTCCCGCTGGGGTCTCTCGGCCGGCGTCATCCACGGCAACCGCAGCCAGAGCCAGCGGCTGAAGGCGCTCGAAGGGTTCCGGGGGGGAGAGCACCGCATCCTCGTGGCGACCGATATCGCCGCACGCGGGATCGATGTCGAGGGGGTCAGCCACGTCGTGAACTTCGATGTTCCCCACGAACCCGAGGTCTACATCCACCGCGTCGGTCGCACCGCGCGCGCCCAGCGTCGGGGCGATGCCTACACGCTCGTCGCGCCGGACGAGGAAGCGGACCTCGCCCGCATCGAGAAGCTGCTCCATGCCCCGATCGCGCGCGCCCGCATCCCGGGGTTCGCCTACGACGCGGCGGCGCCCCCTCGCCCGCCGTCGCAGCCGGGCCGGCCCGGGGGGGACGGCCGGCGGGGCCGGCACGGTCCACCGCAACGGCACCGCGGGGGCGGCGGCCGGCCTCGGGGCTACGGGGGCCGACCGCAGGGACGCCCCTCCGGGCGTCGCTAGACCGGCCGCCGGGCCGCCCGGGCACGGCCCGCAACGCTCGAATCCTCCGGACGGTCGGTCGGGCGTGGCCGGCCTCTCCGAACACTTCCGTCTCGAGGAGGTCGCGGACGGCGTCCACGCCGCGATCGCGACCCCCGCCGGCTTCGGCCTCTGCAACGCGGCGATCATCGACCTCGGCGGAACGACGCTCGTCTTCGATGCGATGCTGACCCCCCAGGCCGGCGCAGCGCTCGGGCGGGCGGCCGAACGGCTCACCGGACGTCCGGTCGGCGTCCTCGTCCAAAGCCACTATCACGGGGACCACGTCCGCGGCAGCGCCGCGGTCGGCGCCGCCCACGTCGTTTCGACGCGCCGGGTCCGCGACCTGGTGCTCGAGCGGGGGCCACTCCACCTTCGCGGCGACCGCGACGAGGTCCCGGGAGAGCTCGAACGCCTCCGCTCGGGCGCCACCCCCGCGCTCCCGGAAGAGCGGGAGGTCCTGGAGGGGTGGTATGGCGGGATCCTCGCGACCCCGGCCGACCTCGAGTTCCGACCCCCGGACCTGACGTTCGAGTCCGAGCTGCTCGTCCACGGTCGGCGTCGCTCGGCTCGCCTCCTCACCTTCGGGGGTGGTCACTCGCCGAGCGACGTCCTCCTCGTCCTGCCGGACGAGCGGTTCCTCTGCCTCGGGGACCTGCTCTCGGTCGGCTTCCACCCATCCCTCTCGGACGGGAACCCGGAGGAGCTGTCGCGGATCCTCCGGGAGGTCCGTGCGCTCCCGACCGACCGGGCGCTCCCCGGCCACGGCCCCGTCTCGGACGCCGCGGGGATCGCGGAGATGGAGGGGTACGTCACGGCGCTGCGGGGGCTCGCGAGGGCGGCGCTCGACGAGCGGGCCGACCGCGAGACGTTCGTCGGCCGCCCCCCGCCGGGACCGTACGCCCGCTGGAAGTTCACGACGATCTATCGGGCGAACGTCGGCTTCCTGTACGACCGCCTCCGCGACGCGGGGCCGACCGCCGGCCCGGCCTGAGCGGCCGCCGCCCGAACAACAGAAGCAAATAGGCCCGCCCGCGCTCGATGCGTGGGGGCGGCCGATGGACTCGGAGCGCGCGGGGGTCCTCACGGGCGTGATCGTCCTCGTAATCGGCGTCGCGCTGCTCGGCGTGACGTTCGACCTCGCCTACGGACTGGCGCACGACCCGGCCGGCTTCGTCAAGAGCGAAGACAAGGATTTCTCGAGCTCGGCGGCCTCCGGGCTCACCGCGTCGTTCGTCTGGGGCTCGAACGACTACACGGTCTCGTTCACCGACACGTCGGCGGACAACGGCTCGACGATCACGTCGTGGGTCTGGGGGTTCGGCGACGGAACGACGTACTCGGGCGAGAGCCCTCCGAGCCACACGTACAGCACGACCTGCACGAACTGCGTGGAGAACGTCAGCCTCACCGTCACCGACGTCGCCGGCCACCAGTCGATCGCCCAGGCAGCGGTGGAGGTCCAGCAGACCGGCACCTCAGGAGGTGTCGGGCAGCCTACCTCCTCGCTCTCGTCGCTCTTCTCCGGATTCGGCGGATCGATCTCGTCGTTCCTCGCCGGTCTCACCGGGCCGTTCGTGGCGACCCTTCTGCTCCTCATCGCCCTCGGGGTCATGGTCGCGGTCGGCTCGGCGCTGACGCGCGCCGGCTGGAACCTCATCCGCCCGGCGCCGGAGACGGTGAAGATCCGGGTCCGACCGAAGAGCCTGCTCAAGGAGTGGGAGTTCGTCCCGGAGCAGGGCCTGCCGGGCGCGCCGGCGAGCGTCGGCGCCGCTGGGCCCGGCCTGCCTCCCGGGCCGACGGTCGGAAGCCCCCCGGCGACGCCACCGGGACGACCGTAGCCGACCGCTTCCCGTGGCGGAAGGCCCCGACGGGGGCCCTACGGTTCGAGGTCGAAGTAGAGCTTCACGGTGGCGTGGTACTCGCTGACCTTCTGGTCGACGATCCGCCCCTCCATCTCCGTCACGCGGAACCACCGAAGGTTGCGCACCGTTCGGGCGGCGGTGTGCACCGCGTTCTCGGCCGCCTTCGCAAAGCTCTCCGTCGACGTTCCGACCACCTCGCTGACCTTCTGCACCATCGCCGGCCTCGTCTTCGGCAGGGTCCCCCGCCCTTACGCTTGTCGTCCGGCCCGCGCCGGACCCCCTCGGCGGTCCGCAGGGGAGTCGCAGGGGCGTCGTGGCGACGCTCGCGGTTCGTACCGGGGCCACTTGAACGGCCGGGCCACCCGCTCTCTCGGGCCGATGCAGCTCGAGTCGACTTCGATCGCCGTCTCCCTCGGCGCGCTCGGGGCGGCACTTGGCGTACTGTCGGTTCGGGGCGTCGTCCGCGCCTGGCGCACGCGCAAGCTCGCGCAGGCGATGTGGGGCATCGGGATGGGGCTCGGCGCCGCCGCGATGGCGATCGAGCTGGCGGCCTACGTCGGCATCGTCACGGAGACGCTCCTGCAGGCCTACGTTTTCCTCTCCGCCGGGATCGTCGGGGTCCTTTCGCTCGGGGCGGCCGGTTCGCTCCGCCGTCCCCGCCTGGCGCGCGCGTTCGCCGCGTTCGAGGTCGTGGCGCTGGGCGCGACCGCGGCGGCGAGCTTCACGACGCGCCTTCCGTTCTCGATGGTGGCCCAAGGGATCATCGTGGGAGATCCCCCGGTCGCGCTGCTCGTGCTCTCGTCCATCGTGACCGTGCCCGCGACCGTGGTGCTGCTCGGGACCGCGTTCGTCTCCCTCCGGCGGTCGTTCCGCTGGAGCCACGTCACGATGGTGGCGGGGGCGTGCGTGCTCGGCGCCGGCGGGGCGCTGTACATCGCGTCGTTCCCGGTGATGCTGTACTACGCGGAGTTCGTCGGGATCGTCATGCTGTTCGTCGGGCTCGTCAACCTCCCGAAGGTCGCCTCGGCTCCCGCGGCGATCGCTCGGCCTCAGGTGCCGTGATCCCATCGCCCCGCGGGCGGTGAGCGGCGTCGGGCAGGACGAGACGGACGCCGAGCAGCCGCTCTCCGGGGACGATCCGCATTCGACTGCGCAGCCCCCACGCTCCGAGCCCACCGTCCCTCCAGAGCGGCTCCTCGCGTCGGCCGACCTCGCGGAACCCCCGGCGCTCGAACAGGAGGCGGGAGGGGAGATTGTCGGTCCGGATCGCCGCGTAGACGACCTCGGCGCCTCCGGAGCGGAACTGGGCCAGCGCGTCGTCGAGCAGCTGCCCGCCCACGCCGGAGCGACGATGGGCGGAGAGGACGGTGATGTAGTAGACGTAGCCGACCTCGGGCTCCAGCACGTCGAGCAGCGCGACCCCGACGATCGTTCCGGCGGCGCTCGCCGCGCGGACGCGGGTCACCTGCCGCAGCTCGCGCGTCGCGTGCCAGCGATAGATCCCCGTGAACCCGTCGCGGATCGCCGGGACCGCCCGCTCCCGCTCCGAACCGACGAGATCGACGAGCCGGATCGGCACCTCCCGGGCCGCGGCGGTCGCGGGCTGCTCGCTCACGTCGCTCGCTCCGGACGGAGGGCACGGTCGGCGATAAGCGGTCTCCGCCGCCCGGGTACGGCCGGGGAGGCTCGGCGGACCGCTCGCGAGCTAAAGAGCGGCCCGGACCTGTTCGGGGCGATGGAAGCGGCGAGCACGTCCTGGCGCAAGCTGACCCGAGCCGAGGAGGCGGTCATCGTCCACCGAGGCACCGAACGCCCGTTCTCCGGAGAGTACGAGCACCACGTCGCGGTTGGAACGTACTCGTGCAAGCGGTGCGGAGCGCCCCTCTACCGCTCGGAGGACAAGTTCGACGCCGGCTGCGGCTGGCCGAGTTTCGACCAGGAGCTGCCCGGCGCGGTGAAGCGGCTGGCGGACCCGGACGGTGAGCGCGTCGAGATCCGATGCGCCCGATGCGACGCCCACCTGGGCCACGTCTTCGAGGGGGAGCGGCTCACCCCGCGCAACGTCCGGCACTGCGTCAACTCGATCTCGCTCACGTTCACGGGGAAGGGGGAGCCGGGCGGCGCGACGGCCGGGCCCGCCGCCGAACCCTAGGCGCGCGGGGCGCACCCCCGGCCGCTCTCGCTAAGGGGGTCCGGTGCATCGCTGCGCGTGATGTGCGACCTGGACGAGGCCGACCAGGCGGAGTACGTCGCCTACCTCGAGGCCGCGCGGGCCCATGCCCTCGCGCGCCTGCGGCCCCGGCCCCGGCGCCGCGTCGCGCCGTCCTCCGTAGCTACGGCCGCCTCGCCCGTCGCCGCGGAAGCGTAGCGCACCCGCAGCCCCGAGCCGCTACTTGACGACGGTGGAGAAGGTGTACTTCGCCGCCTCGGTGTGCTGCATCAGGTGCTCGCCGATCTCCTCGCCCCGTAGGGACTGGAAACCACAGACGAGGCAGCGGTAGAGGATCAGTTCGACCGGGCGGGGACCAACGGCGTCCGGCGCGGGCGGCATCCTTCGTTACTACGCCGGTCGGGTTCAAAAGACGTTGGCTCGACCGGCGGGGTCCCGTCCGAGGCGGCCCGGCACCGTACCGTGGTGACGGCGGGGCGACCGCTCGCAGCGGGCCGGTGACGATTTACCTCGCGCTCCCCTCCCATAGAGGTCGAGGGAGATGGGAGAGTTTCGGTACGAACGCACGCCGATCGGCGAAGAGCCCGGGCGCGAGCGGGCCGGCTCGTTCGGTCTCATCCTGGAGCCGTATGGCCGCGAGGAGGCGGTCCTCGAAGCGCAGCGATGCCTGCAGTGCGCGATGCCGTTCTGCGTGCAGGCCTGCCCGATCACCCAGGATTGCCGCGGCTACATCGCGCTGATCGCCGAGCGGAGGTTCGACGACGCGGCCCAGTTGACGCTCGCCGACAACCCGCTCGCGAGCGTCCTGTGCAAGTGCTGCTACCACTACTGCGAGGAGGACTGCGTCATGGGCGGCCGCGGGACCCCGATCGCCATCCGCCACCTCAAGCGGGCGTCGCTCGAGCTCGGGCGGTCGGACCTCCTCTACGTGCCGAGCGCCCCGCGGAGCGAACGGGTCGCGATCGTCGGCGGAGGCCCGGCCGGTCTGATGGCCGCCTGGGAGCTCGGGCTCCGCGGCTACCCCGTCACCGTCTACGAGCAGCAGGCCTACCTGGGCGGGCAGGTCGAGACGATCCCGAGGTACCACCTGGACGGCGGGGAGCTGCGCACGGACCTCGCCCGGTTCCGGGACCTCGATATCACGTTCGTTCCGGGGAAACGCGCGGGGCGCGACTTCACGCCGGAGAGCCTGCTGGCGGACGGCTACCGGGCCGTCTACGTGGCGATCGGCGCCTCCGACCCCCGGTCGCTGGGGATACCGGGCGAGTCGCTGCCGGGGGTCTACCCCGCGCTCCCGTTCCTGCTCGCGGTGAACACGGGGGCGGAGGGGCTCTTCGGCCGGAAGAACCGTCAGGTCGTGGTCGTTGGGGGAGGGGACGTCGCGCTCGACGCCGCCCGGTCGGCACTGCGCCTGACCAACGGCGGCGACGTGACCCTCGTCTATCGCCGGCGGCGCGAGGAGATGCCGGCCGGGACGGAGGAGGTCGTCGAGGGCAGCGAGGAGGGACTGAGGTTCCTCTTCGAGCGGAGCCCCGTCGCGATCGTCGGCGAGACGGCGGTGCGGGGCCTGGTCGTGCGCACGGTGCAGCCCGGCCCGCCGGGCCCGGACGGGAAGCGAACGACCGTCGAGGTCGCCGGCTCCGACGTTACGCTGCCGTGCGACACCGTGCTGGTCGCGGTCGGCGAGCGCGCCGACCTGACGGGCCTTCCTCCCGAGCTCGACCTTCGCCCGTCGCGACATCCGTGGCCGGAAGGCCAGCGGCCGGACTGGATGACCGACGTGGAGGGGGTCTTCGCCTCGGGAGGCCGGTCGGTCGTCTACGCGATGGCGGCCGGCTCGAAGGCGGCCGAGGCGATCGACGCCTACCTCGCCCGCAAGGACGGCCGATCGCCGATCCCGCGGCCGGATCCGTTCGGCCGGGGGACGGTCCCTTCGCTCCCCAAGGGCTACGGCGGCCCGACCTGGACGCTGTGACCGGCGGGGGGCCGTAGACGGGGACCGCATGCCCGAGGACGGGGTCGACGGGGCGCGGCCGGTGCTCGCCGGTGCCTTGACGGTCGTCGGAGGCGCCGCGATCACCGCCGGCGCTCTCGCGGTCGGGGTCGCCGGCTCGCCCCTCGCCGGCGTCTTCGGTCTCCCCCTGTCGCTGTACCCGATCGGACTGGCGTTGGGGATCTCCTCGCTCGCCGCCGGCGCGCTCGTGCTGGCCGTGCCGCGGGCGCGGAGACCGCTCGGCGTCCTCGCGATCGGCTGCGCGTTCGCGAGCCTCCCGTTCGCCTTCGGCGGGTTCGTCCTCGGCTTCGGGCTCACCGCGGTCGGGGGGGCGATCGCGGCCTCCCGTCGTGGCGGGCCGACGTCCCCGACCGCCCCGTCGGGCCGCTCCCCTCCGTGGACGTGAGCGCCGCCTACCCTCCGGAAACGACGTCGCCCGGGCGCTCGTGCGCCCGCGCGCCCGGGGACGGGGAGGGGGGACGGTGAGCCTGCCCGAGGACGTGCTGTTCGGGCTCCTCCTCGGCTTCTCGCTCGTGATCCCGCCCGGGCCGATGAACGCGTGGATCGTCGCGGCGTCGGCCCGCTCGTTCCGCGAGGGCTTCGTCACCGGCCTCGGGGCGATGACCGCCGACGCGGTGCTCGGCGCCGCGGTCTTCGCGCTGGACCGGAGCGTCGACCTGGGCGCCGTGCTCCGCGGCGTGTACGCGGTGGGCGCGGTGGTGATGCTCTACCTCGCGCTCCGACTCCTGCGTCGCGCGCCCGGGCCGGTCGGTGGAGACGGGGAGACCGTCGCCTTCGTCCGGGCCCTCGGCCTCGGCGTCAGCAACCCCTACCAGATCGTCTGGTGGCTGACCGCCGGGGTCGCCTTCGCCTACCTCGGCGGGGTGCCGCTCCTCCTCGGCCTCTTCGGGGCGATCGCCGTCTGGATCGTCGCGTTCCCCTGGTCGGTCCGGGCGGGCGCGCGACGCCATCCGTCGATCGAGCGGGCTGCGGGGTTCGCCTCCGGCGCGATCCTGGTCGGCTTCGCCGTCTACTTCGCGCTTCTCGCGGTGCTCGGCTAGGGGGCAGCGGGACGGCTCGACCAGCCGGTCGCTGCGAGGCGGGCGGCGTGCGCCTTGCGGAACTTCGCGAGCTTGGGCGCGATCACCGCCTGGCAGTACGCCTGCTCGGGATGGCGCCGGTAGTAGTTCCGGTGGTAGGCCTCGGCCGGGTAGAACGCGGTCAGCGGGACGACCTCCGTGACGATCGGGTGGGGGTAGAGCCGTTCTTCCGCGACCTCGCGGATCACCGCCTGGACGACCGCCCTCTGCTCGTCGTTCCGGGGGAAGACGGCGCTCCGGTACTGGGTGCCGGTATCCGGGCCCTGGCGGTCGCGCGTCGTCGGGTCGTGCGTCGTGAAGAAGACGACGAGGAGGTCGTGCAGGCTGACGAGCGACGGGTCGAACGTCACCTCGACCGCTTCGGCGTGGCCGGTCCGACCGGTGCAGACCGCCTCGTACGAGGGGTCGGGGACGCTCCCGCCGGCGTAGCCGGGGACCGCGGAGAGGACCCCCCGCAGCTCGGAGAAGACCGCCTCCGTGCACCAGAAGCAGCCTCCGGCGAGGACGATCCGCTCGGAGGGCGGAGGGGGGGTCGCCACGGTCATCGGGCCCGGAGAGCCGGCCGCGTTCTTGACGATTCGGTCCGCTAGTCGCGGGGCGAGCGGCCCGAGAGCGTGCCGACCAGGACGAGAGCGGCGCCGGCGACGGCGGCGAACGGGGCGATCGCGACCGCGACCCCGATCCCGGGGAGGCGCACGAGCGAGCCCGCGAACGGGAACAGGAGGTCCGCGGCGAGCAGGGCGAACAGCGCGCCGCCGGCGACCGTCACCCCGGCGCGGAAGTGGCGGCCGGAGAGCACCAGGCCGAGCGCGAGACCGACCACCCCGAGCCAGACGAGCCAGAACCCGGCGATAGCGAGGTAGCCGGCGGTCGGGTCCGCCGAGCGCAGGCACGAGAGCGCGTGGGAGCTCGGGCCGGCGAGGCAGCCGGAGACGGCGGAGCTCCCGCCGGCGAGCAGCGCCCCGGCGACGACGAGGGCGAGGGCGCCGACCGACCCGACCAGGCAGAGCCAAGCGGCCGGTCTCAGCCGGGCGTCGACGTGCTTGAGGTGGGCGAACGCCCGCCGATAGAGGAACAGCGCGAGGACGACCAGCACCCCGCCGACGACGACCAGGAGGCCCTCCCCGTGGAGCAGGTCGGCCGAGCCGGCGGAGAGGCCGTAGAGGTGCCGATCGGCCAGGAGGAGCAACGCCGCCGGAACGGCGAGCGAGAGCGCCGAACCCCCGACCGCGAGCGCGCTCGCGAGTCGGAGCAGGCGGTCCGCCTTCCCCTCCTCCGTGGAGGCCGGGGCCGTCACGGAGGCGGGGCCCCGCTCGGCCGGACCGGGCACGGCCCGTGACGCCGCCGCCCCCGAGCCGGGCGGCTCACGGCCGCACCAGGAACTGGACCTCGGTGTGCGCCCAGGCGTTGCGGTCGGTCCACGGGTTGCCCGAGTACAGCTCGCGGGTCGCGGTCACGGAGCGGATCTCTTTCTCCTTCCGCCGCCACCGCAGCCAGTCGGAGAGCGCGTGGTAGACGACGCGCGGGGAGACGACCTCGGGGTCGAACACGACCCGCGCCACGCGCGACGCCCGGAGCGTGCGGAGGCGCCCGCCGGGCGGCGCCTGCGCCGGTCCGCGGAGCTCGAGCGCGACCTCCCAGGACCGCTCCGCCGGCTCGAGGAAGATCCACCGACCGGTGCGGACGCGGTTCGCCTTCGCCCACCGGGCGAGGCGCTCGAACTGTCCGCGGATCTTGCGTTCGTTCCACGGTCCCTTCCAGGCGATCGAGGCGATGCGAATCTTGGGGCTCCGGCCCCAGGCGAAATCGACGGTCATCCGTTCCTCGAAGAGGCACGCAGGCGGCCCCTATGAGCCCTCGGAACCCCCGGGCCCGCCCGTCGCGTCCCCTCCGCCCGAGCGGACCTCGACGCCCGCGGCGGCGGCCGCCGCCGTCCGGCCCACCCAGGCCGCGGGGGGTTCCGACCGAAGGTCGGTCACGTAGCCCCCGTAGTAGGGGACCCTCCGCGTGATCACGCGGCGGAACGCCTCGCGCAGCGCGGCGTCCTCGAGCCCCCGAGTCGGCACGAGATCGTCGGTGCGGTTGAGGCAGCCCTTCAGCTCGCCGCGGTGCGTGATCCGGATCCGATGGCAGTTGGCGCAGAACTCCGGGTTGCGGACCGGGTCGACGAGCTCGACCTCGGTCTCTCCGAACCGGTAGATCCGTCGGTGGTGCATCTCGCGGACCAGGACGCGGCTGGCGTGCTCTTCGAGCCAGCGGCGGACCTCGGCGATGTCGACCGCGAACCGCTCGTGCTGGACCAGCTCGGGCATGAACTGGATCAGCTGCAGGCGCAGACCCGACCTCCCGGCCACGTAGTCGACCATCGCGGGGATCGATCCGACGGTGTCGCGAAAGACGACCATGTTGAGCTTGACCGGGGTCAGCCCGACGCGCAGCGCCGCCTGCACCCCGTTCAGCACCGGCCCGAGGGCGCCGTGGCGGATCCTCCGGAACGCCTCGCGGTCGGTGGTGTCGATCGAGACGTTGACGCGCTTGAGACCGGCGTCGCGGAGCCCCTCGGCGCGCGCCGCGAGCAGCGAGCCGTTCGTCGTGAGGGAGACGTCCGGGATCTGCCGGACCGTATGGCCGACGATCTCCTCGAGGTCGCCGCGGACGAGCGGCTCGCCGCCCGTGAACTTCACCGAGCGGATGCCGAACTCGCGGGCGACCCCGACCAGGCGATCGATCTCCGCGACCGTCAGCTCCTCGCCGTGCGGCGTCCCGGGGCGTGCGACCGGCCCCAGGCCCTCGTCATGGCAATAGACGCAGGAGAAGTTGCAGCGCTTCGTGACGCTGATCCGCACGTCGGTGACGGTCCGTCCCCAGGCGTCGCTCCACACGCTCGCCCGGAGCCGGAGGCCCCCCATATAGGCAGGGCCCCCGGTCTCCCTCGCCCTAACCCGCCGGGGCGAGCACCTCCGGGCTCTCCTGGAGCGGAACGCTCACGCTGCGTCGTTCGGACCGGCGGACGTAGGCGATCACGACGTCCGAGCCGACGGGGAACTTGGCGAGCGCCTCGAGCAGCTCGCGGACGGTCCGCACCTCGAACGGCCCGACCGCCTGCACGATATCGCCGGGCCGGAGCCCGGCGCGATGCGCCGGGGAGCGGGGGACGACCTCGGCGACCAGGAGACCGCTCCGGGGCGCGGCGCCGACCTGGCGCGCGAGCGGAGGAGACAGCTCGGCGACCTGGACCCCCATCCACGGCCGGACGACCCGGCCGGTGCGCCGCAGCTCGTCCGTGATCCGCACCGCCGCATGGATCGGCAGCGCGAAGCCGACGCCCTGCGCGAACGGCACCATCGCCGTGTTGATCCCCACGACCGAGCCGGAGAGGTCGACCAGCGGACCTCCGCTGTTCCCCGGGTTGATCGCCGCATCGGTCTGGACCAGCCCCTCGAACACGAAGTCCGTCCCCGGGAGGGGGCGGGCGAGCGCGCTGACGACCCCCAGCGAGACGGTCGGTCCGCCCGGAAGGCCGAGCGCGTGTCCGACGGCCAGGACGAACTGGCCGACGCGAAGCGCCTCGGAGTCGCCGAGCCGGGCCGCGGGCAGGTCGTGCGCGTCGACCTTCACGAGCGCGACGTCGGTCACCTCGTCCCCCCCGACGACCTCCGCGGGGAGCTCGCGGCCGTCGGCGAGACGGACCGCCAGGTGGGCGGCCCCCTCGACGACGTGCTGGTTCGTGATCAGGTAGCCGGCACGGTCGGTGACGACCGCGGTCGCCTGCGACGGCGCGGCGAACCCTGCCCCCCGCCAGCGTCCGCCCAGGCGGACGGCGTCGACCGCGGCGACGCCCGGGGCGACGGCCTCGACCGCGGAGGCGATGCGCGCCTCGAGGTCAGCGAGCGCCACGGTCGCCTCCCCGGAGTCCCCGTACGCGGGACGGCCACGGAAGGGACGGCTCCGGCCCGTTCGGCGGGTTCGGCAGATGCGGCAGCGGGGCGGCCACGATCCGCATCGCCCTCACTCCGAGAGCGCCCGCTCCAGGCGGGCGTACAGCTCTGCGAGCTCCTTCTCCTTGCGTCGTCCTCCCTCCCACCGGGCGTTCACGATCGCCACGAGCAGGTCGGCGACCTGCTCGATCCACGGGCCTTCCTGCGCCTCGAAGCGCTTCTTGAGCTTCTCGCGCAGGAGCTCGTTGTACGCCCGGTAGGCGGTCCATACCCAGGGGCCGTACCGGCCTCGGTCGGCGTGACTGCTCGAGTCGAACTCTTCGGACATCGTGCTTTTCCTCGGGCCCAGAGGCCCGATGCCTCCACCGACCGCTGGAGGATATTGACCGGTTCGCCGCCGGCCCGCTCACACGTCCCCCGGGCCGGACGGCGGGGTCGCGCTAACCCTGCGGTAACCCCGCGGCTTTACGCTCCGGCCGGCTCCTCGGATCGATGGTCCCCGAGCAGGAGCCGGACGCCGGCCGACTCGATGAGCGCGTGCTGACCGCCCTCCAGGGAATGTCCGGACGCCTCGCCTTCAGCGGGCTTCGCCGCGTCCTGCGAGCGCACCCGGAGTCGCTCTCGCGTTCCCTGCGCCGGCTCGCCCGCGAGGGCCTGGTGGAGAAGGTCGAGGGAGGCTACCGGGCGCTCGCCCCCCCGCCGCGGGTCGATGCGCGGAGCGACCAGGATCTCCGCGCGATCGCCCGGATCGAGGTTCCGCCGTCGGCGCGGACCGGCCCGGTGCTCGGTCGCCTGGCCGGTCGATGGTTCGGCTCGCTCCGATGGGTCGGATTGCTGGAGCGCCCGGAAGGGGAGCTGCTCGCCTGGGCGCGTCGCGAGGGCGGGGGGCTCGTGCTGCTCGGCCTCCGCGACGGGGCCCTGAGCGTGTACGTCGCCACCCCTCGCCCGGAGGTCGACCTCGCCGAGGCGGAGGAGGCGGCCTACGAGCTCCTCTACCACGCGGTGGAGGCCCTGCGGCCGATCCCGGAGGTCGCTCCCGCGACGCATACCCCCGAGCTCCGAGCGTTCGAGCTCGCGCCGCCGCCGTGTGCCTGGGCGAGCTAGGGGCGCGGCCGGTCGGGCCGCTCCGCCGGCCTAGAGCGGCGCCCCGCACGCCGGGCATCGATGGTGGCGTTCGTCCCCGAGGCTCCCGCAGTAGCGGCAGCGGACCTTGACGACCGGGGGAGGAACGGCGGCGTCGCGCGCCGCGTGCCGGCTCTCCCGACCGAGCTCGGAGGCACGGCGGACCTCGGCGATCTCGTTCGTCCAGACGTGCGGCTCGAGCACGTCGAACGCGGCGCGCCGCCCCTCCGCCTCGACCACGAGGCGGGCCTTCACCAGCCGGCCGGACCGGACGCTCACGTTCCGGACGGCCGCGAGCGCGACGTCCACGAGCAGGTCCGGGTCGCGTCCCCCGAGCAGGTCGAGCATCGCCCCCCGCGAGCCGGGCGCCTCGAAGACCAGACGCTCGGTGGTGAGGTAGAGGACCCCCGGCCGACGCCGATCGGCGTCGTGGCTACCGCGGTCCAGCACCGCGTAGGCGCTGCGAACGACCGTCTCGCGCGCTCCGAGCAGCATCGTCCCCTCGGGCCCCGTACCGTCAACGACGAGGAGGACGGCGGGCGCCTCGCCCGCTAGCCTCCCGTGCCCGCGCGCCGGTTCTGTTCGTCCAGCCAGCGCTGCAGGGGAGCGAAGTAGGCGAGCAGCCCGGCCGCGTCCATGCGCCGCTCCCCGCAGAGCGCCTCCAGAGCGTCCGGCCACTCTCGGCTCGAGCCCATCGCGAGCGTTCGGGCGAGCCGGCGGCCGGCCTCCTTGGAGCCGTAGATCGAGCCCCGGTGGAGCGGTCCGTCGTAGCCGGCGGCCTTCAGGAGCGCCCGATGGAACTGGAACTGGAGGATGTGCGCGAGGAAGTAGCGCAGGTACGGAACGTTCGACGGCACGTGGAACTTCGCCCCCGGGTCGAACTCGGCGGCGTCCCGGGGGACGGGTGGCGCGACGTTCTGGTAGCGGGCGCGGAGCGCCCACCAGCGCGTGTTGTACTCGTCCGGCCGGACGCGGCCCGCAAAGACCTCCCAGCGCCACTTGTCGATGAGGAGGCCGAACGGGAGGAAGGCGACCTTCTCGAGCGCCCGCTCGAGGAGCAGCGGCACGTCGTCCTCCTCGCCCGTCGCGGGTCCGATCAGTCCGATCTGCTGCAGGTAGGCGGGCGTCACCGACAGCGCGATCGTGTCGCCGATCGCCTCGTGGAACCCGTCGTGGGCGCTGTCGCGGAACAGGAACGGCAGGTGAGCGTAGGCCCGCTGGTAGTAGTTGTGCCCCAGTTCGTGATGGATCGTTCGGAAGTCCTCGCCGGTGATCTCGATGCACATCTTGATCCGCAGGTCGTCGACGAAGTCGACGTCCCACGCGCTCGCGTGGCAGACGACCTCGCGGTCGCGCGGGCGCACCAGCATCGACCGGCTCCAGAACGATCCGGGGAGCGGCTCGAGACCGAGCGAGACGAAGAACCCCTCGGCGTAGCGGACCATCCGCTCCGGGGTGGTCTGCCGCTCGACCAGGAGCCGCGTGAGGTCGTACGCCGCCGCCGCCGGAGCGGGCGTGACGAGCGGCATCACCGCGTCCCACTGCTGGGCCCACATGTTCCCGAGCAGGTGGACCGGCAGCGGCCCGTGGGCCGGAACGACGTCGTCGCCGTAGGCACGGCGGAGCCTGCCTCGCACGAACGTGAGGAGAGCGTCGTAGAGAGGGCGGACCTGCTCCCAGAGACGGTCGGCCTCGCGTGCGAGATCGTCCGGGGGCATGTCGTACTTCGAGCGCCACATCGCACCGGTATCGTCGAAGCCGAGCTCCCGGGCGCCCTGGTTGGCGAGGTCGACGTACCGCTCGAACTCGGGCCGCATCGCCCGCCCGACCTGGTGCCAGCCGGTCCAGACGTCGGCGAGGAGCTTCGGATCGCGACTCTCGGTCAGGATCCGTGACAGCCCCTGAAGATCGAGCGCCTCGGTCTGCCCGTGGGGGGTGTAGCGGCCCTTCGCGTAGCGACCCTGCATCGACGCGACCAGGCGCGTCAGCTCCTGGGCCTGGGCCGGATCGGCCGGAGCGATGAGCGGAAGCGAGAGCGGCAGCAGGTGCGCCTTCCGGGCGACCGTCCCCTCGAGCTCCCCCTTCGGGAGCCGCGCCGCCTCGCGCGCCCGCCGTACGGTCAGCGCGATGAGGCGGGAGAGCGCGGAGGACGACAGCTCCTCCGTGTCCTCCGTGATGTGGGTCGCGTAGACCCAGTCGGCCCGCTGCGACTCGATCGACGCCTCGAGCAGCTCCCGCTCGGTCTCCTCGAAGAAGCGCGCCGGCCCCCCCGCCGCTCGATCTGCCGCCACCGCCGACCCCGGCGCGCGAGAAGGGGGGTCGCTCAAGAGGCTGGCGCGCCGCCGCCCCGCGGGCGCACCGGTGACGGCCGGGGGCGAGGAACCGGTCGGCGCCTTGTCCGCCGCTCTCTACCGTCAGAGCTCGAGCCGCCGGACCCCCCCGTTTCCTGTGGAGGTGGGGATTTATGTACGACGTCCGTCTGACAAGCCCCGACTGTCGATGTCCGACACCCCGGCAGGCTGGTTCGAGCTGCTCGTCCGCCCGCTGGGGGAGCGCGCCCCGGAGGACGTTCCGCTCGGGGTCCTGCCCTGCCTCGGCACGGCCCCCGGACCGACGCGCGCGCTCGCCGCCGGGTCCGAGAGACCGTGATGGCGGCCCGCTCCAATGAACGGGGACGGCCGACCGTCTCGATGCGTCCGCTGCCGGCTTCGCTGGGCGTCGGTGTTCCCCGAGGCTACGGAGTCCGCCCGCGTCTATCACCGGAGGCCGCCGCCGCGTTCGCCACCTACGTCGACACCGCCCGCGCCCGCGCCGCCGTAGAGGGGCGCACGCTCGTCTACACGGTCCGCTGGGGCTGAGGCCCCTTCACGGCGGGTCGGTCCGGGCGGACCGAGCCTGCGTGCTACCGCTCGCACGGGCGGTCGGCGCCCGCCCCCCGTAGAGCGCGATCCCGCGCTTCGACAGTTCGTCCGCCCGGGCGTTCTCCGACCGTCGGACCCAGAGGAACTCGACCTGCCGGAACCCCCGGACGAGCTGGAGGAGACGCTCGTAGTACGGCTTCAGGTGCTCCGCCTCGACGCGATAGTCGCCCGTCATCTGCCGGAGGACGAGCTGGCTATCCCCGACGAGACGAACGCTGCCGGAGTAACCGACCCGAGCGAGCCACTCGAGGGCGCAGATCGCCGCGACGTACTCGGCGACGTTGTTGGTCGCGCGCGGGTGGCCGGGCGGCACCGCGAGCCCGAAGTCCGCCTGGTGGAGACCCGCCCCCTCCACCAGGTAGCCGTACGCGGCGATGCGCAGACCCCCCACCTCCTCGCAGGCACCGTCGAAATGCACTTCCACGGGTCCGTCAGAGGCGGTAGCGACGCCGCGGGGGAGCTCCCGGTCGTCCACGGGTCCGCTCATATCCCGACCTCGGCCCGAGCGCCGTGCGGCCGCGCACCGGGGTGGCGGCCGAGCGTCGGGCAGTCGCAGAACGCCTCCGCCCGGGCGCACGTCGGGCACGTCGGGCGGTCGAGCACCATGCCGAGCGGCCGGCCGCAGTTCCGGCAATCGCGCGCCCGGGCGCACCGAGGGCAGGAGGCGAGGTCCGAGGTGATGACGGTCCGACAGAACCGGCAGTGCACCGCGTCGAGCGGACTCCACCCTGGCGTCCGCTCCCACGACTCGACGCCGGCCGCCGAGGCGCGGACCTCCTCCGGGTTGCCGAACGTTCCGGAGACGGTCGTGCGCCGGGGGTCGCCCGAGGAGGCGGCGATCATCACGACGAACAGCCCGACCGGCGCGAGCAGGAACCCGGTGACCTGCTCGAGGTCGAGCTGCTCCCGCCCCAGGACGACGACCGGGAACGCGGCCAGCCCGAGCCCGACGACGATGAGAACGAGGCCGATGGACGCGACGGAGCGATGCATCAGGTCGGGACCCGCGTCCGGGCCGAGCTAGCCGGGCGGGCCCTGATAAACGGAGCGGAGGAGCGGCGCGCGCAGGGAAGGCGCGGCGTTTTCCCCTCGACGGTGGTGGGGGAGCCGTGCCGAACCCCACCGTCTCGCTGCGGACGACGCTCGGCGACCTGCGCGTCGAGGTCCTGCGCGACCGCGCCCCGAAGACCGCGGAGAACTTCCTGACGCTGACCCGCAAGCAGTTCTACGTCGGCCTCTCGTTCCATCGCGTGATCCCGGGCTTCATGGTGCAGACCGGCTGCCCCCGCGGCGACGGGACGGGCGGGCCGGGGTTCACGATCCCCGACGAATTCGGCGCCGGATTGCGGCACGACACCCCCGGGGTCGTGTCGATGGCGAACGCCGGTCCTAACACCGGCGGCAGCCAGTTCTTCATCACGCTCGCCCCGACGCCGTGGCTGGACGGCAAGCACGCGATCTTCGGCCACGTGCGCGGCGGCCAGGACGTCGTCGAGAAGATCGCCGCCGTCCCCCGCGACGCGAACGACCGGCCCCGGACCGCCGTCCGCATCGTGGAGACCACCATCTCGGGCGCCTAGGCCGGCGGGACCCGACCTCGTACCGTTCGCGCCGGTCTCCCGCCGCGGGCGGCGTCCCCGCGTCGGCCGTGCCTGCCGCGGGGAAGGCGCCGCCGCCCGCCCGGCGGAGGACGCCTCCGCCCGGCGCTTTCGAGGAGAGACGAGCCACTGGAGGGACTTGAACCCCCGACCTGCTGATTACGAATCAGCCGCTCTGCCGACTGAGCTACAGTGGCGCCGGAGGGCGCACGACGGCGGCGGACCTATAATGGTGGCGACGGGGAGCCCCGCGCGTGGGCGATCGCCTCGCGCAGGTCGCGCACCAGGTCCTCCGTCTCCTCGATGCCGAGCGACAGCCGGACCATGCCGTCGCTGATCCCGCGGGCCGCCAGCTCTTCGTCCGAGAAGACCCGATGCGACGTCTCGCGGGGCACGCTCACGAGGCTCTCCACGCCTCCCAGGCTCGCGGCGACGTCGAAGATCCGCAGGGCCTCCAGGAAACGGGCAACGACCGGTCGACCCCCTTCCAGGGTGAGCGCGAGCATCCCCCCTCGCCCGCACATCTGGCGTGCGGCGATCGCCTCCTCCGCCGGGCTCGCCCGGCCCGGGTAGTCGACCCGGAGCACCCCCGGCTCCCGCTCCAGGGCGGCGACCACCGCCGCCCCGCTGCGGTTCTGGCGCTCGACGCGCAGCTGGAGCGTCTTGAGGCTGCGATGCAGGAGGAACGCGACGAACGGGTCGAGCGGCGCGCCGAGGTGATGCTTCGGGTCGATCCGCGCGAGCAGCGGGGCCGATCCGACGAGCGCGCCGGCGATCAGGTCGGAGTGGCCCCCGAGGTACTTGGTCGCGCTGTGGACGACGAGGTCGGCGCCGAGAGCGATCGGGCGCTGGTTGATCGGGCTCGCGAACGTGTTGTCGACGAGCAGGAGTCCGCCGGCCCGGTGGGTCGCCTCCGCCCATCGGCGGAGGTCGAGGACCCGGAGCGTCGGGTTGGTCGGCGTCTCGACGACCGCGAGCCGGACCGGCCCGGTGATCGACGACTCCGGCTCGGCAGCCTCGGCGCTGTTGAGCCAGCGCACGCGGACCCCGAAGCCGGGGACGGTCTCCCTCAGGAGCGCGACCGTCCCGCCGTAGAGCGTGTCGGAGGCGACCACGGTGTCGCCGCTGCGCACGAGCGAGAGGATCGTTCCGGCGATCGCCCCCATCCCGGAGGCGAACAGCCGGGCGGCCTCCCCTCCCTCGAGCTGACGCAGCAGCTCCGCAGGTCCCTCGACGGTCGGGTTCCCTTCGCGGCTGTAGAGGTGGACGTCGCCCCGCTCGCGCGCCTCGGAGAACGCGGCCGGGTAGCGGAACGTGGAGGTCAGGTAGACGGGGGGGATCACCGCGCCGGCGTTCAGGTCCGGGAGGGTGCCGCCGTGCACGAGGCGCGTGGCGGCGCCGGCCCACTCCGGCAGCGGTCGGAACCGCCGTCCCGCCGCCGGGACCGTCCCCGGCGACGACGCGTTCACGTCCCCGCTCCGCGTGGCCGGCCCCCCGCGCTCGGGCGCAGTTCGAGCAGTCGCTCGCGGGCCTTCAGCTCGGCGAGGTACCGGGCGACCGACGGCGGGAGGAGGGCGGTCGCTCCCCGGCCCGCGGCGAGCGCTACGCGGACCTTCGCCCCCTCCAGTGTCGCCCGATGGTACATCGGCGGGCTCTCGACGGCATAGCCCGCCCGCTCGAACAGGAGACGGGTCAGCGGGTTGTGCGTGTACACCCGGTCGAACCTCGGCAGGAGGCCCTCGAGGTAGCGGACCCACAGCGCGTGCCGACCGATGTCGGCGACCGGAACGATCGTGACGCCGGGGATCCCCGCCTCCGCGAGCGCGCCGGAGATCATCTCGAACCGCTCGCCCGCCGTGAACGGGTTCTCCCACGTGAACGCCTGCTCGGCGGAGCCGATGACGAGCAGCAGGGGGCGTCCGCCGGTCGCACGCTGGACGGATCGGACGAGCTCGAGATGGCCCCGGTGGAACGGCTGGAACCGGCCCACGAACAGCCCGCTCACGAGCGCGGGGAGGTCATTCGGGGCTCAAATCCTCCACGTCGTCCAGGAACTCGTCGATGTGCGGACAGCGGGCGGTCAGGTAGTGGCGGCAGTGCTCGCAGTAGCGATCGTTGCTCGACGACTCGAGCCGGCGGTTGAACTCGTAGCACTCCCGGTCGAAGAACCGCGTCTCCTCCCCCTCCTCCGGGGACGGAGGGGACGGACGGCTCACGATCGACGGATGCGCGGGCGGACGGAACGGTCCCTTCACGAGCCGGCCGGTCGTCCGGGAGCGGGCGGGGGCGTCGTCGCGGCCGGCGCCTCCTCCCCGGTCCGGCTGGTCGCATGGACCATCGCCGCGAGCCGACCGAGGAGCGTCTCCTTCTGGGTCCCCGGTCCGACCAGGGCATACTTGAGGACGTCCCGGAGCGTGCGGACCGGGATCACCTCGACGACCCCGCGGTAGCGCGACTCGAGGACGAGGTCGTCCAGATTGTCCGCGGGGACGAGGACCCGCCGGATGCCGGAGTCGGAGGCCGCTTCGACCTTCGCCGTGACCCCGCCGACGGGCAGGACCTGGCCCCGGACGCTGAGCGAACCGGTCATCGCGACGCCCTGGTCGACCGCCATCCCTTCGAGCGCGCTGATGACCGCGGTCGCGATCGAGACGGAGGCGCTGTCGCCCTCGACGCCGTCGGACGTGCCGACGAACTGGATGTGGATGTCGTAACGGGAGATGTCCTCCCCCGTGTACTTCTTGATCAGGGCGCTGACGTTCTGGACGGCCTCCTTCGCGATGTCTCCGAGCTTGCCGGTCGCGACGACGACCCCTCCGTCGCGCGTCTGGGCCGGCGTCACCTCCGCGACGATCGGCAGGACGATGCCGGAGAACTCGCTCATCCCGGTCTGGGCGTTGATCGCCGCGAGACCGTTGACAACGCCGACCGCGGCCCCCTCGGTCGAGAACATGCGGTACTCCTTGCGCCGCTCGATGTACCGGTCGGCGATCTGCTGCTCGAGCGAGCGGCTCGCGCGCTTCGCCTTCACGACGTGCTCGGCGTGGACGAGGGTCGCCCCCTCCGAGAGCGCGATGTCGCCGGCGACGCGGACCAGACCGCCGAGCTCCCGCAGGCGCAACGTCAGCTGACCGGAACGGCCGCTGCGGCGCTGGGCCTCCCGGATCACCTCGACGATCGCCGCCTTTTCGAACTGCGGGATCTTCTTGTCCTTCACGACCTCCTGGGCGATGAAGCGGACGAGCTTGAGGCGGTTCTCCGGCACGTCCGGCATGGTCGTCTTGACGTAGAGCTCGTAGCCGTAGCCCCGGATCCGCGAGCGGAGCGCCGGGTGCATCGCCTGGACGCTGTCGACGTTCCCGGCGGCCACGAGGACGAAGTCGGAGGGGACCGGCTCGGTCTTCACCATCGCGCCGGCCGACCGCTCGGATTGTCCGACGATAGGGAACTTGCGCTCCTGCAGGGCGGTCAGCAGCGAGTGCTGGCTCTCGATCTTGAGCAGGTTGATCTCGTCGACGAACAGGACCCCGCCGTTCGCCTTGTGGATCGCGCCGACCTCGACCCGCTCGTGGGGGGGCGTCTCCAGCCCGCCGGACTGGAACGGGTCGTGCTTCACGTCCCCGAGGAGCGCGCCGGCGTGCGCGCCGGTCGCGTCGATGAACGGCGGCTTCTCGTCGGTCGTGTGGCCGACGAGCAGCTTCGCCACGCCGCTCCCGGCGTCCGACCGCCCGCCGGAGAGGCGGACGAGCGCGTAGATGATCACGATGATCAGCACCCCGAGCAGCAGGGGGGTGAGGTCGGTCCCCTTGGACGCGATGACGATGTAGAGGACGATCGCCATGATGGCGACCGAGATCGCGACGAAGATCAGCGTCCGCGTCTCCTTCTTCTGGGCCGCCTCGAGCTTCTGGGCAGCGACGATCTCCTTGCCCTTCCCGGCGGGGACGACCCGGATCTTCGGTTCGTTGGGGTCCTCGGTGTTCGGGTAGGCGAGGATGTCCTGGAGCGGCTCGCGCGGGAGGAAGTCGACCATCGCCCGGGCGAGCATGCTCTTGCCGGTGCCCGGCTCGCCGATCAGGATCATGTGGCGCTTCTGGGTCGCCGCCTTGCGGGCGACCTCGACGGCATCGTCCTGCCCGATCACCTGGTCGAGCAGGCGCGGGGGCACCTCGACGTCCGCGCTCGTCTGGTACGGGAGGCCGGAGGCCCAGGTGTCGAGCTCGCTCGGAACCGGCGGTTCCCCCACCGCGCGCGATGGGGGTGCCTCGCCTTCGACCATGCCAGCGTCCCGAGCCGTCCGGAACGGCCCGTTCCGCCGGCCAATCAAGGCGGAGGTCGGTATAAATCCTAGCGCAGGACGGGGCCCCCGTCGCTCCCCCCGGCGGCGCCGGAACCGAGGGCTTCGCGGCCCGGCCGGCGACCCATTATCTACACTACCCCCCTGCTCGACCCCGGGGGACGAGCCTGACGCTGCGGCTCGAGGGCCGTCCGGTCGCGGAGGGGATCGACAAGGCGAGCCGGGGGAGCTTGGCCGCGGTCGGCGCCGGGACCCCGCCGCCCTCGCTGGTCAGCGTCCACCGCGGCGAGGAGAGCCCGTTCCGGTTCTACCTTCATCGTCAGGCGAAGGCCGCCGCCGGGCTCGGGATCGGCTTCCGCGACCTCGCGCTGGACGTCGGGGACGGTCCGGAGGAGCTCGTCAGCACGCTGCGGGCGCTCGACCGTGATCCGTCGGTCCACGCCGTCCTCGTGGAGCACCCGTTGCCCGCCCCGTTCGACTTCTTCCGGGCCCTGGACGAGCTCCGGCCGGAGAAGGATGTCGACGGGGTCGGCGCGCGGAACCTGGGCCGGCTCGTCGAGCACCGGCCGGTCCACGCCCCGGCGGTGGCGCGGGCGGCGCTCGACATCGCGCGGCACTACCACCTGCCGCTCGAGGGGGAAGCGGTGACGGTCCTGGGGCGGTCGACGACCGTCGGGCTGCCTCTTGCCCTGCTCCTGGCCGGCCCGTCCCCGGGGGCGGACGCCGCGGTCTCCGTGCTCCACTCTCGGAGCGGTGACCTCGCCCGCCGGCTCGCCGGCGCACGGACGATCTTCTCGTGCGTTGGGCGGCCCGGCCTCTTGACGCGCGCGGTCGTGCCCGAGGGGGCGCACGTGGTCGACGTCGGACTCTCCAGCGTCCCCGATCCGGATCGGCCGGGTCGGCAGCTCGCCGTCGGCGACGCCGACGCGCGGTCGCTCGAGGGCTGGGCCGCCTCGCTCACGCCGGTGCCGGGAGGGGTCGGCCCCGTGACGGTCTCCGAGCTCATGGCCTCGGTCGTTCGCGCCTGGCGCATCCTCGTCCGCGGGGAGGTCGCCGCGTGAGCGACGCGCCGAGCCCCGCCGCCAAGCCGGCCGCGGAGACCCTCCACTGCCGGGACTGCCCGATGTGGTACGGCGCGGAGGACACCGGCTGGGGTCCGTGCTCGATCAAGAACCGCCGCGGCGACGAGCGGTACCTCACCTGGGGAGGACACGCGTGCGACGAGGACTACGTGCCCCCGCCGCCGACGCCGAGCTTGGACCTCGCGGCGGCGTTGAGCGGTTCCCGCTCGACCTCGAGGGCATCGGCCGTGGGGTACCGTTCGACCTCGAACGCCGGGGCGCGCAGGCGGTCGGCGAGGCGGCGGAGGCGGGCCGGCGCGAGCTCGACCCGCCGGCGCACCGGGTCCACGCGGTAGGTGCCGCGCCGGGCCCCGAGCTTCCGGGCGACGCGGACGGCCCAGCGTCCGAGGTCCGCCTGGTCCGCGGCTTCCACGATCCCGAGCACGATCGTGCCGTCCGAGGTTCGATCGGCGAACGCGGGGGCGGTCCGGTCGGCCCGCCGGAGGAGGCGTTGGCGGAGCTGGACGCCGTCCTTGAAGCGGGAGGAGCAGTAGTGGAGCGGGACCGAGAGGCGCATCTCGCGGACGAGCCGCTCGGCGGTCGCGCGGCTGCCGTCAACGCCCCAGCCGTTGCTCCCGTCCGAGCGGTAGCCGCGGTCGACCAGGTTCTGCTCGTTCGTCTCCGAGAACTCGAGCTCGTTCAGGTTGACGAAGTCCACGCCGATCGCCTCCAGCGTCCCGAGCAGCCGACGGAGCTCGGCCTCCTTCTCCGGCAGCACCGGGATCTCGACGCCGCGCCGCACCCCCCAGGCCGGAGCCTCCTCGAGGACGCGTCGGTAGGCGCTTCCGGCCCCCGAGAGGGTCCCCCACAGGTAGTGGGGGATGTGGAGGCGGAACTCGTCGAGACCGGCGCGCGCGAGACGCTCGAGCTTCTGCGGGTTCGGTTCGTGGGTGTAGAGGTGGATGTGGTGGCCGGAGCCGAACGCCGCCTTGAGCAGCCGCACGTAGTGCTCGACTCGGTCGACGACCCCCAGTGGGTCGCCCCCGGTGATCCCGGTCCCTGCCGCGCCGATCGCCCGCGCCTCGTCGAGCACGTCGTCGTCCGAGGCGACCTCCCGCTCGTTGGCGTAGACGACGTCCCGCTGGTTGCGCGTCGGGGAGACCGGGCAGTAGAAGCAGCGGAAGCGACAGAGCCCGGTGACGAACAGCACCATCTTCCGACCCTCGGCGCACTGGGTGCACGCGGGCGACAGCTCCCCCCGATAGCTCGAGGCCATCGGCAACGGGACCAGGCCGTCCGGGGTTCGCGCCATCCGCCGGCCTCCTTCGGCGTACCCGTTACTAAGCGTTTCCGGCGCCCCCCCGGCCGTGCGCCCGGGGCGGCGTCCGGTAGACGAACGCCACCAGATGGGCTCGGCGCGACGGTGAGGCGCAGGCTCAAATCCCCCACCCGGCTCGCCGCGCCACTCGAAGGGGGAGTCGTCGGAATGGAGATGCAACCGGGCCAGATGGCGTACGACCGGGCGAGCACCGTCTTTTCGCCGGACGGCCGGCTGTTCCAGGTCGAGTACGCG
>DATJUZ010000021.1:0-15694 GCA_035502035.1 Thermoplasmata archaeon
GAGCCACCAGTGCGCCCCCGAGAGCGCGGAGGTCACCGTCTGGGGCCCGGCCGACGCGTGGCAGGAGCTGCTGCGGCTCCTCGCCCTGGTCGTCCAGCGGCCCCGCTTCGACCCGGAGGACGTTCGCCGGGCGCACCGCCAGCTCCTCGAGCGGCAGCTGCGCGAGACGACCCAGCCGGCGTCCCGGGCCGACCGGGAGATGCTCCACCGGATCTTCGCGCGGGGGCATCCGTACCGCGAGAGCGGCCTCGGGTCGCCGCGGTCGGCCCGCCGCCTGACCCGGACCGCCCTCCGCCGGTTCCACGCCGAGCACTTCACCGGGGAGGGCGGCCTGCTCGTCCTCACCGCGCCCGCGGACGCCTCGACCGTCCGGGCCGCGGTCCGGCGACACTTCGAGCCGTTCCCCTCGACCCGGGCCCCGTCCGCCCCGGACGTTCCCTCCGCCCCCGGGGCCCCGGGGCGGCAGACGATCGACCTCCCCGGCCGCTCGCAGGTCGAAGTGCGGCTCGGCGGGCGGTCGGTCGCCCGGTCCGACCCGAGGTACCCGGCCGCGTTCCTCGCCAACGAGCTCCTGGGGGGTCGCCCCCTCCTCTCGCGCCTGTTCCAGCGGGTCCGGGAGCGCGGAGGACTCGCCTACCACGCCTCGAGCGACCTCGAAGCGATGCGCTGGGGCGGCTACTGGGTCGCCCAGGCCGGCACGGGGGCGGACCGCTGGCGGAAGGTCCTTCCGATGCTCGAGCGCGAGCTCGCCGCCGTCCGCCACGTCGCGCCGGCCGCGGCCGAGCTCGAGCTCGTGCGCGAGAGCGCGATCGGCGAGATCGTCCTGTCGCTCGAGTCGACCGGCGAGGCGCACGAGCTCGCGGTCGACGCCGCCTACCACGACCTCCCGGAGGACCACTGGGTCCGCTGGCCCGAGCGGCTCCGGGAGGTCCGGCCGAACGACGTCCGGGACGCCGCCCGGGCCGCGTTCAGCGAGCGGGGGGCTGTCTCGGTCGTCGCCGGCCCGCTCGCACCGGAGTAGGCCCCCGGGGCGTCACCCCGCGACGGAGCGGCGTTGCGCCCATGCGCATTTATACGGGTAGGTCATCCCGGTTTCATGCCGAGCCGACCGCGCCTTGAGGCCCCGCCGAGCGGAATGCTCCGCAAGAACATCACCATCACGCCCGAGGAGGCGGCGTTCCTCGAGCGCCACCCGGAGATCAACCAGAGCGCGCTGTTCCGTCAGATCGTCGAGAGCCTGATGCTCGCGGAACGGACCCCATCGCTCGCCTCGACCCAGTCGCTCCGGCTGGGGAAGGCGGTCTATCGCTCCGGCGCGATCATGTTCCAGAAGCCGGACAGCGCGCGGAAGTAGGCCGGCGCAGGACTAGCGCGCCGGGGCGTCCCCGTCGCGGAGCGGCGCGCCGAGGCCCCGGAACGCTGGGTGGTCCCGGTCCTGGGCGCGCGCGAAGAGGACTCCCTCGGCGCCCGCCGTCCCCTCCCAGGAGGCTCGAGCCGTCGCGGCGTCGATCGTCGCCAGCGCGTGGCGCGACAGGAGGTGGCCGAACGCCCACCGGCGGCGCAGGGCGAGGTCGGTGAAGTGGGGAGCGTAGTGGCCCCCGCCGGCCCCGACCGCGACGCGGTCGGACGGGTCGACCCGGAAGCCCCGGAGCGCCTCGACCAGCACCCGGACCTCGGCGTCCGACGGCCGCTCGTCCTCCGCCACGGCGATCTCGGCGAAGAACGCCGGTGCCCCGAGCGCTGGCCCGTGATGGGTCGCCTCGAACGTCGCGGGCAGCCCCACCGCGGCCGCCCGCTCGGCGAGCGCCCGCAGCGCCCCGGTCATCGCCCGGGCGTCGGCCGGGACCAGCGTACGGGGTCGACCCCCGAGCTCGGCGCTCGCCCCGGGGTTCCCGAGCGGATGGACCGTCAGGCACCGCGCGCCGCTGTCGCTCCGGTGGATCGACGGGAAGATCATCGGCACGCCCCGGACGGAGGCCGGGAGCCGAGCGTCCAGGCCGTCGTCCGCGAGATGGGGGCCGGGCCGACCGAGGGCGACCAGGCCGTCGCCGAGCGAGCGGAACGGGACCCCGTCCAGATGCTCGCCGAGGGAGGCCCCCACGCCCCCGAACGCCCCGACCGCGCGCGCCACGGGGTCCTCAGCGCTCAGCACGAGCAGGGCGCGGTAACCGGGGTCCCCGGCAGGGCGTTCGGGGTCGGAGGGCGGCACGAGCGGCGTCCGTGGGGGCGAGGGGCCGCCCGTTCGCTCAGGGCTTCTCGTCGGTCGTGCTGAGCTCGCGGTAGTAGCCGTAGCCGTGGTCGCGGCGCGAGCGGTGAACGTCCGGCTCCTGGAGGCAGACGACCCAGTGCGTCGAGTAGCAGACCGGGCACTTCGTGAAGACCATCCCGACGACCGCCGCCCCGATCATGATCACGCCGACCCAGACGAACAGGATCCCGAGCGCCTCGGGTCCCCGGTGCGGGGCGTACGGGCTCAGCCCGAAGATGATGAACAGGAAGCCGAGGAACACCATCGGGACGAACCGGCCGATGACGTGCCAGCCGCGCCAGGGGGGCCGGCGGTCCTCGTCGTCATAGCCGTTGCGGGGCATGGGGACGGCTTACCGAAGGCGCTCCGGGTCAAATAGGAACCTGTGCGCCCCCGGCCCTCGGGCAAGGCCCGAGCCAGCCTCCGCTGCGCACCGAAAGGAAAAGAAGAGGGGGAAAAGGTTCGCCCCCGCCCGTGAGGGCGGGGGTCGTTCCGATCGACGCCGGTCGCTCTAGTCCTCCGGGTCCGAGATCGGGCACACCGCCACGCCGGCCGCCGTCGCACCGCACTCGGTGACGATCGCGGAGGCGACGCCGATCGCACCGTAGATGACCGGTGCGGTGACGTTGGCTGTCCCGTTGATCCCGCCCGTGACGTTGAGCGTGACGTCCATCAACCACGCGATGGTCATGTCGAAGGTGAACAGCACCGTGTCGTTGCCCACCCCTGTACCGCCGATCGTGTCGTTGAAGAAGAACGTCTGCGCCACCGGGGTCACGCCACCGACCGCGATCGAGATCGCGTAGGTCCCGTTGATCGACCCGTTGGTGAAGATCACCGGGATCTGGTAGACCAGGTCGCTGGGGGCGTAGCCCGTCTGGTTCGGAGACCAGAGCGTCGAGTTGTTGTAGCCGCCTGTGGCGTTACCCATGCCTCCGCTGGAGACCAGGTACGTCGTATTATTGTTCATCTCGTAGTACGTGGTGCACGGTCGGAACGTCGCGTTCTCGATGTGCGTCACGTTCCAGGCGCTCGCGTTGTTGCACGAGGTGACGTTCTGGCCGCTCGCGTTGTAGTACGACCCGTTCGGGATCCAGTTGGTGCTGTTGTACGTGTTGTTCGTCAACTTGCCCCCACTGGCGTTGTAGTACCACGTCGCGTTCACGGTCCCGTTGTTGACGGAGTTCAGGCAGACGAGCATCGTGGAGTTCCCGAGGGACGACAGGTTCTCCGACGTCGTCGCGTTGTTGGGCGTGCCCGTGTAGGCCGTCCCCGTCGAGGCGTTCGGCGCACCGCCGAAGCCGCCCGTCTGGTTCAGGATACCCGAGGCGTTGCACGGCCCGTTCTCTCCGCCGCTAGCGTTCGTCCAGTTCCAGGTCGGATTACCCGCCGTGGCGTTGATGAGGTCGAGCTGGGACGCGAACGTCACCTGGGCGTCGCCAAAGACGACTCCCTTCGGCGGAACGTTCAACGTCGACCCGGCCAGCTGCCGGGCCGGGATCCCCAGCGGACCGTAGACGAGGATGGCCGCGCCAAACCCAGCGAGCAACGCCGCTGTGGCGACCGCCGCGCCCACGTACACCGCCCGGTGGCCCCAGCCGCCCGAGCTTCCTCTAAACACTCCCCTTCGTCGATGATTCTCTCGACGCATTAGCCCACCTGTGCGGGGCCATGACATGCCCCTATTAAAGACTTCAGAGGAAGGTTACCGACTACCGGCCGCCGGTGGGCGAGCGATCGCTCGCGGCCCACCGCGGCGAGCCCCCCCCGGGGGGAGCGGGGACAGCGCCCCGAGACGGGACGAGGCGAGCGTCCCGGGGAGCTCGGGTCCTCCCACCTGGCATGCTACGTGTACCCGGGACCGTCCGTCGGCCCCGCCCGGAGGCGCGGCATGCCCGGGAGGCGCCGCAGTCGGGCGACCGCCTCGCAGTAGGTCGCCGCGCCGGGCGGCTCCGGGGGCAGCGGTCGGGATCGCTCCCGCGAAGGGTTATAGCGAGGGACGGGCCTCGGGGCACCCCGGGAGGAGTGCGATGGCGCGTCCGGAGTCGAGCGCAGGCTACGACCACCACGACCGGCACGTGCACGTCCACCTGACCGACCCCCGGGCGACCTACTACGACCTCGTCACCGAGTTCCTGCAGGCCGCCGGGAAGGCTCCGGACTGGTTCTGGCGGCTGGTCGGCTCCTTCGGGACCCACGAGTCGGAGAAGCTCGAGGAGATCATCTCGAGCGCGTTCGAGGCCGGCGCCTACGTCTCCCACGACCACCCGGAGGACGTCGAGTTCGAGTGGGTGACCGAGGAGGAGTGCGAGGACGAGCGCCAGCACGCCGAAGAGCCGGAAGAGGAAGGGGAGGGCACCGACGCGGGGCCGGCCCCCCACCCGGCCCGTCGCTCGGCTCCCTCCGACGAAGGACCGGCGGTCTAGCCCCCGCTACCGTCGAGCTCCGGGGACCCCCGGCGTCGTACGTCTCCGGTCCGCGCGGGCGCTGTCACCGGAGCGAGGAACGGATCTCCGCGCGGCCGACGGATCGACCGCCGCAGCCGCTCCGCGGACCCTGGGCTCACTTCGCCCGGGGGATCTTGTCCGCGATGACCGACAGCTTCCCGACCCCGAACGTCGACACGAAGATCTCCTTCTGGGCCGGGTCGAAGGCGACCCCGTACGGTCCGCTGCCGACCGACAGCGCCGCGATCACGTGCCCGGTCAGGAGCGAGATCACCGTGACGTTGGTCGAGTTGTAGTCGGCAACGAACAGTTCGTGGACGGCCGGGTCGTAGACGAGCCCGGCCGGCTCGCCGCCGATGACGAACGAGTCGACGACCTTGTTCCGGAGGTCGGAGATCTCGCTGACGTTCCCCGAGCCCCAGTTCGCGACCATCACCGCGTGGCTCGCGGGGACGTACTCGAGGAACGACGGCTCGGAGCCGACCCGGATCGTCGCGACGACCCGGTACGTGGGCACCGCGACGACGCTCACGTTCCCGGAACCGCTGTTCGCGACGAACAGCTCGTGGGTCGACGGGTCGTAGGCGAGCCCCTCCGGCGCGAAGCCGACCGGGATCGTGGCGACCAGGCGTCCGCTCGTCACCGCGATCACCGAGACGGTGTCGCCGGAGCTGTCGGCGACGAACAGGAGGTGCTTCGCCGGGGCGTAGGCGAGACCCGCCGGACCGAGGCCCGCCGGCAGCGTGCCGACGACCTTGTTCGTCTTGTCGGAGATGACGCTCACGGACGAGGAGCCGAGGTTGGCGACGTAGACCGAGTTCCGCGAGTGGACGTAGAGCGCCGCGGTCGGGTTCACCCCGACCGGTACGCTCGCGATCAGGACGTCGGTCTTCGCCGAGACGACACTGACGTTGTTCGACCCGCCGTCGGTGACGAACACCTCGCGCGCGCCGGTGTCGTAGGCATCCCCCTCCGGGTTGAGCCCGACCGTGATGGACGCGACGAGCGCCGGGGTCGTGTCGGCGATCTCCGTGATGTTCGCCGAAGCGGAGTCGGTGACCGCGATCTCGTGCGTCGGGGTGACGTAGGCGAGGCCGAGCGGGTCCGGACCGGCGGGGACGGTCGCGAGGAGCTGACCGGAGCGGGCCGAGAGGACGGCGAGGCTGTCGATCGACGGGATCGAGACGAACATCTCCTGCTGGGGACGGTCGAAGACGACCTGCGCCGGGTCCCCCGGGAGCGCGGTCGTGGCGAGGAGGCCCCCGGTCTTCGCGGAGAGGATGCTCACGTTGGAGGAGCCGGAGTTGGCGACGAACACCTCGCGGGCGCTCGGGTCGTAGGCGATCCCGGCCGGGGCCGAGCCGACCGCGACCGTCCGCAGGACCTTCCCGCCAGCGGTCGAGACGACGGAGACGTCGTCCGAGCCGGCGTTCGCGACGAAGATCTGTCGCCGCGCCGGGACGTAGACGAGGCCGGCCGGCTGCGCGCCGACCGGCGCCGACGCGAGGACCTTCTCCTTCGGGACCGAGATGACGGCGAGGGAGTTCGCCCCGGAGTCGGCGACGTACAGCTCGTGGTTGGACGGGTCGAACGCGAGCGAGTACGGCCCGCTCCCGACGGCGTACGTCCCGACGACCGTGAAGTTGGTGTCGGAGATGACGCTCACGTTGCTCGAGTAGTAGTTCGCGACGAACACCTCGCCCGCCGCCGGGTCGTAGGCGAGCGCGTCCGGCCCGGTGCCGACCGGGACGACCGCCCGGACGACGCCCGTGCGCGCCCCGATGACGCTCACGTCGTTCGAGCCCTCGTTGGCGACGAACAGCTCGCCGTCGCCGCCATCGTAGAGGATCCCCGCCGGGGTCGTGCCGACGCCGACCGAGAAGCCGACGTCGTTGCTCCAGACCTCGGTCGGCGCCGGAGCCGGGGAGGTTCCGGGCGAGCGCGGAACGCTCGAGGCGAGCGACGCGGCGCTCGGGCCGCCGAGCAGGCCGAGCGCGAGGCCACCGGAACTGAGCACGGTCAGCGCCAGCGCGACGGTGATCGCGGCGCGGACCGCGGGACGAGAGCCCCCCATCCTATGCTCCCGAGGCCCGCATGCCGTGGACTGCACTTAAAGCTGCAGCGTCGGCCCTCACGGTCGGAGAGCCGGCCGAGGGGCGCCGGGGCCGCCGGGAGTCCGACGCACCGTTGCGCCGGAGGCAATCGGGCGTCCGGCGACGCCGTCTACGGAGGGCTCGACCCCCTCTGGACAGGTATATAGCCTCCTGTCCATCGTGGGTAAGCGTCGCACGCGGGGTGCGGCGGGGAGGGACGAGCGCGTGAAGCTCGTGACGTACGTCGTTCGCAGGATCGCGCTCTTCGTGCCGACGATCGTCGGCGTGATGACGATAACGTTCGTCCTGCTCGCCGCGCTTCCGATCCAGTACCAGCTCATCGAACACTACGGGGACCCCCCGCGCCAGGACCCGTGCGGCTACGAGCCGCAGTGCGCGTGCGCGAGCCTCCATCACGACAAAGAGACCGGCAACTGCAACAACCCGCTCTACACGCGCCTCGTCGACCGGCTCCATCTCAATCGGCCCGAGGTCGTCCAGTGGGGCTACTACATGTACAACAGCTTCACGTTCAACTGGGGCACGGTCGCGAACAACAGCCAGGTCGCCTCGACGTACGCGTTCGCGCGGGGCGAACCCGTGGCGAAGTTCATGGGGCAGATGATGCCCTACACGCTCGAGCTCACGGTACTGTCGCTGCTCATCATCCTGCTCATCGCCATCCCGCTCGGCAACCTCTCCGCCGTCAACCGCAACCGCCCGATCGACCAGGCCTCCCGGGTCGTCTCGTTCTCCGGCTTCGCCATTCCCCCGTTCTTGCTCGGTTCGCTGGTCGTCTTCGGCGTCTTCTACCTGCTGCTTCCGCATACCGGCTATAGCGTCGGCACGCCGTGGTGTCCTTCGCACGAGACCCTCCAGTACGAGATCTGGGGCTCGTGGCCCCAGGCCGGCTGCTACAAGGGGGCGGTCGCCCTCTCGAGCAACTGCCCGACCTGGCTGACCGGCTGCTACCTGAGCCACCCGACCGGCTTCCCGACGATCGACGCGGCGGCCCACGGACTCTGGTGGGTCTCCCTCGACACCTTGCTGCGCATGATCCTCCCCGCGCTCGTCATCGCTTACGGCTCGATCGCCGGGCTGCTGCGGTTCGTCCGCAACAGCATGCTCGAGGTGATGAACCTCGACTACATCCGCACGGCGCGCGCGAAGGGCGTCCCGGAACGGGACGTCGTCAATCGTCACGCCGGGCGCAACTCCCTCAACGTCACCGTCACCGTGCTCGGCCTGACGTTCGCCTTCTTCCTCGGGGGCTTCCCCGTCATCGAGGAGGTCTTCCGGCTGGAGGGGATCGGACGGGCGCTCGCCCTCGCCGTCATCCCCGGCAGCTTCGACTTCGGCGTGATCTTCGGTTCGACGATCCTGTTCACCTATCTCGTCGTCACGGCGAACATCATCGTCGACGTGCTCTACGCCTACCTCGACCCGCGGGTCCGGCTGGGGTGAGCTAGGAGGGAGGTTCCGGACGATGGCGGACGAGGCAGGACCGACCGACCCGACCGAACCGACCTCGGTAGCGGCCCCCGCGGTGCGCCGCGGCCGGCGACCGAGCCCGCGAATCGCCCAGATGAAGCGGACGTGGTACTTCCTGCGCCGCAACACCCTCGCGATGATCGGCCTCGCGGTGCTCGTGATCATCGCGCTGGTCGCCGTCTACGCCTCGACGACCCCGATCAGCTGGGTCCAGATGCCGTTCTACTGCTCGGCGAACTACGGGCCGGACCAGACGTCCAGCGGGTGGTACAACTCGACGACCGGCACGAACGGACCGTTCAACGTCTCGGGCGACGCCGGCTGCGACTACATCTGCACCTACGAGCTGACGCCGCCCCCGAACGCGGCGCACTTCTGCAACGGTTTGTGGTACAAGATCCCGTTCGTGGTGACGAAAGACTGCATCCAGCCGTCGTTCGCCTCCTGTCCGTCGTACCCGGCCACGATCCCTCCCACCGTCAACCTCCATAGCGGCTCGACCGGTCCGATGCCGCTCGGTTCGCTCGCGACGTCGATCGACTCGACGAGCGCCTTCTTCAACCTCTACAACGGGATGCTGCGCGGCTCGGACTGGTCTCTGATCATCTCGGTCGCGGTCGTCGGCGTCGGCGCCGCCCTCGGGCTCCTGGTCGGCGCCACCGCCGGGTTCCTCGGAGGGGCGGTCGACGACGCCCTGATGCGCCTGGTCGACATCTTCCTCTCCATCCCGGTGCTGTTGTTCGTCATCGTGCTCATCAGCGTGATCACGACGACGATCCACTCGGTCGGGCTCCCCGGCTTCAGCCTGCTCGGCCACCACTTCAAGCCGTACGTCCTGATCAACTCGACCTGGACCCCGCTGTTCACGCTCATCATCGGCTTTGCCGCCGTCTGGTGGCCGTTCTATGCCCGTCTCATCCGGGGCCAGGTGCTCGTCGTCCGCGAGCAGAAGTACATCGAGGCGGCCCGGGCGAACGGGGCCGGCAAGGGCCGGATCCTCCTCCGCCACATCATCCCGAACAGCGTCTATCCGATGTTCATCCAGTTCTCCCTGGACGTGGGGACGATCCCCCTCCTGATCGGCGGGCTGGTCTTCCTCGGCTTCACGAACCTGTTCCCGTCGCCGTACTTCCCGGAGTGGGGAGCGATCTCGGCGTGGTCGGTCTTCGACATCCGCTCGATGCTCGACAGCTGCGCCCTCCAGTGCGTGATCCCCTGGTGGCAGCTGTTCTTCCCCGGGCTGGCCCTGTTCATGTACGCGGTGAGCGTCAACCTCCTCTCGGACGGCCTGCGGGACGCGCTCGACCCGAGACTGCGTCGCTAGAGGGGCGGTCGTGTCGGCGTCGTCCTCCGAGGTCCGCGCCCAGCGTCCGGTCTCCGGGCACCGGCCGGTCCTCTCCCGGAGGTTCTCCGGCCGGGCCGCCCCGCGCCGGAGCTCCGCGACGTCGTCCGAGCGGCCGCAGAGCACCCCGACCGCGCCGTCGCGGACCGGCGGCCGCCCGATCGTCCTGGACGTCCAGAACCTGAAGACCTACTTCTTCACCTACGACGGGATCGTTCGGGCGCTGGACGGCGTGAACCTCTCGGTCCGCCGGGGCGAGACGACCGGCCTGGTCGGCGAGACCGGCTGCGGGAAGAGCGTCACGGCGTTCTCGATCGACCGGCTCGTCAGCGAGCCCGGGCGCGTGATCAGCGGCAAGATCATGTTCCGCGGCGCGAACCTCCTCTGGGGGCTCGAGCACGAGGCGAAGTACCGGCGGATCAAGGGCTCGAACCAGGTGAAGGTGCTTCGGTCGTTCCGCCGCATCAAGGCGGCGAACGACCGCATGGCGTCGGTCCGGGGCCGCGGGATCTCGATGATCTTCCAGGAGCCGTCCCAGGCGATGAACCCGGTCTTCTCCATCGCCGACCAGCTCGGCGAGGCGCTCCTGCTCCACCAGGGGATCGCGATCGTCGACGGGCTCCTGAAGGCCGACCGCTCGGCGATCTTCGACCAGGTCGGCGAGATCCCGGTCGGGTCGGCGGCGGGCCCCGGGTCGGTCGACGTGAGCGGGCCGGTCGGCGCGCTGCTCCAGGTCGCCGCGACCGGCACCCCGGAGGAGCTCCGCACCGCCGCCGAGACGCTCGGCGCCTCGCTCGGGGCCCCGTCGCTCGGGACCGAGCTGTTCTACCTGCTGCGCAACGTCGGGCCGCGGGCCCCGAAGCTGCGGTCGCGCGTCGACAAGTCGCTCGCGCGGCTGCACCTCTCCCGCGGCCAGCGGGGCTACCTGCGCCACCGGCGCCGGCTGATGGCGCTCTCGAACCGCCTGAACGACGTCTACCTCAAGGAGATGGCGGGGGGCCGCTCGCTGTCGTTCCAACGGCGCGTGCTCCGCACCCGGATCCGCATCCAGAACCTCAAGAAGTTCCACTACCGCTTCTTCGGCATCGGGCGGCGGGTCTCCCGGCCCCTGAAGACCGAGACGTTCTGGCGGGCCGTCCAGCTGCTCGAGGGGGTGCGCATCGCGAACCCCTCCCAGATCGCGAAGAGCTACCCCCACGAGCTCTCCGGCGGGATGCTGCAGCGCGTGATGATCGCGATGGCGCTCTGCAGCAACCCGGAGGTGCTGCTCGCCGACGAGCCCACGACCGCGCTGGACGTGACGATCCAGGCGCAGATCCTCGAGCTGATGAACCAGCTGCGCGAGCGCGTCGGGACGGCGATCGTGCTCATCACGCACGACCTCGGCGTCGTCGCCGAGGTCTGCGACCGGGTGAACGTGATGTACGCCGGCCTGATCGTCGAGACCGCCCCGGTCTCCGAGCTGTTCCGCCGGCCGCTCCACCCCTACACCCAGGGGCTCCTCGCGGCGATCCCCCGGATGGACCGGCCGGACAAGGAGCTCGCCTCGATCCCCGGCTCGGTGCCGAACCTGATCACCCCGCCGCCCGGGTGCCGCTTCCACCCTCGGTGCCCGTACGCGATGCCGATCTGCAAGGAGAAGCGCCCGACCCTGCTCGGCCAGGGCGAGGAGCACGGGGTCGCCTGCTTCCTCTACGAGGAGGTCGACCGGCCCCACGGCGACGAGGCCGTGGCGATGTCGACCGTCGCCGCCCCGGTCCGGGCCGGCCCGGCGTAGACGAGCAACCCCTGGCCCGGTGACCGGGCCCGCCGTTCTCCCGCGTGGTGTGGTCTCAGCGGGGCGAAGGCCAGCCCCTGCGGGGCGATGTGGCGCCGGCCGCGGAGTGCCCCCCGCGGCTCGGTGCGGCGCCGGCGGCCCCGAGGGAGGGTGGGCGAGCGTGGGTCGGTCCTGAACGCCCGGCTCGGCGCACGGCCATCCGAGGCTCGACCGCCGCATGCCCGTCGGGCGACGCTCGACCCGTCCCGGACCGGAGGTCGAGCGATCCTGTTGCTCGAGCGTGAGGAAAAGAAAGGAAGGAAGGGGTTGCGCCGGCCCGTGAGGGCCGGCGAGGGTCCTTGCACCCTGGGCCGATCGTCTACGCGCTGGCGCGCGACCGCGTAACGGTCGCCGCCTCCACGTGCACCGGCTGCAGAGCCGACGGCGCGGGTACCAGAGCGTGGTGTGCGGACGGCGTGAAGGTCAGCGGCACCGACACGTTGCCACCCGAGATCGTAAACGTTCCCGAGATGGTCGTGAAGTGCGGCGCCGTCACCTTGTAGTCGTACGTCCCGTTCGCGAGGCCGCTCCAGACCACGGTGGCGTTCGTCGTCTCCGTGAGCTTGGACGGCTTCGGCTTCAGGTACCCGGTGTGGGCCACCAGCTTCAGGGCCAGCTTCCAGGTCGTCCCGTTGGGAATGCCCGACGGGGTGAACGTCGCGCTGTACCCACTGTACGGCGTGAACGTCACCTTGACGGTCTCTCCCTTCGGCGCGGTCACGGTGAACGTGCCGGAGCTCGGCGTGAAGCCGGCGATCGGGGTGCTCGCATTCGTTCCGCCCAAGGCGTACGCATACGTCCCGTTCCCCAGCCGCAGGCTGAGCGACGACTTCGTTCCCGTGGCGGTGTAGCCGCCCGCAGTGACGGTCCAGGCCGTGCCCTTCGGCAGTCCCTTCTCGGCGAACTTCACCGTCGAGCCGATCGAGATGAACTTCACCTTCTCGGTCAGAGGCTTACCCGCCACGACCGTGATGGAGTGCGTCTTCGCCGTCCCGAGGTAGTAGCCGAGGACCGGGCTGAGCGAGAACGTGTAGGTGCCCGGTTCGAGGTTGAGCAGCGCGCTCGTCGTGTTGACGCTCGCGACGTTCGTCCCGACATGGACGCCCCACGTGGTGCCCTTCGGCAGGCCGGACTCCTTGAAGGTGACCGGCACCGTCTGCGTGACGTACTTCACCTGGAACCAGACTCCGACATCGCCGATCCCGACCATGACGTTCGTGTTGACCGAGTTGGTGTCGATCCACGGCGCCGCGGTCAGGTAGGCGTTCTGGCCCTCGTACCACAGGTCCTCCGAGAGGTAGTTGAAGATCGTCTGGGTCAGATCGTACAACGTAATCCGGAGGGGGTCCGTCGGCAGCAGGGGCGCAGAGACGTTCAGAGCCCAGGTGTCCACATCGTAGGCCACACCCTGGCAGTCGTTCGGCAGGGTCGAGGTGTTGGCCGCGGCGGCCCAGAACTCGAGGTTCGCCATCGTGTCAGCGGCGTGACCGGAGAATCCGGCCTCCGTGCACGCGGAGAACGTCGGGGAGTTCAGGGACTCCGAGACCGCCGCCGGGCCCGTGTAGGTCCCGTCCGGCTCCTCGTAGGCTACGACGTAGTCCGTCGGGTCAGGGTAGTCGGGCAGCCAGCCGTAGTTGAAGACCGCGCACGGGTCCGAGCCCGGCGCCGCCTCAGCGCACGTCACCAGCAGCGTGTTGCCGTTCAGGTCGTAGCTCTGCGGCTCGATCGACCCGTTCGTCACCGTGCTGATCTCCGACTCCCAGTCCGAGATCGCAGCGTCCAGCGACGGGTCTCCCGTGACACCCTCAATGGTGAAGATGCACGGGCTGCCGTGCGAGCAGTGAGCGACCTCCGGGTCGTACAGCGGCGAGGACGGGTTCTTCGCCTGTCCGTACCACCATGCCGCGGAGCCCTTCACGCTCGGGTTCGTCTGAACGTTGCCACCGTTGACCGTGTACGGCCACGCCACCGAGTAGCTGTTGGTACAGCCGTTCGAGGTCGTGGGCGCGTAGTAGCATCCCATCCCCTGCGGGATCGGACCGCCGGTCTCGATGCCGAACTGCAGTCCATCCGTCGTCCAGATCGTGTTCTCGATCGTGTTGTACGGATAGGCCATCGTCATCAGCTGCCGGGCCGCCTCGAACCCGAAGAAGTTGCCCGGGATGTTGTTGTGCCCGGACAGCCCCGACGAGTTGAACAGCGCTCCGTCGAACTCGTTCACGTAGTTGAACTGGAACAGGGCCAGCGAGGACGCCTGGAAGATGTTGATCTTCCCCTCCGACTGTAGCGAAAGCATCTCGGAGGTGTGCGCGACCTCAATGTCCGCGAAGTCGGCCGTTCCGGCCTCGTACTCCGCGAGTCCCTGCGTGTCGTCCGTGTTCCAAATCACGTGGACGGTCGGGATGAACCCGCCCGGCGCGGGGTCACAGTACCCCGTGTACTGGGCGAAGTCCGCGGCGTTGCCGCCGCAGGCGCTGGGCTGCTCGTAGTCAGGGTTCGCCTGGAGACCGTAGCCCGTCGCGAGGTCGACCGAGCCGTAGTACGGCCCGGAGCCGACCATCGTCGAGTTCACGCCCGGCTGGATGCCCGGCGTGTTGTAGGACATGTTCTCGAACGTGTCCCAGCTGTACTGGCCCGATCCCGGCGTGCCCGGGGTGTTGCTGTTGTTCGCGACCGACGCGAGCCACGACTCGTAGCTCGAGTCCGTCGTTGCCCGAGCGTTGCCCGGAAGCAGGCAGCCGCCATCGCCGTTCGGGGCTCCGGTGCCCGGGAATCCCGGGACGCCGGCGACGGTGTCGCCCGTCGTCGCGTACGTGAACCAGCCGCAGGGCTCGATGCTCGCGCCGAGGTTGTCGGCCACGAACTCGAGGAACTCCGGCCAGGACGCACCCGTGCCGCCGCTGTTCGCGACGAAGGTGATGCAGCCGTTACCGGTCACACCGTTCTGCATCGCGGGCGTACAGTACGCCGAGTCGTTGATCAACATCGACGACATGACGTCGTACGGCGTGTTGTTGAACGGGAAGTGCATCCCCCCGTCCCACGTCGGGCTGCCGATCGGCAGCAGCGCCTGACCGATGATCCAGCCCGGCTGGTAGGCGAAGCCAGGCAGGTCGGCGAAGGCGACCGTCCGCGCGATGGAGAACGCGACGTCGGACGGATACATCTGCCAGGAGGCGCCCGTGGACGGGTCGTAGTAGTGCGCCGCGGGGTCGATGACGAACGTCCAGTAGACCGGCTGGCCGGCAACTTCCCCGATGAGGTCGTTGCCGTAGTCCGTCGTGCACTGGACGGTTCCCGGGACGCAGGTCGCCGCCGTCGGGACCATCTGGGACGTAGAGCTGCCGTTGTAGTTCACCAACGTCTCGTAGACGTTGAAGATCGGCTCGTAGTCAACCGTATAGTAGGCGACCGACGGATCGACCGTCGTCGCGCCACCGGTCGCCTTGTAAACATCCAAGACGCCCGGGTGCGGGCTCACCGGAACGCTCGCCGGTGTCACTGCTGTCGCCGTGTTCGTCGTCGCCGCCGCCCCCGTGTGCACGCTCGAGCTCGGTGCCGCGGCAGCCGGCGCAGCCGCCATTGCGGCTTGCGCTACCACCGGTAGCCCCACGCTCAAGACGAGCACTAGGGTGGCGGCGATCACTAGTGTTCGCTTTCCGCTCAGACTATTCGCTTTCAATTCCGACCCTCCCACCACTTTGGGTCATTCGCGTCTAAAGGCTACCCCTATAAGAACCTTCACGGGTCCGGCCGACCGCTCGGCGGGGGTGGTTTTCTCTCGTTCCGGCGGGTCAAAAGTCACCAACTTACTGAGGGCCGGAAACTCGGGCGCCGACCCGTGCCGTCGCACGGCACACCGCGCGACGGGCCGGAGCCCCGTCCACGCGGCGCGGGACCGGGGCGCCCGTGCGCCGGACCCCGTCCGCGGAGCGGGGGAGGAGGTGCTCCCGGCGGGAGTTTCCCGGAGCGGTGGCCGCCCGCCCCGCTTTGAACCCGCGTCAGAGGCTCGAGAGGCCTCTATCCTTGACCACTAGACTACGGGAGCGCCCGCCCCCGTAACGGATGGCGTGCTTGAGCGTTGCGTCGTTCCGGCGCGCCCGGCGCGAGCCCGACGCCCGCGCGAGGAAGAGCCTATCTGCGCCGCCGCGGTTCCCACGCCGTGTCCCCCCCCGTGAAGGCCCGCAGCGGCCACATACTGCTCGACCCGCGACGCTCGTACCAGGACTTGGTCCGGGTGTACCCGGAGATCCACCG
>DATJUZ010000022.1:0-57327 GCA_035502035.1 Thermoplasmata archaeon
AGGCGTGCCTATCTGTGCGCGCATCGTCAGACCCTTGGATAGGTCGATGACCTGACTCGCGCGCGCGGCTGCAGGAAAGTCTGGTGGGACCTCACCCGCGCTGATCCCGTCCCGGAAACGACGTTCCACCATCCCCACGGCCCCTGCCGAAGACTTCTGTAGGAACCGCCGGACCTCAGCGTCGTCCACCAGCGGCGCGACGCACTCGAGTAGACAACCCGCGGCCGAACCCTCTTCGGTCGCGCTTTCTACGGCGTGCCTCAGGAAACTGGCGAGCGAGGCGCGAAGAGACCGCGGCGAGAGAAGTGCCTTCTCCGCGCGAGCGCCCTTCTTCTCGGCGTACGCCCTGAGGACGCGCAAGAACAGCGTCCGCTTGTCCCCGAAGACTCTATACAAGCTTGGCCGACCAACGCCCATCCCGGCGACGAGGTCGTCGATCGTCACACCGTCGTAGCCTTTCGACCAGAATACCTGGGTTGCCTTCTCCAGGGCTTCCAGCTCGTCGAAGCTGCGCGGTCGTCCACGCGCCATGATGGTATTGTGATCGACCTAGTTCAAAACTACCTAGTTCAAAAATCCTCGCATCCGACCATCCTCCTATTATAGTACCAAGTAGTTCCAAATTAGCAAGGCCACCATGACGTCGCGAGGAGACCTCTCATGAAGCGCTCGATCGCTCTCGTTACCGGCACCACCTCCGGGCTCGGTTACGAGGCGGCCAAACTGCTCGCCGTCCAGAGCTACCGCCAAGTCATCGTCACCGGACGCAGCTTGGCCCGAGCTCAAGAAACGGCCGCTCAACTCTCGGCGGAGACCAAGACCCAGGTTTTCACGCCGCTGGAGCTGGATCTGGACTCGTCGACCAGCGTTCAATCCGCCCTCGCCGAGCTGGTCCGGTTAGGTCGGCCGATCGATTTCCTTCTGCTAAATGCCGGGATGGTCGGAGGGAAGAAGCGCGTACTCACTGCGGCGGGGATCGAGGCGGATCAGGCCCCGCTCATCGGCCATCATCAACTGACCGTCGGGTTGCTCGGCGCCGGCCTGCTTGGCCCCAGCGCGCGGATCGTTATCGCCGGCGCGGAACCCGCTCGTGGGGACGTCCCGATGTTCAAGTACACCGACGTGGCAGCCTTCGCGGCCAGACACCACCATGGTGACCGCACCGCCGCCATCGAAGCCCTGGTGCGCAGCGGGCCGAACGTGAAGTACGAGCCCAACCGGGCCTATGCCGACGCGAAGCTCATGGTTGCTTGGTGGGCCGCGGCACTGGCCCGCCGGCTACCCTCCGGCATGGCTGTGTACGCCGTCGCCCCCGGTAGCGCGCCCGACACCAAGGCGTCGCGGAACGCTTCGCCGGCCCTGAAGTGGATGTTCATCCCACTCGTGAAGCTCATTCCCGGCATGTCCCAGACGCCGGAGACCTCTGCCCGTCGCTACCTCCAAGCATCGGAGTTCGGAACCGACGTCTCGGGCCAGTTCTTCGCCTCGGCGCCGAAGAAGCTCACCGGCCCGATGGAGGCGATGCGTCATCCGCACCTCCACGATCGCGCCAACCAGGAGGCCGCGTGGCAGGCCGTCGTCAACGTCTCCGGCGTCGACTTCGCCTCCGCAACGCACGCGAGCGCGGTGTCTGAAGGAGCACCCGGTGGCGGCTAGAGTGAGTCGGGTGACCACCCCGTGGGATGGGCCTGCCTGCGGTGAGCGGAGGCGAACCGCACGAAGGGGCCGCCCGATGGGCCGGGGCGGAATCGAACCGCCGACCTCCGCGTTGTAAGCGCGGCATCTTCGCCACTCGACTACCGGCCCGCGGGCGCAGGGGTCGGGGGCGTCTTGGCGGTGTCGGGGCCGGCATGGTGACGGTGCCGGACCCGGCCCGCGAGCCCCCGACGCAGATCGCCGAGCAGCGGACCGGGGAGGGCGGCCTCGCCGACGGCGGCGAGCACGCCGTTCCGGAACAGCCCGACCGAGTCGCCGGCGCGGATGGCGGGGTCGGCCCCGAGGACGCCCGGCGCGAACAGGTCGCCCTCGAGCGAGAGCCCGGGTTCGACGTCGACGCGCGGCACGGTCTCCCCCAGGCGGAGCGCCCCGGCGACCGTCAGATGGAACAGGCCCCGCTCCTCCCGGACGGTGGCGAGGTCGTTCCGACCGTCCGTCACGCGCTGGAACCACGGTCGCCCGGCAAGGCGCACCGGCCGGGCGAACAGTCGCTCGCCCGCGAGGCGCCCGAACTGGACGCTGGCGAGCTCCCGGAGCTCCTCGGCAACGACCGACAGCGGACCGCCGGGGACCGCCGGCTCGCCCTGGAGGGCGGTCGCGAGGCCCTCGTGCAGGCGGGCGATCGCTGCGGCGGCGGTCGGCCGGTCGTCCACGCAGGTACCGACGACCTCCGGCCCGGCACCGTCCACGATGTCGTGGACGAACCGGTACTCCTCCGGGTCCAGGTGGACGATGACGTGGCGGTAGGAGCCGTTGCGAAGGAGGTGGCGGAGCCCACGCTCCACGATCGCTCGCTCCTCCGCGGTCCAGCTGCCCGTCACCGGCACGTCGTAGTGTCGGGCCGGGGGGACGTCCTCGAGCTCGCGGGGGACGACCCCGATCGGCGAGCTGATCGACACGACCTGGACCCGCTCAGCGGCGGGAAGTCCGTCGAGCGCCCCGGCGAACCGACGGTGCGACGGCGACCGACGGTACGGCTTGGTCCGGGAGCACGGGACGAGGAGGAGGACGCTCTTGGAGGCGGGCGGGCGGTACCGTTCGAGGAGCCGCTCGCGGAAGCGGCGCATCTCGGGCCGGCGGAGCGACTCGGCGTGGACGAACGCGTGGGGGCGGTCGCCGGTGACCGGCGTACGGGACTCGAGCAGGTCGGCGAGCTCCGCGTCCGCGTACCGCAGCATCTCGGCGGAGGCCGGCTCGGCGGCGAGACGCGCCTCCACCAGTTCGCGCAGAGAGCCCCGTCGCAACGCCGCCCGCGCCTCGAGCCACGCGCGCCGGTAGGCGACCGCGGCGTGCTCGCGCAGGGGCCCGGCCGGCGTCGACGCGCACGCGGGGCAGTCGCATCCCCGATCCGCGTCGTTCGTCGGGAGGGGGCGGGGCCCGAGCGCCGGGTCGAGGAACTCGCCGCCGGCCGAGCGGAGCTCGCCGTCGGTCGTGTCGAGCAGGTCGACCCCGAGGTAGACGAGGATCGGCAGCCGGTGCGGCAGCGCGAGCCGCGGGGTCCACAGCAGGGGCTCGGCGCCGAGCTCGCCGCGGATCGCACGGACGGCGCGGACGAACGGCTCGCCGTCGTTCCAGAGCGCCCTCGCGTTGCCGAGCACGAGCAGCGCCGGCCGGAGGGCTCGCAGCTCCCGCAGCCCCTCCGGCGTGCACGGGGCGTGGAGGAGGGCAGCGCCGTCCCCGAGGTCGACGACCCCGGAGCCGGTCGGCGCGATCTCGGGGGCCGGGATCGGAACCTCGAGGGGGAGGCGCGCCTCCCCGAGCCCGAGCACGAGGCGGCGAACGCCGGACGGGGCGGTCCCGGAGGTGACGAACGCCCCGGCGTCGCTCTCCCCCGGCGGGAGCGTCGTCAGGAGGCACGGCACCTCGAGCGAGAGCGCGCCGACGCTCGCCCTCCCTGCAAGGGCGAGACCTTCCAGCCGTTCGACCGTCCTCACGGCGCCTCCGGGTCCGGTCCGAAGGTCACGGCGGGCCGTCGCCGCGCGGGGAGGGGCGTCGCACCCGCCCGCTCCCGCCGGAGTCGGGGAAGACGTGTCCCCACGCCGCGACGAGCGCCTCGCGCCGCTCCGCGGCCGCGTCGCCCCGCCCCCGGCGGCCGAAGAGCGGGTCCCGGGCGTCGCGCACGCCTCGGAGGAAGCCGGCCGGGTCCTCGCTCGCCCGCTCGAAGCCGTACAGCACGAGCTCCCGTAGGAAGCTCGAGCGGCCCCGCCAGCCGATCCGTCGGCGGACCGCCGGGTTCAGGTGGCGCTTGGCGAGTCTCCAGACCTCGTTGGTGCTCCGGAAATCGCGGGCGGAGAGCCCGATGACGACCTGCGGCATGGACCTCGGCGCCGGGGGGGCGGCCGCCGCACATTAACTCGCCGACCGGGCCCGTCAGGGCCACGGGAGGAAGACGGCGCAGGCGGTGGCCGCGAGAAACACCGTCGCGAGGGCGAAGTGACGGCGGAAGACGGTCGCGGGGGGCGCCCCGGCGAGCAGGCCGCGGTCCCCTGCCGCAACCCCGACGGCGATCGCCGCGATCCCGAGCTGGTAGGGGAGTCGAAGGTGTTCGGCGAGACCGAACGCCGCGAGAAGCGCGAGCGACGTGGCGTGCAGCACGACGACCAGGCGGCGGGCCCGCCGCTCCCCGAGCGACGTCGCGAGCGAGCGCAGCCCGAGCCGACGGTCGCTCGCGAGGTCGCCGAGGCTGTGGACCGTCTCGAACGCCGTGCCCCAGGCGAGGATCGCGGCGACGGCGAGCCCCGCCGTGAGCGGCAGGCTCCCGCGGAGCGCGACGAACGCCGCCGCCGGGGTGATCGCCTCGACCAGCCCGAGGTAGACCGTCGTGGCGGCGCCGAGCCGCCGCGAGTAGCTGTAGCCCAGCACGAGACCGAGCGCCACCGGGGCGAGCTCGAGCGCGAGGCGGTTGAGCAGGCCGGCGGCGATCAGCAGGACCGCGCCGCTCGCCGCCGTGACGGCCAGCGCGAACCGACCGGAGAGGCGTCCGGCCGGCAGGGCGCGGTCGGCGGTGCGCGGGTTGGCGGCGTCCAGGTCGCGGTCGGCCCAGCGGTTGAACGCATGCCCCGCGTTCCGTGCCGCGAGGAACGCGACGACGACCAGGAGGAACGGCTCCCACGGCGGAAGGCCGACCGCAGCGATGAGGAGGAAGGCGACCGCGAACGGGAGGTTGAGCCCGACGTTCTGGATCTCGAGGAACCGTCCCAGCTCCCGGATCCGGCCGGACCGGGCCGGCCGCCCGCTCACGCGCTCGGCCGCTTCCACAGCCGTTCGAGCGCCGGCTCGGCACGGACGATCCGCTCGGCCGCTGCCGCCGCGGCCGGGTCGGGGCGGATCTCGTCGGGCCACGGTCGCCCGAAACCGTCCTCCGGACGCTTGCGGGTCGCGTCGATGCCGACCTTTCCCCCGTAGTTCGGCAGGGGATTCGAGATCGAGAGCTGGTCGACGGGCCCCTCGACGAGCTCGAGGTCCCGGGCCGGGTCGGCCTGGAGCCCGACCCGGTAGAGGACCTCCGAGAGGTCGTGGACGTTGACGTCGTCGTCGACCACGACGATGTACCGGACGAACATCATCTGCCCGAGGCCCCAGAGCGCGTGCATCACCTTGCGCGCGTGCCCGGGGTAGCTCTTGCGCACGGCCACGATCGCGACGTTGATGAACAGGCCCTCCTCGGGGAGGTTCATGTCGACGACCTCGGGGAGCACGAGACGGATCACCGGGAGGAAGATCTGCTCGACCGCCTTGCCGAGGGCGGCGTCCTCGGTCGGGGGCCGGCCCGTCACCGTCCCGAGGTAGACCGGGCGCGCCCGCCGCGTGATGCGCTCGACGTGGAACACGGGGAACGGCTCGGGAGCCGAGTAGTAGCCGGTGTGGTCCCCGAACGGGCCCTCGACGGCGCGCTCCGTCGGGTCGACGTAGCCTTCGAGCACGATCTCGGCCGAGGCCGGGACCTCGAGGTCGACGCTGCGGGCGCGCACCAGCTCGACCGCTTCCGAACGGAGGAGGCCGGCGAAGGCGAAGTTGGAGATCCCCTCGGGGACCGGGGCGAGCCCGCTGAAGACCGTCGCCGGCTCCGCGCCGATCGCCGCGGCGACGGGCATCCGCTCGCCGCGAGCGGCCCACTTGCGCAGGTTGTTCGCGCCGACGCGGTGCAGCTGGGCATGGAAGCCGAGCGTCCGGGGGCCGTACTGCTGGAGGCGGTAGATCCCCGTGTGCTGCAGGCCGGTCTCCGGGTCGCTCGTGATCACGACCGGGAACGTGACGGTCCGGCCCCCGTCCCCGGGCCAGCACTTGAGGATCGGGAGGCGGTCGAGGTCGACCGTCGGCTCCTCGACCTCCTGGCACGGCGCGGAGCGGACCCGCTTCGGGGCGAGGGAGCGCAGGCTCGAGAGCGTCGCGATCGTGCCTTCGAGGTCGCGCAGCGCGCCCGCGAGGCCCGCGGGGGGTCGCAGGCGCGTCAGCTGCTCGACCCGAGCTGCGACCTCGGCGATCCGTTCCGCCCCGAGGGCCCGGGCGATCCGTCGCTCGGCGCCGAGGACGTTCGTGGCGACCGGCATCGTCGCGCCGGTGACGTTCTCGAACAGGAGGGCCGGGCCGTCGGCCCGGTGCACCCGCTGGGTCAGTTCGGCGATCTCGAGGTCCCGCGAGATCGGCGAGCGCACCCGGACGAGGTCCCCCCTCCGCTCGAGCTCCTCGAGGAACTCGCCGAGCGACCGGAACGCCACGGCTCCCGGCGAGCCGGACCGCGTATTAACCTGCGCCGAGGGGCGCCGGACGAGGGTTCATAACGGAACCTCGCCTCGGCGCCCGGCCGGGGTCATGCAGGCGGTCACGCTGCGCTTCCGCACGGACGACCTCGTCCGGTTGGGGGTCGTCCCCCCGGGCCTCTTCGAGAAGTTCGAGGAGATCGAGCTGCTGCAGACGCTCCGCCTCGAGGAGGGCTCGCGCCTCGAGCTCCTCCGCGTCCGACGGCGCGGGGCGCTCCGCTCGGCGGCGGAACTCGGCCGGGACGCGCGTCGGATCCGGGCGCTGTACGGTCTTTCGAGCTTCGAGGTCGTCGACGTCCGGCCGCGCAGCCGGGAGTACGTCGTGCTCGCGCGCCAGCGCAACCCGGAACGGCTGCGGCGGTGGCTCGCGCTCGCCGGGGGCGGGATCACCCCGGCGGCCCCGTTCCGGGTCGATGCCGAGGAGACCGTCGCCTCGTTCCACGGGGAGGAGCGGGCGATCCGACGGGTCCTGCGTCGCCTCGACCAGGAGGAGTTCCCGTACCGTCTCGTCCGGACGAGCGGGCGCCTCTCGGTCGCCGACCGCGCGGACGGGGAGCTGACGCCGCTCCAGGGCCGCATGCTGGCGCGCGCCTGGGCGCTGGGCTACTACGCGATCCCTCGTCGCGTCACGCTCGGTCGGCTCGCGCGTTCCACGGGCCGCAGCGGTCCGGGGCTCGGAAAGCTCCTGCGGCGCGCCGAGGGCCATCTGGTCGCCCGCTGGCTTTCCTCCCAGGGGACGCCGCCGGACGACCCCGAGCCCCCCGTCCACCGGTCCGGGCGCACCGCCTAAGAACGCGCTCCGCTCGCTCGGACGTGGCGACCCGCGCCCGGTCGGTCCGCGTGGAGTTCCTGCGCGACGGCTCCGCGCCGCGCCTGCCGTCCCGCGCGACGGACGGCTCGGCCTGCTTCGACCTCGCCGCGGCCGCGCCGGCGCTCCTCCGCTACGGTCGCGTCACGCTCGTGCGCACCGGCCTGCGCGTCCGATGTCCCCCCGGGACGTTCCTCGAGGTCCGGCCGCGCAGCGGACTCTCGTCCCGGGGGGTGCTGATGGTGAACGCCCCCGGGACGATCGACCGCGACTACGCCGGGGAGGTCCTGGTCCCGCTCACGTTCCTGTTCCCGGGCCGCTACCGTATCGCGGCCGGGGACCGGATCGCGCAGGCCCGCCTCGTCGCCGAGACGCCGACGGTGATGCGTCGAGGGCGCGTGGCCCCGATGGCGAGCCGACGCGGGGGATTCGGGAGCACCGGCCGCTAGCGGAACTCCGACAGGAGCCGCTGGACGTTCCGCGCGGCGGGAGGCGGCGGGGAGTGCCCGCCGGCCGCCTCCTGCTGCACCCGCTCGAGCATCGCGTGCATGCGCTTCTCGCGGGCGAAGGCGGAGCGGTGCAGCCCCTCGTCGCGCGTCCCCTCGGCGACCAGGACGACCGCCCGGCCCTCGCGCGCCCGGCCGGTGCGGCCCCGGCGCTGGATCGTGCGGATGACGTCCGGTATCGGTTCGTAGAACACGACGAGGTCGGTGGACGGGATGTCGAGCCCTTCCTCGGCGACCGAGGTCGCGACCAGGCAGTTGACCTCGCCGGCCCGGAACCGGTCGAGCAGGCCGACCTGCTCCCGCTGCGAGAGTCCGGGGTCGCTCCCGTGCGTCGCCTGTCCCACGAAGCGGGCCGCCCGGACCTCGGGGTCGTGGAGGGTCTCGAACTCCTCGACCAACCGGTCGACGGTGTCGCGGTACTGCGAGAAGATGATCACGCGGGCGCCGGGCCGGGCGCGGAGCTCGTCACGGACCAGCGTGACCGCACGGCCGATCTTGGGATGCTCGAGGGTCAGGCTCTCCAGCCGTCGCCGCACCTCGAGGACGTCCGGGTCGCCCAGGAACGCCCGCTGCGCCGGCGTGACCCGCCGGCCCGGGGTCGGGCTCTGGCGAGTGAAGAACTCGCGCAGCGCGTCGATCCCCTGGCTCTCGGTCAGGTCGAGCGCATGAAGCCCCTTCATCACGACCGCCTGGGCGGTGACCGCCTCCCAGAGCCGGGCCGGCGACGCCGAGCCGCTCGCCCGCTCGGCGGCCACCCGGCGGTGGAGCTGCTCGCCGACGGCGAGGACGGCCCGTCGGTTCACCTCGCCTTCCGCCAGGAGGCCGAGCCTCGACAGCGTCCGGGCGGCGCGGCTCACCGCGGCGCGGAGCAGGATCGCGAGGTGGCGAACCTCGGGGGGGACCGGTACCGTGATCGTCTCGACGCCGATCCCGTGCAGGTACGGCGCGACGTCCGGGCTCTGCTCGGTCCGGTACTCGAACCGCTCGATGGCGAGGTTCGCCCAGACCTCGCGGATCCGTTCGAGGCTGCCTCCGGGCGAGGCGGTCATCGCGAGCACGCGGGCGCGCGGTCCGTCGCGGTTCCGTCGGCCGATCGCCACGTACGGGTAGTCGCCGACCCCCCGGTGCGCCTCGTCGAACACGAGGAGGGCGAAGGTCTCCAGAGGGAACTGGCCGCCCTCCAGGTCGTTCGCGATGACCTGGGGCGTGGCGACGACGACCTGGGGCGGCCGCAGCAGCTCCCCCCGCCGCTCCGGCGAGATCGCGCCGGTGAGGACGAGCGGCTCCGGCGCGAACAGCGTGCGCCCGACCTCCCGAGCGTGCTGGACGACCAGCGGCCGCGTTGGCGCGAGGATCAGGACCGACCGGGTCGGCTCGCGCAGGAGCTGCTCGGCCGCCACGCGCAGGGCGATCGCCGTCTTCCCGAGGCCGGTGGGAACGACGACGAGCGTGTTGTGGTCGATCGCGACGCGGGCGATCGCCCCCTGGTACTCGCGGTCCTCGAGGGTCCCCGGCCGTATCCGCGGGTGCTCCACGGTCGCCAACGTGGGCCCCCCGGGACTTCCAGCGAACGGGCCTTTATCAGCGCGCGTCTACGAGCGACGGTGCTGGCTCCGGAGGTCGTGCCCCTCGCGGTCGTTGCCACGATCGTCGTCCTGCTCTATCAGGGGGCGGCCCTCTGGCTCGCGCGACGGATGCCGCGGCTCGACCCCGCGCCCCCGGGGGTCCGGGGTCCGCCGGTCCGTCTGAGCGTCGTCCTCGCCGCGCGCGACGAGGAGGAGGAGCTCGGCCCGGCGCTCGACGGCCTTCTGGGGCAGGACGAACCGCCCGAGGAGATCCTCGTCGTGGAGGGCGGCTCGAGCGACCGGACCCGGGAGGTCGCCCGTGCGCGCGGTCCGGCGGTACGCCTGATCGACGAGCCGCCGCTGCCGGACGGCTGGGTCGGGAAGAACTGGGCGTGCTGGACCGGGGCCCGGGCGAGCCGCGGCGACTGGCTGCTGTTCCTGGACGCCGACGTGCGGCTCGACCGCGCGGCGCTCCGCACGACGCTCGCCTGGGCGCAGCGCGAGGGCGCCGCGCTGACGACCCTCGCCCCCCGGGTGGAGATGCGCTCGTTCTGGGAGCGCGTCGTGCTCCCGTTCTACGTCCAGATGGTCCTGACGTACTTCCGCGCGCCGCGCGTCAATCGGCCCCGGTCGCGCGCGGCGATGGCGAACGGCCAGTTCTGGCTCGTGCGGCGCTCCGACTACGAGGCGCTCGGAGGGCACGAGGCGGTGCGCGGAACGGTGCTCGAGGACGTGGCGATCGCCCGGAGGTTCCGGGCGGCCGGCCGGCCGCTCCGCATCGCCTGGGCGCCGGGCCTCGCCTCGACCCGCATGTACCGGGACCGGGAGGAGATGTTCGAGGGGATCCTGAAGAACGTGCACGGCACCGACTTCTCGGCGACGCGCCAGCTCGGCTTCCTCGCCGGGCTGGTCGGCCTGTTCTGGCTGCCGCTCGCCTTGCTTCCGGTCGGCGCGCTCCTCGGGAGCCTCCCCCTGGTCGTCCTCGGCGCGGTGCTGGAGGTCGCCCTCTTCGGCAAGCACGCGGCGTTTGCCCGTGCCGTCGGGGCACCGGCGGCGTACGGACTGCTGTTCCCGGTCGCGGTCGGGTTCTACGTCCGGGCCGTGCTCACGTCGCTCGCCCGCGGGCTGCGCGGCGGGGCGGTGACGTGGAAGGGACGCGCCTACCCTCTCCGCCGCCGCCAGGCCCCCTAACGGCTATCTGAGCCGGAGGGTCGAGCCCCGCGATGGCGGGCGAGGCGGCGTACGGGCTGATCGTCGGCGGGGCGGAGCTCCCGGCCTCCGGCGGAGCCACCGACGAGCTCCTCGACCCGTCCACGAACCGTCCGCTGGCGCGCGTCGCGGTCGGGGACGCGGAGGACGCGTCGCGGGCGATGGAGAGCGCGCAGCGCGCCTTCGAGTCGACCGACTGGGCCGGCGGCGATGGGACGCAGCGTGCCCGGGCGCTCGCGAAGCTCGCCCGGCTGCTCGGAGAGCACCTCGAGGAGTTCGCGACCCTCGAGACCCGCAACATGGGCAAGACCCTCCGCGAGGCGCGGATCGACATCGGATTCGTCGTCCGCACGCTCGAGTACGTGAGCGGTCTCGCCGACAAGCTCGAAGGTACGACGATCCCGGTGCCGGGCAGCCGCTTCAACTACACGGTCCGCGAGCCGCTCGGGGTCACGGTCCACATCGCCCCCTGGAACTACCCGCTGCTGCTCGCCATGCGCTCGGTGGCGCCCGCCCTCGCGGCCGGGAACACGGCCGTGCTCAAACCGGCGAGCCTGACGCCGCTGACCGCGATCCGCCTCGGTCGCCTCGCCCGGGACGCCGGGATCCCGGACGGGGTCCTCAACGTCGTCCCGGGGCCGGGCGGTCGCCTCGGGGAAGTGCTCGTCCGCGACCGGAGGTGCCGGTCCGTGTCGTTCACGGGGAGCGGCGAGGTCGGACGGCGGATCGCCGCGATCGCCGCCGAGCGGCTGATCCCGGCGACGCTCGAGCTCGGGGGGAAGAGCCCGGTCCTGGTCCTGCCGGACGCCGACCTCGACCGCGCGGCCCGCGGGGTCGCCCTCGGGATCTTCGGCAACGCCGGCCAGATGTGTTGGGCCGGCTCTCGATTGATCGTCCACGAGGCGGTACGCGAGGCGCTGCTCGCCAAGCTCCGCGCGATCGCCGAGGCGACCAAGCTCGGGCCCGGCCTCGAGTCCGACACGGAGATGGGACCCCTCGTCTCCCGGGAGCAGGAGGCCCGCGTCCTCGACTACGTCCGCGCGGCCCGCGAGGACGGCGGTCGCCTCGTCACCGGCGGCGCGAAGGCGACCGGCGGGACGGTCGCCGACGGCAACTTTGTCCAGCCGACCGTCCTGGACGGCCTCGACCCGGGTTCTCGGGCGGTCCGCGAGGAGATCTTCGGGCCGGTGCTCGCCACGTTCTCCTGCGCGGACCTGGAGGAGGGGATCCGCCTCGCCAACGCGACAGCGTTCGGGCTGTGCGCCGGGGTCTGGACGCGCGACCTCGCGACCGCCCACTACGCCGCCCGCCGATTGGAGGCCGGCATCGTGGTCGTCAACGAGCCCCCCCTGACGTTCCCCCAGACCCCGTTCGGGGGGCACAAGGAGAGCGGCCTCGGCTCCGAGCAGGGGATCGGGGTCGTCGCCGGCTACACGCGGACGAAGAACGTCCTCCTGAACGTCGCGGTCCCGAAGCGCAAGGCCTAGTGCCCCCCCCGGGGTTCGTACGAAACCCGAAAAGGGCCCCCCCCGGGTCCGACCGCGATGGTCGCGGACGCCGCCGCGTGGGGGTCGTGCCGGTTCTGCGGGACCGCCGTCGCCCCCGGGGCGAGCGCCTGCGGGATCTGCGGAGCGGATAGGCCGGTGCCGGCGGGGGCGCTACCGGGGGCGCCGGTCGCCGTGCGGCGACGGATCGCTCTCGCCGGCTGGCTGCGCGCCCTGATCGTCGTCGGGGTCGCGGTCGGGCTCGCGTGGACGCTGGTCGACGCCGTGATCACCGGTCCGCCGAACGTCGCGGACCCGCTGACGACCTCCGGGACGTACCGCGTCGCGCCCGGCGTGGTGGCGTTCGCGGCCGGAGAGGTCACCGGCGGCGACTACGTCGTCGGCAACTTCACGAGCCTCGTTCCGCACGGGGCCGAGGTCTCGGTCTCCGTCTACAACGCGAGCCAGTGGTCGAACCTGCTCGAGAACGGCAGCGGCACGCCGGTCTGGTCGACGCCGAGCGAGGGCTCCGGACGCATCGTCTTCACGTCGCTCTACACCGACAACTACTCGTTCGTGCTGAGCAACCCCTACGCGCCGGGGACGGGCCCGACGATCAGCGTCTACGTGCAGACCCAGTACGAGTCGAACGTCGGGAACGACGGCTTCGGCTAGGACGGCGTCCCGTCGGCGGGGGCCTCGGAGCGACGCAGGAGCTCGGCCGGGATGCGGTCCGCGAGATAGACGGTCTTGCCGGCCTGCATGATGACGATCCCGTCCTGCTGGGCCCGCCGGACGTCGACCTCGAGCACGATCGGCTCCGGCGTGCGCACCTTGCCGGCGGCGACGGCGTCCGCGGCGGTCTTCGAGAGGTGGACCTTGCGCCGGTCGGAGGGGCGGAGGCCGACCTCGAGCACGATCGCCGCCTCCTCGGAGGTCACCGGGTAGTACAGGTGCTCCGGGATGTCGTCGGTCGGCAGGTCGAGCTCGATCTCGAGCGTGTGGCCGTACGTCGCCCGGATCCGATCGTCGCGGACCTCGTAGCGCCCCTTCCCGTCGGTCTCCGCGATCGCGACCAGGTGCTGGGGGCGGAGCCAGCGGTAGACCGGGTGGCGCTGGGAGATCGCCCGGGCGATCGCGCCCAGCTCGACCCAGCCGTGCGCGTCGACCGACAGCCCGTACCGGTCCGGAAAGTGCCGCAGGATGCCGGTGAGGACGCGGCCGAGGTGGTCGAGCTCGCGGTCGTTGAGGATGAACCGCCCGGCCTGGCCGCAGACCGGGCAGTTCTCCGCCCGGAAGTAGCCGTGTTGGGCGCACTCCTTCAGCATCGGAGCCCGCGCGGCGTCAGGCCTTGACCTTGTCCGCCTTCTTCTCGAAGTCGGTGAGGAGGTCGTCGTAGAGGTCGGTGAGCTCCTTCAGGACACGCTTGAGCACCTGCTGGGGCTTCTCGCCCTTCGTGCGGATCTGCAGGGTCGGTCGGTCGAGGAACGGATGCCCGAGCAGGTAGCGGGCCTCGACGACCTTCTCCTCGCGCTGGAGCGCCTCGACCAGCGGGACGAGCAGCGTCTCTTCGCCCTTCGGCAGCTCGACCCGCAGGAGGTCGTGCTCCTTCTCGACGACGCGGATCTCCATCGGAGGCCCCCGGGAACGGTTGCCACCTAGGTCCGACACTTAACGATGGCGGCGCGGGGAGGACGGCGGCCGCCGCCGTTCCGCCGGGCCTTTAACCTCCGGTCCGTGGGGCCGCTCGATGGTCCGCTGGCTCGTCGTCGGCGGCGGCGCCCGGGAGCACGCGATCGCCGTCGGGCTCCGCCGCGCCCGCGCCGAGGTCGTCGTCGCGAGCCCGAACGCGAACCCGGGGCTCGACCGGGACGCGCCGGCCGTCCTGCGGGCGGGCGCGGAGGAGATCGATCGACTCGTCGCCTTCGCCACCGCCCAGAAGGTCGACGGGGTGGTCGTCGGCCCCGAGGCCCCCCTCGCCGCCGGCCTCGCGGACCGGCTGCGCGCCGCCGGGCTCGCGACGGTCGGCCCGGACCGCGCGGCGGCCCAGCTCGAGGCGTCCAAGGCGTTCTGCCGCGAGCTCCTCGCCCGCCACGGCGTCCCCGACCAGCCGAAGTTCGCCGTCCTGCGCTCCGAGAGCGACGTCGACGCCGCGGTCGCGGCGTTCGGCGCGCCGTTCGTCGTGAAGCCGAGCGGGCTGACCGCCGGCAAGGGCGTGTGGGTCCAGGGCTCGGACTTCGCGGAGGCGCGCGACGGCGCGACGTACGCCAAAAGCCTCCTGCTCCAGGGGTCGGTCGCCGTTCTCGAGGAGAGGTTGGCGGGCGAGGAGTTCAGCCTCATGGCGTTCGTCACGGACGACGGCCTGTGCGCGATGCCGGCGGTGCAGGACTTCAAGCGGGCGCTCGAGGGGGACCAGGGACCGAACACCGGAGGCATGGGCTCCTACTCCCAACGCGACCATCTCCTGCCGTTCCTCTCGACGGACGACGTCGCCGCCGCGGTCCGCGTCCTGGAGGGTGCGGTCGGGGCGCTCCGCGCCGAGGGACTCTCCTATCGCGGGGTGCTCTACGGCGGATTCATGCTGACGGCGGACGGCCCCCGGCTGCTCGAGTGCAACGTCCGCTTCGGCGACCCGGAGGGGATCAACGCCCTCACGCTGTACGAGGAAGGCAACCTTTCCGACCTCCTGCTCGGGATCGCCCACGGGCATCTCGAGCGCAACCTCGTCCGGTTCCGGCGACGGTCGACCGTCGTACGCTACCTCGTCCCCCCCGGCTACGGGAGCCGCGCCGAGCCCGGCGGCCTCCTGGAGATCGACGAGGCGAAGGTCGAGGCGGAGGGGGTCCACGTCCTGTACGGGAGCGTCGAGGCCGCCGGTCCGGCGACCGTGCGCCTCGGGACGAGCCGAGCGGTCGCGCTCGTCGGCGAGGCGAGCGCGGTCCACGAGGCGGCGACGCGGGTCGAGAGCGCCCTCCGGCACGTCCGCGGGCGCTACTACGTCCGCCACGACATCGGCACCCAGGCCGACCTCCAGCGCCGCTGGGAGCACATGCGCCAGCTGCTGCGACCGGGGGCGGCGCCCTCGCCGCTCCCCCTCAGCGTCGCCCCCCCGGGCGCGCCCGCGTCGAGCGCCGGGCCCCCCGAGCAGCTGTCGGGCTAGCCGCGCGCCGAAGCGTAAAGAACCCGCGCCCGCTCCAATCGGCTCCCATGTTCTGTCCGAAGTGCAAACGGCTGATGCGGCCGGACCGCGCGGCCCACGTCTGGCGTTGCTCCGGCTGCGGCCACACGATGCCGCTCGGCCGCGGGGTCGAGGTCGGTCGCTCGACGCCCCAGGGGCGAGAGGTCGCCGTCGTGGAGACGAAGGTGGCGACCCTGCCGAAGGCGGAGGAGACGTGCCCCAAGTGCGGCAACGGCGAGGCCTACTGGGTCCTCCGCCAGACGCGCGGCGCGGACGAACCGGAGACGCGGATCTTCGAGTGCACGAAGTGCGGACACAAGTGGCGGGAGTACCAGTGACCCCGGAGCCGTTCGCGACGGTCGTGCGGGCGTTCGCCCCGGAGGCGCTCGGGCGGCCGCTCCGCCTGCGCGGCTGGGTCCTGCGTTCCCGCTCGAGCGGAGGGATCCTGTTCTTCGTCCTCCGCGACCGGACCGGTCAGGTCCAGGTGACCGCCAAGCGGGACGTCCTCGGCGACGCGGCGTTCGACGCCGCCGAGCACGTCCAGGTCGAGGGGGCGGTCGAGGTCGACGGGACGGTGGCGGAGGACCGGCGCGCCCCCGGCGGCCGCGAGGTGCGCGCGAGCGCCGTCCGCGTCCTCCATGCCGGCGAGCCGTTCCCGATCTTCGCGGACCAGGGCGAGGAGTTCCGCCTCGACAAGCGCCACCTGGTCGTGCGCTCGCAGGAGCACGTCGCGACGTTCCGCATCAAGGCCGACCTGCTGCGGGCGCTGCGGGAGTTCCTCGAGAGGGAGGAGGTCCTCGAGACGACGCCCCCGGTGCTCTCCGGCAACGCCGCGGAGGGCGGCGCGGAGGCGTTCCAGATTGACTACTTCGGTCGTCCCGGCTACCTCTCCCAGACGGCGCAGCTCTACCTCGAGGCGCTCCTGTTCCCGAACGAGCGCGTCTACGCGCTGACGCCGTCGTTCCGGGCCGAGAAGTCGCGGACGCCCCGCCACCTCACCGAGTACCTCCATCTCGAGGTCGAGCTCGCCTGGTGCGACCTCGCGGCGCTCCTCGCCTTCGAGGAGCGGATGATCGTCGACGTCGCGCACGCCGTCGCCGAGCGACGACCGGCGGAGCTCGCCGCCCTCGGCCGTCCGCCGGAGGAACTGCGGGCGCTCGAGGCACCGTTCCCCCGCCTGCGCTACGCGGAGGCGATCGACCGCCTGGCCGCCCAGGGGTTCCCGGTCCGCTGGGGCAGCGACCTCGGCACGGCGGAGGAGCGCGCGCTCACCGTGGAGGCGCGCCAGCCGCTCTTCGTGACGCACTTTCCGAAGGAGCTCAAGGCGTTCTACATGCTCCGCTCGTCGGACGACCCGAGGACCGTGGAGGCGGCGGACCTCCTCGCCCCGGAGGGCTACGGGGAGATGATCGGCGGCTCGTGCCGCGAGACCGACCTCGCCCTCCTCACGGAGCGCCTGCGCGCGAGCGGGGCGAGCGTCGAGGAGTACGACTGGTACCTTGACCTGCGCCGACACGGCAGCGTGCCCCACGCCGGCTTCGGGCTCGGGATCGAGCGGCTGCTCCGCTGGATGCTGCGCCGCGAGCACATCCGCGAGACGACGCCGTTCCCCCGTACGCCGTCGCGCCACACGCCGTAGCGCTCGGCGGCCCAGCAAGGTTCAAGAGCGCCCGCGCTCGTAGGCGGTCGCTCGTTCATCGGGGGACCCAGCGTGGCAACGGGGCAAGGGTCGGACCGGCGAGCCGAGCGGGCGCCGCCGTCCGGCGACAAGCCGGCCGTCGAGCTCTCGGTCGAGCGCGTCACCCACCAGGACATCCCCGCGATCTGCTCGCTCTACAAGAAGGTCTGGGAGGCGGAGAACGGGCTGCCGGGAGAGCTGCTCAAGGCCTGGCAGCCCGGGCCCCTCGAGTTCACGAGCTGGATGGAGGGCGTGACGTACTTCGCCGCCCGCCGGGGCGGTCACCTGGTCGGGATCGTCGGCTGCGAGCCGCGCCACGGCACCTTCCGCATCGTGCACCTCGCCGTCGAGCCGGAGGCCCGTCGCCAGGGCGTCGGCCGCGCGCTGCTGACCCAGGTGATCGAGTGGGTCCGCCGGTCGAACGGCTCGAGCCTCTGGGCCGACCCGCTCTCCCGCTTCCAGGCGGCCGGCGCGCTGTTCCGCAAGCTCGGTTTCGCCGAGGGCGGCGTCCTCCACAAGCACGAGTGGGGCGAGGACGTCCGACTGTTCGAACGGGTGCTCTAGGCCCCGGCGTCCCCGCCGTTCGGGCCGGGGACGCCGCGGATCGGCAGCGGGATCCCCCGCTTCGTCCCGAGCGCTCGAAGGCGGCGCACGCCGTCCTCGACGTTCCCGACGAGGACCGCCCGGGCGGCCATCGCGAGCTCCCGCACGTCCTCCGGGGCGCCGGCGGCGTCCCGTTCGGCGACCAGGCGGTCCCCGATCCCCCCGACGAGTCCGGGGAGCGCCTCCTGCGCGCGCGCCACCGCGCGCGACCGCAGCAGCCGGAGCCGGGACTTGAGGGGGGCGAGGCGGCCGGTGCGCAGCTCCCGCTCGAGCTCGGCCGCGACCTCGGCCGGCTCCCCCGGTTCGACCTGCCCGAGCGCCTCGAGGTCCTTCAGCAGAGCGAGCAGCCGCTCGAGGTCGCCGCGCGCCTGGTCGAGGTGCCGCTCCTTGAGCGCGACGACCCGGTCGACCTGCTGGAACGTCGCGAGGGCCTGAGCGATGTCGCCGACCTTCGCCGCGTGGATCGCGTCCTCGACCTGACCCCGCTCGAGGCGGCTGTCGACCGAGTAGGCCTCCAGGCGGCCGATGCGCCCGTTCGTCCTCTCCTCCCATCGGTCGAACGCCTCGCCGAGGCGGCGCTGGGCGAGCCGCTCGACGCCGCGGACGACCTCCGACCAGGGCTCCGGAGAGCGCGAGCGTCCGGCGGCCTCCTCGGCCCAGGCCGGCAGGGCGGGAAACTCGACCCCGAGCGCCGGAGCCGCGCCGGCCCACTGGGTGAGGCGGGCGAGCCGACGGCTGAGGTCGCCGACAGGGGCCGGGCCCCCCGCGGCCCCGGGGGCACCAGGGCCCCCGGAGCCGCCGACCGGGGCGTGGCAGCGCGGGCACTCGCGCGCCGACGACGAGAGCGCGGCGCCGCAGACCCCGCAGGACGTCTGCCGTTCGGCCATCGTCCGGCGAACGGAGGCGCGTGGCCGCCTTAAGGACGGGCCCGCCCGGGCCGGGCCGGGGGCCGGACCGCCCCGGGCTCTGGCGAGGGGATGCAGGGGGTGAGATTTGAACTCACGAACTCCTACGAGACCAGGACCTCAACCTGGCGCCTTTGACCAAGCTGGGCCACCCCTGCACGACCCGACCCGCGGCTACGGGGTCCGAGCGATAACCTTTGTGAAGCGCGACGCCGACGCGCCCGATCGCCCGGGGCCGGCTTCGACAAACGCCATGTACGCGGTCTCGCATGGCGCTCGACCATGCCCGAGGACGACAGTCGCGGGCCGGTCGTCTTCATCGGCCTCAAGCCGACGATGACCTACGTCTTCCAGGTCGTCACCCAGCTGAACTCCGGGGCCGGGCCGGTCGTCGTCAAGGCCCGAGGCAACGCCATCGGCAAGGCGGTCGACGTCGTCGAGGTCGTCCGTCGCCGGTTCCTCGAGGGTCAGGTGGAGGTCGGCCGGATCGTCATCGACACCGAGCGCCTGACGAACCGGGACGGACGCGACGCGAACGTCTCGTCGATCGCGATCCCGCTCAGCCGGACGGGCGCTGGGCCGTCGCCCCCGGCGGCGGACCGCCCGAGCCCCTAGGGCGTCGGAGCACCCACGTTCCGGCCCAGAGATCGCCGACGCGCTGGCTCTCGGCCGTCAGCCGCATCACGAGGACGCCGAGGACCCCGGCGACCGCGACCCCGAGCACGACGAACAGCGCGAGGCTGACGACCTCGAGGGTGCCGCCCAGCAGTCCGAGGCCGACGAGCGACGTCCCCGGGCCGACGCCCCGCATGGCGATCGCGACGGCGATCGAGAGGCCGAGCGCGTAGAACGTCATCGCCGGCAGCAGCGGTACGTTCCGGACGAGCGACGCGAGGCCGCCGATTCCCCCGAGCGAGCGGTCGCGCACCTCGATCCCCATCAGCCGCTTGCCGAGGGTCGCGCCGGTCCAGAGCTCGCCCAGCGCGAAGTACAGCAGCGCGACCGCGACCATGCCGTAGATCGCGGCGTTGAACGCGATCGAGCCGAGGACGGCGCCGAGCCCGCCCGGGGTCGCGGCGACGATCCCGGCGAAGACGGCAGCGCCGGCCGCGCCGAGCGCGCCCGCGTCGATCGCGAACGCCGCGAGGCGCTGACCGAGGGTCGCGAAGCGGGGCCGGGAGAGCGCGGCGGCGAGGCGCACGAGCTCGCGGGCCGTCAACCAGGCCCGGACCGCCTCCCGCGGGTCCGCGGTCCCGGCACGGGCGGAGCCCTCGAGGTTCGCGGTGTCGGCGACGACCCAGCCCGGGACCGCGAGACCTTCCCAGGGTCGATCCTCCGCCGCCTCCGGCCGACCGAGCAGCCGTCGCGTCTGCCGCACCCCGGCCCGGACCGCCTCGACGTCGTCCGCGAGCGAGGCGTTCAGCTCACCGTCCAGGCCGTGGAGGTAGGCGCGCCGGATCAGCGCCGACGGAGCCGGAGGCGTTCGCGGCAGCGGGGTTCCGACCGGTCGGTCGCTCCGGCCGAGCAGTCGGTGCGCGGCCCACGCGGCGATCAGGCCGAGGAAGCCGGAGAGGTAGACGAGGTCGAGCACGCCAGCCCCGCCGATGGCGTAGAGGCCGGCCGCGTTCCCCGGCCCGTAGAGGGGGGGCTGGCGGAGGACGTCCGCGCCGATGACGACCCCCCAGCCGGCGGCGACGAACGACGCCGGCAGTGCGAACGCCTCCGCCCGCGGGAAGAGCCACGGGGCGACCAGCACGGCAAAGACGCCGGCGAGCATCGGGGGCAGCAGGTAGTACGGGAACCCCTCGCTGATCCCGACGCCCGGGGTCGCCGAGGCGCCGGCGAACGTCAGCAGCAGGACGGCGTTGGTCAGGACGAACACGCCGGCGACGGCCCGATCTCCGGGGGACCCTCCCGAGGTGCCAACGAGCACGACGGCGGCGCTCGCCGCGATGACCCCGAGGGCGACGAACAGGAGCTCGGCACCCGCCCCGCTCGTCCCGATCGCGCCCGCGGCGGCGTCCAGCGACCCCGCGTCGGCGAGCAGGACGACCCCGAGCAGGACGGCGCTCTCGGCGGCCAGTGGGGCAAGGAACCGCAGCATAGCCCGGCGTAGCGGCGGGGCGATCCGCTCGAGCGCGAGGAGCCCCACCGCGAGCGGGAACACCGCGCCCGCGAAGCTGACCGCGAGCAGGTCGTTCGCGACCGGGGTGATCGGCAGGAGCGCGAACGAGGCCAGGAGCGCCCCGGGCAAGAGGAGCCAGAATCCCTGCCGGCCCAGGCCGAGGCTCTCCGCGAACTCCGGTCGTCGCCAGGCGAGCGTGAACCAGAGCGCCCAGGCGACGCCCGGGACCGCGGTCGAGACGACCAGGGCGGAGATGTCGTATGCGAGCGACGCCGGCCCGACCACGCGGGGCCCCCCGAGAGGGTCCACCCGGGACCCCGCCCTAAGCTTTTGTGTCGGGCGCGGCTCGGCGGCAGCCGATGGGCGCCGTTCGGCAGGAGACGGACTCCCTCGGCGCCCGCGACGTGCCGGCGGAGGCGCTCTGGGGGATCCAGTCGCTGCGGGCGCGGGAGAACTTCCCCGTGAGCGGCCTGACGACCTCGCGCCACCTGAAGCGCGCTTACGGTCTCCTGAAGCTCGCCTGCGTCCGGGCCAACGTCGCGCACGGGGGGCTCGAGGCGACGATCGGCCGCGCGCTCGAGCAGGCAGCCCAGGAGATGGCCGACGGTCGGTTCGACGACCAGTTCGTCGTCGACGTCTTCCAGGCCGGCGCCGGCACCTCGCTCCACATGAACGTCAACGAGGTCCTGACGAACCGAGCGCTCGAGCTGCTCGGCCGGCCGCGCGGAGACTACGCGACCCTGAGCCCCAACGACCACGTCAACCGGGGCCAGTCGACCAACGACACGTTCCCGGCGGCGGCCCAGGTCGCGACCCTCTTCGCCCTCGCCACCGTCCGGTCGGCCGTCGGGGGGCTCGCCTCCAGCCTGCGAGCGAAGGGGCGCGAGTTCGCGGGCCTGCCGAAGGCCGGGCGGACACACCTGAAGGACGCGATGCCGGTCACGCTCGGCGCCGAGCTGGGGGCCTACGCCTCGAGCCTCGAGCACGTGCTCGAGGCGCTGCCGGCCGTCGAGCGGGCGCTCGCGGAGCTTCCCCTGGGAGGGAGCGCCGTCGGCTCCGGCGTGAACTCGGTCGTCGGCTTCCGCTCCGCCGCGGTCGCGGAGTACGCCCGCCTCACCGGCCTACCGCTCACGGTCGCGCGCGACCCGTTCGAGACGATGCAGAGCCGCTGGCCGCTCGGCTTCGCCTCGGCGTGGCTGCGGACGCTCGCCCTCGAGCTCGTGCGGATCGCCAACGACGTGCGGCTGCTCGCGAGCGGCCCGGCGACCGGTCTGGACGAGCTGCGCGTCCCCGAGATCCAGCCGGGCTCGTCGATCATGCCCGCGAAGGTCAACCCCTCCGCCGCGGAATGTCTCGACATGGTCGCCTTCCACGTCCTCGGGGCGGACGCCGCCACGGCGTTCGCGGTCCAGGCCGGCCAGCTCGAGATCAACGTGATGATGCCCCTCGCCGCCTACGAGGTGCTGTTCTCCGCGGAGATCGTCGCGAACTACCTGCCGGTGTTCGCCCGGAGCTGTGTGGACGGCCTGCGGGCGAACCCGGAGCGGCTCGAGCGCTACCTCCTCGGCTCGAGCGCCCTCGCGACGGTCCTCACGCCCCGGCTCGGCTACCTCCGGGTCGCCGAACTGCTGCACGACAGCGAGCGCACCGGTCGGCCGCTGCGGGAGCTCCTGGTCGAGCGCGGCCTCCTGCGCCCGGACGAGGTCGACGCCCTGCTCGGGGAGGCGGCGCTCCGGCGCCTCGCCGAACCGGTCCGCTGACCGGCTCCCGAGCCGTTAAGGGCCGGCGCCGCGCTGGGCGAGCGCGCCTGTGACGTCGGTAGAGGAGACGGCGGTCGCGCTCGGCAACTCGACGAGCGAGGAGTTCCGGCGGGCGGTCACGGTGCTCGAGCGGGTCGGGCTGACCCGCTACGAGGCCCGGGCCTACATCGCGCTGGTCGCCCGGGGCGTCGGGGACGCGGCCGGGGTCGCCGGCTCCGCCGGCATCCCGCGGACGAGCGCCTACAAGGTCCTCGAGTCGCTCGCGGCGAAGGGCTACGCTCAGCCGACCGGAGGCAAGCCGATCCTGTTCCGCCCCAGCGCCCCCCTCGACGTCGCCGAGACGCTCAAGGCGGCGATCCAAGAGGTGTTCGAGCAGCTGAGCGAGCTGCACCGCGCGGTCGCCGAGCACGGCGAGCCGCAGCTCGTCTACCTGCTCTCCGACCGGGAGAAGGTCGTCGCGAAGATCGGCGAGCTCCTCGACCAGTCGACGCGCTCGTTCATCCTCACGACGCCCCAGGTCGCCGACCTCCGGGACGCCCTCGGGAAGAAGTTCCAGAGCGCCGTGAAGCGCGGCGTCCACGTGACGTTCGTCACCGCCGCGCTCCAGCGGCTGCCGGAGGGCGTCGAGCACGTCGCGCGCGAGAACCTCCTCGCCACGGAGGTCCTGGCCGACGGCGAGCACGCGCTCCTCGCCGCGCCCGGTCTGGACGCCTGCGGGTTCACGGACAACCCGATCCTGATCGCCCACCTCAAGCAGTTCCTCGAGATCGTCCTCGACAAGACCCCCGAGCCCGCCGCGCCGTAGTCCGGTGCGGCGTCGCAGCGCGTCCGTGGCCCGAGTCCCGCCCGCCGAGCGGGTGCGCGAGCGGTTGCGCGCGGTCGCCGGCGACGCGATCGCTGCGCGCATGCCGAGCGGCTACCAGCGGCTCGGGCGGGTGCTGCTCCTGCGCCTGCCGGCCGAGCTCGCGCCGTTCCGTCCGGTCCTCGGGGACGCCTGGCGCTCCGAGCTGGGCGTGTCGAGCGTCCTCGTCCAGGTCGGCCCGGTCGCCGGCGAGCTGCGAGAGCCGACCGTCGAGCTCGTGAGCGGCTCCTCGACGGAGACCGAGGTCGTCGAGCACGGCACGCGGTGGAGGCTGGACGCCGCGCGCGTCATGTTCGCCGCCGGCAACCGCACGGAGCGGCTGCGCTTCGCGCGAACGGTCCGGAGCGGCGAGCGCGTCACCGACCTGTTCGCCGGGATCGGATACTTCACGGTCCCCGCGGCCCGAGCGCAGCCGGACGCGACGTTCGTCGCGGTCGAGAAGAACCCGACCTCCTACCGCTATCTCGCCGAGAACGTCCGCCTCAACGGGGTCGAGGGACGCGTGCGGGCCCTCCTCGGCGACAACCGCCGCGCGGCGCTCGAACCGCGGGCGAGCGATCGCGTGGTGCTCGGCTACCTTCCGAGCTCGCTGCCGTGGCTCGACGTCGCGCTCCGCGTGGCCGCGCCGGACGGCGCCACGCTCCATCTGCACCTGGTCGCGGACGCTCGGCGGGCGATCGCGACCGCCGAGTCCGAGGTCGAACGGGCGCTTCGGGAGCGGGGGGCGACGGTGGTCGTCCCGCCGCGGGGGCGCGCGGTCAAGGCCTACGGCCCGGGACGGACGCACGTCGTCGTCGACGTCCGCGTTCGGCCGGTCTAGCGCGCGGCCGCCGCGCGAGCCGCGACCGAGGCGATCGCCTGCGGGAACGCCGTCGCGAACCGCTCGATCTCGGCCGGGGGGTTGGAGAACGAGACCCGCACGAACCGGCGTCCGTGGGCGGGGGAGAGATAGCTGCCCGCCCGGACGAAGACGCCGTGCTGACGGAGCAGCTCCTCCTGGACCGCCTCGGGGGTCGCGCCGGTCGCGCCGATGTCGAGGATCGTCATGTTCGCCCGGGACGGTCCGACCGGGGCCGTGACGCCGTCGACCGACGCTCCGACCGCCTGGACCCGCCTTCCGTTGGCGCGGGTCGTCCGGACGACCGCGTCGATCCAGGACCCCTTCGTGCGGAGCGCCGCCCGGGCGGCGACCTGGGCGAGGACGTTGACGCCGAGGTCGTTCGTGTTGTAGCGTGCGATCCGCTTCGACAGCTCCGGCACCGCGGAGAAGCCGCCGAGGCGCATCCCCGCGAGCCCGCAGTTCTTCGAGACCGACCAGAGCGTCACCGTCTCCTCCGGCGCGAACGTCGCCGCGAGCGCGTGCCCCTCGGAGAAGTCGCGGTAGGTGACATCGTTGAGCAGCCACAGATGGTGGTCGTGGGCGAGTTCCGCGATCGCGCGGACGTCGTCCCGGGGGTAGCCCGACCCGAGCGGATTCAGCGGGTCGATGAGCAGGATCGCCTTCGTCCGGGGACCGATCTGCTCCGCGACCGCCTCCGCGGTGAGCCGGAACGGGGGCCGGTAGATGTCCGCGCAGACCGGCCGAGCGCCGGCGAGCTCGATGAAGCGATGGATGATGAGGTAGCTCGGGTCCGACGCGACGACCTCGTCGCCGGGCCCGAGCAGGGCGCGGACCGTCATGTAGAGCGCCTCCGTCCCGCCGCCGGTAAGGAACGGCGGCATTCCGCCGAGCCCGAGGTCGCGGGCGACCAGGTCGAGCAGCTCCGGGTCGCCGGAGGCGCGCGGATAGCCCTCGTAGCGGCGCTCGGCGATCGCCTCCTCGAGAGCCGACCGGACGACCTCGGGAGGCACGAGGTGGTTGGTGTTCTGGCTCAGCCAGACGATCTCGCGTCCCCGATCGTGGGCGTACCGGAACGCGTCGAACGCCTCGGTCACGCAGCGCGACGGGAGTCGGCTCGCTTAAGGTTGAGGGGCGGAGCCGGTGGCCTCGCTGAGATACGCGGTGACGACCCCGGACGACATCGGTCGGAGGTGGGTCCTCCCGAAGCCGGCGTCGGCCAGGAGCCGGACGACCCGCTCGCGCGGCGGGAACGACCGCAGCGACTGCGGGAGATAGCTGTACGGGCCCTCGCGGCCGAACGCTCGGCCGAGCAGCGGCACGGCGTGGTCGAAATGGGCGTGGAAGATCCGGCGGACCGCCGGGTCGGCCGGCTCGGAGACCTCGAGCGTCAGGAGCAGGCCCCCGGGGCGCAGGACCCGCCGCAGCTCGAGGAACGCCGCGGGCAGGTCGGCGAGGTTGCGCGCGACGAACGCACTCGCCGCGAGGTCGAACGTTCCGTCCCCGAACGGCAGGTGCGGGAGGCTCGCGACCGCGAACTCCGGCGTCCGTTGACCCTGTCCACGGAGCGCCTGCGCCCGCCGCACCATGGCAGCGGTGAAGTCGACGCCGACGACCGCGGCGCCGCGGAAGTGGTGGCCGAGCTGGCGTGCGAGGGCCCCCGTGCCGCAGCCGACGTCGAGGATCCGGCGCGGGGGCCGGTCGGCGAGCCGGTCGAGCTCCCAGACGGCGCGGGGGCGCCAGAGCAGGTCGAGCCCGAACGTCGCGAGGTGGTTGAACAGGTCGTAGCGGTCGGCGATCGTGGCGAACATCCGCTGGAGGTCGCGCTCGAACGTCGGCGACCGACGGTCGGGGTGGAGCGAGCCGTCCGGGGCGGTGGCGGCGGGGGTCTCCTCACCCACGGGCGCGCCGAGCCGGGCCCGGGCTTAAGCGGGTCGGTCTCCCCCGCCCTCGAGGGCGCTCGCGAGCTTGCGTGCCTCCGGCGCGAGGTCGACCCGCAGCTCGTCCAGCCCGTTCGCCTTCGCTTCCGCAAGGACGGACCGGGCGCCGGCCCGGTCACCCCTCGTCCAGGCGAGCCGCGCGCGTCGGAACAGCATCTCGGCGACCTCCCCCTTCATCCCCATCCACCGGGCCGTCGCAAGCGAGTCGACGAACTCCCGCTCGGCGTCGTCGTAGCGGCGCTCCTGCTCGGCGATGATCCCGCGGATCATCTGGAGCTGCTGCCGGGCGAGCCGGTCCCCCGTCGGCGCGAGCGTGCGGTCCGCTCGCTCCACCAGCTGGCGGGCGAGGTCCGCCTCGCCGAGCTCCGCGCGCCAGTGGGCGAGGTTGATGAGGCAGTAGCCGATCCAGATCGGCGACCGGGAGCGCTCGGCGGCATCCAGCGCGCGACCGATGTCGCGGAGCGCCTCGTCCCGTCGGCCGATCCGGTGCTCCAGCACCGCCCGGTTCATCAGGACGCGCGCCGAGGCGTTCGGGTCGTCGAGCCGGGCGAACAGCGTCGCGGCCTTCTCGTAGAGCGCGAGGGTCGTCTCGACGTGCTCCTCGCCGCGGGGGAGCAGGGCGTTGGCGACGTCGACCAGCGCGTGGCCGTGCTCGTGGGGGGTCCCTTCCCGCTCCGCGATCGCGAGCGCCGCCCGCTGGTGGCGCTCGGCGAGCTCGAGGTCCGACCGTCGCCAGTAGAGCGTTCCCAGGACCCGATGCGCGGCGAGGAGGTCGCGCGGGCTGCCCGCCTTCTCGAGCCGAGCGGCGGCCTCGAGCGCGAGCGGCTCGGTCGCCTGGTAGTCGCTGCGCTCGACGCGCGCCCAGGCGAGCCCGAGGAGGGCCCGGCCGAGGGGTACGTCGAACTCCCGCTCCTCGCGGGCGAGCGCCACCGCCTCGCTGAGCGCCTGCTCGGCGCCGGGAAGGTCCCCGGTCTCGTCCAGGAGCCGCCCGGCCTCGGTCAGGAGCCGGACCTCGAGGCGTCGGTCGCGCTTCGGAAGGCGGCGCGCGGCCTCGAGCGCCTGGCGCACGAGCAGCAGGGCGGTGTCGAACGCGTAGGCTCCGGCCGCGTGGTCGGCGGCGCGGAGGCCGTACTCGATCGCCTTCGCGTCGTCGCGGCCGAGGTAGAAGTGGCGGGCGAGCTCGAAGTCGGTGACCCCGCGACGCTGCGACTCCAGCGACCCGGCGACCTTCCGGTGGAGGATCGCGCGCCGGGTCTCCGTGATGGTCGCATACAGGCTCGCCCGGAACTCCTCGCTCGCGAACTCGTAGACCTCGCGCCCGCGCTCGCGCAGGATGCCGCCCCGGACGAGCCGTTCGACGGCCTCGGAAAGGCGCTCCTCCGCGAGCTCCGTGACGGAGGCGAGCCGGGCGAACTCGAACTCCCGACCGAGGACGCTCGCGTAGGTGAGGACGCGCCGGTCGACGTCGTCCAGGGCGCCGGCCCGGCTCAGGAGGACCTGGGTGAGGCTCTCCGGGGCCGCGCCGATCCGCTCGGCGTGGCGCGACGAACCCGAGGCCGAGCGCACGAGCAGCTCGACGAACAGCGGGTGGCCGTCGGTCTCCGCCCGCCAGCGCAGCACGTCCTCCGGCCCGGGCGCCTGTCCGTCCCGGAGCCACGTGGCGAACTCGGCGAGCTCGGGCGGGGTGAACGGCCGGACCGTCACGGTCTTGAACGTCGGGTCCGCGCGGAGGCGGGCGATCGCCGGCCGGACCCGATCCGGAACGGCCGGGCCCGCGTCGATCGTCGCCACGAACGCGGCCCGCGTCCCCGCCCCCTCGTGCGCGAGCGCGTCCAGGAAGTCGAGCGAGAGCGGATCGGCGAGATGGAGGTCGTCGACGAGGATCGCGAGCGGGCGGCGGCCGGCGAGCTCCCGCACCCGCTCCAGGAACCGGACGCGGGTCGCCTGGAGGACCGAGCCGAGGCCTTCGACGGAGGTCCGCCCGAGCGGCGCGAGAAGGCGCTCGAGCTCCTCCTCGCCTCCGGACGTCCCCGCCGTCTCTTCCTCGGAGCGTCGGGGCGCCGCGGGGAGCAGGGCCCCCAGCGCCGTCTCGTCCTCGCCCGCTGCGATGAGCAGGTCCCGCGCGATGCGGAGCGGCTCCGCGAGCTCGGACGGGGTCGCTCGGACCGCGACCGGAAGGAATCCCCGCGCCTCCGCCCGCTGCCCGGCGTCGGCGAGGATCGTCGACTTGCCGCTCCCACCGGCGCCGACGACGAGGAGCGGTTGGCCGGCCGGGGTGCCGACGTTGTCGTAGGCGCGCTCGACCTCCTCGACGACGTCGGTGCGGCCGAAGAGGGGCCGCCGACGCGCCGCGTCGCCCCGAGCCTCCGAGGACATCGTGCGCCGACCCCCTCCGCTCATCCCGCGGACGCGTCGGCGTCCGGACGGGGGCCGGTCCCGGCGTTCCGGTCGGAGGCCGGCTCCTCCGAGGCGGCGAGCTGCTGCTGCAGCTCCCGGTAGGCGCGTTCGAGACGCGGCGACAGTTCGGTGACCCGGAGCTCGGTCGCCCGGGCGAGCGCCCGGCGCGACCCCTCGGCGTCGCGCGTCTTGAAGAGCAGGCGCGCGAGATAGAACTGGGCGTCCGCCTCGTCCGCCGTCAGCCCCAGCCGACGGGCGAGCTCGGCGGTGGAGCTGTAGGCCTGGGCGGCGTCGTCCCAGCGGCCCCGCTTCTCGGCGATCCGGCCGCGGTTGAGCGTCACCTGCTCGGCCCCCGCCGCGTCCGCAAGGCCCTCGAGCAGACGGCCGGCCTGGTCGTTGTCCCGCTCCGCCTCCTCCAGCTGGCCGAGCGCGATCCGCAGCTCGACCCCTGAGAGGAGCGTGCGCCCGACGGCACGGGAGTCGTGGGCCTGGGTCGCCGCCTCCCGCGCCCGCTCGAGCAGCTCGAGCCCCTCGTCCGGGCGCGCCTCGCCCACGGCGGTCCCCAGGTGGTGAAGGGCGCGGGCCAGCTCCGGGAAGTTGCGCGCACCGCGGAGGCGATCGACGGCCCGCTGGTACCACTCGATCGCGATCGGCCGGACCTCCTCGCCGAGGAGCGTGAACGCGTTCCCGAGGTCGATCGACAGCTGGCCGAGGACGCTCGGGTCCGCCGCCGGCGGCAGCGCCTCGAGCGCCTTCATCGTCTCGTCCAACGCCTCCCGATAGCGACCGCGCTGGAAGGCGACGCGCCCGAGGAGCCGGTAGGCCTGCGCCTCCCCGTACGGATCCGGTTCGAGCTCGAACAGCCGCAGCGCCTCCTCGGCCCCGCGCACCGCGGCGTCGACGTCCAGCCCCTCCCGGGCGACCTCGGCGCGGGCGAGCAGGAGACGCGCGCGGGTCCGCGGACGGTCCCGCTGGACCCCGTCGAGCGCCTCGCGGTAGTAGCGGTCGGCGGCGCGGAACGAGCCGACCGCGCAGCAGAGGTCGCCGAGACGTTCGGCGAGCTCCGCCCGGTCGGCGGTGCGCGCGCCGCCGAGAGCGGAGAGGTCGACCAGGGCCCGCTCGAGCGCGTGGATCGCGGCGATCGGGTCGCCGGCCGCCGCCGCCGCGTCCGCCGCTCGGCGGTTGAACGCGTAGGCCTTGCCCGGGACCTTGCCGAGGAAGTAGTGGCGTCCGAGCTCGGCGACCTCCGTGGGGGTGGGGTCCGGCAGGGAGCGCTCCATCGACTCGGCGATCTTGCGGTGGAGGATCCGCAGGCGGCTCGCCGTCATCGAACGGTACAGGACCGCCCGGTCCTCCTCGCGGACGAAGACGAAGCGCCCGCCCCCGGCGCGCTCGCGAACGACCCCCACGTCGATCAGTTTCTCGAGCGCCTCGGCGAGCGCCTCGTCCTCGAGGCCGGTCGCCGCGCGCAGCAGGTCGAAGCGGAACTCGGAGCCCAGCGCGCTCGCGTAGGCGAGAACGCGCAGTAGGCCCGGCTCGAGCCCGGAGAGCGCCTCGCCGGGGGTTCCGGTCGACGGGGCGTCGGCGCCCGCGACCGCAGCCATGCGCCCGATTCTAGTCGTACGAGACGATTAAGCCCTCGCGGAACGCGCGAGCTCCGCGTCGGCGGGTCGCGACCCGCACGGACGGGCCCTCGGACGGCACCGCACCTCCGCAAGGGTTATCATGCGTACCCCGGCTCGCGGGAGTCCGATGGCGGCCGACCTCCCCCCCGGTGAGGAGCGGGATGAGCCGACGACCGTCCATGCCCTCCCGCTCCACCGCCGGGTCGCGTTCTGGGGGTTCGCGACCCTGGTCGTCCTCGCGGTCGTGTTCTACCTTTGGTGGGGCCTATCGTTCGGGGTCTGGATCGACAACGGCGTCTACGCCGTCACCATCACGCTCCTGCTGTTCGGCCTGGCGGGGATGTGGCTCGTGCTCCCGAACCGACCGGCGCCGGCAACCCCCCCGTAGGGCGGCGGTCCCCGCGCGGTTCGCACCGGCATCACATCGGCTGGGCGGCGAGCGCGGCCCGCACGCCCTCCGTGCGGCCACAGGCGATGCACGCGGACGGGGCCGGGAACTCCTGCGGGAGCGGCTCCTCCGGTGTCCCGAGCAGCGCCCCGTCGATCGCCTTCTCGATCGCGTGGCCGCACGCCTCCTCGCCGCACCAGCCGACGAGCCGTACCCGATCGGAGCCCGCGAGCTCCCCGAGGCGGGACGCCGGGGCGATCGCCTGCCGGAACGCCGCGGCGGCGCGGTCGGCCAGCTCCTGGTCGAACGCCGCCAGGCGTGCAGCGACGTCGGTGGCGAGTCCGGCGCGAGCGACCGCGCTCTTGCGGCCGAGCCGGTCGACGGCCGTCAGCTGCCCCCGCTCGAGCTCGCGGGCGCCGACCTCCAGGCGGAGCGGCACGCCGGCGAGCTCCCACCGATAGAACTTCGCGCCGGGGCGCTCGTCCCCGTCGTCCAAGCGCACGCGGCGTCCGGCGCGCAGGAGCTCGTCGGCGACCTCGCGGGCGGCGGAGGCGACCGCCCCGCCCGAGCTCGCCGAGAGGATCGGGACGACCACGACCTCGTACGGGGCGACCTCGGTCGGGAAGACGACCCCCCGGCCGTCCCCGTGGGCCCCGACGATCGCCCCCAGCAGGCGCTCGGAGAGGCCGAACGTCGTCTGGTGGACGTGCCGCTCCGAGCCGTCCGGGGCCTCGTAGCGGATCCCGTACGGGACCGAGAAGTTCTCCCGGTAGTGGTGGACGCTCCCGAGCTGGAGGGTCCGCGCGCCCGAGAGGGGGAGGTCGAAGGCGATCGTGTAGTGGGCGCCGGCGAACTTGTCCCATTCCGGGCGCCGCACGGCGAGGTACGGGAGCGCGAACGCGCGCGCCATCTTTCGGAACGCCTCGAGGTTCGACCGGACCCGGGCGGTCGCCGCCGCCTCGTCGACCTGGCAGGTGTGCTCCTCGAAGAAGTGGATCTCGCGGACCCGCACGAACGGCCGTGTCGTCTTGGTCTCGTAGCGGAACGTGTTGACGATCTGGTAGACGTTGAGCGGGAGGTCCCGGTGCGAGCGGACCCAGAGCGCGAAGATCGGGTAGATCGCCGTCTCGCTCGTCGGGCGGAGCACGAGCGGAACGTCGAGTTCGCTCATCCCCCCCCGGGTGACCCAGAAGACCTGCGCGTCGAACCCCTTGATGTGCTCCTTCTCCTTCGCGAACTCGGTCGCGGGGATCAGCGCAGGGAACTCGACCGCCTCCGAGCCGGTCGCCTCGATCTCGCGGATCAGGACGCGGTCGAGATGGCGCCGCGCGCGGAAGCCGTACGGCGTCCAGACGTTCATCCCCTTCACGCCGTAGCGCTTGTCGGAGAGGTTCGCGGCCTCGACGACGGCGAGGTACCAGTCGATGAACGCGGTCGCCTTGTCCGGCAGCTCCGCCATGGAGCGGGGCCGACCGCGCCCCGGGGGTATAGCGTTACGGACGAGCGTTCCGAGGCGTGCCCGTCCCGGACGGACCGGAGGCCCGGGGCCGTGCCGAGCGACCTAGGGGGTTAAGGAGCGGGACCGCTCTAGGACGTGGGCCATGCGCCTGGTCGTCAGCGTCGACCGCGACGACGACCTCGGTCGAAAGGCCCAGCTCGACGGGCCGATCGTCGGCCGCGCCGAGGTGCTGGACGCCGCGATCCGGCTCGGGACGGCCGACCCCGAGGACTCGGACACGAACGCGATCTTCGCCGCGGTCGCCCTCCTGGACGAGCTCCGCGGGTCGGGGGAGGCGTGCGAGGTCTGCGTGCTCACCGGTTCGGCGAAGGTCGGGCTCGCCTCGGACCGCAGGGTCGCCGAGCAGTTCGACCGCGTCCTCGAGCGGGTCCAGGCGAGCAGCGCCTATCTCGTCAGCGACGGCGCGGAGGACGAGTACCTGTTCCCGATCCTCTCCTCGCGGGTCCGCATCGACGGGGTGCGGCGCGTCTACGTGCGCCAGAGCCCGAGCCTGGAGTCGACGTACTACACGCTCGTCCGCGCGCTGAAGGACCCCAAGCTCCGGGCGAAGACGGTGCTCCCGTTCGCGTTCGTGCTGCTGATCCTCGGCTTCGCCGCCGCCGGCGGGGTCCTCCTCTGGGGCGTGATCGGCCTCGCGATCGTCCTCGGCGTCTACCTGATCTTCTGGACGTTCGACATCGACGAGGCGCTCATCGAGGCCGTCCGCACTGCCTCCGCCGACACGCGCCAGGGCTCGGTGGCGTTCGGCTTCGGCCTGTTCTCGCTGGCGCTCGTCGGGGTCGGCTTCCTCTCCGGCTACAACCATTACGCCGGCGCCTCGGGCGGGCCGTTCGATGGCGTCCTCTCGTTCCTCCAGTCCGGCCTGCTCTGGTGGATCCTCGGCGCGCTCGTCTGGGAGACCGGCCGCGCGCTCCGCCGGATGTTCGCCCGGGGCCGGTTCCCCCGGTCGTACGTCGTCGCGACGACCTCGCTCGTCGGCATCGGGCTCGTCAGCTACGGGATCGTCTACCTCGTCCGGTACCTCGAGAACCTCACGCCGGTCGCCCAGCTACCGTTGCTCGCCGGGCTGATCGTGACCGGCCTCGGCCTCGTCATCGGCGCCGGCATGATCCAGCAGCACTTCCGGTCGCTGACGCGGACGACGCCGCCCCCGACGAGCGGCTAGGCGGCGCCCGGGCGGACGCGGCGCAGGTCCTCGAGCGGCACGTCCAGCCCGCAGCGCAGCCGGAGCGTCGACCGGATCTGCTCGAGCCCGGCCCCCTCGACCGCCGCTCGCTCCGCGAGCTGGGCGAGGTCCTCCCAGTAGTTCCAGGGGAAGACGACCCAGACCCACGCGTCCCGCGCCAGCTCCTCCCCGAAGTAGGTCGGGACGAACTTCGCGTGGGCGATGTGGACGAACGCGGCCGTCTCGACCGACGCCGGTCCGGCCTGCCGCACGTGCTCCCGGGCGAGCTCGAGGCTCTCGCCGGTGTCCGTGATGTCGTCGACGACCAGCACGCGGGCGCCGGCGACCGGAGCCGAGAGGGGCTCGGTCAGCCGGGCCACGCCGTCGCGGCTCGCGGTCACCCCCCAGTGCTGTACGCGGACGGCGAGGAGGCGGTGCACCCCGAGGCGGTCGCCGAGCAGGCGCGCGGGGACCCAGCCGCCCCGCGTCAGCCCGACGATCGCCTCCGGCCGCTCCGCGCCGGCGCGGACCTTCGCGGCGACGGCGTCGGCCCACCGCTCGACCTCGTCCCAGGTCGCGCGGCGGCACCGCGGGAGGTCCGCCATCCGGGGCCGGGGGCGCCTACGGGTGGAAGCCGCGGGTGTTGATCGCGTCGACGACCCGCTGGACCGCGAGGATGTAGGCCGCCGTGCGGTTGTGGACCTTGCGCTCCGTCGCGACCTTGTGGACGTCGGCGTACGAGCGGACCATCACGCGCTCGAGGCGCGCATTGACCTCCTCGAGCGGCCAGAAGAACCCCTGGATGTCCTGCGCCCACTCGAAGTAGCTGACCGTGACGCCGCCCGCGTTGGCGAGGATGTCCGGCAGCACGATGATCTTCTTCTGGAACAGCGCGGTGTCGGCCTCCGGGAGCGTCGGGCCGTTGGCGGCCTCCGCGACCATCTTCGCCTGGACCTTGTCGGCGTTCTTGCCGGTGATCTGGTTCTCGAGCGCCGCCGGAACGAGGATGTCGACCTTCGCCTCGAGCACGTCTTCGTTCGAGATCGCCTTCGTGCCGGGGAAGCCGACGACCGAGCCGGTCTTGTGCTTGTGCGCCTCGACCGCGTGCGGGTTCAGACCGTCCGCCTTGTAGATCCCGCCCTTCGAGTCGGAGACGGCGACGATGGAGGCCCCCTGTTCGTCGTGGAGGAGGTTCGCGGCGACGCTGCCCGCGTTACCGAACCCCTGGACAGCGACCGTGGCGCCCTTGACCCGGAGGCCGGCGTCCTTCGCGGCCTCGCGCACGACGTAGGCGCACCCGCGCCCGGTCGCCTCGCCCCGGCCCTCGCTCCCCCCGAGCGCGATCGGCTTACCGGTGACGACCCCGGGCACGGAGTAGCCCTTCTGCATCGAGTAGGTGTCCATGATCCAGCTCATCGTCTGGCTGTCGGTGTATACGTCCGGGGCCGGGATGTCGATCTCCGGTCCGATGAACGAGGCGATCTCGCTCGCGTAGCGGCGGGTGAGGCGCTCGAGCTCCCCCTTCGTCATCGACTTGGGGTCGCAGATCACGCCGCCCTTCGCGCCTCCGTACGGGATGTTCACGACCGCGCACTTCCACGTCATCCACGCGGCGAGCGCGCGGACCTCGTCCAGCGTCACCTGCGGATGATAGCGGATCCCGCCCTTGCACGGTCCGCGGGCCATGTTGTACTGCACGCGGTGGCCGGTGAAGACCCGGTAGGAGCCGTCGTCCATCCGGACCGGGAAGTTGACCGTCAGCTCCCGCTTCGGGTGCTTCAGCACCTCGCGGACCCCGCCGTTCACCCCGATGAGGTCGGCGACGATATCGATCTGGCGCTTCGCGGTCTCGAACGGGTTCGTGGAGGAACTTGCCTGCGGCATCGGCTACCTCGACCCGAGCGGAGGAGCCGGCCGGGATTACTTGAACGTGCCGTGAACCCTGCGAGAGTCCGACACGGGCCGGCCCTCCCGTCCCCCCTCCGGTCGCCGCGTCTCGCCGCGCCCGAACGGGCGCCAGCCGGCCCGCGGCATCGCGACCTCCCCGCGCACCCCGGCCAGCCACGCGCCCCGGCCGGCCTCGACGCGCCCGATGACCGTGAGGCGGCCCCCGGCGGCCGCGACCGCGCGCTGGGCGGCGGGCCACCGCGGCGGAGCGACCGCGGCGAGCAGCTCGTAGTCGCCCCCGTAGAACGCGGCCCGGCGTCGTGACGGAGCGGAGAGCCCCCGGAGCGATCGCACGAGGGGCAGCCTCGGTTCGTGCACGACCAGCCGGACCCGGCTCGCCTCGGCGAGCAGCCGACAGCTCTCGGCGAGGCCGTCGGACGTATCGAGCATCGCGTGCGCGAACCGAGCGAGGGCCACCCCTTCCCGGACGCGCGGGGTGATGCGCAGCATCGCGCGAACGGCCCGTCCTCGCTCCGCGCCCCCGGTCGCGAGCTGCCGTGCCGCGGCGCCGCCCCGACCGACGACCCCGGTGGTCACGAGGAGGTCGCCGGGCCGTGCCCCCCGGCGGCCGACCAGTCGTCCCGGCCGGGCGGCGCCGACGACCGTGCTCACCACGACGCGGGTCGGGCCGGGCTTGGTGTCGCCACCGAGCAGATGGGCTCCGTACCGCGCCGCCTCGCGCTCAGCGCCCACCGCGAGCCGTTCGGCCCAGCGCTGCTCGCTACCGCGGGGAACGACGACCGCGAGGAACACCGCGAGGGGGGAGCCGCCGTTCGCCGCCACGTCCGACAGACTGACCGCGCTCGCGGCCGCGCCGACGTCCGCGGGCGGGGAGTCGGTGAGGAAGTGGACCCCTTGGACGAGCGCGTCCGTCGAGACGACCGCCACGCTCCCCCGAGGGAGGTCCAGCGCTGCGGCGTCGTCGCCCAGAGGAAGCCGTCCGGTGCGCCCGGCCGGCAGGGCACGCGCGAGCCAGCGGTGGAACGCCCGCTCGTCGATCACCGTCCGGCGAGGAGGCCTCGGCCGGGCCGTCACTTGTAGGGGACGAACTCCTTGCCGAGGAGCTCGCGTCCGAGGATGATCCGCATGATGTTGAGCCCGCCCTCGGCACCGACCAGGTAGCTCATGATCCCGCGGAGGCCGAGCTCGAGACCGACGTCCTTCGTGTAGCCGGCGGCACCGTGCCACATCATGACCCGCTTGACGCACTCGAAGGCGACCTGGGGGGCGGTCAACTTGACGGAGGCGACCGCGCGGTCGACTTCGGAGCGGTGCGTGGCGTCCCCCCGGAGCGTGTAGCGGTCGAGGAGCCACGCCGCGCGGCGGCACTGCCATTTGACAGCCTCGACCTGCGTGTAGAGGTCGACGAGCTCGAACTGGATCGCCTCGAACTTCCCGAGCGGCTGGCCGAAGGCGCGACGCTCGCGGATGTAGGCGGTCCCGACCTCGAGGGCCCGCTCGGCGGCGCCGACGCACGCGGCGCTGACGAACGTGCGGGCGACGCTGAACCCCTCCATCGCGACCTCGAAGCCCTTCCCCTCCGGTCCGACCAGGTAGCGGGCCGGCAGACGGACCTCGGCGTAGCTCAGCCCGCCGGTCGAGATCCCCATCCGACCCATGTTCTCGAACCGTTGGGTCGCGATGCCGGGCGAGCGGGTCGGGACGTAGAGGAAATCGAACCCGCCCCCCTCGACCTTGGCGAGCGTTAGGTGACCGCCGCCCAAGCGACCGGCCTCCTCGACCCCCGAGACGAACGCCTTCTCGCCGGAGACGACGAACTGCTCGCCCTCGCGTCGGGCGCGGGTGCGCATCGCGGCGAGGTCGCTGCCCCCTCCGGGCTCGGTCGTCGCGATCCCGAGGAACGCCTTGCCGGAGGTGACCGATGGGAGGACCTCTCGCTTAGCCTCCTCCGTGCCGTGACGAGCGAGGATGTGGCCCCAGCCGGCCTCGAGGAGGAAAAACACCGCCGTCGCCATGGAAAAGTCCCCGCGGCCGACCTCCTCGGCCGCGAGCTCGGTCAGGACGGCGCTCGCCCCCATCCCGCCGTACTCCTCGGGAACCATCATCGACAAGAGGCCGAGCTCGGCCATCGCGCCGAGCACCTCGGCCGGGATCGTTCCCTCGGCGTCGATCTGGCGCTCGTGCGTCCGCAGGACGCGATCGCCGAACCGGCGGGCCGCCTCCTGGAAGGCCCGCTCCTCGTCGGAGAGCTCGAACTCCATCGGCCGCCGGCGACGGGGCTCGAGGCTTTAGCGTTCCCCTCGGAGGCCGCCCCGGCAGGCGCGCAGTTCATTACTCCGGGGCCGGTCGGAACCCCGGAGGCCGCGCATGAAGGTACGCGTCGCCGTCAACGGCTTCGGCACGATCGGCAAGCGCGTCGCGGACGCCGTCGCCCGGCAATCCGACCTCGAGCTGGTCGGGGTTGCCAAGACCCGCGCGAGCTTCGAGGCCCGACGCGCCGTGGAGCGGGGCTATCCCCTCTACGTCGCCGGAAGCGGCGACCCGCAGCGCTTCGCGGACGCGGGCCTGCCGGTCGCCGGTCGCCTCCCGGACCTCCTCGCCCGGGCGGATGTCGTGATCGACGCGGCGCCGGAGGACGTCGGGCGGGAGAATCGCGCGCTCTACCAGGCGGCCGGCGTCCGAGCCGTCTACCAGGGCGGCGAGGCGGCGGACGTCGCGGAGGCGTCGTTCAACGCGCTCGCGAACTTCGATGCCGGCCGGGGGAAGCGTTCCCTCCGCGTCGTCTCCTGCAACACCACCGGGATCGCGCGCGCAGCCTCGGTCCTCGCACGGTGGGGGGTCGAACGCTGGGACGTCACCCTCGTCCGACGGGCAGCGGACCCCGCCGAGTCGAAGCGGGGGCCGATCAACGGGATCGTGCCGACCTTCGAGATGCCGTCCCATCACGGACCGGACGTCCGGACGATCCTTCCCGACCTGCCGATCGCGACGACCGCGGTCGTGGTACCGACCACGCTCATGCACGTACACGTCAACCACGTGCGCCTCCGTCGTCCCCCCGCGAGCGCCGCGGAGGTGGTGGCGGCGTTCCGGGCGACCCCGCGCTTCCTCGTCTTCGCGCCGTGGGAGGGGGTCGACGGAACCCCGCAGGTGATGGAGTTCGCCCGCGATCGCGCCGGCGAGCGGGGGACCGCCTCGGCCGATGTGATGGAGAACGTCCTCTGGGAGCGTGGGGTCCGGCTCACCGGCAGCGAGCTGTACTTCTTCCAGGCGATCCACCAGGAGTCGATCGTCGTTCCGGAGAACGTGGACGCCCTGCGTGCGATGTTCGAACTCGCCCCGAACAAGGATGTCTCCATCGCGGCGACCGACCGCTCGCTCGGGATCGCCCACGCCTAGCCCCGTGGGTCTGCGCGTACGCGAGGCCCGGGGAGGCGCCCGGCTCGCCGCCGCGCGCCGGTTGCTCGGGGAGTACGTACGCTCGCTCCCGATCGACCTCGCCTTCCAAGGGATCGCCGAGGAGCTCGCCGGGTTCCCGGGGGAGTACGCCCGGGACGGGGGCAGCGTCTGGGTCGCCCTCGTCGGGGGACGACCGGCCGGCTGCGTCGCCGTCCGACGGCTCCGCGGTACGGTCTGCGAGATGAAGCGCCTGTACGTCCGGCCCCGCTTCCAGGGCCGCGGGGTCGGACGCGCCCTGGCGGTGGCGAGCCTCCGGGCGGCCCGGGCCGTTGGCTTCCGCCGGATGCGCCTCGACACGCTCTCCACGATGGACGCAGCGATCGGGCTCTACCGCTCGCTCGGCTTCCGGGAGATCCCGGCCTACCGCTACAATCCTGTGCCAGGGGCCCGTTACTTCGAGCTCGACCTGAGCCGCGACGTCCCGCGGGACGTGCGCCGGCGGGGGACACCGAAGCCGGTCGCGACTGCGGCCCGCAGCCATCGCGTGCGCCGGCGACGCACGCGCCCCACCCCCCTCTGGGCGAGGGGGCGCCGGCCCCGGCGCGCTCCCTAACCATCTTATAGCGGACCCTTCTCGCGCGGCCCGGATGTATTACCTCGATCACCGTCGCGACGTCGTTCGCATTCCCCCGGCCCGGCTCGGGCCCGAGCTCGCGTCCGTGCTCGTCGAGCTCGCCCAGCAGCAGTTCGAGGGCAAGCTCGTCGACGGCCAGAGCCTGGCCGTCACGATCCGGGACGTCCGACCGATCGGCGAAGGGCATATCATCCACGGCGACGGCGGGGTCTATCAGGAGGTCGAGTACGAGGCCCTCCTGTTCCGGCCGGAGATTCAGGAGGTCGTGGAGGGCTCGGTGGTCGAGATCCGCAAGTTCGGGGCGTTCGTGCGGTTCGGGCCCCTGGACGGATTGCTCCATGTCTCCCAGATCATGGACGACCGCGTGAACATCGACGAGCACAACCAGCGCCTGGTCGGGGTCGAGACCAAGCGTGACCTGAAGGTCGGCTACAAGGTCCGGGCGCGCGTCGTCTCGCTGTCGCTTTCGGAGATCTCCCCGAGGGACAGCCGTATCGGCCTCACGATGCGGCAGCCGGCGCTCGGCCGCTTCGAGTGGATCGTGGAGGCCCACCGCAAGGCCGACGACCGCACGGGCAAGAAAGGCTCCGCTCCCGCGACGTCCCACAAGGCCTCCGCGAAGCCCCCCGCGAAAGGAGCGGCCGCAAAGGGACCGGCCGTGGCGGGCTAGAACGGGGTTCCATGATCAATCTCCGGGCGTGCAAGACCTGCCGGACGATCACCGACCAGGCGAAGTGCCCGCGCTGCGGTGGCGAGGTCTCCCGCGAGTGGCAGGGCTACCTCGTGGTCATCGACCCCGAGCGCAGCGAGATCGCCAAGAAGATGGGGATCCATGACGCGGGCCGGTACGCGCTCCGCGTCAAGTAACGGCCGGGTCTGGGTCGTGCCGGACGCCCTGCGTCCGACCCTCGCGGAACGGTACGGGCCGGTCTTCTCCGGCGAGGAGGCCGATCGCCGGATCCTCGCGCTCCGGGTCTTCGGAGCGTGCGGGGATCGCGTGGTCGAACGCGCGCTCGCGCTCGGGCACCCGCCGCTGGTCGGGATCGTCGACTACAAGACCCGACGGGGGGAGCCGGTGCCGAAGGAGACGTTCCGCGCGCTCGGGGCGCGTCAGACCGTGCGGGTACGCAACCCGGCCGGCCAGCTCACCGAATCCCTTCGAACCGCGGTGCGTGAGCTGGCCGCCTCGGGCGGAGGGCTGGTCGAGGTCGACGGCGAGGAGGACCTCGGCGCTCTCGCGCTCGTCGAGGCGCTCCCGCTCGGGGCGACCGTTATATACGGCATCCCGGCTGCGGGGGTCTCCTTCGTCCTCGTCGATGACGTCGCGAAGGCCCACGTGCACAACCTCATCGCCCAGATGGAGCTGAGAAGGACCGGCCATGGAGATTAAGATCATCGAGGAGAGGACCAACCCTCTCCTGAAGCGGCACGAGGTGCGCTTCGAGGTCGCCCACGCGACGGCGGCGACTCCGACGCGCGAGAGCGTGCGCACGGAGCTCGCGAAGGCGGTTCACGCCTCCAAGGATCGCGTGGTCATCGAACGGATGCGGGCGCGCTTCGGCACGGCGGTCACTCGGGGCGAAGCGAACGTCTACGAGAACGTCGAGGCCGCCAAGTCGATCAGTCGCGAACACATCCTCGTCCGCAACGGGCTGAAGGAGAAGGCGGCCAAGGGCGCGACGCCCGCGCCGGCCGAGACCCCTGCGCCCGGGGCGACCCCCGAGCCCGCGAAAGAGAAGGCTTCGGCGCCCGAGACCGTTGCTCCTCCCCCGGCCCCCGCCCCCGCGCCGTCGAGCTCACCGGAGCCGTACGGTGAGGGTGCCAAGAAGACCCCGAAGCCCCACGCGAAGAAGGAGTAGGCTGCCGTGGCGAAGGCGCGGGTCGGCCTGTACGAGGTCGAGAACGACTCGATCCGTCGCACGCACCTCGCCTGCCCGAAGTGCGGACCGGGGACGTACCTCGCGGAGCACGCCGATCGCCGATCGTGCGGTCGTTGCGGCTATTCCGAGTCGAAGAGCCGGCCCGCCCCGAAGGGCAAGGTACCGAAGGCGTAGGCGGCCCGTGCCGTCATCTCCCCGCGCGGGATCGGCGGGTCGATGCCGTACGTTGGCGAGCGGGACGTCCGGCTCTTCTACGACGCATCGTGCGGTCCGTGCCGGATGCTCGCCCGGGCGAGCGAGCAACTGAGCCGCCACCGGCTGGAGGCGATCCCGCTGGACGCCCCAGCCGCCGAGCCGGAGCTCCGCCACCTTTCGGCGGAACTGCGCTACGGCTACGCGCACCTCGGCTCTCGTTCCGGGCTCCGGACCGGGGACGCGATCGCGGTCCCCCTCCTCGGACTCACGCTCGGGCCCACCTGGGAACGGCTCGCCCGGCGCGTGCCGTTGCTCGGCCGCTCGCTGGAGGGCCTCTACCGGCGCCTCGGGCGCGCGCGCCGCACCCACGGCTGCGCGGCGCCCGGCCCTCACTAGCCCGGAAGGCCCTCGGCGGCGCGATCGCAGGCCGTACGGGGGACCGACGTCGCGCGTCGCCCGTGAGGTTATCTGGAAACAGATGTTACGGATTCGAAGCAAATGGCCCCGTCCTCCCCGGTCGCGATGCCCACGGTCGACTATCCTCTGCGCCGCGCCTCCGAGCGTCTGAGCGTCGCCCTGTTCCGTGCGCTTCGGGAGGACGCCGCGCACCTCGGCCTGAACCCACGCCAGGCATGGCTCCTGATCGCGCTGCGCCGTACCGGCGCCGTTCCGGTGTCTCGGCTCCTGGCCGGGTCGATCGCGCCCGCGTCCACGCTCACCGGAGTGGTCGACGCCCTCGAGCTCTCGCGCCTGGTGGCTCGCGGGGCCGGTCGCGTCGATCGTCGTCAGGTCGTCCTCTCGCTCACCGGTCGCGGGCGGAGGCTGAGCGGCCGGCTCGAGCAGCTCCAGCGGGCCCGCTGGAGTCGCGTCCGGACCCGGCTGCAGGCCCGCAAAGCGGCTGCCGCCTCCGCCGTGCTCGAGGAGGCGCTCGCCTCCTACCGTCACGCCCAGGGGGTCGGTCCTCGTACGGGCCGCGCCCCTCGGACGGTGCGACGGCCGTCGAGCCGGGGCTCCTCCCCGGGAGGCCGGCCCTGACCGCGAGCTCGGCGGCCCCGGTCGTCGTCGGTCGGGACGTCTGGAAGACCTACGGTCAGGGGGAGACTCAGGTCGTGGCGCTCCGCGGGATCACGGTCGAGATCCGCCGCGGAGAGATGGTCGCGGTGATGGGACCGTCCGGCTGCGGTAAGACGACGTTCCTGAACTGTTTCAGCGGGCTGGACGACATCGAACGCGGGACGATCACCTTGGACGGGGTCGACCTGCGGGCGATGGACGACCGGGCCAAGAGCGACTATCGGGCCCGCAAGGTCGGCTTCGTCTTCCAAGCCTACAACCTCCTCCCGGTGCTGAGCGCGACCGAGAACGTGGAGATGCCTCTGCTCATCGCCGGCGTCGGGGCACGTGAGGCCCGCGAGCGGGCCCGTGCCATGCTGACCGACCTCGGGCTCGGCGATCGCCTCGACCGCCGTCCGTCCGAGCTCTCCGGTGGCCAGCAGCAACGGGTGTCGCTCGCGCGCGCGCTCGTCGGGCGCCCGGCGATCGTGTGGGCCGACGAGCCGACCGGCAACCTCGACGAGGAGGATTCCCGTCAGGTCACTCGGCTGCTGCGCGAGCTCAACACGACCTATCACCAGACGATCGTCATCGTGACCCACGACCCGACCGTCGCCGGCGAGTGCGACCGCACCCTGCGGATGCGGGACGGCCGCTTCGTCGACTAGGCGCATGCCGGGCCTGTCGACCGTCGCCGGCCTCGTGCTGTTCCTCGCGATCATCGTGCTGGTGGTGGGGGCGCTCGCCGCCCGTCATCGCCTGGCCCTCCGCATCGGGATGCGGAACGTGAGCCGAGCCCGGGGCCGAACGGTGCTGCTGCTCCTCGGACTCCTGGTCGCGACGACGATCGTCTCCGGGAGCCTGATCGTCGGGGACACGATCGCTCAGGTGAACGTGCACTACACCGTGATCGGGGTCGGCTACAACGACGAGTCGGTCGGCAACCAGTCGCCGTCCGGCAGCTACGAGCCGTTCGCCTATTCCGTCTACTCCCAGCTCCACGCGGCGACCGTCTCGGACCGCTCGATCGCCGGCATGGCCCCGGAGGTGATCGCACGGACGCAGGTCTTCGACCGGACGAGCGGCGTCCCCCAGCCGGGGCTCTACCTGGTGGGAGCGAACGGCAACCAGACGCCCCAGCTCGGGCCGTTCGTCACCGATGCCGGGGTCGACCTCGCCGGCGCGGCCCCCGGCGAGGTGCTGCTCGACGACCTCGCCGCGTCCGAGCTCAACGCCTCGGCGGGCGACTCGGTCGCCCTCTACGGCGCGACCGCGACCCCGGTCCTCGCCACCGTCCAGGCGATCGTCCAGGACAACCTGCGCGGGGCGTTCCCCACGGGCGGGGTCGGGAACTTCGGGAGCGTCTTCGTCAACCTCTCGCTCGCCCAGCAGCTCGACAACCTCTCCGGGGCGATCAACTACCTCTCGGTCACGAACGTCGGCAACCAGGCCCACCGGCTCGCGGAGGCTCCGTCGGTCAACGCGACCCTGACCGGCGCCCTCGCGTCGATCCCCGGGGCGCACGGCCTCTCCGTCCGGGAGGTCCTCGTCTCCGCCCTCGCCCGTGCCAACGCCGCCGGCAACGGGATCGCCACCCTGTTCCTCGTCCTCGGGCTGTTCTCGATCGTCGCCGGTGCCCTCCTGATCGTCGGGATCTTCGTGCTGCTCGCGGAGGAGCGCAAGGGGGAGATGGGCGTCCTCCGGGCGATCGGGCTCCAGGGCCGAGAGCTCGTCTACGCCTACCTCTTCGAGGGGTTCGTCTACTCCGTCGGGAGCGCGCTCGCCGGGACGTTCCTGGGGGTGGGCGTCGGCTACGGCCTGACGTGGGCGTTCGGGGTCCTCTACACCGAGCCGGGCCTGCCGTCGAACGCGATCCTCGACTCCTACACGGTGACGACCGGAACGCTCCTGACGGCGTACGTGATCGGTCTCCTCCTCACCCTGGTCACCGTGGTCCTCGCCAGCCAGCGCGCGAGCCGGCTCAACATCGTGCGGGCGATCCGAGACCTGCCGGAGCCGCCCCCGCCGCTCCGCACGTACACCCTCCTCGCCTACGTCGGGGCGGGGGCGCTCCTCGGGGGGCTGTTGCTGTACGCCCGGACCGCCTCGGGGACCTCCAACATCGCCGAGCCGATCCTCGGCGGAGCGCTCGTCATCGTCGGGGCGTCCCTCCTCGCCTCCCGGTTCGTGCGGAACCGGCTCGCCTTCTCGGTCGGCGGCGCCGCCCTCCTCGTCTGGGCCGGCTACGGGCACCTGCACGCGGTCCTGCTCGGCACGCAGCACGGCGGCGGGATCTTCCTGGTCTTCGTCGACGGGATCATCATGGTCGCCGGCGCGCTGCTCGTCTACGTCTTCAACGCTCCCGCGATCGCCTCCGGGCTCCTCCGCCTCGCGGGGGATCGTCGGCGGCCGCTCCCGGTCGGTCGTGTGGCGCTCGCCTACCCGAGCCGACGGCCGGCCCGCTCGACGATCAGCCTCGCGATCTTCGCGCTCGTGATCTTCACCCTCGTAGCCATCGCCACCGCCGGCTCGACGGTCGACGCGAGCCTCGGCAAGACCCTCCAGGAGCAGTCCGGGGGCTACACGTTCGTCGCCTACTCCTCCGTGCCGATCCCGGACCTGCCCTCGGCGGTGCAGAACAACACCACGGTCGCCCCGTACTTCTCCGGGGTCGTCCCGCTCCTCTTCGGCGGCGTGGACGTCAACGTCAGCGGCTACCGCCAGAACCCCTACTCGGACGACCTCTACGCCGGCCCCGCCGGCGAGCCGCCGGCCGCCGACTTCTACACGACCAACCGGTTCACGTTCTCGTCGACGCTCGACGGGCGCTCGGGCGCAGCGGTCGAGGCGGAGCTCGCGAGCACGCCGGACGTCGCGATCGTCGACCAGAGCTACTCGGCGACGACGAACAGCCTTTCGGTGGGCTCGAGCGCTCCGCACCCCACGCTGGTCCCCGGCGCGAGCATCGAGCTGACGAACCCGGCGAACGGCCACCGGGCGACCGTCACCGTCCTCGGCATCATGGTCCAGTCGCTCGTCAGCGGGGTCTACGTGAGCCCGGCGACCGCCGCGGCGCTGGGCTACACGAGCCAGCGCGTCTTCTTCCTCACGCTCGCGAGCGGCGCCCCCGCGACGCGGGCCGCGCAGCTCGCGAAGGCCGCGTTCTTCCCGTACGGACTCGAGGTGCTGAACATCGCCGACCTGATCGCCTCCTCGATCGCCTCGACCGAGTCGGCGATCGGGCTGCTGCAGGTCTTCGTCGGGCTCGGCCTCGCGGTCGGCATCGCGGCGATGGGGATCGTCGCGCTGCGCGCGGTCGTCGAGCGCCGGCGGGAGATCGGGATGCTTCGCGCGAACGGCTTCACCCGGCGCATGGTCCTCCGCTCGTTCCTGACCGAGTACTCCTACGTCAGCCTCCTCGGGATCGTGATCGGAGCCGGCCTCGGTCTGCTGATCGTCTGGGACCTGACCCAGAGCGCGGCGGCGGCGTCGGCCGGGGTCGGGACGTACGCCGTCCCCTGGCTGAACCTTGCGGTCATCCTGCCGGCCGCCTACGGGCTCGCGATGCTCGCGGTCGCCGAACCCTCGCTGCGCGCCGCCGCCCTCCCTCCGGCCGAGTCCGTCCGGCCGATCGAGTAGGCGTCCCGGTGACGTGGCCCCCGGCGCCCGTTCGCGGGCGTGGACTCCGTTAACTAGGCCTGTTCCTCAGGCCCGGCGTTCGCATCGGGCCCGTAGTATAGCTTGGACATCACGGGGGCCTCCGGAGCCTCAAACCCGGGTTCGAATCCCGGCGGGCCCGTCCCTTCGTCCCCCGGCCCTTTCCTTCCCGGTGCCCCGGGACTCGCACCCGACGCCGCGGGGCGTCCCCTCGGGTGGGGCGACGAGGACCGGGCACAGCGGCAGCGTTACGGCCCGGGGGTCGTAACGTTCCTGATGGCGCGCGCGACCGCCCCACCAGCCGCGACCTCCCCGCGGGCGGCCCCAGCGCCGACCGCCGAGGTCGACTGGGCCCGCCTCTACGCGACCGTTGCCTACCGTCGACTCCCGTGGTACTCGCCGAGACCTCCGGCGTGGCTGGTCCGGGCGGTGACCGAGCGTTGGCTACGCCCCCCGGGCCCGGTCCTGGACGTTGGCTGCGGGGCCGGGTCGAGCGCGCTGTGGCTCTCCCGTCGGGGCTTTCGGGTCACCGGGATCGACCTCGCCCCGGTCGCCGTGGAGGTGGCGCGGCGACGCGCTCGGACCGCCGGCTCGTCGGCGGTCTTCGTCCAAGGGAACATCCTCGCGACGCCGTTCCGTGACCGGTCGTTCGGATCCGCCGTCGACAGCGGGTGCTTCCACAGCCTGCCCGTGACGGATCGGGCCCTCTATGCGCGCGAGGTGGCGCGCCTGGTCCGTCCGTCCGGCCGTGTGCTGGTCACGTGGATCGCGCGAGAGGAGACGGGAGAGTATGGGCCCCCCCATCGCCCGTCCCTCGAGGAGGTGACGTCGGCGCTGGAACCGTACTTCGTCTTCGAGAGGACCGAGTTCGCCGAGCGACGCTCGGCGCGCGCCTGGAGCGCGAGGGGCCGGCGCCTCTCCCGGTACACCGCGTCCCTGACCCGCCGCCGCTCAGCGCAGCCTCCCGCCCGATAGCCGAAGGGGCGGGAGGCGCTCCTGCCGGCATCCTAGCGGGTCGGCCGCAGGCGGCCGGTCTCGCCCGTCGGGGGCTGGGCGTTCGCGGCCGCCTGCGAGCCCCCGCCCCTGTAGGCGACGACGAACCGTCGGCGGAACGGGAACAGCACGCGCCCGTCCGGCCGTGTCGGGTAGGCGCGGGCGATCGCCTCGGTGTAGTCGTCGACGAACCGGTCGCGCTCCGTGGCGTTGCGGAGCCGGTCGAGCGCCGGGCGCATTCCGGCTCCCTTCACCCACTCCACGATCGACGCCGGTCCGTCCAGGACGTGCTCGTACTCCGTGTCCCAGAGATCGACTCGGTGCGCCGCCGGAGCGAGAAGGTCGTAGTACTCCTCCGGGGAGAGGACCGGCGACCTCGGCAGCACGCCGCTCAGGCGCCGGCGCCATCGGGGCCGCTCGGTGAGCTCGCGCAGCGCGGTCGCCCACCGGGGTCCCCCCCGCTGCCGGGTCGGCACCTGGAAGGCGAGCGCACCCCCGTCGCCGACCCAGCGCCACAGACGTGGGATCGCGCGTGGGTGGTCCGGTATCCAGTGCAGCGTGGCGTTGGAGAGGACAAGGTCGAACGGGCGCTCCGGGGTCCATCGACCGAGGTCGGCCCGGATCCATCGAACGGCGGGCGAGGTCGCGCGGGCCACCGTGAGCATCTCCTCCGAGCTGTCGAGCCCGGTCACCTCCGCCTCGGGCCACCGCTGGGCGAGGAGCGCGGTGCTCGTCCCCGGGCCGCACCCGAGGTCGATCGCCCGCGCCACGCGGTCGAGCGCGACGCGGGCGAGCAGGTCCCTACACGGTCGGTTCCGCTCTTCCTCGAACCGCAGATACTGGCGGGCGTCCCACGTCCTCGGGCCGGACACGCCCGCCGTTCGGGGCGTTCGAGATAACCGCTGCGTCCTGCGGTCGATTCGGGCGGGCGCGCGCCCTCGTCGCGCCACGCGCCTCCGCCCGACGTTACGGAAGGGGTAGACCGAGCATCTCGGCGAGCTTGGGGACCTGGACGCGCGCGCCGAACCGCTCGATCGCCCGCTCGCGACACTGCGCGCGGAGGCGCTCGTAGGCCGCCGGCTCGCGCGCGCGGAGGTCGTAGAGCGCCAACACGCGCGTCGTGCAGGCGGCCGGGTCGAACGCCGGCGCGCGCCCCTCCGGGTACACGGACATCACGTCCGCGAGCCCCGGGAGGTCGAAGCTCACCACCGGGACCCCCTGGGTGAACGCCTCGAGCGCGACCAGCGAGAACGACTCCGCGCGCGAGGGCAACAGGAGCGCATCGGCCTCCGCGTAGATGCCGGCCAGCTCGGTCTCGGGGACGAACCCCCGGTACCGGACCCGCCCCGCCCCCTCGCGGACCAGGCCCTCGACCAGTCCGATGTCCCGGCCGGCCCCGACGATCGTCAGGCGGAGGTCCGCGCGGGCGCGGAGCAACTGCCGGCCGACCTCGACCAGAAGGTCGATCCCCTTCTGCTCCCGCTCGAGCGGGCCGACGAAGAGCAGCTCGAAGCCGCCGGAGGAGCGCGCGGCCCGCGGGACCGGCTCGGCGGTCGTGAAGGAGTGGACCATCGCGACGTTGTCCGGCACTCCCGCGCGCCGCAGCGTGGCGGCCTGCGCGGCGTTGATCGTGTGCACCGCGGCGGCGTGCCGCAAGGCGAGGCAGAACAGGCGGGCCCTCCATCGGCCCGGTCCCGGTTCGGCGACCTCGCGCGCCAGGCGGTCCACCTGGGTCGGGTCGTGGAGCCCGACGACGGTGCGGCGCCCGAGGAGGCGTCCGAGCACGACGATGAGGACGACGAACCGCGGCGTCGACTCGAGCGAGAAGATCGTGTCGGCGCCCCGCAGCGTCGCGAGGAACCGCCGTGGCTCGAGCGGGAGCGGGGGGAGCCGCGGCAGCCAGAAGAGGCGGTAGAACGCGAACGGCACGCCGACCGTCGCCGGGAGCTCCGCGTCGGTGAGACGAAGCCGTTCGAAACGGTCGACCTTGGAGTAGAGGAGGACCTGGATGCCTCGTGCGGCGAGCTGGCGTGCGAGGTTCGCGGCGTACTTCTCGCCGCCCCGGTAGGCGCGCAGGTCGAGCCCCGTCAGCAGGACGAGCCGGGGAGGCCTCGAGGAACGCGGAGTCGGTCCGGCGATGCTCACGCCCGCCTCCCGGGCCGGAGGCCCGCGGCGGGGCCGTCCCGCGGGGAGACCGGGCGGTCGCGACAACCCTCAAGTAAGCCGAGGCGAGTCCCCGGCCGACCACCGTGCCGGAGCACGAAGCACCGTCGGAGAGCGAGCGGGAACCCGGCACGGAGGGACCGGCCGACCTCGCGCAGCGGATCGAGGAGGAGCTCGAGCTCCTCTCGCGCAACGTCGACATCCTCGAACGGCTCGCCAAAAGCCCGCCGATCGGCATCATCCGCCTCAGCGAGGCGATGCGCCTGCCGATCCACAAGACCCGCTACTCGCTCCACCTGCTGGAGCGCGAGGGGGTGATCCAGCCGAGCGCGGACGGGGCCGTCGTGACCGATCGCGCCCAGGAGTTCTGGGCCTCGCTCCACCGCTCGCTCGCCCGGATGGTCGAGCTGATCGAACACCTCAGGACGCGCGCCGCCGAGCACGAGAGCCGCCCGCCGCCCAGCCGGAAAGGCTATTAGACCAATGCCAGCTCGGACGCGCCGGTGCCGCCGTAGCTCAGCGGCAGAGCGATCGGCTGTTAACCGAAAGGTCAGCGGTTCGAAAGGTGCGCGGCGATCGGCCGCGCACCCCAAACTCCGCTCGGCGGCGCCTCTTGCCCACCGTCGACGGGCCCGTAGCTTAGCCCGGCTCAGAGCGCCCGGCTCATAACCGGTTGGTCGACGGTTCAAATCCGTCCGGGCCCACGTCGGGGGCTTCGCGTCCCGAGCGTTCAGCGCCGGGTCCGTGACGGACCGCGTCGGCCCCGCACGGATTTCCGGTAGTCGGCCTCGAGGGCCCGCCCGAGGCGCTTCCACATCACGGTCAGTTCCCTTTCGAGGCGCGCCTTCGGTGGGTTGACGGTCCCGAGCAGCATCGGCGTGCGTCGCCCTTTCAGCCGGAAGGCGGTGCGCGCCGGCCCGAGCGCCGAGAGGCGGTAGTCGAGGCTCCAGGAGCGGTAGTTCCCCCTCGCTTCGCCGTGCCATCGGTCCGGGGGAGCGAGCCGGACGGTCCAGTGGCTCCACATCCAGCCCGTCGGGGTCGCCTCGAGGTCCTCGTAGACGACGCGGCGCGCCGACCGCTCGAGGACGCGACGCGCTCCGTCGGATCCCTCGAGCGCGGGGTCGTCGTTCGAGTAGTCGGTGCACCATCGGTAGGCGAACGCGAGCGGGGCCCGGAACTCGACGTGGACCTCGTACTCACGGCCGCGGGGGCTCGGCATGATGGCCGAACCCAGCGGCCGTGCCCCATAGGGCTGTCGCCCTCCCGTGGGGTGGGCGGCGCGTCGCGGGGGCGCGTCAGCCCCGGAGGCGCTCGAGCACCGTGAGGGCGGTCAGCGTCACGAGCTTGCTCGGGGCGCCCGGCTCCTCGAGTCGCAGGGGCACCGGACGCGCGGTCGGATGGCGGTCGTACCACCGCGCCATCGAGCCCTCGACGTCCGGGTGCAGCGCGTCCAGGTTCCATCGGCCGTCCTTCCGCCGCTTGCGCTCGAGCAGGTCGAGGGCGAAGCGGAGGCGGGGGTCGTCGCCGTAGCCGAGGGCGGACAGTATGTCGAGGCCGACGAGCACGTCGTAGTAGTAGTGGACCGGGGCGTGGAATCGGAGCCAGGGCCGGTACGGTGCCCCCTGGCGGTGGAGCTCCCGTTCGAGGAAGAACTCCGCCCCGAGCTCGACGCACCGTTGCATCGCCGGGTTCCAGCGGGCCCGGGGGTACGCCGCGAAGGCGCTCAGGCCCTCCCACGAGTCGAGGTTGCGGCCCCGCCCCCAGCACGACCATCCCCCCTTCGGGTCGGCGGTCGCGACCAGCCACTCGAGGCTCTTGCGGATCCGTCGATCGTCCTCGTAGCCCATCCGGATCAGGGCGCGCACCATGTTGCCGACGACGCAGTGGTGTCCCGTGCCCTTCGCGTTCCCGCCGACCCCTCCGCCCTTCAGCGCCATGCGGCCCATCCAGAGCTCGCACGACGACGCGACCTCCGGCACCGTGCGGCTCGCGCGCAGGTCGCCGAGCGCGATCAGTCGCCAGTTCGTCGCGAGGTACTTCGGGACGTAGAGGCTCTGCTCGTGGACCCACCAGCCCGCCGGGTCCCGGTCCGCCAGGAGGTCGGCGCCGAACCCGGTCCGGGTCACGTCGGCCCGGGCCTGCGCGACCTCCGGGTCGTCCGGAGGTCGCCCGAGCAGGTCCGTCAGCGCCCGGTAGCGGATCGCCGGCTGGTCCGGCTCGAGCAGCCAGTCGACCACGGCCCGGCTCGGCCCCCGGGGGCGCTGGCGGGAGGTCACGATCGGAGGGAAGCGCCTGCCGAGATAGCCCGGACGGACGGACCGCCCGCGGGCCGCTCGGCGAGACCGGCGTAATGAACGTCGTCTCCCTGAACCGACCGTGAGGGCGACGGACGCCTCGGCCGAGACGGCCGAGACGTTGATCCTGGTCGGCCTGATCCTCGACCTCGTCGGCGAGGTCATCCTGGTCGTGGTCGGGCTCTGGCTCCTGGCCTTTCCCCTGCTCGGGCTCGTCGTGCTCGGCTTCGCCCTGATCGGCTTCGTCTGGATCGCCCTCGTCTACCTGTTCTCGTACGACCGCGTTCGCTCCGGCGATTACGAGGGGGCCCGGACGCCGACCCTCGTCTTTGCGGTCCTGTCGCTCGTGACGCTCGCCGTGATCCCGGGGATCCTGCTCCTGGTCGCCTACGTCAAGCTCGGGGACGCGCTCGCGGGCGAGCGGCTCCCCGGCTACGCGTGGGCGCAGCCGGCCTCCCCTTTCGCCCCGGGACCCCTACCCGGCGGCGCACGGTTCTGCATGCACTGCGGCCGTCCGAACGGCATCGGCAACCGCTTCTGCCAAGGGTGCGGAGCGCCGCTCGCCTAGGGCGCCCGCCGCGCCCGACCGGACGGAGAAGAATGGGGAAGAGGTTGGAAGGAGCGGTCTAGCCGCACCCACAGCCGCCGGAACCGCAACCACACCCGCCCCCCTCGCCGGCGCTCGGAGAGGCCGGGGGGCTCGGGGACGTGATCTTGAAACCGGAGGCGTTCAGGTCCTGGACGTAGTCGATCGTCGCGCCCTTCAGCATCTCGGCGCTGAGGTCGTCGACGACGATCGAGAACCCGTCCACGGGGATCACCTGGTCGCCGTTGCGGGGACGGTCGAACGCCATCCCGAACGACGGCCCGCCACCGCCTCCCCCGCTGCCGCAGCTGCATCCCCCCGAGCCGCAGCCGCCGCCGGAGCCACAGCCCCCGCCGCCGCCGCCGGCCTGAAGGTAGACGCGCACCGCAGTACCGGGCTTCTGGCCCTTGATGAGCTCCCGGACCTGATCCTGTGCTTCCTGAGTTACGTTGACGTGCATTCCACCGTTCTCGTTCATGCCTGGGGCCCTCCTTCGCTACCCCACGAGTAAGACGGGTACCGGACTATAAAGCCCCAAGCGTGCGCGGGGCGCCTAGGCGGAGAACGACTTGCCGCACGAGCAGGTCGACTTCGCGTTCGGGTTGGAGATCTTGAAGCCGGATTGCTCGAGGCCGAGCAGGAAGTCGACGCGCAGGCCGTCCAGGAGCGGCGCGCTGGCGCGGTCGACCACGACCGTCAGGCCGGCCTCCTGGTAGGCGACCTCGTCCCCGGTCTCCTGGTGGTCGAACGTCATCCCGTAGGTGAGGCCCGAGCACCCGCCTCCCTGGACGTACAGCCGCAGGGCGGCGCCGGGCTTCTGCTGGCGGTCCATGATCTTGAGAACCTGGTCCCGGGCAGCGGGAGTGACCTGAACCTCGACCATCGTTCGCGGGTGCGACGAACTAGGGCCCCCGGGGGTTAAGAGCTTGCTTTCGGGGATGCCACCACCCGCTCGCCCGTTATCTACACCCGTCGGCTCCACGGCCCGTGTGCCGATTGTTCGGCCAGCTGACGGCCAAGGATGAGCCGGCCGAGCCGTGGCTGGTCGGCGCCGGCCGCTCGCTCCTCGCCCAGGCGAACGCCTCCCCGGAGACCGCCCAGCGTGATGGCTGGGGGATCGCGTGGTACGGCCCCGGGGGTCGCCCGCACGTCGAAAAGGGGCTCCGGGGCGCCTTCGAGGACGGCGAGCGCGAACGGTTCACCGCGGCCGCCCGCGCGAGCTCCCCTCCGCTCGTCGTCGGCCACCTCCGGCACGCGAGCAATCCCCTCGGGCTCCCCTCCGACCAGCTGATCGGGCTGGTCAACTCCCAGCCGTTCGACTCGCACCGGGAGATCTTCGCACACAACGGGTCGATCCCGTTCCCTCGCGAGACGCGTCCGTTCCTGGGCGTGCACGAGCCGCAGGTGCGGGGGGTCAACGACAGCGAGGTCCTGTTCTGGCTCCTCGCCCGGAACACGGAAGAGACGCGCGACCCCCTGCGGGGCTATGCGCAGACCGTCGAGGACCTCGTGCGCGTGTGGCAGGGGCTCGGTCGGCCGAAGGGGGCGCCGTTCTCCGGGCTGAACGTCCTCTGGGCGAGCGGGCCTCAGGAGCTCTGGGCGTTCTGCCTCTGGACCGGAGATCACGGAGCCGGGCTCCTCGATCCGGCTCGCCGGTACTACGAGATGTCGTACCACGCCGCTCCCCACCGCCTGGTCGTCGGGAGCGAGCCGTTCGACGGCGAGCGAGGGTTCTGGACGAGCCTCCCCTCGGGCCAGTACGTGCGCGCGATCCGGGACGGCGGCCACGTCGAGGTCACGCGCGGCGCGATCCCGATCCCGACCGCTCTCGAGCTCGGACCGCCGCCGACGTAGCGGCGGGGGGGACGATTGGCCCCGGCCAGCCCTCCGGCCCCCAGCGAGATGATCTCCGGGCCGGATCTCGGGGCCGGGTTCCTCCACCAGCTCTCCCTCGACCGGCTCGGCGAGGCGACGACGTTCACGCACCACGCCCAGGAGGGAGGGGAGGACGCCGGCGGTCCCCCGACCGGGGACCTCGCACGGCTCGGGTTCGTCCATCCGCCCGCGCCGTGCATGTTCGGGGGCCCGCGCTGCTGGCACCGGCGCTACCTGCTCCCGTTCGACGCGACCCCACGGGTCCGGGCGGCCTACCAGCGGCACCGCTTCGTGCTGGAGACGATGCTCGCCCAGGCGGACGGCCGCGCGACCCCGGACCTCGCGGCGACGCTCGAGGAGCTCTCCGGTCGCCTGTCGGGGCCACTGCGTGACGCAGGGATCCCCTGGTACATCGGCGGCTCCTTCGGGGTCGCGCTCGCGGGAGGGGGCGGCGCGCCGCGCGACATCGACCTCGGCACGACGCGGCCGGGGGTCGATCGGATCGCGGAGCTGCTGCGGGACTTCCTGGTCGAGCCGGTCGGTCCGACCGAGTGGCCGGCCGGCCGAGCGGTCGTCGGGGCCCGGGCGTTCGTCGGCTCCCCCCGCTCCGGGGCCCGCGTCGAGTGGGCCGTACCGCTCGAGCCGCGTGCCTCGCTGCCGCTCGAGGAGTTCGCGGCGGAAGCCGGCGTCACCCGTACCGTGAACGTCCGCGTCCACGGGCGGGAGCTCAGCGTCAGCCGACCCGAGTACGCCCTCCTGCGCGGCGGGGAGCGGAACGACGACGGCGCGATCGACCGGGCGCTGGAGGCGATCGGACAGCTCGGCGTCGACCGCGAGCTCCTGGACGTGCTGCTCGAGCGCTCCGGCCTGACGGCGTCCCGGCGGGCGGACCTGCGCCAGCGCGCGCTCGCGCCGTTCCCCGCCGGACGCGTTGCGCGTCAACACGCACCTTCTTAGACCGAGTCGGACGAGCGGGGGCGATGCTCGCCCCTCCGGTCGCCGTACCCGAGCACCTGACCCCGCACGACCTGGTCGCCTACTTCCGCTGCCCGCACGAGATGGAGCTCGAGCACGTGCGGCGGCACTCCGGCGGGGCGGGACCTCCGGCGGCAGCACGAACCCCCGAGAACGTCGTGCCGCTCCGTCACTCCCCGCTACTGCCCCCCCCGCTCGGCGCCGCCCGCGTCAGCCAGGGACGGCTCGCGTTCGCGCCGAGCGACCAGCTGGTGTACGTGGACGACGGGGAGGACGAGCTGCCGGTGCTGTTCCCTCCCGAGCAGGTGCGTCTGGACCCCCGGTTCCGCTCCGGTTACGAGAACCTCGTCGACCCGTCGCTCGGCTTCGCCGGCCGGCCGGATCTCGTCGTGGCGCTCGCCGGCCGGCAGCCGGTCCCGCTGGAGTACAAGGCGACGCACCTGTTCGTCGGCTACCACGAGGCCCACGGGCGCCTCTTCGACACCGTCCAGGCGATCGCCCAGTGTCGACTGGTCGAGGCGACGTTCGGCCAGCGTCCTCCCTACGGGATCGTCCTCTACGGAGACGCCGCGGGGGATGGCCTCCACGAGGGATGGGTCGAGGTGCCGTACGGGGACGCTGAGGCCGGCTGGCTCCGCTACGCGCTCCGCCAGGTCCGCAGCGACACCGTGCGAGCGCCGGTGCCGGCCGAGCGCAACTGCGGGGGCTGCGAGCCGAACGGGGAAGGCCTCTGCCGCTTCGCCGCGGCGCGCTACGAAGGTCCCCACCACCGGGTCTGGGCGGCGAGCCTCCGGCGCTAGCGCAGAGCGAGCCGCCCGGCCGGCGGCCTCAGCGCACGAGGGCGAGCAGCATGCCGTCGTATCCTTTGACGCCGACCGTCTGCACCGCCGTCGCGAGGACCCTCTGCGATCGGCCGGCGCGCTCGGCCATCTCACGCACGCCGCGGACGTTGGGGTCTTCGCTGGCCGCACGGGCGACGTCGCCCCGACGGACGACGTTGTCGGCGACCAGGAGCGTCCCGGACCGCGCGAGCCGCAGCGCCCCGTCGAAGTAGTCGGGGTAGCCGACCTTGTCGGCGTCCAGGAAGATCAGGTCGAACGGCTCCACCCGCTCTCGGGCAAGCGCCTCGAGCGACGCGGCGGCCGGTCCGACGCGGATCTCGACCCGGTCGAGGAGTCCGCTCCGGGCGAGGTTCGAGCGGGCGACCTCGGCGTGGCGCGGATCGAGCTCGAGGGAGAGCAGCCGTCCTCCCGGCGGCAGCGCCCGCGCGAGCCACGAGGTGCTGTAGCCCCCGAGCGTTCCGATCTCGAGGATCCGCCGGGCGTTGCCGAGCCGCGCGAGGAGATGGAGGAGCCGGCCTTGGAGCGGGGAGACCTGGATCGCGGGAAGGCCCGCGGAGGCGCTCGCGGCCAGCGTCGCCTCCAGCTCCGGGTCGGAGACCCGGAGCACCTCCTCGAAGTACCGGTCGACGGAGGTCCACAGCTCGAGGTCGTCCTCGGGGGACGGTCGTTGCGCCATCGCGGACGGAGGGGCCTCCCCCTCATCTGCTGTCCCCCGGCGGGACGAAGGGGGGAGCTCGTCCCGCGTCGCCGGTCGGGAGCGGCCGGCCGGGCGTTGTCGGCCGCGGAAGACCTTAATACCCCGACCATCTACGAGGCGGAGCCGCGCCACGGCGCAGCTGTTCGGTCGGCACGTGCACCCGCAGAGGCCGGGGCCTCTCCGGGGAAGGGCGAGGGTCCCTTCGCCGTGCCGGCAGGGGACCGATGACGCCGATCACACGCGTTCTGGACGCTTGTCGAGCGTAATCAGTGTAGCTGACTCCTGTCAGTTGGGGAATGGCTAGGCTCGGGCGCCGATGAAGGTCGTGCCAAGCTGCGATATGCGGTGGGTAGGCGCAAGGAACCCGTGATCCACCGATCACCTAATCGGAACTCCGGTCCCGCAAGGGACATTCCGCAAGGAAGGGGAACCCCCCGAAGTAAAGCATTCTAGTAGGGGGAGGACAAGAAATCAACCGAGATGCCGTAAGTAAAGGCGATCGAAAACGGCAGAGGACAAACCGAATCCCCACCCGAAGAGGGCGGGGAGATGTGGAGTAGTGGACCTCCGTACCCGCGGACTTCTCAAGCCGAACGTGCCTGGAACGACGGACCATAGAGGGTGAAAGTCCCGTAGGCGAAAGGAAGAGGCGGGATTGGAGGTATCCCGAGTACCGTGCGTTGGATATCGCGCGGGAAGCTGGGAGGTACAGTCTTCCGATCCTAAATACGTCCCGAGACCGATAGCGCATTAGTAGCGCGAGCGAACGCTGAAAAGTACCTCGGAAGGGAGGTGAAAAGAGCCTGAAACCAGCTGACGATAAGCCGCACGTGGTCCCCAAGGAACGAAGCGGCCGCAAGGCCGTGGACACAGGATCCGTGCGTCCGTTTTGAATAACGGGCCAGGGAGTTTCGATCTATGGCGAGGCTAAGGCCCACACGGCCGAAGCCGCAGGGAAACCGACAGTCCGCAACCCCGCAAGGGGTGAGGGACGGGGTGCGCTCGCCCGAAGTCATAGGTGGAAGACCCGAAGCCAATCGATCTAAGCGTGGGTAGGTTGAAGCCTGCCGAAAGGTAGGTGGAGGACCGAACCGGTGTTGACGTGCAAATCACTCGGATGACCTGTGCTTAGGGGTGAAAGGCCA
>DATJUZ010000023.1:0-2839 GCA_035502035.1 Thermoplasmata archaeon
ATCGTGCGGATGACGCCCCGGGGGCGCCGACCGTTCTCGAACTGGGGGTTCTCTAACGGCTCCCCGCACGCCCTCGGGCGGGGCACCGCCCATGGCAACGGGCCCCTGCCACCAAGCTAGGCTCAGCCCCTTGCTCCAATCTTCGAGACGACAAAGTGGCCCCACCTCCGATGGCGATGATACCCGGTTCACTGGAAAACCGGTGTGGCCCCGTTCGGGGCGATGATCAGGGTCTCCCGTTCGAGCCGCGGGGTCCCAAGGTCTCTGCTCCCAGATCCTCGGGGGAGAAGGATCCTCGCCTACGGCGCGGCCGACCCCCGACCCAAGAGCTCCCCCACGCGCGGACGTCGCCTGGCGGCACCCGGGGCCGGGACCTCGGATGTCGACGCACGGCAGGCGGCCTGTCGAAGGCTACCCCAGGGTTCTGCCGCGTCCGGCGGTGCGCGCCGGACTTGGGGAGGAGTTAAGCCCGCGAAGGCCATGCCCCGGGGGGAGCGTCGATGCTCTCGCCGCGTCGCCCCGGTCAGTCGAGCGCCCACCGTCGGATCGTCACGGCGCGCCGGGGGCTCCTTCTCCTCCTCGTACTCTCTTCCCTCGTCGGGGGCGCCGTAGGGTTGGCCGCTGCCCATGCTCCGCGGCTCTTGCCGGCGACCGTCATGGTCCGCTTCGTCGAGGTAGGGCCCGCGAGCGGGCCGGTCTGGGGCGTAAGCATCCTTGCGACCAACGGAAGCGTGGTGAACGTCACGACCTCCAATCAGTCGATCTTCCGGCTGGCGCTACCTCCGGGATCGTACTCGGTCCGGCCGATCGCCGCGAACGGCTGGAGCCCGAAGTCGTCGACGCCCATTCCCCTTGTCGTGCATCGTAGCCCCAAGACCGTCCGGGTGCCGTTCGTAGTGGCGCACGGCTACTCCCGCCTCACCTTCTCCGAGCACGGACTGACCCACCGGCCAACCTGGACCGTGCGGATCAACTGGTCCGCCGGCGGCAACGCCTCGCTCGCCTACAACGCGACGGAGTCGACCGACAAGGCGACCCTGACATTCGCGGTGGAGATGAACACGACCTACTTCTACGATGTCAGCTCGGTTCCCGGGTTCGTCAGCAGCCCGATCACGGGCTACCCGACGATCTGGCACCCGCACGTCGTGATCCACGTGCACTTCGAACCGGTGTAGGGCCCTGGGCGGACTCGCCGAGAGAGGGGGTCCCCCCCCTGGGCAGGCCCCCGGACGCGGCCCCGGAGCTCAGGAGTGCGTAGCCCTCGGGACGACGGCGCCGTCGCTCCGCGGGAGCTGTGCCCGGCCTCCGCTCAGTCGGAGAACGGCACGGCGACGGCGACGTCCGAGCCGTCGACCGTGAACGAGCCCTGGGGAGAGGAGTAGCCGGCCCGCGCCGTCGTGACGCTGTAGTAGTACGTCCCGTTCGTGACGCGGAAGACCTCGGAGGCTCCGCGCGTGCAGTGCGTACCGGTCCCGGGGATCAGCAGGCACCATCGGGCCCCGTGCGGCAGTCCGGTTTCGGTCGCGGTGACCGCGAACCGCAGCGGGTGGAAACCGGCGCCGCGCTGCACCGGCGCGTGGCGGACGTTGAACGTCCCGCCTATCGAGAAGAGCGACTTGTCGGTCGTGCCGACCGTATAGTGGTACGTCCCCGGGCTCTCCCAGAACCGTAGCTTGGAGCTCGTCGAGCTCGTGCTCGGACCGCCGGTGACGTTGACCCACCACTCGGTCTCGTACGGGAGGTTGTGTTGGTGGAACGCGACGGCGTAGAACGTCGTGAACGTCGCAGCGACCTCCAGCGGCGAGGCGGCGACCGTGAACGAGCCGCCGGGCGCCCGGTGCTGTTGGCTCGACCCGTTCACCGCACCGAACGAGTAGAGGTACGTGCCGTTCGGTTCCTGGACCGTCAGGCTAGCGTGGGTCGTGTGGAACGATGGTCCCCCGGTGAGGTTCGCCCACCACTCCTTGCCTCGGGCGAGCCCGGTCTCGAGGAACGTGACACCGTAGGTGAAAGGCGCGAAGACGACGGTCGCGGTGAGGTCCGCCCCGGCGATCGTCACGGAACCGGGGGCTGCCCGATAGCCGCTCGGCGAACCCGCGGTGTAGGCGTACGTCCCGTTCGGCTCGGTGAAGTTGAGCGAGAGGCCGCCGGTCGTCTCCCGGTTCCCAAGGATCGTCGCCCACCAGCTCGTCCCGTGGGGGAGGCCGCTCTCGTTCAGCTCGAGCGTGTAGACGAGCTCGGTGAAGACCACCGAGACCTCGAGCGGCGCGCCGCTCACCGTCAGCATCCCCGAGCGCGGACTGACCGTGAAGCCCGGGATCGGGCTGACGGCGTAGGAGGCGGTGCCGTTCTGGAGGTCCGCCTGGACCTCGTTCGGTGTCGCGACCGTCCCGACCGTCCCGCCGACCGTGACCGTCCAGCTCCTCCCCGCCGGTAGCCCGCTCTCCCCGAACGTCACCAGCTCGCCCCCCGTCAGCGTCGACCCCGCGTTCGTCGGATACGTCGCCGTCCAGTACGCCCCGCTCGTCCCCTCGAACACGTTCGCGTTCAGCGTCACCTGCGTCACCGGGTTGAAACAGTCCGACGCCTCCACCGACGCCGTCCCGATCGTCGACGCCGCGCACCCGTCCTCCCCCTGCAGCGCCCCGTTCGACCCGCTCGGGCTCGTCCCTTCCAGCACGTTGTTCGTCACGTCGAACGTCGCCCCCAGCAGGAACAGCCCCGGCGCCCCGCTCGCCGTGTCGTTCACCGTGTTGTGCTCCACCACCGTCGTCCCGCTCGACCCCGTCGGCTCCAGCACCATCCCATACGCCACGCTGCCGGTCAGGACGTTGCC
>DATJUZ010000024.1:0-20429 GCA_035502035.1 Thermoplasmata archaeon
CCGCGACGACAAGGGTCCGACCGAGGCGACGACCGCCCACGAACTGCTGGAGATGTACCGACGCCAGGTGCGCCAAGCGGCGCCGGAGCCGCGGGAACCGGCCGACGCCGCCTGACGGGGCCGACGCGCGTGCCCTTGCGCCCAAAGGCATAAGAAGGCCGAGCCGGCTCGCAGCGCTGGTAACGGGCCATGCTGGTCGAGATGACCGAACTCTTGGGACGCCAGATCTACACCCCCGACGGGCGCCTGCTCGGCGAGGTCGACAACGTCGTCGTGGACGTCGAGGCGTCGAAGATCGACGGTCTCTACGTCGGGGAGACGAGCCCGATGTTAGTCGACGACTCCCGCGCGACCAACGTCCCGTACCGCTGGGTCTCGGCCGTGAACGACGTCGTGCTCCTCAAGTACTTCCCGAAGCGGGTCTCGCTCAAGAAGAGCGGACCGGCGCGGGCGGCCGGCACCGAGGAGTCCGCCGTCCCCGCCCGCTGAGTCCCGCGGGGATAGCCAAGCCCGGAAACGGCGCAGGACTTAAACGGCGCTCGGGCGCCGAAGAGATCCTGCCGCGCAGGCGTACGCCGGTTCAAATCCGGCTCCCCGCATCGTCCCCCCGCGGTGCGTCGCAGCCAACCCTTTCGGCGCCGACCTCCTGAGCCGTCCGTGCGTCGTGGCGAGCTCGTCCGCCTCCTCGAACGGGTCCCCCCGTTCGCCGACCCCCGGGCCGACCTCGAGCAGCTCGCGACGCCGGCCGAGGCGGCCGCGACGCTGCTCGAGGCCGCCGAGCGCTACACGGGGCTCGCCGGCCGGTCGGTCGTCGACCTCGGGTGCGGGACAGGTCGGCTCGCGATCGGGGCGGCCGCGCTCGGAGCCGCCCCGGTCCGCGGGCTCGACGTCGACCCGGCGGCGGTCGCCGCCGCGCGGCGCGCCGCCGCCGAGCTCGGGGTGGAGGTCGCCTTCGAGGTCGGCCCCGTGGACGCGTGCCGGGGACCGGCGGAGGTCGTCGTGATGAACCCGCCGTTCGGCGCGCAGCGACGGCACGCCGACCGGCCGTTCTGGGACGCCGGCTTCCGTCTCGCTCGGCGGACGCTGCACGCGTTCTCGCTGGCGGCGTCCCGAAGCTTTATAGCACGCCGGTCGGTCGAGCGCCACGCTCACGTTCTCGAGGTCGTGCCCGTCCCCTGGGTGCTCGGAGCGACGCTCCCGCACCACCGGCGACGGGGGGTCGACCTTGCCGTGGACCTCTGGGCGATACGGACGGTAGGCGACGATGACGGACCGACAGCTCCCTGAGCTCGTGCTCCCCGGCGACTACCTCGGCGCGGCCGAGGAGTTCCTCCCCGGCCGCGGCACGTACGAGCACGCGGGGCGGATCTACGCCTCGCTCCTCGGGCGCCCCGCGGTCGATGCGTCCGACCGGACGATCCGCGTCGAGCCCCGCAACTCGGTCCCCGAGGTCCGGGAAGGCGAGCTCGTCTACGCCCGGGTCGACGAGCTGAAGACGGCGATGGCGATCTGCACCGTGCTGTCGACGGCCGCGAGCCGGCGGGGCGTGCCGGGCGCCCCGGAGGGCACGGTCCACATCTCGAAGGCGAAGGACGGCTACACCGAGTCGCTCGCCGGCGAGTTCGCGGTCGGCGACATCATTCTCGCGAGGGTCCTCCAGGAGCGCCCGTCGATCAAGCTCTCGACCGCCGCCGCCCCGCTCGGCGTCGTCTCCGCCCGCTGCCAGGTCTGCCACGCGCTCCTCAACCTCCGGGCGAAGAGCCCGGTCTGCCCGCGCTGCGGGCACCAGGAGCACCGCAAGCTGGCGAAGGGGACGCACCCGTTCGCCCCTGACGCGCATGCCCCCCGCGCCGGCTGACGAGGAGCGCCGGCTCGCGCGGCTCGTCCGCGCCCACGACCGCTGGCGCGGTCGCGAGGTCTTCAACCTCCTGGCGAGCGAGAACGCCGTCTCCCCGGCCGCGCGGCGACTGCTCGCGAGCGACCTCGCCGGCCGCTACACCCTGCCGATGGACGTCACGTTCGACGGCGAGCGGATCGACAACAGCTACGCGGGCACGCGCTACACCGACCGGGTCGAGCGGCTCGCCAACGACGCCGCGGCGCGGCTGTTCCGGGCCCGGTGGGCGACGACCCGGCCGCTCTCGGGCCACATCGCCGCGCTCTCCGTCCTCGTCCCGCTAGTGCCGCGCGGCGCCACGGTCCTCGCGATCCCCCCCGAGGACGGCGGCTACGACGGCTACGCCGCCGACTACGTTCCGGCGATGCTCGGCTACACGGTCCGCCCGATGCGCGCGGACGGACCGGGGTTCACGCTCTCGGCGGAGGCGGCGACCCGGGCGATCCGGGAGCATCGGCCGAACGCCGTCCTCCTCGGGCAGAGCTTCTTCCTGTTCCCGTACCCGCTGCGCGAGATCGCCGCCGCGGCGCACGAGGTCGGCGCGCTCGTGCTCTACGATGCCTCGCACGTCCTCGGGTTGATCGCGGGCGGCGAGTTCCAGGACCCGCTCCGCGAGGGGGCCGACGTCCTGTTCGGGAGCACCCACAAGTCGTTCCCGGGCCCGCAGGGGGGCCTGGTCGTCACCGACCGCGAGGAGCTGTTCCGCCGGATCGAGCCGTCGCTCGTCTGGAGGACGTTCGACAACGCCCACTGGAACCGCATCGCGGGGCTCGCGCAGACGCTGCTCGAGCTCGGGCGCTGCGGGGCGGAGTATGCGCGCACGGTCGTCGCCAACGCCCGGGCGCTCGCCCCGGCCCTCGCCGACGAGGGGTTCCCGCTCGTCGCGCGGGAGCTCGGCTACACCTCGAGCCACCAGGTCCACCTCGACCGGCCGGCGCTGCGCTCGACCTGGCATCTCGGCGCGGGCGCGCTCGCCCGCCGGCTCGAGCGACGGCGGCTGCTGATCGACCTGGTCGGGCGGATCGGCGTCGCCGAGGTGACCCGTCTCGGGCTCACCCCCGAAGAGATGCCCCGGCTCGCTCGGCTGCTCGCGGACGCCGGCCTCCGCGGCCGGAACGTCTCGGCCGAGGTGCTCGCCTGGCGCCGAACGTTCCCGGCCCTGCGGTTCGCGTGAGGCGGGCCGCCCGCCGGACGGCGCCGCGGCGGACTCAGCGGCCGCCCGTCGCCCTCACGGGGACGCCAGGGGTCGGCAAGAGCACGGTCGCGCGGCGCCTTCCGCCGCCCCTGCGCGCGGTGGAGGTCGCCGAGCTCGCGCTCGCCACCGGCACCGGCCGTCGGGCCGGCCGCGGGGTCGTCGTCGACCTTCCCCGCCTGCGCCGGGCGCTGGGGCGCTCGCCGGCCTGGGCGCGGGCGGACGTCGTCGTCGGCCACCTCGCGCACCTCCTCCCCGTCCGGGCGGCGATCGTCCTCCGCTGTCACCCCCGGGCGCTCGCCCGACGCCTCCGGCGGGCCCGCCGGGGCGCGCCGCTCCAGCGCGCGGAGAACGTCGCGAGCGAGGCGCTCGACCTCGTGCTCGCCGAGGCGGTCGGGGCCGGGCTGCGGGTCTACGAGATCGACACGACCGGCGTTCGGCCGGCGGAGGTCGCCCGCGAGGTCGCCCGCAGGGTCCGGACGCGGGGCCGCTCGCGCTTCGGGCTCGTCGACTGGCTCGCGGACCGGTCGGTGACCGAGCACCTTTTGGACGGGGCGGCGTAGAAGGCCACGGACCGGCCACGATGGTGCTCGAGGGCTATCGCGAACGGTTCCGCCCGCAGGTAGAGCGCCTGGCGCGACCGTTCCTCGCCTGGCGCCCCGACCGGCTGAGCGCGCTCGCCCTCGCGTGCGCGGTCGCGGCGGGGGGCCTCTCGGTCCTGGTCCGCTGGCTCGGCCCGCTCCTATTCCTCGCGGTCAGCGCGCTCATCCTCGTCAGCGGACTGTTCGACGTGCTGGACGGCGAGGTCGCTCGGGCAACCCACCGGGCGAGCGCGCGGGGGGACTTCCTCGACCACGTCCTGGACCGGTACGCCGACCTCGCGATCGTCCTCGGGCTCGCCGCCTGCGGGTTCGCCGACCCCCTCGTCGCGCTGCTCGCGCTCGTCAGCCTCCTGCTGACGAGTTACATGGGCACCCAGGCCCAGGCGGTCGGCCAGGGCCGGGCCTACGGAGGGCTGCTGAGCCGGGCCGACCGCCTTCTCGTCTTCGCCGCGGCGGCGTTCCTCGAGTTCGACTGGACCCTCCCGTGGCCGTGGGCACCCGGCGCGCCGTGGGCCCGGTTCCACGTCGGCCCGGTCGGATTCACGGTGATCGACGTCGCGATGCTCTACGTCATCATCGCCGGCCAGTGGACGGCGCTCGCCCGGGCGCGGCGGACCCTTCGGGCGCTTCCGGCGCCGTAGGGCGCGTCGCGCGCTCGCCGACGACCGTCCCTCCGCGCCAGCGGTAGTACTGGAGCGGGTGGCGGAGCCGCGGGTCGAAGCACCGCTCGTCGCGCTGCCGGTCGATCGGAGCGGTCGCGTCCGGATCCCCCTCCCGGACGCACAGACCATGGCTCCGGAGCGTGTCGCACTCCGGTGGCTCGTAGCCGAGGCCCCCGTCGCGCGACGTGATGTGCTCGACCTGGTAGCGGGTCACCGACTCGTCGAAATCCGGCGCGCCGCGGTAGGCGTCGACGATCGTCTCGAACGACGCGCCCGCCCGATGGAGGAACGCGGCGAGGCAGAACCGGCCCGCGTGGGAGAGGTTCTCGCCCCGCTCGAGCGTCCGCTGCATCTTGCGGATGCACGGCGGGAACCTCTCCCGCAGCATCGGGCCGGCGGGACCGCCCTCCCGGCCCACCGGGCGGGGGAGGCGGAGCGCGACCTCCTCGAGGAGCCCCCGTTCCCGCTCGCGGACGGCGGCGACGACCTCCGGCCGCAGGGAGAGCGGGACGGCGAGCGCCCGGCGTACCGCCTCCTCGAGCAGGCGGGAGGCGCGCGGGGCGGCGACGGTCACCCGCCCGTCGTGCAGCTCCTGGCGGGCGAGGCGGAACTCCGCCTCGCGGATCGGCGTCGCCAGACGCACGTAGTCGGCGACCGGGAGCCGGACGGCTCGGGCGTCCGCCTCGCACGCGTACCCGAGGCGCTGGGCGACCTCCTCGAGCACGGCCGGCGGGACCGACTTCAGCCGCTCGTGGCTCCGCTTCGACTCGGAGACCGCCCAGCGGCGGAGCGCGGCGGCCCCGGGGGCGGCGCTGAGCACCAGGCGGGCGAACAGGAACGACAGGTAGCGCTCGGCCGGCGCGGCGTGCGCGAGCTCCTCGATCGCGCCCGAGCCGCGGGGGTCGTCCTGCGCGGCGAGGACGCGGGCGCGTCCGATCGTTCGCACCCGGTCGTAGGCGGGGTCCTCGAGCAGGCCCCGGACGCTCGGCTGCTCCCCCCCGAGGACGAGCTCCGCGCCGGGGAGGAACGGGTAGTCGGCGAGGAGCGCCTCCTCGCCTAGCCGAGTCGGGGCACCACGAATTGCCATACGAGCAGCACCAGGACCAGGACGGACGCGGCGGCCGACGCCCGCCCGGCGAACGCCTCCAGCCGCTGGCTCGACCAGCCGCGACGGAAGCGGGCCGCGACCGAGGTCGCGAAGTCACGGAACAGCAGTCCCCCGTCCAACGGGACGAGCGGGAGGGCGTTCGACAGCCCGAGCAGGAGGTTCATCCAGGCGAGCCAGTAGAGCACGTTCGCGCCGACCCAGAACCCCGACGGGGAGCTGTGGGCGAGCGGACCGACCAGGTGGAAGAACGACGCGCTCGTGCCGCCGATCGGCTCGATCGTCGCGAGGGGGAGGATCAGCCAGTCGATCGGACCGACGAGCGGACCCGCGCTCGAGCCGAACGGCCAGACCAGCGTCTGGCGGAGCTGCGCCGGGGTCAGGCCGAAGACCTCGACCCCGAGGAATCCGCGGGAGTGGTTCGCCGGGTCGGTCGCGAGCCGCACGGTCACCGGAACGTAGGAGCCGTTGCTGGCGGCGTAGTAGACGAGCGCATACGCCGTCCCCGGCACCGTGCGGGCGATCGCGTCCTCGAAGTCGGTCAGCGTCGGCGTCGCCGTCCCGTTGAGCTGCACGATGATGTCGCCGGCCGCCAGCCCGATCTGCGCGGCCGGGGTGCGGTTCGACGTCCCCGGCAGCGTCTGCTCGACCGCGGCGATCCCCACGCCGGAGGCGTTCGGGGCGACGCTCGTCGCGACGACCGCGGAGAGGGCGACGAAGAAGACGACCGCGAGCAGGAAGTTGGCGAGCACGCCGGCCGCGGCGACGCGGTCGCGGCGGCGTCGGGAGGCGCCGGTCATGTCGGCGTCGTCCTGCTCGACGAACGCCCCGACCGGGACGACGCACCAGAGGATCCCGAGGCTCTTCACCCCGATCTTCTGCGACCGCGCCACGACCCCGTGCGACAGCTCGTGGAGGACGATCCCCACGACGAGCGCGACGATCCCGTAGCCGAGCGGGATCACCGGGTTGATCCCCGGCAGCCCGACCGCCTCCGTCACCGGCGGCGCCTGCGCCGCCGAGAGGCGGGTCGACGCGACCGCGCCGAACAGCAGGAGGGCGACGATCGCCCCCATCGCGATCGCCGCGAGCGCGATGCCGAGGTCGCTCAGCGCCGTCCAGAAGCGGGGGAACCGCGCCCACCGGTCGAGCGCCGCGCGGCCGCGCTGGGTCTTGAGCATCAGCGCCGGGCCGAGGAGCGTCAGGTGGCGGTCCGGGCCGATCTTGCCGGCCCGCCAGAGGGCGTAGACGACCAGCCCGTAGACGAGGACCGCGGCGAGCGCGACGGCGTAGCCGAGCGTGGCGTCCATGCAGCGTTCGCTCGAGAGTCCGGGCCCGGGTTATGAGGTCTCGGCTGGGCCCGAGGACGCTCCGCAAAGGGGATGGTCAGTGACCGACCTCGCTCGGGGGATGCGAACGGTCCTCCGACGCGCCCTGGCGCTCGCCCTCGCCGCGGCGACCGTCGTCTCGCTCGGGACGGTCCCGGCGCTCGGTCCTCGGGGCCCCGCGGGCCCGGCCGCCGGCGCCGCCGGCTCCCCCGCGGGGGCGGTCGAGGTGGCGCCGGCGTACGTCCCGGCCGCCGGCGTCACCCCGCTCGGGTCCGTGCCGGCCAACGCGAGCCTGGAGGTCGCCGTCGGCCTCGCCTCCCGGGACCCGGCCGGCCTGAGCGCCTATGTCGCGGCGACGGAGGTCCCGGGGACGTCGACCTACCGCCACTTCCTCTCCGCGTCCGAGGCGGCCCGGCGGTTCGGGGCGCTCCCGGGCTCGGTCGCCCGCGCCGAGGAGTACTTCGAAGGCTTCGGGCTCGCCGCGACCGCCCACCCGGACGGTCTCCTGCTGTCGATCTCCGGGCCGGCCGCGGCGCTGGGCGCCGCGCTCGGGACGACCTTCGAGCGGTTCCAGAACGCCTCCGGAGGGGTGTTCGTCGCCCACACGACCCCGGCCGTGCTCCCGGGGGTGGCCCCGTGGACGGGGGTCTACGGGCTCGGCAACGTCAGCACCCTTACGCCGGCGGTCCGCGGGGCCGAACCGGTGCCGGTTGCGGCCGGCGCCGGCTGCCCCACGTCGGCGAGCTACCTGACGGCGTGCGACGTCGCGACGGCCTACGACTTCGCCGGCCTGGACGCGAACGGGACGAACGGGACCGGCGAGCGGATCGCCGTGGTCGATGCGTTCTACGCCGGCACCTCGACGACGACGTTCGCGCACGACTTCGCGACGTTCACCACGGACGAGGGACTTCCGGGGGGCGGGCTCTCGTTCGAGTTCCCGGGCCCGACGACCCCCGGCCAGAACGGAACGGGGACCGTCTCGGCGTGGGCGCTCGAGAGCGCGCTCGACATCGAGTGGGCGCGCGCCTCGGCGCCGGGGGCGTCGGTCGAGCTCGTCCTGTCGCCGAACGCCGGGGCGGGGATCTACTACGCGGTCGACTGGGTCGTGGCGACCCACGCGGCCGACGTCCTTTCGATGAGCTGGGGGGAGCCCGAGGTCGGGGTCTTCAACGCGGTCGACCACGGCTGCGCGTCCGCGTGCAACGCCTCCAGCGACGGGACGCTCGCGATCCTCGGGCCGGTCCTCGAGCTCGGGGCGGCGGAGGGGATCAGCGCGTTCGCTGCCAGCGGCGACTGCGGCTCGGCGGACGGCACGTCGGGCCTCGCGGTGAACTTTCCGGCGTCCAGTCCCTACGTCACCGGGGTAGGGGCCACGAACCTGACGATCGCCCCGAACGGCACCTACGCCCAGGAGAGCGCCTGGGGCGGCAACCAGTCCGGCGCCCGCGCTCCCGGCTGCGACAACGACGGCGGCTCGGGCGGGGGGTTCTCGGTCGCGCCCCGACCGGCGTGGCAGACCGGGACGGGGACGGTCGCCTCCCGCGGACGCGGGGTTCCGGACGTCTCGATCGTCGGCGGTCCGCTGCACCGGCTCCTCGTCATCGTCGCGAGCGGGGTCGTGACGCCGTGGGGGACGAGCGTCGGGACGCCGATCTGGGCCGGCATCGCGGCGACCGCCGACCAGGAGGCCGGGGGGCCGCTCGGACTGCTCGATCCCGCGCTCTACCGGGTCCTCGGCAGCCCGGCGTATCCGCACGACTTCCACGATATCACCAGCGGCTCGAACGGCTATCACGCCGGGGCCGGCTGGGACCCGATCACCGGCCTCGGCAGCCCGAACGTCGCCGCCCTCCTCCCGAACCTGACGGCCGGCGCGACCACGGTCTCGAACCTCGGCACCTCGGTGTTCGTCGCGCCGAGGTTCGGGCGCGCCCCGCTCACCGTGACGGCGACCGTCGCCCCCCGGGGCGGCAGCGGGAGCTATCCTATCCAGGGCGTCGCGTTCGGGGACGGCAACGCCTCCTCGGTCGTCGGCGGTCGGGCGAACCACACGTTCGAGGCGCCGGGGGTCTACTCCGTCCAGTCGTACGTCGTCGACGCGACCGGGGCGACCGCTGCCTCGCCGCCGGTCGTGGTCGTCGTCGGCACCGGGACGCCGCTCACCGTCGGACTGACCGCGAGCACCGCCTCCCCGACGGTCGGGGCGAACGTCACGTTCAACGCCACGGTCGCCGGCGGGCAGGCGCCGTACGTCTACAACTTCACGTTCGGCGACGGGGACCAGAGCCTGGACGGCGCCGCGGCGTCGGTCGTGCACCCGTATCCGGTGAGCGGGGGGTTCTGCGCCGAGGTCGTCGTCCACGACAGCCGTCGGCCGGCGGACGGCGGCGCGAGCGCCCGGGTCGCGATCGCGGTCGGCGGCGCGAGCCCGCCGGCGTGCGGCAACCCCGCCCACCCGCTCACGCTCACCGCGAACGCCTCGGTCGGGGTCCGCGACGCCCCGGCGGACTTTCCGCAGCTGTTCAGCTTCGCCGGCGGCTCGACCGCGCCGAACGGGCTGGGTCCCCAGATCGGCTACGCCTCCCCCGACCCGTACACCGCCGCGTGCGACTGCGCCCTCCTCCGTCGCCCGGGGACGTTCACGGTCGACGGGTGGGTGAACGACACCGTCAACGGCGAGGCGCGCGCCGAGGTCAACGTCACCGTCGCGCCGGCGCTCAACGCGACGTTCAACGCCTCCACGCTCTTCGGGACGGTCCCTCTGCGGGTCGTCTTCACGGCGAGCGCGTTCGGCGGCTACGACGCCTCCGCGGCGGCGACGCACTGGTCGTTCGGGTCCCTCGGCCACGCCGTCGGCGCCTCGGCCGCGGTGACGTACACCACGCCGGGCGAGTACCTCGCCGTCGCCTCCCTGTCGGACTCCGGCCACGGCAACGCGAGCGAGGCGTTCCTCCTCGACGCCGAGGCCCCGGGGAGCTCGTCGCCGGGCCTGACGGCGACGGTCTCCCCGGCGGTGAACGTCTCCAGCGGCACGACGGTCCACTGGTCCGGCGAGGCCCTCGGCCCGTCGACCGTGCTCGCGGGGACGCGCCTCGTCTGGAACCTCGGCAACGGGGCGGAGGCGTTCGGCCCGGTCGCGAACGAGACGTACTACGCCTCGACCGACCTCCTCGCGGCCGACACGCTCGCCGGCGGGTTCGGACTCGACTCGGCGACGCTCAGCCCGATCCTCCAGCAGCCGATCGACCTCGGGGGGTTCTTCGCCGACGAGCCCGGCGGCTTCGTCCCGGAGGTGAACGCGATGGTCCTGCGGGCGGCGCTCGCGCCGACCGCCGGGGCGGTGCCGCTCGAGGTCAACGGGACCGCCTCCGTCCACGGACCGGACGTCAGCCTGGTCGCCTGGCTGTTCGGCGACGGGTCGAGCGCCGTCGGCGATCGCATCGCCCACAACTTCTACGGCGGCGGCGACTACACCGTCACCGTCCGAGCGTACGACGCCTACGGTCACGTCGCCTCGCGCCTGATCGCGATCGAGGCGAACCAGGCGCTCGCCCTCACCGGCTGCACGCCGCCGACGCGCCACGGCTCGGCGCCGTACACGGTCGAGCTCGAGCCCGGGCCGGTGGGGGGCGCCGGCGCGCCGTACCGCTACCTCTGGAGCCTGCCGCAGGGCGGGAGCTCGACCGCGGAGAACGTGAGCCTCACGTTCCGCTCCGCCGGCACCTACACCGCGCAGGTCCTCGTCACCGACCCGTCGAACGCCACCGCGGTCTGCGCCTGGACGATCGTCGTCGCGGCGCCCCCGGCCGTCGGTCCGCCGCTCGTGCTCGTGGTCGGCGGGGCCGCCGGGGCCGTCCTCACCGGCGTGTTCCTCTGGGCGACGCGCCCGGTGCCCCGGCGGCGCCCCGCCCCCGCGGTCCCCGTCAGCCCTTGACGACGCCGAGCGGGAGCAGGCGGGCGACGCGCCGGGTCAGGCCGGCCCCCTCGGCGACGCGCACGACCTCCTCGACGTCCTTGTAGGCGCCGGGCGCCTCCTCGGTGACCCCCTCGCGGGTCGCCGACCGCACGACGATCCCCTTCGCCGACAGGCGCCGGGTCACCTCGTCGAAGCGGAACGCGCGGACCGCCGCGCTGCGGCTCAGGCGCCGGCCCGCGCCGTGGCAGGAGGAGCCGAACGACCGTTCCATCGAGCCGGGGAGCCCGCCGAGCACGTAGCTCGCCGTCCCCATGTCGCCGGGGATCAGCACCGGCTGGCCGAACGGGCGGTAGCGCTCCGGGAGCTCCTCGCGGCCGGCCGGGAACGCCCGGGTCGCTCCCTTGCGGTGGACGAGCACCGGCTTGACCGTCCCGTTCGTCCGGTGCTGCTCGACCTTCGCGATGTTGTGGGCGATGTCGTAGACGACCTCGATGCCGAGCTCCTCGGAGCTCCTCCCGAAGACCGCGGCGAACCCCCGCCGCACCGCCGCGGTGATCGCCTGCCGGTTCGCCCACGCGAAGTTCGCGGCCGCGGCCATCGCGCCGAGGTATCGCCGGCCGTCCTCCGAGGCGATCGCCGTGCACGAGAGCTGGCGGTCGACCAGCTGCACGCCGTCCGCCCGGAGCCGCTCGTCCATCCGGCGGATGAAGTCGGTGGCGACCTGGTGGCCGAGGCCGCGCGAGCCGGTGTGGAGCATGACGACCACGCGCCCCGGGACGAGCCCGAGCGCCTCGGCGAACTCCGGGAAGAACACCTCGTCGACCGCCTGGACCTCGAGGAAGTGGTTCCCCGAGCCGAGCGTGCCGAGCTGGCGGAGCCCGCGCTTGCGCGCCGACTCGCTGACCTCCTGCGGCAGCGCCCCGGCGAGGCAGCCGCGCTCCTCCTGCCAGGCGAGGTCCTCGTCGGTCCCGTCGCCCTGCGCGACGACCCACGCCGCCCCGCCCCGGAGGACGTCGTCGACGTCGCGCGGCGCGATCGCGCGGCCGCCCTTCGCCCCGACGCCGCTCGGGACCTCGCGGTAGAGCCGCTCGATCAGCTCGGCGAGGCGCGGGCGGAGCTCCTCGACCCGGAGCGACGTCCGGAGCAGCCGAACGCCGCAGTTGATGTCGTAGCCGATCCCGCCCGGGGAGACGACCCCCTCCGCGAGGTCGAACGCCGCGACGCCGCCGACCGGGAACCCGTAGCCGAAGTGGATGTCGGGCATCGCGAGGGCGTGGCGCTCGATGCCGGGGAGCGTCGCGACGTTCGCGAGCTGGAGCAGCGACGGGTCGCCCGCGACCCCTTCGAGCAGGGTGGCGTTGGAGAACAGACGTCCCGGCACGCGCATCCCGGGGACCTCCTCCCGCGGGATCTCGTAGGTGAACGGGTCGAGCTCGACGAGCGCGGGGACCTTCGGCACGGCGGCGGGCGAGCGGCCTCCCCTACTAAAGGCCGAGGTGGATGACGACGTCGCGAGCGCCGTCCAAACCCACATGTAGGCGCTTTCCGTTCCAAGGACGGGGGTGCGATGTCGCGACGGGGGCTCCTGTCGCTCGTGAGCCTCGCGGTCGTGGGGCTCGCCCTGGCCGTCTGGTTCTGGGCCCCGCGGTACTCGACGTACATCGTCTACCTGCTGTTCGTCTGGATCGTCGTGAGCTTCACCCTCAACTGGACGAGCGGCCCGGCCGCGCGGCCCCGCGGCGTCGCGGTCGCCAGCGCCTCCACGCCGTCCCCCGCGCCGGCCTCGGCGGGCACCCAGCGGACCGTTCCCGCGCCCGCCCTCGTCCTGCCGTCCGACTCCGCGGAGATCCCGTTCTGCATCTACTGCGGCACCCACCTGCCCTCGGGCACCGCGCGGTGCCCGGCGTGCGGCCACGCCGAGCCGATGTTCGCCTAGCGCTCCGGCGGGACCGGACCCTCCGGGGCGACGACGAGCATCGTCTCGCGCGCGCGGACGTTGGAGCCCTCCCGCACCGCGAGCGAACGCACCACGCCGTCCACGGGCGACGTCACCTCGTTGCGCATCTTCATCGCCTCGAGGACGAGCAGCACGGCGCCCTTCGCCACGCGCTCGCCGTCCCGGACGCGGAGCTCGACGACCCGGCCGGGCATCGGGGGCACGATCGCCGTCGCGCCGGCCGGTACCACGGGCGCCGCACGGTCGACGGGCGCGCCGACCACGGGGCCGGGGGGTGGCGCGGGGACCGGTCCCGAGTTCCCCTCGGTCACACGCAGGCGCACGGCGTGCCGCTCGCCGTTCACGTCGATCGGCCCGGGCGGCTCGGCCTGGTGCTCCGGCCACCCCTCCACGACGACGGTCTCTCCGCCGATGTCGAGCTCGACCCGCAGGGGGCCGCGCGCGACGACCCGGACCGGGAAGCTCTGGGCCCCGAGCCGGACGCTCGAGAGGTCGTCGGCGACGTCGACGACCGTCGGCCTACCGGCGAGCTCGACCGTGAGCCGCACGGACCGCACCCCCCTGCGCGTGGCTGCGGACGCGTCCCTCGTGCGCCCAAAGGCTCGGCGCCCCGCCGACGAGCGCGCCGCTCGCGCCGGACGGCGTCGGACGCGGCTCCGCACGGAGCGCCCCGACGACCCCGACCGCCGCCGCGGCGAGGACGTCCGCGGTCAGGCCCCGGTCGACCGCCGAGCGGTAGGCCCGGTAGACCGCCGGGAACAGCGCGTAGCTGAGCGCCTCCGCGGTGTCGGCGGCGGGCACGAACGCTCGCAGCTCGGCGGTCTGGCGGGCGAGCTCCGGGGCGAGGAGGTCGGCCGGGCGGCCGGTGATCGCGGGCGCCTCCCGGGTGACGCGCGCACGGAGCTCGGGGTCGATCGGGCCGGGCGGGCTCCCGTAGAGGCCGCGGACGTACTCCTTGACCTCGGCGGTGACGGTGCGGTAGCGACCCCCGGTCAGGACGTTCAGGACGGCCTGCGTCCCGACGATCTGGCTCGTGGGGGTCACGAGGGGGGGATAGCCGAGGTCGGCGCGCACGCGCGGCACCTCGGCGAGGACGTCCGTCAGCCGCTCGAGCGCCTCCTGGCCCCGCAGCTGCGCGATCAGGTTCGACAGCATCCCGCCCGGCACCTGGTGGGTCAGGATGCCGGGGTCGGTCTGCAGCGAGCGCACGTCGAGGATCGAGCGGTACCGGTCGAGCACGCCGCGGAAGTGCTCGGAGAGCTCGGCGAGCGCGCCGAGGTCGATGTGCGGGTCGTGCGAGCCGCCCTGGAGCGCGGCGACGAGCGTCTCGGTCGGCGGCTGGCTCGCCCCACCGGCGAACGGGCTGAGCGCGCCATCGATCGCGGTCGCCCCGGCGTCGACCGCCGCGAGGCAGCTGAGCGTCGAGAGGCCGCTCGCCGAGTGCGTGTGCAGCACGACCGGCAGACCGACCTCGCGAGTCAGGCCCCCGACGATCGCGCTCGCCTCGTCCGGGGGGAGGAAGCCGCCCATGTCCTTGAGGCACAGCTCGTCCGCCCCGAGCTCGGCGAGCCGGTGGCCGAGGGCGAGGAACGCCGCGCGCGTGTGCACCGGCGAGGCGGTGTAGCAGATCGTCGCCTGGGCGCGGGCGCCGGCGCGTTTGACCGCGTCGAGCGCGACCTCCATGTTGCGCGGGTCGTTGAGCGCGTCGAAGACGCGGAAGATCGCGATCCCCTGGCTCGCCGCCTCGGCGACGAACGCCCGGACCGTCTCGTCCGGGTAGTGGCGGTAGCCGACCAGGTTCTGGCCGCGCAAGAGCATCTGCAGCGGGGTCTTGGGCATCGCCCGTCGCAGGGCGCGGAGCCGCTCCCACGGGTCCTCCCGCAGGAACCGCAGGCAGACGTCGAACGTCGCCCCGCCCCAGACCTCGAGCGACCGGTAGCCGACCTGGTCGAGCCGCTCGGCGACCGGCAGCATGTCGCGCGTCCGCATCCGCGTCGCGATGAGCGACTGGTGGCCGTCCCGCAGGACGGTCTCCGTGATGCCGACCACCGCCGCCGGACCTCCGCCCGACCCTACAGGGGGATGTTCCCGTGCTTGCGGCCGGGCCGGTCGTCGCGCTTGCCGGCGAGGAACCGCAGCCCGGCGACCAGCCGCGCCCGCGTCTCGGCCGGATCGATCACGTCGTCGATGTAGCCGCGCTCGGCGGCGAGGTACGGGTTGAGGAACTCGCGCGCGTAGGCGCCGGAGAGCTTCGCGCGGAGCGCCTCCTTCTCGGCCGGACCCGCCGCGTCGAGCTCGCGCCGGTACAGGATCTGGACCGCCCCGTCGGCGCCCATGACCGCGATCTCGGCGGTCGGCCAGGCGAGGTTCAGGTCGCCGCCCAGGTGCTTCGAGCACATCACGTCGTAGGCGCCGCCGTAGGCCTTGCGGAGGATCACGGTCAGCAGCGGGACGGTCGCCTCGGCGTAGGCGTAGAGGAGCTTCGCGCCGTGGCGGATGATCCCCCCGTGCTCCTGGCCCGTCCCCGGCAGGAACCCCGGCACGTCCACGAGCGTGACGAGCGGCAGGTTGAACGCGTCGCAGAACCGGACGAACCGGGCCCCCTTCGTGGAGGCGTTGATGTCGAGCGTGCCGGCGAGGACGGCCGGGTTGTTCGCGACGAACCCGACCGGCCGGCCGTCCATGCGCGCCAGCCCGACGACCAGGTTCGCCGCCCACGCGGCGTGGACCTCGAGGAACGAGCCGACGTCCGCGAGCCGGCCGATGACGTCGTGGACGTCGTACGGGCTCCCGGGCTCCTCGGGGACGAGGCGGACGAGCTCGGCCGCCGCGCCCTCCGGCGGAGGACGGGGCTCGGCGACCGGCGGCTCCTCGAGGTTGTTGAGCGGAAGGTAGCCGAGCAGCCGTCGGGCGAGCGCGACCGCCTCGCGGTCGGAGCCGACCGTGAAGTGCGAGACCCCGCTCAGCGCGGCGTGGGCGTCGGCGCCTCCGAGCGCCTCCATCGTGACCTCCTCGCCGGTGACGGCCCGGACGACGTCCGGGCCGGTGATGAACATCTGGCCGGCCGGCTTCGCCATGACGACGAAGTCGGTGATCGCGGGTGAGTAGACCGCCCCCCCGGCGCACGGCCCGAGCACGAGCGACAGCTGCGGGACGACGCCGCTGAGGAGGACGTTGCGGAAGAACACCTCGCCGTAGCCGCCGAGGCTGAGGACCCCTTCCTGGATGCGGGCGCCGCCGGAGTCATCAAGCCCGACGATCGGCACGCCGGCGCGGCGGGCCGTCTCCATCACCTTCACGATCTTGCTCGCGTGCGCCTCCCCGAGCGCCCCGCCGAAGACGGTCGCGTCCTGGGCGAACGCGCAGACCGGCCGGCCCTCGACCTCCCCCCACCCCGTGACGACCCCGTCCCCCGGGATGCGACGGTCGGCGAGGCCGAACTTCTCGACGCGGTGGACGACGAACGGGTCGAGCTCGTTGAACGTCCCCGGATCGAAGAACGCCTCGAGGCGCTCGCGCGCCGTGAGCTTGCCAGCGCCGCGGTGGCGCGCTAGCCGCTCCGGCCCGCCGCCCTCGCGCGCCTGCCGCTTCAGCACGGCCCACCGGTCGTACCGCTCGCTCATGCCCCGACCCCGAGCCGCACGTGGCCGGCGTGCACCGTCCGTCGCGCGCCGTCCGCGAGCACGACCAGCGCGCCGTCGTCGGCGAGGCCGGCGAGCGTCCCGCCGGGCCGGCCGTCGACCGTGAGCGGTTCGCCGACGCCGCAGAGCAGCCCCCGGCACCGGGCGACGAGCGCGCGGTCGGCCGCGCGGTCGAGGACGCTCGTGCGCGCCCGGAGCGCCGCGTCCGCGACCCACGCCTCGAGGCTCTCGAGGGATGGGATCGCAGCGACGATCTCTGCGAGCGCGGCGGCCTCGCCCCGTACGCCGGGCGGCAGCCGGTCGCGGTCCGGTCCGACGTTGACCCCGATCCCGGCGACGGCCGAGGGGGAGGCGTCGGCGACGGCGTCGACGAGGATCCCGCCGAGCTTGCGGAGCTCCCCGCCCGCGCCGACGGCGAGCAGGTCGTTCGGCCACTTGAGTCGGAGCCGGGCGCCGCAGCGCTCGAGCAGCGCGCCGGCGAGCTCGGCGCCGACCGCGAGGGGAAGGAGCGGGGTCAGCGGCGCCGGGCGCAGGACGATCGAGAGGTAGAGGCCGCCGGGGGGCGACGCCCAGCGGCGGCCGTCCCGGCCCCGGCCGTCGCCCTGGCGCCGCGCGACGACCCGCGTGCCGTCGGCCGCGCCGCCGCGGGCGAGGACGAGCGCCCGCTCCTGCGTCGAGGGGAGCTCCTCGTAGAACTCGCGCAGGGCCATCGGACCCCCGCCCATCGGCGAGGGGGTCGGCCGCTTAACGGTTGGGGAGCCGACGGCCGGCCGGCGGCCCGGCCGACGAAGGGCTCATCTCCCCGAGGGTGTCGCGCCCGTCGATGAGCTGCCTCGCCGGCCTGCTCGCGAACGCCTCCCGCTCGATCGAGACCGAGCTGCAGCCCCGCCTCCAGGGGCTGTTCGGAGGGATCGTCCGCGCCCTGCTGCCGCAGACCTGGGTCTTCCGCAGCGAGCGCGAGGTCGTCTCGCTCGTCGTCGACCCGAGCGGCCGCGCGACCGTCGTCCCCGGGGCGTCGCCGTCCCCGGACGTGACGGTCGAGGGGCCCCATGACGCGCTCCGGGACGTGCTGAGCGGCGCCCGGGGCCGCGCGGCGCCCCCGAGCTCGGTGCGGGTCACCCCGGTGACGTCGAAGGGCCGGACGGCGTTCGACTACCTGCGGGGCCGCTTCGGCATGTGACCGGTCCCGCGGGACGGGACCGGCCTAGCCCAGCTCGGCGAGGCGGCCGAGCATCTTGACGACCGCGCGGACGGCGTTCGCCGCGTTCTCGATCCGGTCCTGCGCCTGGAGCCGCGTCTCGCCCGGTCCGGAGATGCCGAGGCCGACCGGTTTTCCGGTCTCGACCGCGAGGTCGGCGAGCTTGCGCGCCGCCTGCTGCATCACGACCTGGTCGTGGTCGGTCTCCCCCTCGATCACCGCGCCGAGCGCGACGACGGCGTCGACCTCCGCGCGGCCGAGGAGCGCCTTCGCCGCGAGGGGGATGTCGAAGACCCCCGGGGTCTTCAGTACCGGCCCGAGCTCCGCCCCGAGGAAGCTGACCTCCTCCTTGGCGCGCTCGAGCATGAGCAGCGTCACGTCGAAGTTGAACTCGCTGACGGCGATCGCGATCCGCGGCTTCGTTCCGGCTCCCTTCTGCTTCGGCATCGTGCTTCCTTCCTCCAGGACCGTGAGCGGCTAGCGGCTCCGGCGGACCGGGCCCGCGTCGGCGAACCCCTGGCGGAGCCCCTCGCCGGCGTGGCGGGAGAGCTCGCGGGGGCGGAAGAGGAGGGCGTAGGCGTTGCGCGCGTGCTCCTCGGCGCGGCGGCGGCCGAGCTCCTCGAGCTCGCGCGGACCGTCGGCCTCCCCCTCGAAGACGAAGCACTCGAGGATCGGCTTCGCCTCGAGCACGCCCGTGAACAGCAGGCCAAGCGACGCCTCGTGCGCGCAGGTCTTGTCGTACTCCGCGCGCCCGGGCATCCCGAGCGCGAGACACAGGTCGACGCCGTCCTCGACGAACAGGCGGCGGCACGCGACCGGGAGGTCCTTGATCCCGGGGACGGTACGGGCGACGAGCCGGAAGCCGGTGCCGGCATCCTCGAGGGCGCGGCGCGCGTAGCGGGCGAGGTCGACGCGGGCGAACGTCGTGTCGGCCAGGCCGATCCGCTTCACGGCCGAGCCTCCGAGCGGGCGGCCCCGCGCTCGAGGATCCGCTCGACGATCCGCCGGGTCGCGAGCTCGTTGTGGGGGAGCGCGCCGACGCGGGCGACCTTCACCGGCACCCCGCGTCGCGCGCACTCGGCCTCGACCTCCTTCTCGTTCCAGACCTGGTCGTAGCCGAGGGCGATCACCTGGGGCCGCTCGCGGACGACCGTCTCGTAGATGTCGGTGGTCGAGCCGAGGACGGCGCGGTCGACCGGCTTGAGCGCCTCGACCATCTCGCGCCGCACGTGCTCCGGGACGTACGGCTCGTGCTTGAGGCGGCGGGCCGTCTGGTCGCGCGCGACGACGACGACGAGCTCGTCGCCGAGCTTCCTCGCCTCGGTGAGGAAGTAGAGGTGCCCCGGGTGGAGGAGGTCGAAGACCCCCGTCGCCATCACGCGGACGACCATCGATCCCACGCCGCGACGATCGCGCGACCCTCGAGGAACGGCCAGCCGTGGGCCTCGGCGTAGCCGCGCGCCGCCTCGGGCGACCGGGCCCCCCCGGAGTCGCCGAGCATCTCGCAGACGGTCAGCGACTCCGAGAGCCCGGCCATCCGGGCGAGCGAGACGGTGAGCTCCGTATGACCCTTCCGCTCCGCGAGGAGGCGCGGGGCGGCGTAGATCACCGGCAGGTGTCCCGGCGCGCTGAACGCGGCGACGAAGCGCCGGCGCAGCTCGTCGTCCGGGAGGCGCGGCGCGTCGCGCGCGAGCTCGCCGAGCGAGCGGATCGCGAGCGCCCGGTCGTTGTCCGGTATCCCGGTGTAGGTGGCGCGGTGGTGGAGGTGCACGCCGAACGGGCTGCGGCGGTCGTAGCGGAGCTCCTCGTGGGCGAGGGCGCCGGCGATCGGGAACTCCGCCGTCGCCCGCTCGAGCAGCTCCGCGTAGAACGGGAGGCCGAGCCGCCGGCGCAGCTCGTCGGAGATCGCCGTGCAGATCCAGCCCCCCGCGTCGCGCCGGAGGAGGTGGACGAGCTCGGGGGTCGCCTTCTCGCTCAGGATGACGAGGTCGGTCTCCCCTTCCCGCTCCGCGGCGTCGAAGATCAGGATCGGCTCGCCGGCGGCGAGCGCCCGCGCGGCCGCCGCGATCGGCGCCGGCAGCGGCCGGCGCAGCTCGACCCCGAGCATCGCCGGTGCGAGCCGACGGGGGCAGATAAGTCAGGCGTAACTACCCAAAAAAGAGTTGATGGTCCGGAGGAGGACGCGAGACGGCAGCGGCACCGATCGATCGGTCACGTTCCCGACCGCCCGCCGAAGCGGGCGTTCTAGGAGGTGATCCATCTGCAGGTTCCCCTACAGATACCTTGTTACGACTTAGTCCCCCTTGCTGAACCGAAGTTCGAGCGACCCTAGTGAGTCACCCTCACTCCGACCCAACTCGGATGACTTGACGGGCGGTGTGTGCAAAGAGCAGGGGCACATTCACCGCGGGATGTTGACCCGCGATTACTACGGAATCCATTTTCATGAGGGCGAGTTACAGCCCTCAATCCAGACTACGATGGGGTTTCAGGATTGCCTTCCCCTTTCGGGGTCGGATCCCATTGTCCCCACCTTTGTAGCGCGCGTGTTGCCCGGGAGATTCGGGGCATACGGACCTACCGTAGACCTCTCCTTCCTCTGCCTTAGCGGCAGCGATCCCCTCAGTGTGCTCTCACCATCGCTGATGAGATAGCGACTGAAGGCGAGGGTCTCGTTCGTTATCTGACTTAACAGAACGCCTTACGGTACGAACTGACGATGGCCATGCACCACCTCTCGGAGAATCGGGCAAGGTCTTCGGCCTGGCTTTCATCCCTCCGTCGCCCCCGGTGAGTTTTCCGGCGTTGAATCCAATTGAACCGCACGCTCCTCCCGTTGCGGTGCTCTCCCGCCAATTCCTTTAAGTTTCAGTCTTGCGACCGTACTCCCCAAGCGGCAGACTTAACACCTTCGCTCCGGCACTGGGA
>DATJUZ010000025.1:0-36109 GCA_035502035.1 Thermoplasmata archaeon
TGCGCTACGCGGGGACCACCGAGACGTCCAACACCACGGTCGCGACATTCCTCGCCCCGAACGGCACCTGGTCGTACACGGTAGAAGGCGTCGCGGGCTACCGCTCCAGTCCGAGCTCGGGCGCGACGACCGTGAACGGCACCGTGGCCGCGATCGCGATCGCCTTCTCGCCAAACCCCGGAGGGGTCCCGGGAGGTCTCTGGCTCTACGTCAGCATCGCGGCGATCGTCGTCGCCGCGGTCGAGGCGGTGCTCCTGCTGAGGACGCGTCCGGGGCGCCGACCGCCGATCGCCCCCGTCGCGCCGCCCGTGGCCGCGGCCCCGGGTCCGACGACCGACCCGACCGCCGGCGGCTCGCCGGCCGGAGGGGCCGGGAGCCCGCCCGCCCCGCCGAGCTAGTCCCGGACCCCACCGGACGCCGCGGAGAGTTCAAGACGGACCCCCTGCTGGCGGCGACCGATGGCCGAACCGACCACGGTCGTCCCGCTCGAGGTGACGCCGGCGCGGGCGCAGCAGGTGCTCGGGCCGGAGTGGCGGACGGTCGCCCTGCATGCCTACCGGTGGATGGTCCTCGCGCGGACGCTGGATGCCCGCATGCTCGCGCTCCAGCGCCAGGGACGGGTCGGCTTCTACGGCGCCGCGACCGGCCAGGAGGCGGTGAACGTCGCCGCCGGGCTCGTCAGCGCGAAGGACGACTGGGTGCTCCCTGGCCTGCGCGAACAGCTGGTCGCGCTCGTCCGCGGTCACGCGCTGGGCCCCTACGTCCACCACCTGTTCGGTGACGCTTACGACCCGGCGCTCGGACGCAACATGCCGTGCCATCCGACGGCCCGCGAGGTCCACTACGTCTCGATGTCCTCCGTCATCGGCACCCAGATCTCCCACGCCGCCGGCGTCGCCTTCGGCCTGAGGCACCGGAAGGAGCGGGCGGTCGCCCTCGCGTTCTTCGGGGACGGGGCGACCAGCTCGAACGACTTCCACGCGGGGGTGAACCTCGCCGCCGTGCTCCGGCTGCCGGTCGCCTTCCTCTGCACGAACAACCAGTGGGCGATCTCGGTGCCGGTCCAGCACCAGACCGCGGCGAAGAGCCTCGCGGCGAAGGCGACCGCCTACGGCATCGCCGGCCAGCGGGTCGATGGGACCGACCTGTTCGCGTGCTGGACGGCGCTCGCCGGGACGCTCGGGCGCGTCCGCGCCGGCGGTCCGGCCGAGATGATCGAGTTCGTCGTCTACCGGATGACGGCGCACTCGAGCTCCGACGACCCGAGCCGCTACCAGCCTCCCGACTGGGCGGAGCGGGCCCGCGCCCACGACCCGGTCGCCCGGCTGGAGCGCTGGCTCACCGAGCAGGGGCTGCTCGACCGGCCGACCTGGCAGCGGATCACGACCGAGGTCGATCAAGAGGTCCGTGCGGCCGTCGAGGCGGCCGAGGCGGCCCCCCCTCCCCCGGCGAGCTCGCTGACCGCGGACGTTTTGGCCCCGTCCCGGTCCGGTCCACCGGCGGCCTAGCGGGCCGCGGAGGCGACGGATGGCAGGGACGTACGCGCGGTCGACCGAGGTCGCGGTGCTCGGCGGCGGCCCGGCCGGCTACATGGCGGCGATCCGCGCCGGCCAGCTCGGCAAGAAGGTCCTCCTCGTCGAGCGCTCCGAGCTCGGTGGCGAGTGCCTCAACCGCGGCTGCATCCCGTCCAAGGCGCTGATCCACGCGGCGCAGCTGTACCACGGCCTGCGCACCGAAGGCGCGGAGATCGGGGTCCTCGCCCCGAACGCCACGTTCGACCTCGCGGCGACGATGCGGTGGAAGGAGTCGGTCGTCCAGAAGGAGCGCGCCGGGGTCAGCACGCTGCTCAAGGCCGCCGGCGTCACCGTCTTCCCCGGGGACGGTCGCTTCACCGGTCCGAAGACGCTGGACGTGCGCGCCCCGGACGGCGGCCACGAGCGGGTCGACTTCGCCGCCGCCGTGATCGCGACCGGTGCGGTCCCGGTCCAGCTCCCCGGCTTCGAGACCGACGGTCGGCGCGTCCTGAACGCCTGGGAGGTCCTCGCGATGCCCGACCTCCCGCGGTCGATGATCGTCCTCGGCGGCGGCGTCAGCGGCTGCGAGCTCGGCGAGTTCCTCGCGCGCGTCGGCGTGAAGGTGACGATCGTCGAGCTGATGCCGCAGCTGCTGCCGGGACTCGAGCCGGACCTCGCGCGCGAGCTGAGCGCCGCGCTCGGCCGCCTCGGCGTCGACGTCCGCACCGGCGCGCGGGCGTCCGGACTCGAGCGCTCCGGGCCGGGGGTCGCGATGGAGATCGAGGCCGGCGGGGCGAAACAGCGGCTCGAGGCCGACCGCCTGTTCGTCACGATCGGCAAGCGGCCGGCGACCGCTGAGCTCGGTCTCGCCGAGGCCGGCGTCGCGTTCGACGCGAAGAGCGGGTTCGTCGGCGTCGACGCGCAGATGCGGACGAACGTTCCCCACCTCTACGCCGCGGGCGACGTCGCGCGCCCGCCGATGCTCGCGCACAAGGCCTACCGCGAGGGGATCGTCGCCGCCGAGGCGATCGCCGGCCGGCCGACGCGCTTCGACTTCCGGGCGGTCCCCTCGGTCGTCTTCACCGACCCGGAGCTCGCGAGCGTCGGGCTGACGGTCGCCGACGCCGAGCGCGCCGGCCTGCGCCCGCGCGAGGTCCGCTTCCCGTTCGCCGCCCTCGGGCGCGCCCACGCGAGCCACGCGACCGGCGGCTGGCTGAAGCTCGTCGGGGACGAGGCGAGCGGGCGCTTCCTCGGGATGCACGCCGCCGGGGGCTCGGTCGGCGAGTTCGCCGCCGAGGCGGCCCACGCGATCGAGATGGGCTCGACCGTCCGCGACCTCGCGCTCACGATCCATCCCCACCCGACGTTCAGCGAGTCGCTCCAGGAGGCGGCCACGCTCTGGCTCGGCGAGCCGATGCACGTCGCGAGGAGGCCGGGCCCTGCCGGCGGTCATTGACTGGGGCCGTCGCGACTACGTCGACGCGCTCGGCGCGATGCGCCGCCTGGTCGAGGAGCGCCGACGGGGGGCGATCGACGACACGCTCGTCCTGGTCGAACATCCTCCCGTCGTGACGGTCGGCGTCCAGGGCGACGACGGCGGTGCCGCCGCGAGCGGTCTCCCGGTCGTCGCCGTCGAGCGGGGCGGCCACGCGACCTACCACGGGCCGGGCCAGCTGGTCGGCTATCCGATCGTCGACCTCGAGCCCCGCGGGCGGGACGTCCGCCGGTTCGTCCGTCAGCTCGAGGAGCTCCTCGCCGAGGCGATCGCCCCGTTCGGGGTCGCCGGGGGGCACGTGCGGGGAGAGCCCGGGCTCTGGGTCGAGGGCCGGCGGAAGATCGCGTCGATCGGCGTCGCGGTCGATCACTGGGTGACGTTCCATGGTTTCGCGCTCAACGTGGGGATCGACCTCGCCGTCTTCGAGCGGTTCCGGCCGTGCGGCCTCGACGGCTCGGTCATGACGTCGTTGTCGCGAGAGCTCGGGCGGCCGGTCGACCTCGGGGAGGTCCGTCCGACCGTGCTCGCCGCCTGGCGACGCGGGATCGGCGGCGCCCCACCGACCCCGGCGCTGCCCTCCGTCGCCCCGGGCGCCGGCGGCTCGCCGAGTCCCGGAACCCCCGTCTGACCGGGGCCGGGCCGCCGGCGGGGCGGCCGACAACGGTTATGGCCGCTCCCCCGGTCGTTCGGTCCCCGTCGGGGCCGCGGGGGTGGACGTGGCGTCGACTCCGGGTGCCGAGCAGCCGCTGGTCGCGGTCGTAGGAGGGCTCACCGGCCTCGTCGGCCGCGCGCTGCGGGCCGAGCTCGCCCCCGACCACCGTCTGCGGTCTATCCACCGAGGGGCCGTCCCGGCGGAGCGAGGCACCGGGGTCGAGGTCGTCGAGGCGGACGCTGCGACCGTGGACGACTGGCGCCCGCTCCTCCGCGACGTCGATACGGTAGTCAACGTCGCCTGGTACCGGCAGGCGCGCCGGGCGGCGTTCGTCCGGCTCGCCGACGGCCTCGTCCGCCTCGTCCGTGCCGCGGAGGACGAGGGGGTGCGTCGGTTCGTCCACCTCAGCGTGCCGGCCGCGCCGGAGCGGCTCGAGCGGGACCTGCCGTACCTGGCGGAGAAGCGTCGCGTCGATCGCGCGGTCGAGGCCTCGTCGCTCCGCTACGCGATCGTCCGGCCGACGATGCTGTTCGGTCCCCGGGACCGGCTGCTCACCGTCATGCTCCGGACCGTCCGACGCTACGGCCGCTTCCCGATGTTCGGCGACGGGGAGTACCACCTGAGCCCGCTCGCGGTGGCGGACCTCGCCGCGATCGTGCGCCGGGAGGGCGAGGCCGGCCCCCGCGCGACCGTCCTGGCCGGTGGGCCGAGGCGCTGGCGCTACCGGGACCTGACCGACCTTCTGTTCCGCTCCCTCGGAAAGACCCCGCGCTATCTCTCGCTGAGCCCGGGCGGCTCGGTTCGCCTCGCGTCGCTTCTGGAGACGCTGGGCTCGTCCCTGCTGTACCGCTACGAGGTCGAGTGGCTGCTCTCCGACCGGCTCGGTCTGGACCCCTATCGCGGCCTCGACCGACCCCTCGCAGCGGTCGAGCCGTTCCTCGCGGCCGAAGCGGCGGCGCCGTCACGGCCCTGAGCGCGACCCTTCCGTCCGCGCGGGAGCGGCGCCCAGGTCGTCCGGCCTGCCCCGCGCGCCTAGTCGTCGTCGCGTCCGAAGCGCCAGAGATGGCAGGAGTCCCGGGACGGCGGCTTCTCCGGTATCGGGTGCGGGCAGTGGACGATCCGGTAGACGAGGCGCAGACGCCCGCCGTGGGCGACCGGCGGAGGCGGCGCCGGCTCGCCCTGCGGCGGTCGCTGGACGTTCGCCACCTCGACCAGGAACGAGCCGAGCCCGCTGATCGGATGGCGGTCGTCCTCGTCAGGAAAGTGGAGGGGTAACCGGAGGGTAGGCCCGGCGGGCGCCGACGGAGGGGTCGGCGACGGAACGGCCGGCACCGGACGGATCGGCTCGGGAGGGGGCGCCGCCGGGGGAACGGCGGGCGGTGGGGGGAACGATGGGGGAGCGCGGGGGGGAGCCGGCCGGTCGGCCGGGCCGATCCCCGACGGCGCCGACGGGCTCGGAGGGGTGGGTCGCTCGGTCGGCGGGAGGGCGAGCGAACCGTTCGTCCGTGCCGCCGTCCGCACGAGCCACATGCGGGCGAGCAGGGCGGCGAGCGTGCGGCTCGGTTCGGACGGCGTGGCCGTCACGATCGTCAAGGGGGGAAGGCGCGGGGCCGACGGCGGTTCCGGCTCCGGTTCCCGTGCCCGGGGAGACTCCGACTCGGGCTCGAAGGAGAGCATCGGCGCCGGCTCGAGCTGCGGAACGATCGTCATCTCCTCGGGCCCCGGCTCGTGCGGCGCGGCGAGCTCCTCGTCGGTCGACCCCGGCCCGAGTCCCTCCTCCTCGGCGGGCGCGGGGAGCGCGAGCTCGGAGGACGGGTCGAGCTCGTCCGCCTCCTCGACGAGCCGCTGCAGCGGCGGGAGCGCCTCCCAGACGGCGGTGACACGGAACTGGCCGCGCCCCTGGCTGCGCACCATCCCGGACCCCGCGGCGGCACGGCCTCCCACGGTATAGCACGTACGGAGCGATCCGGAGCTCCCGGAGGGTCGTTTCCCACCCCCCGGAACCTCCCGGGGGCGACCCGTGCGGACGGTCGGCTACCCCCCGGCAGCGAGGGGGTTCGTGCTAGGCTTTCTCACGGTTACGAACACCGCGCCGCGCGCCGCGTCGGGAGCGTCGGCCCGCCCCGGCGCCCGCGAGGGCCCCGGGGACCCCTAGGTTTAAGCGCGGAACCCGCCATCGTGCGAGCGATGGAAGCTGTCGACCTCAATCGTCGTCTGACCGACTTCGGCCAGGTCGCCGGAGAGGTGCTGCGCGACGTCCAGGATGTCACCGAGCAGCAGATCCGCCACTGGATCGTCAACCCGTTTCTCGAGGCGCTCGGCTGGAATCCCCACGACAAGCACCAGGTCTTCCTCGATTTCCACACCACCGGCCGCAAGGAGACGGTCGACTACGCGCTGCTGGACGGCGAAGGCCACCCGAAGCTGTTCTTCGACGTCCGCGAGCGGACGGCGAGCGTCACCGAGCTCGGGCCGATCGGAGAGCGGGCGAAGGAGGCATCGGTCCCGCTGATCCTCCTCACCAACGGCCGCGCCTTCTCCCTCTGGTTCGTCGGCCAGGACGAGGCGGCCTCGCCCCTGTTCGTCCTGTCGCTCGAGGAGCTCGCGAACAACGCCGAGGGGCTCGTCGGGCTGACGGCGGAGTACCGCCTGAGCGACACCGGCATCCAGCAGCTGCGACGGAGCGCGCTGCGGCTCGCCGTCCTGCAGATGCTCGAGGAGAACGCCGAGAAGACGTTCGACGCCCTCGTGACGTGGGTGCAGGGCCAGGTCGCGCCGGGGGCGCTGGACGACGTCACCGAGCAGGCAATCCGCGACGCAACGATGCTCTGGCTGACGGAGGAGCACCTCACCCTTCCGCCGTTCTCGCTGCCGGACGGCAAGCGACCGGCCGACCTCCGCATCACGACGCCGCGCGACTGGGAGCCGTTCCCGCGAGGACCGCCCGGGACGTTCCAGTACAAGTACGACACCGGCAAGATCCTCGACCTCCGCCAGGGCGCGAAGGAGGTCCGAGAGCAGCTGCGCGTCCAGGGCCTGCGGACCCCGACCGCGACGAGCTTCGGTGGCTTCTACCACGCGCTGCGGGCGCGGGCCGGTCTCGGCGGCAAGTAGGCCGCCGGAACCTCCGGGTCCCCGAGGGGTCGGCGCCGCCCGACCCCTTCCCCTCGGCGGCTCCGGTCCCCGCCCAAGGGTTTAATACGCATTAATGCGCATAAGGCCGCATCGTGCGTCACGCCCACCCGAGCCGGAGCCCGCATCCGTGCATCGCACGGCGCTGCGGACACGGCTCCGAGACCCACATCCGCACCCCCGAGCTCGAGGCGCGCGGCGAGACCGTGATCTGGTGCGCTGCGTGTCAGCGCCACGAGGTCCGCTCGCCCCGCTGGCCGTGGCAGCCGCGCAGCGCGGCCCCGCGGGTCGTGCCGTCGTTCCCGTCGGCCCCGTTCTAGGGACGGGCGCCGGGGGCCTGGCACCGCCTAGAGGCGGCTGACGAGCTCGCCGACCAGGAACCCCGCGAAGCCGGCGCCGAGGCCGATGAGGAGCATCCGGCCCGCGGAGGCGACCCAGGAGCCGACGGTCGTCTTCGCCTCGTAGACGCCGATCCCGGCCAGGAGCGCCGCGCTCAGGACCACGGTCGCCACGACCGCGACCGCTCGGGGGAGCGGCAGAAGGAACGGCACGAGCGGCACGACCGACCCGACGATCGTCGCCCCGAGCACGATGAGCCCGCTCGTGCGGGGCTGGGACGGACCGACCTCGGCGAGGTTCAGCTCGAACGCCATCATCAGGTCGAGCCAGGCCTTCGGCTTCGCCTCGATCCGGCCGAGCATCTCCTCGACCTCGTCGCCCTGGTAGCCCCAGCGGCGGAGGATCACGCGGACCTCCTCGCGCTCGAGCTCGGGGACCTCGCGCATCTCGCGGGTCTCGCGCTCGATCTCGCTGAGGTACAGGTTGCGGCGCGCGAGCGTCGACGTGTAGGCGACCGCGCCCATCGAGATCGACTCGGCGGCCAGCGCGGCGAGCGCGGCGACGTCGAGGATGCGGGTCGCGGTCCCGGCGGCGACCAGGCCGAGCAGGATCCCGAGGACGTTGACGAGCCCGTCCTGGCTTCCGAGGATGAAGTCGCTCAGCACCGTCGGCCGCGGATGGAGCTCGTGCGCGAGGCCGACCTTCGACGACATCGACAGCGTCCCGGCAGCCTCTCCCCATTAAAGGCGTCGCGACGGGGGACGGCCGGGACGGCGCCCGCGCGGAGCGAAGGCTAAGAGGGCGCCGGCGGCACCCGGCCGACACCTTCGATGGCGTCCTCTCCCTTGGCCCCTGTCCCCGCCGCCCCGAGCGCGGCGGTCGCCGATTCGCGCCGCGAGGCGGCGGTGCTGCTCCTCACCACGCTCGGGACGGTGATGGTCGCGGTCGACAGCACGATCGTGATCCTCGCGCTGCCGACGATGAGCCGCGAGCTCTCCTCGCCGCTCGGGACGATCATCTGGACGATCCTCGCCTACCTGCTCGTCACCGCCGCCCTGACGACGCAGGCCGGGCGGGTCGGCGACCTCCTGGGCCGGGGGCGCGTCTACAACGCGGGGTTCGCGCTCTTCACGGTCGGCTCGGCGCTCTGCGGGTTCGCCCCGAGCGACCGGTTCCTGATCGGCGCCCGCATCGTCCAGGCGGTCGGCGGGGCGATCATGTTCGCCAACGCCGGAGCGCTGATCGCCCACGTCTTCCCGCCCGAGCGGCGGGGGCGGGCGTTCGGCTACCTCGTCTTCGGCTGGAGCGTCGGCGCGATCCTCGGGATCCTCCTCGGCGGCGTGATCACGACCGCGCTCGGCTGGCGGTACAACTTCTTCATCAACCTCCCGATCGGCGTCCTCGCCGTCGCCCTCGGGGTGCGGACGCTCCCACGGAGCGAGCGGACGCGGGTCCCCCTCGACCTCCCCGGGTTCGTCGCGTTCTCGCTGTCGCTCGGGGCGATCTGCTACGGGGCGATCGAGAGCGCCGTCTTCGGCGACTCGCTGCGGAACACCGCGATCGTCGCCGCCGGACTCGCGCTCGTGCCGGTGTTCGTGGCGATCGAGCTGCGCTCCAAGCTGCCGATGCTCGACCTGCGCGAGCTGCGCCAGCGGATCCTCGGCTTCTCGATGATCGCCGGGTTCCTCCAGGCGCTCGGCAACCTCTCGGTGATCTTCCTGCTCACGCTGTACCTCCAGGGGATCCGAGGGCTCACGCCGCTCGACGCCTCGCTGCTCCTCGTCCCCGGCTATCTGGTCGGCGCCTTCGCCGGTCCGATCACGGGCCGCCACGTCGATCGGATCGGGCCGCGCGGGCTCGCGACCGCCGGCCTCCTCGTCATGATGGTCGCCGTGCTCGCCTACAGCGCCCTGCGCACGACGACCTGGCTCGGGTGGGTCCCGCTGATCTCGGCCGTGAGCGGCGTCGGGACCGGCATGTTCTTCCCGGCGAACAATACCGCGATCATGGGCCAGGCGTCGCCCCGGTCGTTCGGGGCGATCAGCGGGCTGCGCGCGACCCTGACGAACATGGGCGCGCTGCTCAGCTTCGTCGTCGCGCTGTCGATCGCCTCGGCGAGCGTCTCGTCGTCCGTCGCCTACGAGGTCTTCCTCGGCGCCAACACCCTCTCCGGGGCGACCGGCGCCGCGTTCCTCGGAGGGATCCGTGCGGCGCTCCTCGGCTCGACCGGCATCCTCGCGCTCGCGGCGGCGCTCTCCTACTCACGCGGGACGGGACGGCCGGCGCCGTCGTCGGGCGCCCGTGCCGGACCGGCGCAGCGCGTCGGCGAGGATCCTCCCGTGGTCAAAGGCGAGCCGGCGCACCTCCCGGACCGGTAGCCACGCCGCCTCCCGGGCGTCGTCCCCGGCCCGCGGCCGCCGCGCGCGGCCCCGCATCAGGAACGCGACCGTCGCGGTCGGCTTCCGCGGGTCGCGGTCCGGCCCGGAGTACACGCCGACGATCGACCGCGGGCGGGCGACCAGGCCGGTCTCCTCCCGCAGCTCGCGCGCCACCGCCTCCTCGACGGTCTCCTCCGGCTCGACGAACCCTCCCGGGAGCGCCCAGTCCCCCCGGAACGGAGCGCGCGCACGCCGCACGAGCAGGACGCGTCCGCTCCAGAGCCACACCGCGTCGACCGTCAGCGCCGGACCCCGCCGATAGCGCGCCACGGGCGCCGACGAGCGCCCTCGGTTATACGTAGGTCGCCCGCCCGCGAGCTGCCGGTGGACCACCGGGTGTTATACGGGGGAACGGCGCGACGGCCCGTCCGGAGCACCGTATGGTCGCCGACTCTCCCCTTGTGCGCCGCGCCGTCCGGACGGGCGGGCTGCTGCTCGCGGTCGCCGCCGCGCAGCTCGTCGCCGTCCTCCTCTGGGTCCAGGAACGCTCGAGCGGCTTCAGCCCGTGGAGCACGACCGTCACGAGCCTCGCCCGCGGCCGCTCGCTCGATGCCGTGGCGCTCGCCGGCTCGCTCCTGGTCCTCGGCGTCGTCGCGGGCGTCGCGCTCCTGCTGGCCTGGAGCGCGTTCGACCCCCGCCCGAGCCGCAGCCTCGGCCTGCTCGTCCTCGTCGTCGCCGCCGGCGCCTCGGCCGCCGCCGGCGGTCTCCTGCTGCTCCCCGGCTCCCTCGCGGGGTCGCTGGTCGCCCCGATGATCGCCGCTGCGGTCGTCGCCGCGGGGATCGGCCTCCTGGTCGTCTCGCGGGCGATGCACCAGCACGGACGATGGCGGGTTTCGGCGGCCTACACCCTCGCGACCGGCCTCGTGCTCCTCGGCGCCGGGGCGCTCGACTACGCCCACCTGCGCTTCGGGCTCGGCTCGGGCGGCCTCGAGCGGATCGTCCTCGGCGCGGCGCTCCTCTGGGCGCTCGTCGAAGGGACGCATCTCGCGCTGCTCCACCGCTTCGCCCCCGGCCTCCTCGTCAAGGTCGCCGCGGCCTGAGGCGTCCACGTCCGCCGGCCCGAGCGCCGCCGTCGCGGGTCGACGCGGGCTCCCCCGGCGGGCGGGGGAGCGGGCACGCCGGCCAAGCGTTAAGCGGCTCGACTCGCTCTTCGCGCCGCCGATGCGGATGCTCCGGAGCAAGGCGCCGTTGCGCATCAGCTTCGCCGGCGGCGGGACCGACGTCTCCCCCTACCCGGAGGAGAAGGGGGGCGCCGTCCTCAACTGCACGATCGACAAGTTCGCCTACGCGACCCTCGAGTCGGTCCCGGACCGCGCGGGCCGCGTCGAGCTCGAGTCGCTCGACTACGACGTGAAGGAGATCTACGAGAAGCCGGGGGACTTCCTCGAGCCCACGGGGGAGCTCGACCTCGTCAAGGCGGCGCTGCGCGTGCTCCGCCGGCCCGAGAACGGCGAGAGCGGCCAGGACTCGCTCAAGCTCTGCCTGCACTCGGACGCGCCGCCCGGAACGGGCCTCGGCAGCTCGTCGACGATGGTCGTCGCGCTCGTCGGCGCGTTCCACCAGTACCTGAAGCGTCCGTGGACCGCCTACGACATCGCCGAGCTCGCCTACGAGATCGAGCGCCGCGAGTTCGGGATGAAGGGCGGCCGCCAGGACATGTACGCGGCCGCCTTCGGCGGGTTCAACTTCATGGAGTTCGGGAGCACCCGCACGATCGTCAACCCGCTCAAGATCCGCTCGGAGGTGCTGAACGAGCTCGCCTACCGGCTGCTGCTCTGCTACACGGGGACGAGCCACTACTCCAACGACATCATCGAGCGCCAGACGCAGAACTACACCGAGCGGCGGGGTGACACCGTGAGCGCGCTGGACGCGACCAAGCAGCTCGCCGTCGACATGAAGAACGAGCTGCTCCGGGGCAACCTGGACGAGATGGGTCGGCTGCTCGACGCCGGCTGGCAGCTCAAGAAGCGGTTCACCGACGGGATCACCAACGCCCGCATCGACGCCTTCTACCAGCGCGCGCGGGACGCCGGGGCGCTCGGCGGCAAGCTCGTCGGCGCGGGCGGCGGCGGCTATCTCCTGCTGTTCTGCGACGCGGAGCGGAAGGCGCGCGTCGCGAAGACGGTGCAGGAGGCCGGGGGCCGCGTCGAGGACTTCGCCCTCGAACCCGAGGGGCTGCAGACCTGGTCGGTCCGCACCGCCGGCTAGGGCGGCGGGCCGATGGCCGATCGACCTCCGCCCCCGGGCTCGGCCGCCGCGCCGAGGATCTCGATCGTCCTCGCCGTCCTCAACGAGCGGCGGAACCTGCCGGAGCTGTTCCGACGGCTCGCCGCCCTCGGACGGAGCGACTGGGAGGCGATCGTGGTCGACGACGGGAGCACCGACGGCTCGCGGGAGTACCTCGACGAGCTGGGGCGTACCGACCCGCGGGTGCGACTGCTGCTCCACGACGGCCGCCAGACGACGCTCACGGCGCAATGCATGGGGATCGAGACCGCGAGGGGAGCCTACGTGGTCGTCATGGACGCCGACCTCCAGCACCCGCCGGAGCTCGTCCTGGAGCTCGTCGACCAGCTCGAGGCCGGAGCGGCGGTCGCCGTGGCGAGCCGATACGTGCCCGGGGGTACCCCCGGTCCCCGGCCGCCGCTGCGGGCCGTGATCTCCCGGGGGGCGGAGACGGTCGCGAAGCTGATGCTCGCGCCGGCGCGGCGGGTGCGCGACCCGGTGTCGGGGTACTTCGCGTTCCGCCGCGACGTCTTCGTCGCGCCGGTCAAGGGGACCCGGGGCTACAAGCTGCTGCTCTTCGTCCTCGTCATGGCGCGGGGTCGGCCGCTCCGCGAGGTCCCGTTCCGCTTCGAGACGCGGGCCGCCGGCTCGAGCAAGGTCACGAGCGGGTTCGGCTTCGTGCGCCTGTTCCTCACCGAGCTGCTCCTCGCGCGCCGGTTCGCCCGTCGGCTCCGGCGCGCGCAGGGCCTCGGGAACGCTCCGTAACGTCGGCCGACCCGTCCCGTTATCTTGCCGCGGCGCTCGGCCGAGCCGGTTCGCGCGGGTCGGTCCGGACTCGCGGAGCCGCGCAGGGAGCGATGAAGATCCTCGTCACGGGCGCCTCCGGGTTCATCGGGCGCTACCTCGCGAGCTACGCCGCCGAGCGGGGCCACGAGGTCGTGGGGACCTACCTCAGCGAGCCGGAGCTTGCGTCCCGGATCCCGACGGACCGGCGGGTCCGCTGGCGCCGCCTCGACCTCCAGGACGGCGCGCTGGTCGCCGCCACGGTCGAGGAGGAGCGGCCGGAGGCCGTCTTCCACCTCGGCGCACAGGCCTACGCCCAGCGGGCCTGGGCCGACCCGATCGACACGTTCCGGACCAACGTCCTCGGCACGATCGCGCTGTACGAGGCGCTCCGTGCCCGGCCCCCCGCGCACGGAGTGCTCCTCGCCGCCTCCGCCGCCGGCTACGGCATCCCGCCGTCGCTCCCGATCGCGGAGGAGGCCCCGCTCTGGGCGACCAACCCCTACGGGGTCTCCAAGACCTGCCAGGAGGCGGTCTCCTACCAGTACGCGAAGAACTTCGGTCTCCGGATCCTGCGGGCCCGCCTCTTCGGCACGACCGGACCCGGAAAGTCCGGGGACGCGCTCAACGACTTCGCACGCCAGGTCGCCCGGCTCGAGCGGGAGGGCCAGCCGGCGACGCTGCGCGTCGGCAACCTCGACACGCGTCGGGACATCCAGGACATCCGCGACGCCGTGCCTGCGCTCTGGACGGTGTTCGAGTCGGGCACGCCGGAGCAGCCGATCAACGTCGGCGCCGGCACGAGCTACTCGATCCGCGCGATCGTCGACCAGCTCGTCCGCCTCGCGCAGGTCCCTCTCACGGTCGACGTCGATCCGGCGCTTCTACGTCCGACCGACGAGCTCGACAACGTCGCCGACGTGCGCCGCCTCCGTGGGCTCGGACACGTGCCCCGGATCCCGTTCTCGCGCACCGTCGCGGACGCCCTCGAGTTCTGGCGCCAGGAGACGCCCGGGCCGGCGGCGAGCGGCGCCTGAACCCGACGACGGCCGAGCCGCGACCGGGCGTTCCTCCCGCCAATCTCTTGGGGCACGCCGGTCTCCCCCCCTCCGACATTGAGCACCCCTGCAGCCGTTCCCGTCGTCGAGGCGAGCTCCCTGACCCGCCGCTTCGGTGCGTTCGTCGCCGTCGACCACCTCAGCTTCGGCGTTCCCCGGGACGAGGTCTTCGGCCTGATCGGGCCGAACGGCGCCGGCAAGACGACGACGATCAAGATGCTCACGACGCTGATCCCGCCGAGCGAGGGACAGGCGCGCGTCGCGGGCTTCGATGTCCGTCGGAGCCCGACGGAGGTCCGGCGCCGTCTCGGCTACGTCCCGCAGCTCATCAGCGCCGACGCCCAGGTGACCGGCTTCGAGAACCTCTGGGTCGTCGCGGGGCTTCACGGGATCCCCCGGCCGGAGCGCGCGGAACGCATCCGCGAGGCCCTCGCCCTGCTCGGGCTCTCGGCCGTCGCGGACGAGCTGGTCCGGAGCTACTCCGGCGGCATGATCCGCCGCCTCGAGATCGCCTCGGCGCTGCTGCACCAGCCCGAGGTGCTGTTCCTGGACGAGCCGACGGTCGGGCTCGACCCCGTGGCCCGGGAGGCGGTCTGGGAGCAGATCGACCGGCTGCGGCGGCGTCACGGCACCGCGATCGTCCTCACGACGCACTACATGGAGGAGGCGGACCGCCTCTGCCAGCGGGTCGGCGTGCTCCACCGGGGACGCCTGGTCGCCGTCGGTACCCCGGCGGAGCTGAAGGCGAGCCTCGCGCGGCCCGGCGGGACGCTCCAGGACGTGTTCCTGCACTACGCGGGCGAGGACGTGGAGCTCTCCGGCTCGTACCGGGAGACCGGGAGGACTCGGCGTGTCGCCGCCCGCCTCGAGTGAGGTCGTCCGGCTCCGGCCGGGGTCGTCGGCCCTGGGGGCCGTCGCAGGGGCGGTCGGGCAGGTCGCCACCATCGTCGGCTACGAGGCACGCAAGCTGCGCCACGACCCGACCGAGCTGCTCCTGCGGGCGATCCAGCCAGCGCTGTGGTTGGTCGTGTTCGGCAGCGTCTTCTCCGCGATCCACGTGATCCCGACCGGGTCGCTGAGCTACCTCGAGTTCCTGACCCCCGGCATCCTCGCCCAGAGCGTGCTGTTCATCGCGATCTTCTACGGGATCGCCTCGATCCGCGAACGCGAGCTCGGGATCATCATCAAGTTCCTCGTGAGCCCGACACCGCGGACGATCCTCGTCGGCGGCAAGGCGCTCTCGGCGAGCCTCCGCGGGCTCTCCCAGGCGGTCGTCGTCCTCCTCCTCGCCTGGGGGCTCGGCGTCCGCCTCCCGCTCAGCCCGCTCTCCGTCCTCGGGGTCATCGGCACCGTCGTCCTCGGCGCGGCGCTGTTCTCGACCCTGTCGATGGTGATCGCGAGCCTCGTGCGAACGCAGGAGCGATTCCTCGGGATCGGCCAGCTGCTCACGATGCCGCTGTTCTTCGCGAGCAACGCGATCTACCCGATCTCGATCATGCCGCCGTGGCTGCGCCCGTTCGCGCTCGCCAACCCGCTCACCTACCTCGTGGACGCGCTGAGGAACCTCATGCTGCCGGCGGGCTCGGCGCTTTACCCGCTCGGCGTGGACGTGGGGGTCCTCGCGGCGGTGGCGCTCGGCCTCATCGTCCTGTGCGCGGCGCTGTACCCGCGCATGGCGCAGTAGCGACCGGCGCCGGGCCGCGGGGGCGGGGGGAAGGGCTTTTGGAACCGCGCCTCGTCCGGCGGTCGTGGCGTCGTACCGCCTGCGCTACGGGATCGACTTCGTCCGGCGGATCTGGTGGCTGCTCGCCGCGTTCGGGGGCGTCTACGTCGTCGCCGCGCTCGGCTTCTTTCTGCTGGACGGGCGACGGTACTCCCTGTTCAACTCGTTCTACTGGGCGATGGTGACGCTCGGGACGGTTGGCTACGGCGACATCGTCCCGACGACCGAGGGGGCGAAGGTGTTGACGATGGTGATCGTCGCGACGCAGATCTTCCTGCTCGGCTACCTCTTGAGCGTCCTGTCGAGCGAGGGCGCCTCCGAGTCGCAGCGGCGGGCGCTCGGGCTTCTGGGGACCGACATGCGTGGGCACATCGTCGTGCTCGGCTACGCCCCGGTCGCCCGGGCCGCCGTGCGCGAGCTGCTCGTGCAGGACCAGACCGTCGCCGTCGTCGCCGAAACGCCGGAGGAGGTCGCGAGCGCGCGCGCCCTCGCCTCGACCGAGCGCCTGTACGCTACGTTCGGGGACCCGGCGGAGCCGGAGATCCTGCGCCGGGCGAACGTCCCGGCGGCGCACAGCGTGATCGTCGCCACGGCCGACGACGCCCAGAGCATGATCGCCGCGCTGAACGTCCGCGCGCTCGCCCCGACCGTCCGCGTCGTCGTCTCCGTCGGGCGGCCGGAGCTGCGAGAGACGCTGCGGGCCGCCGGCGTGACGTACGTCGCGAGCCCCTCCGACAGCGGTGGACGGCTCTGCGCGTCGGCCGCGTTCGAGCCCGAGGTCGCCCACGCCCTCGAGGACCTGATGGCCGCGGACGTCGGGGCCGACATCCGCGAGTACGTCCTCGGCGAGCGCTCGCCGATCGCCCGTCAGACGTTCGGCGAGGCGGAGGGGATCGTCCGCGCCGCCACCGGGTGCATCCTGATCGGGTTCGCCCACCCGCGGGCGGACGGGGAGTTCACCACGGTCGTCGGTCCCCCGCCGGAGACGAGGCTCGCCCCCGGCGACGCGCTGATCGTCGTCGGCTCGATCGCCAACAGCCAGCGGTTCACGAAGTGGTTCGGGAGCGAGCAGGGCCGCTAGGGCGCGCGGGCGCCCGGGGCTCCGGGGGAGCCTCGGGGACGACTGCGACCGAGAAGTCCTCGCCCTGCCAGCGCGCCGGCTCCGGCCAGTAGAACGTGAAGACGAGCGGCTCGCGCTGGCCCTCCGGGACGGGGAGGTCGACGAAATCGACCCCCAGCGGGAGGCGACGGGACGCCGTCTCGTCGGCCGTCGCCCAGCCGTCGCGGCTCCAGCGCAGCCGGAACGGCTCGGCCGCGACGACCCTCAGGGTCCGGCCCGGGGCGACGCTCGGGGTCCGGTGGGCGAGCTTCCAGACCTCGAGCCGCCGGCCGTGACGTCGGGCGCCGGCGTAGCGGTCGGCGACGGCGGGGATCCTCGGGAACGGACGACCGTCGGCGAGCGAGCGGAGGAGCGTGAGGTACTCGGCGTGGGCCCAGGCGAGCGGCATCGCCGATCCGGTCGGCCGTCCGAGGGCGAGGTGGAGCTCGGGGCGGTCGGCCTCGTCCCAGACCTGCTCCGGCAACAGGCCGGCCTGGGAGGCGAACCGCTCCAGGGCCCGGACGAGCGGGACCGCGTCGTGGCCGGCGGCGAGCTCGTAGAGCGCGCGCTCGCCCGTCAGCAGCGGCCACGCGCGTCCCCGGCCGCTCCCCTCGAACGCGCTGCCGTCCGCCCGCTCGCCGTAGCCGTCGTGGTTGTACCGCCGCCACGCCGGCCCGAACGGGGTCTCGACGCGCAGCAGACGGTCGGTGACGGCGAGCGACGCGAGGACCGCCGGGTCGTCCGGCGCCCGGACGCCGTACCGGACCAGCTCGAGGAAGCCCCCGTCCACGACCTCGGAGTACGGATATCGCTCCGGAGCACCCGGTGGCTGGTTCGGCAGGACGACCTCCTCCGGGCCGGTCGGGGGCGCGGCGTCCCCTGGGGCGCAGGGCCGGACCCGCACGTAGTGGCTCGGCGCCCCGGGGAGCGTCGGGTCGGTGGCGAGCGTCCAATCGTCCAGGTGGCCCTCGACGAAGTCGGCGTACTCGACGAGGAAGTCCGCGACCTCGCTCTCGCCCCGCTCGCGCGCGAACTCGCTCGCCGCGGTGAGGGCGGCGACCTGGGCGGCGAGCGTCGACGGTGAGTAGCCGGCGACCTCCTCCCACCGGTCCTGCGGGCTCGACGGACCGTTCAGGACGAGGAAGCCGGCCGCGGCGAGCACCATCGGGTACGGGTCGAACTCGGCGAGGGCGTTCGCCCGCCCGAGCCGCCAGGCGAGCAGGATCGGGTGGCAGACCTCGTCGAGCTGGAGGCCGGTCCAGTACGGCTCCCCCGAGATCCAGAAGTTCTGGGGGAACCCGCCGTCCGGCCGCTGGCGGCTCGCGAGGTAGACGAGCGCGCGGAGCGGAGCCTCGGTGTTGCCGGCGGCGAGCAATCCCGTGGCGGTCTGGACGAGGTCGCGCGTCCAGACGAGGTGGTAGCCCCCCCGCTCGTCGTCCCCTCGGGAGGCCCCCCACGGGATCGAGAGCGACGCGATGAACGCCCCCGGGTAGACCTTGTCCTCGTGGGCGAGGAGGACGCTGTAGCTCGCATGAAGCAGGCGGCCGCTGTCGCCGGTGTGCCCGGCGAGCGGCCGGAGGTGCCGGCACGCGCGCTCCCACTGCTCGAGGAAGCGGGCGCGCGCCTCGGCGTACGGCGTCGCGAGCGCCTGCAGCAGCATGCTCGTCGCGTGGGGCTCCCCCCGGCCGAGCGCGAGCACGACCGAGAACTCGTCGGCCTTCTCCCAGGCGAGCTCGCCGGTGAGCGCGACGTTGCCGTTGGTGGCGCTCGCGAACTCCCAGTCCATCGTCAGGTTCTCGGCGAGGTCGGTCCACCCGTCGCTCTGGCCGACGAACCCGCACGAGGTCTTGCGGAACGGCACCGAGGCGCCGAGCGCGAGCGCGCTCGCCCCCCGACTCGCGGTCAGGACCGTCCGTCCCGCGAGCGCGAGCCGCCGGGCCGAGTTCCCGGCTCCCCCTCCGTCCAGGTGCGGCGCCGCGAGAACGTAGAGGTGGAGCCGGGATCGCCAGGCGGGGGCCGGCACGAAGCGGACGCGCTCCACCAGCGCTGGCAGGTGCGGCAGGGCGAGGACCTCCTTCTCGAGCCGGTAGCGACCCTCGACGTCGTGGGCGCGGACCCGGAAGCCGAGCGCGTGGTGGCTCAGTGGCTCGACGACCGCCTCCAGTTGGCGTTTCTCGTCGTGGAAGAAGGTGCGGCCGTCGGAGATCAGGAACTGCAGGTCGCGCAGCTGGGGCCGGTCGATCGTCGGAAAGTAGACCTCGGTGACGATGCCGCGCCAGAGGGTGAACCAGAGGGGGCCGTCCGCGGAGTAGGCGGTGCCGACCCCGTCCTTGTTGCCGCGGGTCCACCGGGGCGGGAGGCCGGGAGCCCCGAACGCCTCGCCCCCGGTTCGCTCGCCCGCCGCTCCGTCCATCGCTAACCGACTCGTGAAGGCCGTCGGCGACCGGCCCGCGCGCCGGACCGCGGCGACCCCGCACCCCTCAGGTGCGGAATCGTTGAATAGATTCCGCAGGTCGTCGGCGCATGGGGGGGGCTCCCCGTTCGGCGCGGCCGTTGCCGTGGGCCGTTCCGGTCCTCTTCGCGCTCGCGGCGCTCCTGCTCACCCCCACCCCCCTTGCCGTCGCGCGCGCACCCTCAGGGACGGTCGCACCCTCCGGCGGCTCCGCCCCCGCGGCGAGTCGACCGACCTCCGAGCCCGGCCCACCCTCGGGGGGGGCTGTGGTACCTTCCTCTTCCGTCCCCCGGTCGCCGTCCGGGCCGGTCCCGGCGCTGGACGGCACGTTCCTCGGTCCGCTGCTCGCCCGGCTGCCCGGCGCTCCGAGCCTCGCCGTTCCGGCGCCGTCCGCGTTCGGGGCCGTCGCGAGCGCTCCGGCCGCCGCCGCCGCGCCGTTCGGGGTTGCCTCCACACTCGACCTCACGAGCGGGAGGGCCTACCCCGGCAACGTCCTGCCGGACAACTGCGCCTACCCGATGGGCACGCTCTTCGTCCCGAGCGTGGACGAGGTCTACGTCCTCTGCTTCGGCTCGGGGAACGTCTCGCTCGGCGAGACCGGCGAGGTGCTCGCCCTCGACCCGAGCACGGGCGCGGTCGACGCGACGATCCTGACCGGCATCGGGGAGGCGGCCGCGCGGCTTGTAGAGACCCCCGGCGGCCCGATCGTCGCGGTCGCCGACGCGCTCGCGAACGAGGTGTCGCTCATCGACCCCCAGGGAGCGACCGTCAGGGCGAACGTGACGGTGGGCGTCCGCCCGATCGCCCTGGCGGTCGACAACGCGAGCGCCCTCGTGTTCGTCGCGGACTACGGCAACGCGAGCGTCTCGGTCGTCAACGCCTCCTCCGGGCGGCTCGACGCGACGATCCCCGTCGGACTGGAACCGGACGCGCTCGCCTTCAACGCGAGCTCCGGGGAGCTGTTCGTCGCGTGCGCGGGGACCTCGCAGGTGGACGCGATCGACGTCGCGAGCCTCGCGGTCCGGCAGGTGATCGGGGTAGGCCAGTCGCCCGTCGCCCTCGCGGTGGACGGGCCGCTCGACGAGCTGCTCGTCGCGAACGAGGACTCCGACAACGTGTCGGAAGTGGCGATCTCGAACGACACGGTCGTGCGGACGCTCCCGGTCGCCACGCCGTTCGCGGTCGCGGTCGACCCGATGTCCGGGGAGGCGTTCGTGGCGAGCGAGTCGACCGAGTCGATCGCGACGATCGCCCCCAACGGGTCCCTCGGCACCCCGATCGTCCTCGGCACCCCCGGGTTGCTCGCGGCGCCGATCGCCCTGACCGTCGACGCGGCGAGCGGGCTCCTGTACGCCGACGCGCTCACCGAGGCCGGGGGCGTGCCGGCGTCCGACGTGACGCTCGGGGGATCGATCTTCCCGGTCCGGCTCGCCGACGGAACGGTCGGACCGCCGACGGCCGTCGGCGATGCCCTCTTCAATCTCCTCGAGGGGATCCCCCTCCAGACCGGGAGGACGTCGCCCGCGAACACGCTGTTCGTCGCCGGCTCGGGAGGCGAGAACGTCACCGAGATCGACGGCGCGACCGGCGGAGCGCTGCGGACGGTCGCGCTCGGCGACCTGCCGCGGAACCTCACCGCTGATGCCGTGGACGGCAAGCTGTACGTCCTCAACGAGGCACCGAACTCGGTCCTGGTCCTCAACGCGCGCACCGAGACGATCGAGGCGAGCGTGCCGCTCCCCGGCCTCTACAACTCGTTCGCGATGGTCGACCCCTGGACCGGGGACCTGCTCGTCGGGGGACTCGCCTCCAGTGCCCTCGCCGTGATCGGGGCGAGCTCGAACGCGCTCGCCGGGTCGATCCCGGGGATCGGCCAGCCGAGCCAGGCGCTCGCCGACCCGGTCAACGGCCAGCTCTACGTGGGCGGACCGTACGACCTCTACGCGATCAACGGGGCGACCGAGCAGAGGATCGTCACGCTTCCCGGTCCGGTCCGCAACGGGCCGGAGTCGCTGGCGCTCGACCCGTACCACGACCGGCTCTTTGCGAGCTCGGGCCCGGTCGTCCGGGTCCTCAACGGGTCCACAGACGCGGTGGTCGCCAACTGGTCGATCCCCGGCGGCGCGGGCGCGATCGCGGTCGACAACGCCACCGGGGTGGTGTTCGTCACGGAGCCGGCGGACGGCGCGGTCGCTGTCTTCGACGCGGCGACCCTCCAAGAGTGGGGGACGATCCCGGGGGTCGCGGACCCGGTCGCCCTCACCGTGGACCGATCCAACGGAGCGCTGTACGTCGCCGACGGCACCGCCGACCAGGTGACCGTCATCGACCCGACGACGCTGCACGTGAGCGCCCGCGTGGCGACGCCGACCGTGACGGCGGGCCTCCAGGTAGACCCGGCGACCGGCAACGTCGTCCTGGACGAGCCGGGGTACTCGAAGCTGTCGGTGGTCGCGGAGACGACCCCGCGACTGATCGCGAACCTCTCCCTCGGGATCGTCCCCAGCACGCCGACGTTCGACCCCGAGACCGACGGGTTCGTCACCGCCAACGAGGCGTCCGGCACCGCGAGCTTCCTCGCCTCCGGCGGACCCGGCTGGCCGGTGACGTTCACGGAGAGCTCGCTCCCGTCCGGCACCCCGTGGTCGGTCTCGCTCGGCGGATCGACCAACGCGACGACCGCTTCGTCGCTGACGTTCCTCGTACCGAACGGGACGTACGCCTACACCGCCGGGGCACTGGACGCGAGCGCGAGCCCCCCGTTCGGAAACGTCAGCGTCTCGGGCGGCCCCCGAACGATCGCCGTTGCGTTCCTCGCGCGCACCCGATTCCCGGTCACGTTCGACGAGCGGGGCCTCCCGGTCGACACGGCGTGGTCGGTCGAGGTCGACGGGGTCGCCGTCTCCTCGAGCGGCTCGAGCGTCGCGCTCCCGGAGCCGAACGGTCGGTACCTGTACCGTGCCCCGAACGTGACCGGCTTCGCGGTCTCGCCGTCGGCGGGCGCGGTTCGGGTCGCCGGCTCGGCCCCGGCCGCGGTCGTCCTCACCTACACCCGCGTCTTTGCAGTGACGTTCTCGGGTGTCCACCTCCCCCCGGCGTTCCTCTGGGGGGTCCAGGTCCGCTTCGCGAACCTCTCGACGGCCTACAACGTGTCCCCCTCCGCGACGATCGGCTTCTCGCTCCCGAACGGATCGTACTCGTACCTCGTCTCTGCCTCCTCTCCCGGTGCCGTCCCGCAGGTCGCCTCGGGGGGGTTCTCGGTGCTCGCCGCCCCGCTCGGGCTGGACGTGACGTTCGTCGGAGCCTACGACGTGACGTTCGTCGCGGGCGGGCTACCGGCCGCCGAGCGCTGGTCGGTATCGGTCAACGGCACGAGCACGCCGGGCAACGGACCGACGGTGAACGTGAGCCTGCCGAACGGGACGTACGGCTACGCCGCCTACCCGCCCGCCGGCTACGCCCCGGACCCGACGGAGGGTACGTTCGTCGTCGACGGGTCCGGTCGGCTGGTCCGGCTGTCGTTCTACCCGGCGCCCGGCGACCACCTCGTCACGTTCTCCGAGACCGGTCTGCCGGCGGGGGTCTCGTGGACCGTAGGGGCGTTCGGGGTGGACGGATCGGCGAGCGGCGCCTCGACCCGAGCGACGATCTCGTTCTCGCTCCCGACCGGAGCCTATGGCTTCGCCGTCGACGTCGGGGCGCCGGGGTATGCCCCGTTCCCCTCGACCGGCGAGTTCTCCCTCGCCGGCTCGAACCTGACGGTCGCCGTGCAGGTCAGCCGGGTGTATCCGGTGCGCTTCGAGGAGTCCGGCCTCCAGCCCGGCGCGGTCTGGGGCGTCGGGGTGGGCAGCGCGAACGCCTCGAGCTCCACCGCGTGGGTCAACCTCTCGCTGCCGAACGGGGTGTACGCCTTCTCGGTCTCGGCGTCGGCCGGCTACACCGCGGACCCCGCGAGCGGGTCGCTGACCGTCGCGAACGGCTCCGTCGAGGAGTCCGTCGTTTTCTCGGTGTCGGCCGGCTACGAGCCGGTGACGGTCACCGAGACCGGACTGCCGAGCGGAGGGAGCTGGCAGGTCGACCTCGGCGGTGTCCTCGAGTCGGGTTCCGGCCGCGCGATCGTCTTCCTCGAGCCCCCCGGAACGTACAGCCTCTCGGTCGCGCCCGAGCACCCCTACGCGGTCGGCCCGGTCGGCCCGACGGTGACCGTGGACCTGGGGCCCGTCGTCGTGGCGGTCCTCTGCTACCCTTCGTTCGGATACCACACGGTGACCATCGTCGAGAGCGGACTGCCGACCGGCGTGAACTGGACCGCCTCGACCGGCCTCAACCTGTCGCTCTCGGCCGTCGCACCCGCCCCGATCGTCCTCGCGCTTCCGAACGCGAGCTACGTGCTCTCCGCCCGCACGACCGACCGGCACTACGGGGCGGCCCCGCTTCCGTTCGTCGTCGCGGGGGCGAACGTTACGCTGACGGCAGAGTTCTCGGTCACCGTCTTCTCGGTCGAGGTAGCGGAATCCGGCCTTCCAGCCGGCACCGTCTGGTGGTTCAACGTCACCGGGGGCACTTCCTACCGTTCGGGCTCGGCGACGGTCGGCTTCTCCGATCGCAACGGCAGCTACGGCTACACGCTCGCGAGCGCGAACCGCAGCTGGGCGTCGGCGCGCGGGAGCTTCGCCGTGCACGGGACCGCGGTCTCCCTCCTCGTCACGTTCGCCCTCGTCACCTACGCCGTGACGTTCGTGGAGCGCGGGTTACCGCACGGGCTCGCCTGGGCCGTGAACGTCACGGGATGGGGCTCGGTGGGAGGTTCGACCCCGTCGGTGGAGCGGGCGCTCCCGAACGGCAGCTACAACTTCACGTTCTGGCCGTCGAACCGACGCTGGGTGATGACGAGCACCGACGCGTTCGAGGTCGCCGGCGGGCCGGTGACGATCGGGGTGACGGCGAGCGAGGCGTTCGTCATCGAGTTCCTCCGACCGGACGGGACCCCGGCCGGCGCGACCTGGTCGGTGACCGTGAGCGACTCGACGGTCCCGGCGTTGTGGCGCGGGGCCGGGGGCCTCTCGGTGACGAACAGCTCCGTCGGGCCCGACCTGTGGGTCCTCGAGCGGAACGGGACCTATCCGTACGCCGTGACGGTCCTCGGCGATCCCGGCTACTCCGCGGGCGGCTCGGTCACGGTCGACGGCCGGAACGTGACCGTCACGCCCGCAGCCCTGCACGGAGCGTCCGGCGGGGCTCTTTCCCCGTCCGACGACGAGCTGCTGCTCGGGACCGGGGCCACCGTGGCCGTCGCCGCCGTCCTGCTCCTCTTGGGCCGCCGCCGTCGAACGCCACCGCGGGGGCCCCCGGAGCCGTTCCGGGCGAGCCCGCCCGAGGCCACGCCGACCTCGCCGCTCCCGGCCGGCCCGTCCTCGGGGCCGAGGGACCCGTAGCGGTGGGGCGAGGGGTCTCCATGGGCCTGCGGTACACGGGGATCCGTGTCACCGACCTCCCTCGATCGCTGCTGTTCTACACGGAGTGCATGGGACTGCGCGAGAGCCGACGGGGGAACGGTCCCCACGGAGGGATCTGGGTCCTCCTTACCGATCCGACGACGCACCAGCGCCTGGAGCTGAACTGGTACCCTCCGACCTCCCCCTATGCCACGCCGTTCCGTCCTGGCGAGGGGCTCGATCACTTGGGCTTCCGTGTGTCGGACCCGGCGGCTCTCGTCCGTCGCTTGAGGGCCCGGGGGGTTCGACCGGCCCTGCTCCCGCACCAGCGGGGCGGGGTCCCCGGCGTCTACTACCTGAAAGACCCGGACGGGCACTGGATCGAGATCTACTAGCGTGGAGCCTTACGGCCCGGAAGCGCGCCCTGCTCCCGCACCGGGCGTTTCGGCCGCAGGGGAGGGCTAGCTCGAGCCTGTCGGCCCGGCAGGGGGGTGCGAGTTCCGTGGCTGCGCCCGCCGACGAATCAACGAGGCCGCGGCTTGCGGAGGCCCAGGCCGTACTCGATGTAGAGCGCGGCTTGGGTCGACGCCGACCGTCGGTCGTTCTCGGCAGCGCGGCGCAGCGCGCGAAGGATCACCGGCTCCACGTAGACCGCGAGGCCCACGCGGCGCTTTTCCTTGTCCTTTCGTGGCCGTGCCATCGAACGTTCTAGGCGGCCGCGGGCAGATATAGTCTGCTACGGACGGGTGTGAGTCAGCACGTACCGACGCGCAGAACCTTTCTGGGTTACGGGTCCGGGTAACGGTGGGCCCCCCGCTCCGGGGGCCTTCCGCCAGGAGCCCCTGCCCGGGCGCGTCGAAGAATAGGTTCATCTGACCGAGCCGACGGACGCCCGCCTATGCTCGCCGCACCGGAGGAGGCCGCGCTGGGGCTGCGACGCACGCTGGTCGAGATCCTGAAGCAGCTCAACCGGGACGAGATGGAGGAGCCGGACGTCCCGGGCCTCGAGCTGGACGAGCTCCGCTCGATCCTGACCCGGGGCTCGCTGCCGCTGATCTCACAGACCGAGACCGACCGGGCGGTCCGGGTCCTCGTCGGCAACGGCCTCGCGCGCGAGCTGACGGAGCCGCGGTACGCCTGGACGCGGGCCCGCGTCGTCAGCAACCGGTTCACGATCACGACGCAAGGGAAGTCGTTCCTGCTCCAGGCGATCCAGCGCGTCGGACGGATCTGACCCGCCGTCCGAGCGGCCCGCGGGGCCTCGTCAACGGGAGATGACCTGCGGGTTAAGCCGAGCCCGGCCGACGATAGGGCATGGCGCTCTCCGCGGAGCCCTCGGCGCCGAGGCCGCCGAACATCCCGACGTCGCAGCTCCTCGAGACCGAGCTCGTGCTCGAGGACCGTGAGGTGCTCGAGCCGCTCACGCACCGTCTGGGTGAGATCGCCGAGCTGCTGGACCGAGGGGTCCTGGTCGAGCCGTCGTACATCGAGCGGGGCCTCGAGCTCTGGCGACGCTTTGGAACCGAGGTCCACGCACCCCGGGTCACCCACCTCCTGGCCCTCGCCCCGCCGCCGGACGCCACGTCGTCCCCGACGAGCTCGGCGCCGACGCACCGGCCGTGGCGGCGTCGGGGCGCCCCGGAGTCCCGCGACGTCCAGGCGGAGGCGACGCGGCACGAGATCCAGGGGATGGTCCACGAGCAGTCGCTCGCCGGGGAACGAGTCGGGGAGCTGCGCCGTCAGCTGTCGTTCTACAGCACGGGGGGCTACGGAGCACGCGAGCGCCTCGCCTCCGTCCTCCACGCGTTCGTCGTCGCCGACGAAGCCTGGGTGCGCAGCGAAGAACAGTTCGTCCTCAGCGCGTTCCGCGGACAACTCTCCGCCGACTCGGACCGCAAGCTTCGCCAGGGCCTCGCGCAGGTTCGAGGGGCGCGTGCCGCGCTCCTCGAGGCGGTCACCGCCTACGTCGCCGCCGCGATCCCGCAGAGGAAGAGCCCCACGGCGCGCGTGTAGTGAGCCGGGCGGCCCCGGTCGGCGGGCTTCGCCGCGACGCGCGCGGCCGCCGCCACAAGAGGCTATGTAGGGAGGTCCGGTCGCCGCCGAGCGGAGGCTGCTGCGTCGGGCCCGGCGGCCCCGCGCGGCCGACGCGGCGGCGGGTCACGGTGACGGCAGGGAACGCGCGCGACCGAACGTCCGAGGAGCCCGGCGGCGGCTCCGGCGCGGCGGGCGCGGAGGGCCCGGTCCGATGACCTCCGGCGAGCCGGCACGTCGCGCGCGACCGCCGGACGTCTTCGTCGTCGTCCTGGACACCGCGCGCCGGGATGTCCTCTCGGGAGGCGCCGCCGCGGCGTCCGGTCAGCCGTTCCTGGACGAGCTTCGTCAGCAGTGCTGGGTGCATGCGCGCACGATCGCCCCGGCCCCCTGGACCGCCCCTTCCCACGCGAGCCTGTTCACGGGGACGGCGCCCCACGAGCATCGGGTCCACCTGAAGGGTCAGCCGAAGCTCGCCCCGGGCAGCTCGACGCTCGCCGGGTCGCTCGGGCAGCTCGGCTACCGGACGGCGAGCTTCACGGCGAACAACTTCGTCGGGCCCCTGACCGGCCTCCAGCAGGGGTTCGACGACTGGTGGGTCGGGGGGAAGCAGGACTGGCTCCTGCGAGGGTTCCGGGGGGCTCCGACCGAGGCGTCGCGGCCCCGGACCGGGACGCGGCTCGCTCGCGTCGCGCACTTTGGGCTCCAGGAGCCGATGTGGAGCTGGATCGCGCGCTACCCCCGCGCGATCGACCGGATCTCGCCGCTGCTGGCCGGACGGCAGCGCGGTCCGGAACGTATGCGCGTCGCGCCGTGGATCGAAGAGGAGCTGCGCCGATGGCTGGCGGACGGGTCGTCCGAGCAGCCGGTCTTCGCGTTCGTGAACTACATGGAGCCGCACGAGCCGTACTTCGGCATCCAGCCGAGCCCGTGCGACGGCGCACCCCCGTGGGCCGGCGCCGTCCGGCAGGACTCGAGCAACTGGGCGATCGGGAGCTGGACCCCGTCCGACGGGCAGCTCGCGTCGATGCGACGGGCCTACGACGAGACGTTCCGGACCCTGGACGACCGGCTCCGCTCCCTCGTCCGGCTGCTCCAGGACGCCGGGCGATGGGAGAACTCCCTGTTCGTCCTGACGAGCGACCACGGCCAGGCGTTCGGCGAGGCCGGCGTGCTGTTCCACGGGCTGCGCACCGCCGAGTCGCTCCTCCGCGTTCCGCTCTGGATCCGGCCGCCCCGGGGGGTCGCCGTGCCCCTCCCCCCGAACGACTGGATCTCCCTCTCCGCGGTCCGGCCGGCGATCGAGTCGATCGTCCGTGCCGTCGGGTCCGACGCGCCCGCTTCGACCGAGGCGGCGGCGGCCGGGGAGACCGCCCCAGTGCTCGCGATCGCGGACGGCCTCGGCGGGATCGTCCGCGCCCGCGTGCCGGCGGAACGGCTCAAGCTGCTGGACCGGCTCGAGGTCGCCGGCTACCTCGGGAGCCGCAAGCTCGCCATGGACGTCGCGACCGAGCGCTGCACGGTCGTCGACGTCGAGGAGGACCCGAAGGAGCTCCACCCGGTCGAGGTCGTCCCGACCGGGGAGCTCGAGCCGCTGTTCCAAGCCCTTCGCTCGACCGCGCGCCTGACGTTCCCCGAGCACGTCGCCGGGACCGTCTCGGTCGACGACCGTCTCACCTCCTGGGGCTATGTCTGACGGGTGGGGCGACCCACCGGCCGCGGCGCGGGTCCGGCAACGGTAAGCGGACCGGACGCGTCCTCGGGAGCGATGGTGCCAGGGAGGCCCGGAGGCCCCGCTCCGGGGGCGGCGCGGGGGTCCGTCGCTCTGGCAGGGAGCGCTCCGCCGCCCCTCGGTGCAGGCCGCTCCCTCGGCCCCTGCCCGCGGCAAGAGCCGGTCACGGTGACCGTGCTCCTCGAGCGGGCTGCTGCCGACGCGCCGCCCTCGCTCGCGGCCGCCGGCGCGGTACCGCTGCGCCGTCGGGCGTTCCTGGACCGGCCGACGTTCGCTCGTCGCCACGCTGTGCGCGAGGAGGCTCTCGGTCGCCTGCGCGAGCACGTGGGCGCCCACGGTGTCCGGGTCGCCACGGTCGAGCGGGAGCGGCGCGCCGTCCGGCTCGAAGGAACGGCCGCGGCGATGGAAGCCTGCTTCGGGGTGGCGCTTCGACACGTCGCCCTCGGGGAGGGAACCTACCGAGTCCCCGACGGTCCGGCGCGACTTCCCTCCGACCTCGCCCCGTCCGTGCAGGGGGTCTTCGGCCTCGACTCCCGGCCGCGGCTCCGGGCTCACTTCCGGCGCAACGCCGACCCGAGCGCCCGCGGTTACGCGGCGACCGCCGTCGGGTCCGCCTACGACTTCCCGACCGGGGTCGACGGCACGGGGTGCACGATCGCCCTCCTTGAGTTCGGCGGGGGATACGCTCCGGCGGACCTGGCCCGATTCTTCGAGGGGGAGGGCATCGCCGCGCCGTCCGTCACCGCGGTCGGCCTGGACGGCGCCTCGAACGCCCCCACCGGCGACCCGAACGGACCGGACGCCGAGGTCGAGCTCGACGTCGAGCTCGCGGGGGCCCTCGCTCCCGGCGCGGAGGTCGTCGTGTACTTCGCCCCGAACACCGAGCAGGGGTTCGTCGACGCGCTCACGTCCGCCGTGCACGACCGCGCTCATGCGCCGGGGATCGTGTCGATCAGCTGGGGAGGCCCCGAGGCGAGCTGGAGCACCTCGGCCCGCTCTGCCCTCGAGGGGGCCGCCCAGGATGGCGCAGCGCTCGGCGTGACGATCGTCGCCGCGTCGGGAGACCAGGGAGCCTCGGACGGAGAGCCTAGCAGAACCCTGGCGGTCGACTTCCCGGCGTCGAGCCCGTACGTCCTCGGCTGCGGGGGGACCCGCCTCGTCCTCTCGGGGACGACGATCGCCTCGGAGGTCGCCTGGAACGACCTTTCCGAGGGGGAAGGGGCGACCGGGGGCGGCGTCAGCGAGGAGTTCCCGCTCCCTTCCTACCAGGAGGCGGCGAAGGTGCCGCCCGCCCCGGACGGGGTCGTCGGGCGTGGCGTGCCGGACGTCGCGGCGGACGCCGACCCGGTCACCGGCTACGCCGTGGTCGTGGACGGCGACGGGGCCGACATCGGGGGGACGAGCGCGGCGGCGCCGCTGTGGGCGGCGCTCCTCGCCCGGTGCGCCCAGGGGCTCGGCCAGCCGCTCGGCTACCTCAACCCGCGACTCTACACCGCGACGTTCGCCTCGGCGTTCCGCCCGATCACCCAGGGCTCGAACGGGGGCTACTCGGCCGGCCCGGGATGGAACCCCTGCACCGGTCTCGGCTCCCCTCGGGGGAGCTCCCTGCTCGCCGCGCTGGACGCCGACGGCGCGGGCGAGCGGACCTCAGGGCACCGCGAGTAGCGCCAAGTCGAGCCCCAGCGTTCGCCAGGCTTCGGGGAGCGGCACGGGGCGCGCGCCGCCCGCGGGGACCCCGCCCCGCTCCTCGGCGATCGTTGCCTCGGTCCAGCGGGACTCCTCGGCGAGCTCCACGCGGAAGATGCGGTCGAACGGGCGGTCGAGCGTGTTCGTCGGCACGGCGCGGCTCGTCGCCACGACGCTGAGCCCCTGCGCGTGCAGGGTCTCGTGCAGCCGCACCGTCTCGATCGACGACGCGCGGAGCTCGGGTCGCAGCCCGTCGACGTTCGTCAGGAGGACCGCGCCGGCCCGGCCGTAGCCGCCGGCCCGCGCGGAGAGCCGCTGGAACAGCTCCGGCAACGCGAGATGGTCGAGCAGCCGGGCGAGCTCCTCGCCGGAGGCCGCCAGGACGAGGCGCTCGACCGAGGCGCGCTCGACGACCGTCGGGCGGAGCAGGTCGGACTCGACGCGGTCGACGACCGGCGGGCCCGCACGCTCGGAGACCCACGCCCGCGCCTTCGCCTCCCCGTTCGACTCCCCGGCGGAGCAGTCGGCCCACGCGACGGAGCGGCCCGAGCGGAGGGCGAGCGCCAGCGCCACGGCGCTGGTCGCGATGCGATGGGACCCGTGGACGAGGATCGATTCGGCGTCGGGCGGTGCGTTCTGCTCTCGTTCCTTCATCGGGGGCGGCTCCCTGCTTCGAGCAGGAGAGGGGGCTCGTGGGGTTCAAGCCGACCCGAACCCGTTCGGCCCCCCGAAGGGGTTCGGGGGGTTCCCGGCCCCTACGGCACGAGTCCGGGAGGGCGTACCGCGCTCTCCAGCAGCTTCTGCTCGATGTGGGCGAGCGCCTCGCTGACCGCCGACTTGCTCCGGCCGACGGAGCGGGCGAAGTCGGTGAGGGTGATCCCGCGGGGGACGGCGAAGTAGCCGGCCGCCATCGCCTGCGTCAGCAGCTCGTGCTGGGCCGGCGTGAGGAGCGGCAGGTGGCTCCGCAGCGGTCGGCGACGGATCGAGGCGATCGTCACTTCGAGCCGCCGCCCCCGCACGAACCGCATCACCTCCTCGAACTCGGACCGACGGCCGATCACCTCCCACGTGATCACTCCGTTCTGGATCCGCAGGGGATACTGGATCGGCAGGCGCAACCGCCGGTAGGCGTAGACGATCGGTGGGTTGCGGTAGCTGATCCGGTACAGGCAGCCGTCGCCGACCTCGGCGAGGCTCTCCACGCGGGAGACGTCCGGGTAGCCGGAGATCTCCTCGGCCCAGACCCCCGCGGGATGCCCGCTGATCCAGACGTCGGAGATCGACGTGTGTTCGCTCAGCTCGGTGCGGCCAAGGATCTCGACCCGTGCGGTGCGGTGGCGGCTGGTGAACGCGCCGGTCCAGAGGTCGCTCGGCACCCGGATGCGGAGCGTCGCGAGGACGAGCGACGCCTCGGCCCCCCCGGGGGAGTCGGCGCGCAGGCGGTCGAGCGCGCTCGACGCGGCGGGCGTCCGCCCGGCGTCCCCCGACCGCGTCCCCCCTGCCATCGCCCGCTCTGCTCCGACCCGGTCCCCCGAACGGTCCCGACCTCTGAACGTCGCACGGGTATTTGCTACGATGGAGGCGACCCCGAGGGGCGCGGCTGGCCTCGGACCCGGCCCGTCGGCACCCCGTAGACCTGGAGCAGGGCGACGAACCGGGGGTCGCTCCGTATCCCGTCGAACCATACCCCCCGGTAGTAGAGCCAGAGGACCCGGTCCCCGTCGCGATGGTCCTCCTCGAGGAGGTCGAGCGCCCGGCCGCGGTCCCCGAGGGCGGCGTAGAGCATCGCGAGCGCGGTGCGCGAGGTGTACGAGGTGGTGCGGCCGCTCTCCACCTCCGCGGCGACCGCGCGGGCCTCCGCCGTCTCTCCGAGCAGCGCGGCGAGCAGGGCGTGGTCGAACCGCACCTCCTCGGAGGCGTCCGGTCCGAGCGGGAACGCCGCCTGCTGCCGCGCCTGCTCCGGTCGCCCGGCGCCGAGCAGGATGAGCCCGTAGTAGACGTGGACGCGCGGGTCGTTCGGGGAGGCGGCGGCCTCCTCCCGGAACGTCTCGCACGCGGCGTCGAACCGGCCGTCCAGGAGGTCGATCAGGCCGAGCGTCGAGCGGCCGTTGCCGCTCGGGTCGAGACGGAGCCGGCGGCGCTCCTCGGCCCGCGCCTCGTCCAGCCGATCGAGGCCGATCAGCATCAGGCCGTAGAACGTGTGGGCGCTGACGTTGTTCGGGTTCAGCTGCAGCGCCCGCTGGAACTCGCGCTCGGCGCCGGTCCAGTCCTGGTCGAACTGGAAGGCGATGTTGCCGAGCGCGGAGTGGGCGTCCGAGAGCTCCGGCTCGATCTCCAGCGCACGGGCGGCGAGCGCGCGGGCCTTCGGCATCACGTCCCGCATCGGGAGGTGGTCGCCCGCGGCCGCGACGTAGAGGTCCGCGAGCGCGGCATACGCCTCCGCGAACCCGGGGTCGAGGGCGATCGCCTGCTCGAAGTTCCGGACCGCCTCGGCGATCCCTGCGCCGTCCTCGCGTCGCTGGGCGCTCAGGCCCCGGAGGTAGGCGTCGTACGCCGCGAGGTTCGCGGTCGGGGCCCGCTCGCTCCCCTTCGCGCGGAGCTCGAGCTGGAGCGCGTCCGCCGTCCGCTCGGCGATCTCGGTCTGGACGGCGAAGACGTCGTCCAGCTCCCGGTTGTAGCTCGCCGACCAGACGTGCCCCTGGGTCGAGACGTCGATCAGCTGCAGCGTGATCCGGATGCGGTTGCCGGCCTTGCGGACGCTCCCCTCGAGGACCGAGTCGACCTGCAGCTCCTGCCCGACCTGGGCGACCGACTTCGGCTCGCGCTTGTAGGCGAGGACCGAGGTCCTCGCGATCACGCTCAGGTCGCGGATCCGCGACAGCGCCGCGATCAGCTCCTCCGTGAGGCCGTCCGCGAAGTACTCGTCGTGAGGATCCGGCGAGATGTTCGCCAGCGGAAGGACCGCGAGGTGACGGCCCCCGGTCGGGACCGCCCGGAGGGAGGTCGCGGCGCCCTCCTCCCAGGGCTGGACGACGCGGTAGACCCCGACCGCGGTCCGGATGTTCTTCAGGACGGTCGGCGGGAGCTTGACGAGCGGGGCTCCGAGCTTGTTCTGGACCTGGTCGTAGACCTGCTGGGTGAGGCAGATCCCGTCCGGGTCGGCGAGCGCCTCGATGCGCGAGGCGACGTTGACCGCGTCCCCGAGCACGTCGCCCGCGGTGCGGACGACGTCCCCGAGGTGGAGGCCGATGCGGACGCGGATCGGTCGACGGTCGACCCCGGCGACCTGGCGTTCGTGCAGCGTGCGCTGGATCTCGAGGGCGCACGTCGCGGCCTCGAGGGCGCTGTCGAACTCGACCAGGAACGCATCCCCGACGGTCTTGACCTCGCGACCGGCGTGCTTGCGGAAGATCGACCGGAGGAGCCGGTTGTGCGCCGCGAGGGTCTCGAGCGCCGCCGCCTCGTCGTCGTGGGCGAGCGCCGAGTAGCCGACCATGTCGGTGAACATCAGCGCGGAGAGACGGCGCTGGCTGGCGGCCACGGCCCGAAAGGAGAGGCTCGAGAGTTAAGGGCTACTCTCCCGTCGCAGCCCAGCGCTCGCCGGAGCGCCCCGCCGGCCTCGCTCGTCCTCCCGCTCAGGTGTCCGAGACTTCTCCGTTCGGGCGGCCCGTACTCCCCGGAACCCCGTCCCAGCATGCCGGTCCGGCGTGCGGCGCGCCTTGTGGGGAGGCGACGGGTCCGTGGGGGGTGCCGGATTCGCGGCGCTCGTGCCCCCGGGAGGAGCATCTCCGGGCGCGACCCGCTCGAACGTTGGTCGACGGGCCCGAAGAAGCTCGGCGCGCTCCCGCGCCATCGCCCGAAGGACCTCGCGGCGGCAGCTGGAGGGCGACCGAGCCGGGGGTCGTATCAGCCCTCCTCGAGCGGCCGCAGTGCATGCCTCCCGCGGGGCAGGATGTCGGCGGGATGGTCGAGGGGAGGTCCACGCGTGCGCCCTCGGCCGCCACGCCCGGAGGGCTGGGATGAGGCGTCACCAAGGTCACACGGTCCCGAACGCGGTCAGTCGACCCCGAACCGTGCGAACTGCTGCTCGCTGCGGGAGATGATCTCGTCCGGGTCCAGCTCCAGATCGTAGCGGCGGAAGTATCGCTGGAGGGTCTCGGCCCCATGCCGCAGGGCCCGCAGGGCCGCCGCGCGGCGCACCCACGGCGGGCTGCCGAGGCGGTCGACGCGCAGGCCGGAGGCGAGGTCGATGAACCAGGGCCCGCCCTGGTGGACGAGGATGTTGAACGGGGAGAGGTCCGAGTGGACGATCCCTGCCTCCGCGAGACCTTCGATCCCGCGGACGGTCGCCATCAGGAACTCCTGGGGGTTCTCGAGCGCGGCGTGCTGGAGCATCGGCGCCGGCCCGTCCGCGCCGCCCAGGAACTGCATGGAGAACATGTTCTCGACCCGCTCCCCGGGCTCGGGGACCCGAGCGCCCCCCTGCCAGGCGTAGCAGAGCAGCTCGAACTCGCGGGAGGCCCGCTGGCCCATCGACTCCAGCCGGATCGAGCCCTCGCCGCGATGCGAGGTCCGGTACTGGCGGTAGACCTTCACCGCGATCGATCGGCGTCCGTCACGGCAGAGGTAGACATCCGCCTCCTTGCCCGAGCCGAGCCTCCGCCCGACGTCGGTGGCGAGCCCGCTGTCGCAGATCGTCCGTGCGACCTCGGGGTGGGTCGGCTCGGCAAAGCCGATCTGCCCGGTCCGCACCTTCCAGTGCACGCTCTCGTCCAGGTACCCGTCGTTGGGCATCGTTGTTGACCCGGCCTGGGCGGGTAAGCTCGCGAGAAGGCGATGCGATGCCGGCGCAACGGGGAGGACGGCGACTAGCCGGTCCACGGACAGCTGGCATGCGCATCGAGTGCCATCTCCCGTGAACCTCCCGGCCCGTGGCCAACCGTCCGGACCGCCCACCGGTATCTAAACCCACCGCGCGCAGGCCGGAGGCGGTCCCGGCCGGGCGAAGCACAATCCCATGAACGTTCGGCCGTTGGCCGCGACGTGGTCGCGACGGAGGTCTTCTTCGACTTTGGGGGGACCCTCGTCGCTTCCGTCCCCTACCCCACGCCCGTCCTGCTCTCGGTGCTTCGACGGGAGGGGGTGGAGGTCGACGCAGCGGCGTGGAAGGCGGCCGATGACCGCGTCCTCCCACGGCTCCAGCCCCAGCTGTACGCGTCCCTAGGCCAGCGACCCTCCTACTGGGACAGGGTCCATGCAGAGGTGCTCCGCGAGCTCGGGATCTCCGACCCGGCGGGAACGCTGCAACGCACGCTGCACGAGGCGGTGACCTCCCCCGAGCTGCACCGGCCGTATCCGGACGCGGTCGCGGTCCTCGACGAGCTCGATCGGTCGGGGACCCCGTTCCACCTCATCTCGAACAACACCGACTACCTCCTCGAGACGCTCGACCGCCTCGGCTGGGCCCGACGCTTCCGAACCGTCACCTATTCGCAGGAGGCCGGCGCCGAGAAGCCGGACCGCAGGGTCTTCGAACTCGCGCTCCGCCGCGCCGGGGTCGCGCCCTCCTCGGCGCTCTACGTGGGAGACTCGTGGGAGGCGGACTACCTGGGCGCGACCCGCGCGGGGATGGCGGCCCTCTGGGTGGACCGCACCCCACCGACGCCCCGCTCCCACCCCCATCGGATCGACGATCTGAGGGCGGTACTGGCGTATCTCGGCGAGCGTCGATAGCCGGTCCTGGCCGGGCCCGACGCGTTCGCGAGCTCGCACCCCTGGCCGCGCGGGTCATTGACAAATTAGCCAAATACGTATTTATACAGGACCGAAGCGCATCAACGTCTGAGGCCCCGAGGTGGGCCTACTATGCGGTTGAAGACGCAGAGAAGGGTGGTCTACGCGGCGATGGGACTGACGGTGCTCGCGCTAACGGGAGGGTTCGCGCTGGCCGCGAACTTCGGAGTGGGTGCCTCCAACACGTCACAGCAGGGCTCGCATTCGACGACGGTCGATCCGGTCGCGGGCGTCACCTGGATGGCAACGCAGCTCGGCATGGGTGAGGGCTCGGGCTACTCGGTCTGCGGCGGGACGAACACCTCGGCCTGCGACGTGACCAGCACGGGCGCCGCGAACTGCGTCGGCGGCATCGACAACATCGGTTGTGCCAACACGGACCTCGTCGAGAGCGTCACGCTCTCCACGGTCGTCGGCGCGGAGTTCTCGGGCGACGCGGGCGGGGTGGCCCACACCGTGAACGTCACGCTCTACATCGTCACGACGACCGGAAGCTACCAGAGCGGCACGTTCTTCTA
>DATJUZ010000026.1:0-9420 GCA_035502035.1 Thermoplasmata archaeon
AACACCAGGGCCGCAGTGGTTTCGGTAGGCGTTGCGCCCTACGGGGTGGCGTACGACGCGGGACAGGGTGAGGTCTACGTCACGAACTACTACTCGAATAGCCTGAGCGTGATCAACGACACAACGGACACGGTGGTCGCGACGGTCCCCGTCTATCAAGGGCCCTGGGGAGTCACCTATGACACGGGGAGAGGCGAGGTGTTCGTCACGAACGCTGGCTCCGACAACGTCAGCGTCCTCTCGACCGCTACGTACTCCGTCTCGTTCACGACGAATCCGCGAGCCTGCGGTACGATCGCCTTCGACGGGACATTGTACGTGGACGCCGCCTCCGCGAGGGTGCCCGCGGGATACGACATGGTGTCGGCCCGAACCTGCCCCGGATACGCTCTTCAGAGCCTGGTCGGCACGGGTTCGGTAACGGTAAGCACCGGAGGCGCGGTCGTGACCGGGGCAGGGGGTGTTACTGCGACGTTCGTCAAGGACCCTGTAGTGGTCGGCTTAACGGGTGATGAAGTATACTTCGTGATTGGAGGGATTGGGGCCGCCTTACTCACGACACTAGTGGCTGTGGTGTCCTTCAGTTGGAGGAAGGGCGCGCCCACCGGAGCTCCCTCCCCGTCAATCCTAAGCACCTGACCCGCATACTCCCAAGCCGAAGGCGAGCCTTCCCCGGCCCGGCGCTTGGGGGCCTAGCTTCCACCCTTACTGAGGTCCAGCCTTCGGACGCGCGCTCGCTCGGGGACGGTCGCGCTTGCGCGCATGCCTCGTTGCGATCCACACGCTGTCCCGAAGGACGTTTACCAGGGCCTCCCCCGGGCCGGTACGGGGCCGTCAAAAGGCTGACCGGAAGGGTCATGAGACGGATCCAGGAGCTCCGTAGGACCGTCCCGGCGAGCCCGGAGCCCGTCGTACGGCGCGTCACGGACGCAAGGCGGCTCCTTGACGCGATATGACGCGGTTTCGGGGCTCCGGGAGGGGGGTCGCGGACTCGCGGCGCCTCCTAAGGCCGAAGCGAGGTCCAGGGGGTGGTCGCGAATCGGCGGACGATCGCTCGCCGGCCCGACGAGTCCCTGCCCGAAAATTAATTTATCGAGTCCCTCCGCGCCCGCCTTGGACTCGAACCCTGGAGGATTCGAGCCCGTCTATCCATCGAAGAGAGAGGTTCCGAGGTCAGTCCTTAGACATCGTCTGCTCTGACTGATCCGTCGTCGGGTCACGAAGACCCGCCCTCAAGCTCAGCCCACCCGGGGTCCCGCTATGCGGGTCTGCGCCTCACGCTGATCGCGGTGTTCGGCCACATCCACCCTGGGCTTGCCTTCCATCCGACCTCAGTGCGAGTTGTAACGTCGAATCCACGAGAGCGAACCGCTTCCAGCAACGCCGCATAGGCGTCGGGGGTCAGGTAGGCCGAGGGTGGAGCTGTGCTCAGAAACAGGCTCCTAATCACGTCGCGGTCTCCCGTGTCCAGGACAGTATCGCTGCCCACTGGGGTGGGCCAGCCACGGAAGTCTCTGATTAAGAGTAGGAACGTCGGGTGCGCCAATCTCGCGCGAATCTCACTCTCTGGTCGCCGTATACGAGCTCGACACCAACATCCGTAAGCCTGAGCCGAACCGGCGGGTTTCCGATGACAAAAACGGCTTGGAAAAGCGCTACGAGAAAGCCCCATGCAAACGCGGCGGCGACCCCCAAAGCGGTCACAAGGTAAGTCGTTCCTCGTCCGGCCGCTTTGATTGAGGCGACCAGCGCAAGTAGAGACAGTACCGCGAACAGCATCGAAGTGCCCGTCCATAACCGACGACTTCTCCTAGCGAGAGTGGCCTTCTCGGCCCACTGAGACGTGACCAGTTCGTACGCTTCCGGGTCGGCCATCTTCCGCTCTCTAGTTCTCGTTGAAGGGGTCGTACACTATCGCGCCAGTGCCGGTGAGAGCCACCCCTAAGTCAATCGATGCCATGAGGCGCCTCGGACCAGGAGAAATCGTGCTCAAAGCGCGCGTGCTGAGCACTACGGATTGACATCCCAGTATCGCTCCGAAAAGCATCAGGTAGATCGGAGCCTGTCCGAGAACGAAGGCAGAGTGCAGCCCTAACGAGACCACCGCTCGCGCTTCCGACGTCGCCGTTCCGACCGGGACGAAGTGGTCATCCTCTCCGTCAAAGAGCCTCGGCAGGCGACCAACCGTCGACCCATCCCTGGAAATCGTAAGGTGCGGAATCCGGCGGGACGTCACTCCCGGCGCTCCATCGACGGTGCCTTTCGAGGAGTCCCTGAGGAGGATCGCCGTCCTCCCTCGTAGCGGATAGCTGATCTTTCGGCGCTTCTTGCTGGGCACGGGGTGCGAGGCGAGGGAAGGCGTGTCAACGCTTCAGGCTTCTTCCTCTCCCCCCGACTTCCCGACGAATCCAGTAAAAGTGAACCCCCGGGGGTCCAAATCCGACTGGGCCTACTTTAGCAGGTCCCCTTCCGCGGTGAAGACCCGGTCGATTTCCGTTCCGGGCGGGAATCCCGATGACTACGGACGGGGCCGGCGGCCACGAGCGCCGGAGAGAGGACCTGGAGACGGCTCACCGTCCCGGGCGTGGCGGCGAGTCGTCTACGGGCCTTCCGCGAGTGGATTGGCCTGACGGCCCATGAGCCAATGCGGACCGCCCGACTGAGAGGGGCCGGGACGTCGTCCTGGACCTGCTGCAGGGGGAACGGAAGAAGGGCCCCGCGGGCGACTACATCCTTAGCACGAGCGATGTGGCCGGCTCCCTGCTCGCCGCATTCCCATGGATCCTGGGTCCGGAGAGTGTCGGTAGGCGTTCGCTCGGACGAACTGTACCGACTGGGGGGGTCGATGGGATCGTGAGTGCGTCGATGCGTCGGCTCGACCACGCCCCTCGCATGGCCAATTCACGACCGACACTCCGCTAGCGGCAACGGGACTAGGCGGTCGGTGCGAACGTGATTCGAACGGTCTCCCACGTCCCGTCCACGGTGAACCGGCGCGGCGTGGAGACGAGGTGATAGCCCGGAACGGCGAACACCCTGAACCGGTAGGTGCCGTTCGCCAGTTGGAAGACGAGGTCGTACGGCGCGACGTTCTGCAGGCGTTCGCGCTTGACGACGCCCCCCCAGACGGTTCCGTTGGGAAGTCCCTGCTCGACGAAGAACACTAGCAGGGGGTAGGAGAACGTGAGGTGGACGGAAAGGCTGCGGCTCCGGTTGAAGCCGAGGTACACGGTCGCACTCGAACCGTTGGCGGAGACGTTCGCCGGGTGCGAGCCGACGCGCGCCGAGATCGACTGGCCGACGATCGGTCGCACGACCTCGAGCGAGTAATTCCCCCGGGAGATCCCGCGGTAGTGCACGGTACCGCGCGTGGCGCACTGTTCGTCGCCGAGCAGCGCAACGCACCAGGACGTCCCGACCGGAACGCCGCGCTCGCTGATGGCGAGGGAAGCGGAGCGACCCCTCTCGAAGGAGACCGCGACCGTCGGGACCATGCCGAAGGTGACGTTCAGCGTCCGGGGTTCGTATGACGGCACGAACTCGGCAGGCGCGAGGATGAGGTACGGGAGCGCGCCAAGCCGGGTCGCGGTGACGTTGATCGTTCTCGTGGTCGAGTGGTAGCTGGTGCCGTTCAGGACGACGCCCCAGCCGTGCGCGCTGAGCGTCCGGGAAGAAAGACCGGACTCTATCAGGACGAGCGGTATCCGCGCGAACTCGAAGTCGAACGTGACCGTGAAGTTCGACCCGGCGACGGTGACCTGCGAGGGGCCCGAGCTGACTACCCAGCCAAGCGGCCCCCAGACCTCGAGGGTGACCGAGGCGTTGGGCAGCAGGGCGTGGATCGCGGCGGGCGCACTGGCCTTCGCCTGGTCGAGCACCCCCCCCAGGCTATTGTTCCAGAGGACGACCTCCCAGGTCAGGCCCGCCCGTAGTCCAGACTCCTCGAACGTCACGCGGTAGAGCGCGTCGAGGTGCAGCGGAGCATCGTCCCCACCCGGGTCGATGAACCGCTCGGGAGAGATCGCGCTCACGTTCTCGACGTACGGCAGCCGTCCGTAGGCGTTCGGATAGAGACCGTAGTCCCACCAGAGGTTCCCTCCCTGCCATCCCGTCCCGGCGACGCTGCCGTTGAGCGGGTCGTTCGGGAAGCCGCTCGCGTAGTGCACGACCGACGCCGGCATGACGGAGATGTTCCACCGGTCCGAGAAGTTCACGGGCGCGAACGCGTAGATCGGCCAACAGTAGTTCGGCAGCGACGGGTCGCCGGGCGAGCAGGCGGTGTACGCCGGACCGAAGTCGTTGTTGTAGATCAGATCCCCGCCCTCGACCTCCGCGAGCCCCAGCTCGTCGGGCCGGAGGGGAGCGAAGCGATTCCCCCAGATCGTGTTGTCGCCGGCCGGCCCGACGAACGGCCCGTCGGTCGGGCCCCCCTCCAGCAGGAGGTTCCCATAGCTCCCGGTGAACCGGTCGCCGTCGATCAGGTTGCCGTGGGCGTCGTAGAAGATCGCCGCGAACGGGGCGAACGGGCTCGTCAGCGCCTCGGAGGCTCCCAGGTCGGAGGCGTTGGTCAGGGCGACGCCCGTCACGTTCCAGAACCAGAGCTGGAGGCCGTCATCGCCGGAGACGCCGGACCCTCCGTCGGCACGGGAGAGCTCGGCGGCGAACGACGGAGGCTCATCGACGTCCACGGAGGCGGACACGTCCAGCAGGAACAGCCCCGGATAGGTCGGGAACGAGTAGTCGTTCAGGATTCCGAACGCGGGACCAAGGGCGACGTTCTGGTCGTTCTCGAGGACGTAGGGGCGGGAAGGGCTCCCGTCCCCCGAGGTCGATATCGCGGCGAGCTGCCCGTTCGCCCAGGCCCAGAGGGGTGTGTACACTCCCGTGGAGGGGTCCGCGACGAGCGAGGGCGTGAGCGTCATCGGCCCGGTGACGTTGACGGGTGTCACCGTCGGATCGTAGCCGCTCAGCTCGGTGACGAGCGAGTAGTTCCCCGGCGCGAGCCACAGCGTGTCGGTCGTCACCATCGGGGCGACGGTCGGCATGGCGAGGACGGGCCCCGCCGGTTGGAACGTGGCGTTGGGCGAGTACGCCCACGTGTCCCCAAAGAACGGGCCGTTCTCGGACTGCTGACCGCCGAACAGGAGCTCCTCGTGGTCGGCGGGATCGTCGACGACCCCGGCGAGGATGCGCGGCGGGGGGGTGAGCGCGCTGGCGCTCGCCTCGAGCTGCGACCAGGAACCGGAGGAGTAGGCGTAGAGGTCACCGACGAAGTCCTCGCAGGCGCTGTCGTTCCCCCGCGAAAGGTTCTCGAGTCCCTCATAGTAGTAGGTCGTGTTCGTCCCCGCGTCGTACCAGAGCGAGCCCGCGCCCGCCGGCGGGGCGGCGCCCGATGGCGTCATCGCGCTCCAGGACCCGCCGACGAACGTCCAGAGCTGCGGCCGGTCGTAGGGGCAGGGGACGCCGTAGTTGCCGGTCGAGGCGCCCCCGGCCATCAGCACGCCCCCATCCTGCGGGTCGTAAGCCATCGAAGCCTTGATCGATGCGGGCGGCGCCCCGGCGGTCGCCGTGACGTTCGTCCAGGCCGTGCCGGAGAACGTCCAGGTGTCCCCGAAGACCTGCCAGTAGCTGTTCCCGTTGCCGACCCCGCCCCCGAACAGCACGATCTTGCCGATCGCAGGGTCGAACGCCGCCGCGGCGTAGCCGCGTCCGCTCGGGTGAACGGTCAGGTTCAGCGGATGCCAGCCGGTCGCGTTGAACTCCCACGTGTCGTTGTAGACGTACGCCCCGGTCGAACCGTAACGACCCCCGAACAGCACCAGCTGTTGGACCACCGGGTCGTAGACCAGGGCACCTCCCCAGCGAGCGGGCGGGTCCGCAACGGTCGTGATGTTCGTCCACCGGTCGTCGGCGAACTCCCAGGTGTCCGCGAGGCCCCGGCCGACCGACGGGCTGTAACCGCCGTAGAGGATCGTCGCGTGGAGCATCGGGTCGAACGCCTCCATCACGGACGACCGAGGCGACGGGGAGGTCACGAGATCCCCTCCGAGAGGTCGCCACGGCTGGTTCGAGGCCGGCGTCAGGATCTCGAACGCGTTGGAGGGGTTCGCCTCCACGGTGATCGGATACGACCCCTCGGGACCGGAGAGGTTCCAGAGCCCCGAGGCGAACGACGCCCCCGTCGTCATCGTAGCGTACGTGCCGAGCCCTCCCGGTCCGCCCGGGGCGTCGCTCCAGGCTACGGACGCCCCGGTCGAGGTCTCGCCGGTCTCTCCTCCATAGCTGAACGCCGCCGGCACAGAACGGTACCCCCCGGCGCCGTGGCGCGCGCCCGGGTCCCAGTAGGCAAGGCCGAGCTCGGCGTCGGCGGCGAACAGCGTAGCTTGGCTGCCGCCGCCGGGGCCTCCGAGGTCGAGCTCGAAGTCGTTCGTGAGCCCGGCAGGGTCGTAACCGGTCCCGTTCGCGGAGAACGGTGCCGGACCCGACACCGGCCCGCTCCGGGCAGTGGTCGAGTTGAACACGACGTAGTCGAACGGCGCGACGATGGACTCCCCCGGGCCCGACAGGTCGGCGGCGAAGTCGACCGCATCGCGTCCGTCGGTGACGGTCGAGTTGAGGTAGAGGGAGAGGTCGAACGGGTAGCGGACCTCTGTGTAATTCACGATCGCTTCGTAGACCTCGCCGGCGTACAGCTGGCCGTCCGGACCGTGAGCGTAGATCGCCCCGGGGCCGAAGAAGTAGCTGCCGGAAAAGTTCCAGACGTTGGTGATGAGCGAGACGCGGTCGGCGGAGGGGTAGTACTCGAAGACGTCCTGCGCCCAGAACGAGTACCTCGAGCGGCCGAACAGCGCGACGTGGGTCAGCACCGCGTTGAGCTGGATGCTGTAGGCGTCCGGGCCCACCTCCGCGTTGTAGAGGTCGAGCGGACGGATGCCGGTCGCGTTCGCGACGACCTGCCCGCGCAGGCTCGTCGTGTTCAGGACGGTCGCCGCGAGGCTGGCGCCCGGACCGGTCGACAGTCCGTAGTAGGCGAGACCCATCGGCGCGGGGGTACCGGTGTAGAGCGGAGTGACGACCCCGAGCTGCTCGGCGTCGGCGAGCTGGGCGGGCGACGCGGGGGGACGAGGGGGAAAGACCGTGGCGGGGCACGCCCCGTGTCGCTCCACGGTCGCCACGACGGTGGAGATCGCCGTCGCCGCCGTGTCGTTCGAGCCCTCTCCGCTCGCCAACGGTGCACCGCCAACGGACCCTGTCGGTCCGATTCCCCCGCCCCCGTCGGTGATCGCGGTCCGTGGCAGGCAGACCGGGCTGGCCAAGGCCGCCGGGGTCGACGAGGGAACGGTCGACGCCGTCGGCGGCTCAGCCCCCTGAGCGACCGGTGCGGGAGGAGGGATCGTTGGGGACGTCTCGCTTCGCACTCCCGAGGGGGTGCCGTACGCTGTGGGGAGGAGCGCACCGATCGGCACGACCATCAGCGTGGTGATGACCACCACCGCGGCGAGCCGGCTGACGTGGCCTACCACGAAAAAACGCAACGCCGGTGGAGATAAATCCCCCTCGAACCCGAACCCCGGCTCCGTCGGGGAGCCAGCGTGGAGTATCGGCGGGCGAAGGAGGTCCACCTCCCCCCGTCCCGAGGCGCCGGTGGGGAAAGGGGCGAGGGGGCGCGTCCGATGAGGTCGCCGACCTTTTCTCGGGCGTCGGGATGCCGCCGCAGGGTCGACGATGAAGATTGTGTGGATCTCCTACCCGGGCGGAGCGTACGCTACCGAGGTCCCAGAACTGCTCGGCTGCGCCGAGAACGCGCTCGGGCTGCGCGAACTCGTCCGAGCCGCCGGTCACGAGCTGGTCACGACGAGCGAGACCGGGCCCGCGTTGGACGCGCTCCTCGCGGACGCCGCGGTCGTGATCGCCACGCCGTTCTGGCCGGCGTACATCACCAAGGAGCGCCTCGCGAAGATGCCGAAGGTGCAGCTGCTGCTCACCGCGGGCGTCGGGTCGGACCATTTCGACCTGAAGGCCGCCGCGGACCGGGGTCTCACGGTCGCCGAGGTCACCGGCAGCAACGTCGTGAGCGTCGCCGAGCACGTGGTGATGCAGATCCTCGCCCTCGTCCGGAACTTCGTGCCGTCGTACCGCGAGGTCGTGGACGGAGGCTGGGACATCGCCAAGGTCGCGGCGCGCTCGCACGACCTGGAGGGGAAGACCGTCGGGATCTTCGGGATGGGCCGCATCGGCCAGCGCGTCGCCCTCCGCCTCCGCCCGTTCGACGTTCGGCTCCACTACCACGACAACCGGCGCCTCAGCACCGCCGAGGAGGAGGTCGTCGGGGCCCGCTATCTGTCATTGGAGAAGCTCGTGCGGAGCTCCGACGTCCTGAGCATCAACTCCCCGCTCACGCCGGCGACCGACCGGCTCTTCAACCGCGAGCTGCTCGCGAAGATGAAGCGCGGCGCCTACCTCGTCAACACCGCCCGCGGCCGGATCGTCGACACCGACGCGCTGGTCGAGGCGCTGCGGAGCGGACATCTCGCCGGCTACGCTGGGGACGTCTGGTTCCCCCAGCCGGCGCCGAAGGACCACCCGTGGCGGTCGATGCCGAACCACGCGATGACGCCGCACGTCTCGGGGACGAGCCTCGAGGCCCAGCGGCGGTACGCCGACGGGATCCGCGACTGCCTCGAGCGGTTCTTCGCGGGCCAGCCGCTCGACCGGGACTTCCTCATCGTCGAGAAGGGCAAGTTCGTCAGCCCGAGCTACAGCTACGCGTTCACCTAGAGCGCGACGGGCTCCCCCGCCCGTCGCCCCCGCCCGAGGACGTCGGACGCGCCCGCCCTCGAGCGGACCGAGGAGGAGATAGCCCCTCGGGGTCCCCCAGGCCCAGCCCCGTCATCCCCCCGGTGGGAGCGGTCCTCGACTGGCGTCCCGGCTCCCTGCCGGGTCCGGTGAGCCGCTGCGAGGGCGTCTTCGCAGGAGGAGCCCAGCGCCCACGAGGACGGCCGCCGCCCCACCTCCTCCGGCGAGGAGGATCACGTCGCCGGGAGGGATCCTCGTCGGATGCGACGGCGGGGCGGTGAAGGTGATCGAAAGGTTCGTCGCCGCCCCTCGGACGGTCAGGTTGCCGGTCGCCGGTGCGACCCCGTAGCCGGTCGGCCCTCGGACGGCGAACGGGTAGGTGCCGTTCGGCAGGCGAAGGTAGATCGCCCGGGTGGTCGAGAGGCGATAGCCCGCGCTCGGCTCGGAGACGTTGAGGGTGACCGACCACGCCGCCGCCGACGGCAGACCGGTCGCGGTGACGGTCACGGGATAGCAGGGCGCGCAGACCCCCACCCCCGGCCCGATCACCGAGAGCGTGGGGACCCCCTGGTTCGCGACCACGAGGTCGCCGCTGACGGGGTCGTAGGCGATCGTCGCGGGATG
>DATJUZ010000027.1:0-6024 GCA_035502035.1 Thermoplasmata archaeon
CCGAAGCAGAAGCCGACCGAGCCGACCCGCGCGGGGTCGACCTCGGCACGGCCCCGAAGGTACTCGGCGCACGCGAGCAGGTCCCGGGCGTAGCCGGCCTGGACCGGCGGGCTGCTGACGTGTGCGAGCGCCTCGAGGACCGGGCGACGGTCCGCCGGCTGGCTCGCGGCGAACGCCGTCATCTTCGCCATGTCGCGCCGGAGGTCGGGCGGGGCGTTCGCGAGCGACTGCATCGCGAGCGCCACGTTCGCCGGCGTCATCACCCGCTCGAGGTCGCCGCTGAACAGGTTCGGCGCGAGGGCGACGTACCCCTCGCGGGCGAACCGCCCGGCGACGTCCTGGATGTGCGGGTCCGGCCCGAAGACCTCGTGGATGACGATCACCGCGGGCCGGCGTCCGCCGGTCGACGGCGGGCGCGCGAGGAACCCCTGCAGGCGGCGCTCCCCGCTCGGTATGCGTACCTCGTCGACCTCCGTCATCGCCCCCCCGAGGGCACGGACGACAAGACGGTTGCCGCCGGTCGCCTAGCGGCGGGCCGGGACGTTCGCCGCCGTCGGACCTGCGCCCGCGGCCGCGGCGGGCGTCGGGCGGAGGCCCGCGCCGGGCTCGGCGCCCTCGCCGTAGATGAACCGCCGGCCCCTTACGGCGGAGACGACGCCGCCGATCGCCGTCACGACACCGGCGAAGACGAACGCCTCCCCGAGCGCCGCGTGGAACGCCGGACCGATCGCGTCGGCGAAGAAGTGCGGGGCGAGCAGCGTCGCCGTGACGCCGCTCGGTAGGGGGGTCCACCCCGGCACGGTCGCGGCGCCGGCGAGGAGCGTCTGCATCGGGTTCTCCCCGAGGAACGCCCCGAACAGCGCGCCGGTCGGGTTCGCCGCGACCGCGGAGGTGAGGATGCCGAGGTCCGGCGGGCCGACGCTCGCCGCGGTGAGCGCCTGGGTGACCGAGTGGCCGAGGCCGGCCGACAGTCCGAGGATGACGATCGTGAAGAACAGCGCGAGCGAGAGCTGCTGGCCGGTGTTCTGGAGCGTCGCGAGCATCCCGGAGGCGGAGCCGCGGTTCTCGGGGGGGACCGCGCTCATCACCGCCGAGGTGTTCGGCGCGGCGAACATCCCCATCCCGCACCCCTGGACGTACAGCAAGATGCCCATCTGCCAGTAGGCGAAGTCGAGCGGCAGGAGGGCGAGCACGAAGAACGTCGCGGAGGCGATCAGCATCCCGAGCGTCGCGAGCAGGCGGGGGCCGTGGCGGTCCGAAAGCCAGCCGCTGACCGGGCCCGCCGTGAGGAAGCCGCCGATCATCGGCATCATCAGGATCCCGGCCCAGAGCGGGACCTGGCTGAACGCGTAGCCGTGCTCCGGCAGCCAGATCCCCTGGAACCAGACGACGAGCAGGAGCATCATCCCCCCGCGCGCGATGGAGCCCAGGAGCGTCGCGGTCGCCCCGGCGGCGAACGCGCGGACGCGGAACAGCTCGAGGCGGAACATCGGGTCGCGGACGCGGGACTCGACGAACAGGAAGCCGACCAGCAGCGCGACCCCCGCGACGAGGCCTCCCTGGACCCACGGGCTCCCCCAGCCGGTCGGAGCGCTCCCGTACGGCAGCAGGCCGTAGGTCACGGCGATGAGGATGAGCGTGAGGCCGGCGGCGAACGTGACGTTCCCGAGGTAGTCGACGTGCTGGCGGGAGCGTCGCGTGGAGATCTCCCGCAGCCGGAGGTACGCCCACAGGGTGCCGACGACCCCGATCGGCACGCTGACGAGGAAGATGATGCGCCAGGTCGGGAGGACGAGGCCGAGGAAGTGAAGGTCCGGGATCGAGGCGAGGATGCCGCCGGTGACGAGCCCGACCAGCGAGCCCCCGATGAACGCGATCTGGTTGATCCCCATCGCCTTCCCCCGTTCGTTGGGGGGAAAGGCGTCCGTGAGCAGCGCCGCCGAGTTCGAGAACAGGAACGACGCGCCGACCGCCTGGATCAGCCGGAAGCCGACAAGCAACCAGGCGCCGGTCGGCCCGGAGTACGGTTCGACGAACAGGAACAGCGAGCCGGTCGAGAAGATCGCGAAGCCGAGGTTGTACATCCTGGTCCGCCCCCACATGTCGGAGAGCCGGCCGCAGGTGACGAGGAGCGTCGCCGTCACGATCCCGTAGCCGAGCAGCAGCCACAGAAGGATCGGGAAGCTCGACGGCAGGAACGGGTCGACCCCGACGCCCCGCAGGATCACCGGCAGCGAGATCAACAGGATCGTGCCGTCGAGGGAGGCGAGGAGCCCCCCGAGGGTGGTGTTCGAGAGGACGATCCACTTGTAGTCGACCACGGCGACCCCGCAGGACTCGGCCGCGCAGCGCCGGCGGCGGACTTAGCTTCCTCGGGAAGGGGACGTAACCCGAACCCCGGAACGTCTATACGCCCGGGTCCTCCTCGCCCTCGCCGGACACGCCGACCGGCGCGGAGGGGAAGGTCGATGGAGGGGGTTCGTGGGACGGTCGCGACCGCCGGCTCGCCCGCGCTGGCCCTCCGCAGCGGGGTCGTCCGCCGGATCGGGGTCAAGCCGAAAACGCCCGGTGAGCGGGGCCTGCCGAAACCGGAGGTCGACCGCGTGGAGCTGCGCGCCGACGGGCTGGACGGCGACTACAACCTCTACCGGCAGACGACGCGCTCGGGGGACCCGGAGATGGCGGTCCTCCTCCTTCCCGAAGAGGTCCTGGACGAGCTCAACGCCGAAGGGTGGCCCGTCCGTCCCGGCGACCTCGGGGAGAACTTCACGACGGCCGGGGTCCCGTATGATGACCTGCGCCCGAGGACGACCGTCGAGCTCGGGGAGGCCGTCGTCGAGACGAGCAAGCCGTGCGAGCCGTGCGACAACCTGTTCGCGCTGCCGTACGTCGGAGCCGAGAAGGGGCCGCTCTTCCTCCGGGCGATGCTGCACCGACGCGGGTGGTTCGCGCGGGTCGTGCGCCCGGGGACCGTGCGACGGGGCTCCGCGGTCCGACTCGTCGCCCGTCGCGACGCCCCGCCGGTGGCCCCGACCACCGGAGCTCCGAGCGCTCCGTAGCCGGAGCTCCGCGTCCGACTCCCCGGCCGTCCCCCACGCCGAGGGGTTCTCCGCCGGAGACGAAGGCCTAAATAGGGTGGGGGAGGCTCTCGTCCCCGATGTCGATGGGGAGCGGCTCGGCGAGCGGCGGCTGGAGTGAACGGTTCGCCCTACCCCCTCCGGACACCACGGAGGGAGCCGTTTTCGCGGTCGCAATCGCGTTTGGCCTCATCTACGTCCTGCTACTCGTCGGCGCCTACGGGGCGATGACCTCGGTCGCCTTCGCGGTGACCTCGCTCACGCTCCTGATCGCCCTGATCGGCTCGTTCGCGCTCGCCGGGATGCTGGGCCACGATATCGCGACGTTCCAGCGCCTCGAGCTCGAGCTCGCCCGCACGGTCCTCGCCTACGTCAGCTCCGGCTCGCCCCCCCAGTCCGACGCTCCGCTCGCCGGGGTCTGGAGGGCGCACGTCGCCGCGGCGGAGGAGTCGCGCCGGATGTCCCGCGTGCACGCCTACGCCCTCGGGGTCTTCATGACCGCCGGCCTGCTCGCGCTCGCCTCGGCGCTGATCGCCGGGCTCGGCACCGTGACGTTCACCCGCAACCTGCTCGGGCTCGGCATGTTGATCGAGTGGTTCGCCTTCACCCTCCTGATCGCCGGCGCCGGGGCGCTGGTCGTCACCGCGGGCTACGCCTCCAGCGTTCCCGCCTACGAGCGCCTCGCCCCCCGCCGGTGGCGCCGCAACGCCGGCCGCCAGGTCGCCCTGGACGGCGCGATCGGAGAGGTCGCCTGGCTCGCCGAGTTCGCGCGCGGCGCCCGGGAGTCGAAGATCAGCCCCGGCGGGCCGTCGGTCCTCCCCAACTGGCGCGAGTAGACGTCGGCCGCATCCGCTCGCTCCGGAGCGGGGCGAGCGTCGTCCTCGGGTCGGTCCGTCACCGCGCGCCTCGGAACGAAACTCTAAGACCCCTCCCTCGCGTGCTATCGGTAGGCTCGAGGGGCGTGTTCGGGATCCCGAGGCAGGGCGTGGCCGCCGTGGCGGTCGCGTTCGTGGTCGTCGTCAGCGGCTTCGCCACCCTCGCGCTCTCCGGCGGCTCGGGTTCGGTCGCTCGAGGGGCGACCCCCTCCGCGTCGACCGCCTCGGCCTCCGCTCCCCGGTCCGGCTCCGGTGCCCCCGCCCCGACGGCGGCCGCGGAGCGGGTCTCCGCGCTCAACGAGGCGTTGCGCGACCGAGGGGTTCCGCTCCAGGATATCCACCCGCCCAACCTCGGGGCCGAACGCCCCGGCGCCCGTGGCCCGGTCAGCCCGACGTATGCGACCGGCCCTGCACCGATGGGTCTCGCCGACCTCGGGCTCCGTAACGTCTCGGGCAGTCTTGAGCCGTACGCGCTCGCGACGTCGAGCGTCTGGGGTTCCGTCAACCTGACCCGCGCTGCCTCGGTCTACGTCGACGGCGACGGGCCGGACACGTTCGGCATCCAGCTCAACGCGGTCGCGAGCAACGTCACGCTCTTCGGCGGCACCGGCTACGAGTTCTGGACCCAGGACTTCGTCAGCTACACGTCCAGCACGCAGCAGCTGTCGTTCGGCGACAACGTCTGGAACTTCTCCGCTGACGCGATCAGCGCGAACGTCTTCGCGGCGACCAGCCCGAACGGGACCCTGGTCGCACCGTACTTCTACTACGCCGTCGGGCCGACGTTCACCGTCGCCTACCCGTTCACGCTCGGGCTGTACCTGAACTCGACGGTGGTGGGTCACGAGCCGGCGGTGTTCTTCAACTACACCGTCGCGGAGTCGAACGGCACGACGCTGAAAGGCTCGTTCGACGACGTCGTGTTCGCCTCGTCCGCCCACCCCTCGGCCCACCCCGCTCCGCCACCGGCGTTCGCGATCAACGGCAGCGCGGTCGATCCGATCGGGTTGCCGAACGACTTCGAACTCGACCTGGTCGGCAACGACGACGGCGACACGACGACGTTCTTCGCGATGAACGCGACCCTCGGGCTCGCCTACTGGAACGCGAGCCTCGGCGCCTACGCGACCGTCCCGAGCGCCTACGACGCCGGGAGCGACACCGGCGAGACGAGCACCGGGATCCTGCCGACGTACACCGTCCCCGTCCTCGGGGGCCCGCCGACCGTCCACGTCGGGCTCGGTCCGTCGTACGTCCAGGGCCTGTGGAACGTCTCGGCCGCGCTGAACGGCTCGCGCAGCTTCCTGCTCGTCCAGCGCCCCCAGAACGCCTTCCTGTTCGTCAGCCCCGGGACCTCCTTCGATCCGGCGAGCGCCCAGTGGGTGCCGACGCTCCGCCTGGGCGCGTCGACGACCTCGTTCGTCCTCCCGAACGAAGGGAACTTCTCCCTCGAGTGGATGCTCAGCGACCGCGAGCCGGAGACGTTCGCGGTCTCGAACCTGGTCCCGCTCCCGAACTCGACGACCGGGATCGTTCTCAACCTGACGGTGAACGCCACCTACGGGTCGTACACGCCGCTGCTCGCCTACGGCAACGCCGAGCTGAAGGCGATCAGCCAGCACGGCGCCGGCACGCTCGCGAACCCGTACATCCTGGTCCACCACCCGCTCCACTCGCTCGACCCGGTCTTCGGACAGATGAACGACTTCGGCTTCCCGGTCTTCGCCGGCGTCCTGCTCGTGAACACCACGAGCTACGTCCGCCTCCTCGAGCCGGCGGTGACGATCGACTACGGCAGCTGGCAGTACGGCCAGCTCGACGGCCTCGGCCTCCCGCACGTCAACGAGCTCCAGCTCGAGTTCTGGAACGTGAGCGACGTCGCCGTGCTCAACTCGAGCGGGATCAGCGGCTGGCTGAGCGTCGAGCTCTCGGCGTTCCCGGAAGGCGAGCTGCTGTTCTGGGGCTCGAGCGACGATCTGGTCGCGAACGACACGTTCTACGACCAGGGGACGGCGATCGCCCTGTACGGGGGTACCGGCACCACGATCTGGGGGAACCGGGTCCTCACCGGG
>DATJUZ010000028.1:0-65968 GCA_035502035.1 Thermoplasmata archaeon
GAACGTCGCCCCCAGCAGGAACAGCCCCGGCGCCCCGCTCGCCGTGTCGTTCACCGTGTTGTGCTCCACCACCGTCGTCCCGCTCGACCCCGTCGGCTCCAGCACCATCCCATACGCCACGCTGCCGGTCAGGACGTTGCCGGTGAGCTCGGGGGCGGCGGCGGGCGTGATGCTCGAGAAGCCGCTGGTGACCAGGGCGTAGGCGACGCCGATCGCGGTGTCGGTCACGAGGTTGTCCGAGAGCTCGCAGACGCTCGCTCCGCCCGCGCACCCGGCGAAGATGCCGACGGACTGCGTGTCCTCGAACCAGGAGGAGTAGGTGTGACCGCCGGCCGTGGTCGTCGTCTCGAGGTAGAGGTCGGAGACGGCGTTGTCACTGACCGTGACGCTCGCGCCCGCGACGGAGATGCCGATCTCGCCCGCGGTCCCGCCGAGCCCCGGGCCGTCGACGAAGTTGTCGGTGATCACGTAGGCGCCGCTCGGCTCGAGCGCCGTCGCCGGGAACACCGGGCCGGCCTGGATGCCGACCGCGGAGGTCGCTCCCGTGGCGATCGTGACGGTCGAGCCTTCGACGGTCGCTGCGCTGACGCTCGCGCCGACGACGATGCCGTCGGTCGACGCGGTCGAGATCGTGCTCACGTCCGAGACGGTGACGCCGTTCGCCGCGATCCCGATCACGTTGGCGTCCGCCTGGTAGGCGGTCGCGTTGACGGTGTAACCCGCCCCGTCCAGCGCGCTGTTGGCCCAGAAGTCGGTGAGGTTCCCGTCGAAGCTCTCGCGGAGCGTGGCGGTCGTCCCGCTGATCGTCACCACCGAGGGGTCGCTCGCGAGACCGGTGGAGGAGATCGTGACCTGTCCGACAGCGGGAGGGGTCGGGACGAGAGCCTGGGGTGCGAAGACGCTCCCGGCGGCGGGACCGGACCCCCCGGCGCTCGCGCCGGACCAGGCGGAAGTTCCGACGGAGAACGCGGGGACGAGCGCCAGCCCCAGGACCACTACGGCCGCCACGACCGTCGGTCCCCCCGCCAGCCGAACGCGCCGAGGGCCCGTAGAGCGCCGGTCGAATCGTCCGTCCCACGCCGTCCCGGTCACCTCACCGCGAGGGGCCATGCGGACTTAACTCCTCTCGGCGCCGAGGGCTCCCGGGGCGTTGCAGCATCGCCCCGGCGAGCCCGCCACCGGTGTCGGGGGCGGGCAGGGAAAGGGTTAGCCGACCGGCACGCGGCGAGGCGGCGACCGGCCGTCGCTCCGCGCGCTCACCCCTTCGGCGAGAAGCCGATCGGGATCGGAGCGGGGGCGCCGTCCGCCACCGAGAACGAGCCGTTCTTCTTGCCGGTCGTCACGTGGTAGCCGGCCACCGCGGCGATGCGGTAGCAGTAGGCTCCGTTCGGGAGCTGGAACGTCACGCTGGTGCCGTTGCTCGTGACGCTGGTGTGAACGGGGTAGGCGGAGCCGAACGCGCCCTGGGTGTGCACCACGACGGTCCAGTTCGTGCCGTTCGGGAGCCCCGTCTCCGAGATCGTGACGGTGTACGTCGGGATCGTGGAGTAGTTCAGAACGATCGTGGCCGGGGAACCCCCGGCGACGACGAACGTGCCCGTGTCGTTCGCGACCTCGTAGCCGCGCACCCGGTTGGCGTGGTAGCGGTACGTGCCGTTCTGCAGCAGGAACTGCAGGGTCGTCGTGTTCGAGGTCTGCGCCTCGTGGCGACTGTGGCCGAACGTGTGCGTCGCCGTGACCCCGACCGACCAGTGCGAGCCGTTCGCAAGGCCCGTCTCGTTGAACGTCACGACGTAGAACGCGCCCGGAGCGAGCGACTGGTACGTGACGTTGATCTGCGAGCCGTTCGGGGCCAGCGTCACCGAACCGCTCACGGAGCCGACGATCGCGAACCCGAGGACCTCCGACAGCGCGTAGCGGTACGTCCCCGCCGGCAGCGAGAAGTTGATCTCGTTCGAGGTCGTCGAGGAGACGTCGTGGACGCGGAGCGCACCGCCGCTCGCGACCCGCGCGCTCCAGTTGGCGCCCGCCGGCAGGCCGGACTCGACGAACGACAGGGTGTAGGCAGGGGGAGTCTCGAAGCCGACGGCGATCGGTGGGATCGAAGCGCCGGCGATGACGAACTTGCCGTGCGACGGACCGGTGAAGAACGAGCCGGCAACCGGTTCGACCGTGTAGTGGTAGGTGCCGTTGAGCAGGGAGAAGTTCATCGAGGTCCCGTAGGAGGTTTCCGTCACCCGCTGCAGGGCCGCCTCCTGTCCGTGCCCGTTGCCGTGGAGGCTCACGGTCCAGAGCGTGCCGTTCGGCAGTCCGGACTCGGTGAACTCGACCAGGAACGGAATGACGGGGTAGAAGACGAACGTGATCGGAGCGACGGCGGCGCCGGAGACATTCAGAATCCCGGACGCCGAGACGTTCACGAAGTAGCCGTCCACGCGCTGCACACGGAACTGATAGCTCCCGTTCGGGAGCGAGACGGTGATCGACGAGCTCGTCGACTTGACGGTCTTGTGGGGTCCGTTGCACGAGCAGCCGATGTAGGCGTAGTGGACCCCCCAGTTCGTGCCGGCGGGAAGGCCAGTCTCGTTGAACGTCACGCTGTAGGTCGGGGCCGTAGCGGGGCGGACCGCCGCGGGCACGGCGGATCCCCCGAGGCTCGCGCTCGCGATCGAAGAGACCAGCAGGCCGACCACGACCACCAGCGTCGCGCTCAAAATTACGGCGAACGGCTTCATCACGCGACCGAACCGGCGGTCGTATTTACAGTCTAGAAGTCGAGACGCTATCCGACGCCCGAACGTCACATAACGAGCGCGCGAGCCGGGCCGCTGCGACCGCTCCGGGCGCCCGGGTAGGAGCCGGCCTCATCGGGCCGATGGTCTCCCCTCGAGGAACAGCGACATCAGGATCTCGTCGACCGGCGCCCCGGCGATGATCACCTCGCTGCGCAGCCGCCCCTCCTCCTCGAACCCCAGCTTTCGGTAGAGGGCGATCGCGGCCGCGTTGGTCGAGAAGACGCCCAGCTTGAGCTTGGAGATGCCCACCGACCGGGCCCACGCAATCCCCTCCTCCATCAACGCGCGGCCGAGACCGAGGTGTCGGTACTCGCTCCGCACCGCGACGCCCAGGCTCGCCGTGTGGGCGTTCTTGGCGGAAGAGCCTCGCGCCCAGTTCGCGCCGGCAACGACCGTCCCGTCGATCTCCGCGACCAGCCAGAGCTCGCTCGACGGGTTCGCGTCGCGGAACTGGACGCGGACCTGCTCGAGCGTCCGGTTCAGCCGGTCCAGCATCAGATAGATCCCCTCCGCCCCGATCGCGTTGGTGTTCCGGATCCAGGCCTCCGCATCCTCCGGCCGCGCCGGACGGATCGTCGCCGCGCGACCGTCCCGGAGGCGGACGCTCCTCGGAAGGGCCACGGCGTCCCGGACCGCTGCCGGCCTTCAACGGTTGCGGTGTGGGCGGCTCTCGTTTCGGCCGCCCGCCCCGGCCGCGTGCGCGGGTCCCAGAGCCGATAGGGGTAAGCCCGAGGGGACCCTGAGGCGCTCGTGACCGCGCTCGCGCCGGGGACCGCCGTGCTGTTCGTCGCGAGCGACCCGGTGCTCGCCGAGCAACGGAGGAACGCGCCCGAGTCGATGTCCGCGGCCGGCCGCCTCTTCCTGCCGCCCCTCGTGGCGATCCACAGGATCCGCCGCCGTCCCGGCACCGACCCGACGGACGGGCTCGGCATCCCGGCCGCTCAGCTCCTCTGTGCCCAGCGGGCGATCGACACCGCGGCGAAGCTCCATCGGCAGCTGCGGATCGTCGACGTCAACGACCCGGGCGACGACGCCGACCTCGCCGGCCGGTTCGTCACCGCGGAGGACGTCCTGCCGGTCCTCGCCCGCGCGGACGGGCAGCGCCTGGTCGGAGAGGAGGCGTTCGCGCCGTCGACGCTGCGAGTCTTCTTCGAGCGGGCGTGAGCCGGTCTCGCGCGCGCACCGAAAATAGTTAAGTAGCTACATTATTAACGAACATAACCAATAACCCATGCCGGCCCCTGCGTCCTCCGTTCTGGCGCGTCCCTCGATCGCCGACGAACCGGTCCTGGTCGAGGCGCTGTTCCATGCGACGCGCGCCTTTCGCCACCGGTTGCGTCCGGAGCTGGAGCGCGAGGGGCTCACCGCCCCGATGTTCTGGACGCTCCACCAGCTCGTCGTGGACGGCCCGAGGAACGTCGGCCAGATCGCGGAGGCGTGCGTCGTCACCCCGGCGAATGTGAGCTCCTCCGTCGAGCAGCTGAAGCGCTCCGGCCTGGTCGATCGGCAGCCGGGCCCGCGGGACCGGCGCGTGGTGGTCGTCTCGGCGACGGCCCGCGGCCGCGCGCTCCACCGGACCGTCTGGCGCCGTCTCGGACAGGTGCTCGTCCGCTCGCTCGTCGGCGTCCGCCCGGACGACCTCGAGGCGACCGCGCGGGTCCTCGGCCGCCTCGCCGCCTCCGGGGCGGAGGCGGTCGTCCTGGCGCCGGAGGCGGGCGCATGACCGGCAACGGACCGCTCCTCACGGCGACCGGCCTCACGTACGACCCCGCCCGGGCCCGGGCGCTGCTCGCGATCTTCGCGGTGATGGCGCTCATGGTCACGTACGTCGAGACGATGGTGCTGCCGGCGTTCCGGCAGTTCCAGACGTTCTTCCAGCTGACCTCGAGCTCGGCCTACAGCACGATCGCCTGGATCCTCGCCGCCTACCTGCTCGTCGGGACCGTCATCGTGCCGATCTTCGGCAAGCTCGGCGACCTGTTCGGCAAGAAGCGGATGCTCATGATCGCGATGGGCGTCTACGCGGTCGCGGTCACCCTCGCCGGGTTCACGCCGAACATCGGCGCGGCGTTCGGGGTCTCCCGCCCGAACCAGATCTACCTGCTGATCGGCGTCCGCGCCGTCCAGGGGATCGGGATGGGGATGTTCCCGCTCTCGTTCGCGATGATCCCCGAGGCGTTCCCGGCGTCGCGGGTCGCCCAGGGCCAGGGGATCATCAGCGCGATGTTCGCCGCGGGGGCCGCACTCGGCCTCGCCGGCGGGGGCTGGATCGCGCAGGACTACGGCTGGCAGCTGACCTACCACACCGTCGTCCCGGTCGCGATCGCCCTCGTCCTCCTCGCCGGCTGGAAGCTGACGGAGTCGCCCGTGCACGGCCGCCCGATCCTCGACCTGCCGGGCGTCGGCTCGCTCGGCTTCGGGCTCGCGACCCTGCTCGTCGGGACGACCGAGGGCTCGACGTGGGGCTGGGGGAACTTCTCCGCGGTCCACTACGGGGCGCTCCCGTGGGGGGTCCCCGAGTTCTTCGTGCTCGCGCTCGTCGGCTTCGGGATCTTCGCCGTCTGGGAGCCCCGGGCCCCGAACCCCGTGATCCGGTTCGAGTCGATGCGTCCCCGCAACATCCTCGTCTCGAACATCAACGGCGTCTTGGTCGGGGCCCTGATGTTCTTCTCGTTCACGACGGTCGTCATCCTCGCGGAGCTCAGCATTCCGGGCAGCCCCGGCCTCGGCGTCAGCGAGTTCACGTTCGGCCTGCTCGCGCTCCCGTCGGCCCTGTCGATGCTCGCGTTCGGCCCGTTCCTGGGCCGGGCCGTCTCGAGCCGGGGCCCGAAGCCGGTGACGCTCCTCGGCTTCGCGCTGATGGCGGTCGGCGGGGTGATGCTCCTCAGCCTCAACCGCACGACGTACGAGCTCGCGGCCGACATGGTGCCGATGATGGTCGGGAACGTGGCGGTGCTGATCTCGATGTCGAACATGATCGTGCTCAGCGTCGACCGGCGAGAGCTGGGCGTCCAGACCGGGATGAACCAGACGTTCCGGAACCTCGGGACCGCGATCGCCCCGGTCGCGACGACCGCCCTGCTGGGCTCGTTCCTCGCGACCTACACCGTGCTCTACGGCGGCGTGCCGGTGCCGGTCCGGGCCTACGACCTCGAGGGGTTCCGGGTCGTCTTCGCCGTCGTGATCGCGCTGTCGCTCGTCGGCTTCGTCGCGAGCCTCGCGCTGAGGAACTACCGGTTCACCGCGGACGGCACGCGCGAGGGCCATGCCGCCCCCACGGCCGCCCCGGCGCCGGCGTCCCCGCTCGCCCCGGTCGAGGCCGGCTCCCCCGGGGGCGCGACGCCGCGCACGACGACCGGCGCGCCCTAGACGTCCTCGTACGGGCCGGCGGCGGGGACCGGACGCCCCGCGACCGACGGGTGGAGCGCTCCCCGGTGGACGCGGACCTCGCCCGAGACGGCCTGGACGATGTCCGCGCGGGTCAGGATCCCTGTCAGGCGGCCGCGCGTGTCGACGACCGGCAGGCGCTTGACCCCGTTCACCCGCATCCGGCGGGCCGCCTCGGCGAGGGGGGCGTCGCGGTCGACCGTCACGACACGTCGGCTCATCACGTCGCGGACCCGGGCGTTCTTGAGGTGGCTGCGGCAGACCTCCAGCAGGCTCTCGCCCCGGGGCGGGGCCGAGGCGAGGAGGAGATCGAGCAGCCCGCGGGGGCTCTCGATCCCCGTCGCCCGGTCGAGCCCTCGGACGATGTCGCTCTCGCTCACGATGCCGACGACGTGGTGCAGGGGATCGACGACCGGCAGTCCGGAGATGTGGTGCTCCCGCATGAGCCAGGCCGCCTCCTCGAGGCGGGTGTCGGGGGACGTCGTCAGGGCGTCCGCCGACATCACGTCGCTCACGCGCCTCCGGGTCTCCATCGTCGCTCTCCCGGAGGTTCGAAGGCGTTCGACCCTTCTTAGACGCCCCGTCAAGCCGGCCTGAGCCGGCCCCGGCCGCCCCGTCTACGGCCCGCGGGCGGGAGGCCGGGCCGCCGTCGCCCGAGACGGGGGCCGGCGGGCCGACGCGGAGCGGCCGGTCGCGAGCGCCACTCCGGCGAGGAGCCCGGGGGCGACGAGCGGAACGAGCAGCGGAACGGTCCGGAGTGTCGCCGCGACCGGTACCGGACGGTAGCGGGCGGTGACCGTCAGCGGCGCGCCGCGGACGTGGATCGACGGGGAGGACCGGGGGACCCGGAATCCGGTCAGCGCGCCGAGATGGTAGTGGTAGGAGCCGTTCGCGAGGTCGAACGTCACGTTCTGCGAGCCGTTGGAGGCGTGCACGGCCGAGCCGATCGTCACCGACCAGTTCGTCCCGTTCGGCAGGCTCGTCTCCGTGAACGTCACGAGGTACTTCGCCCGAACGAAGTGCAGGGCGATCGTCGCGCCGCTGCCGTTGAGCGCGTAGGTGCCGCTGCTGTTGACGGCGTGCCAGCCCCGGTTCGACTGCACGACGTAGCTGCCGGTGCCGTTCGCGACGCGAACCCGCAGCAGCGGCTTCGCGGTCCGGTGGCTCGCGCCGTCGACCGTCACCTTCCACCGGTGGCCGTGCGGGAGTCCGCTCTCGGTGAACTCGAGCAGGTAGGCGACCGGCGCGAACCGGACCCCCTTCGTGACCGAGGAGCCGCCGACGCTCACGTTGCCGTGGGTCGTGACCGCGTAGCCGGCGACCGGGCTGACGGTGTACGGGTGGCGTCCCGGGTAGACCGTCGGGAAGACGACGGTCGTCGTGTTGGAGCACGTCGTGACGCCGAGGCGTACGCACCAGGAGGTCGCGGCGAGCAGGCCGTGCTCGCGGAACGTCACGACGTGGGCGACGAGGAGCTGGAAGGTGACGGTCACCGTCACGCCGCGGGCGGCGAGGGTCACCGGGGAGCCGAGCGACGCGCTCTCGGAGTAGTTCTGGGGGCCGTAGACGGAGAACGCGAAGCTGCCGAGCGGTTCGTCCTGCGTGAGGTGGGTCGCGGTCGTGCTCAGGTTCGCGCCCCCGATCACGACCCCCCAGGGGAGGCCGGGGCCGAGCCCGACCGCGTCGAACGTCACCGGGAACGCCGAGGGGCTCACGATCGTCACCTGGGCGAGCGCGAGGTCCGGCACGTCGAACCCCCCGTGCACCGGATCGTAGAGCGGCGAGCTCGGGCTCCCGGAGAGGTTGAGCGTCCCGACGACCCCGGCGATCCCGACGAGCTCGGCCGGTCCGCCGGGGCCGACCGCCAGCAACAGCCCGTTCGCCAGGTCGAAGCCGAGGCCGCTCGGCACGAGCGGGGCGAGCGGGATCGACCTCAGGACGCCGGCCGGCCCGACCAGGTCGAGTACCGTAGAACCCGTGAGCGCGACGGCGAGCGCGCCGAGGGGGGGGTCGAACGCGGCGACGGTGGGGACCGCGCTGAGGACGACCGTCCCGAGGGGCGTCGCGTTCCGGACAAGCGTCAGCTCCGACGCCCCGCCGTCCAGGACGTACGCCGTTCCGCCGCGCGGGTCGACGACGACCGCCGACGGGGCGAGGCCACCGGGGACGGTCGCCTCGAGCTGCCCGTCCCGCAGAACGCTCACGTTGGCGGAGCCGGCGTTCGGCACGTAGACGGTCCCGTACGCCGGGTCGTAGACCGGGGCGCCGGGCCGGACACCGACCGCAACGGTGGACGTCACGTTCGTCCCGCGCAGGACATCCGCGCGGCCGGAGGCCCCTGAGACGACGTACATCGACAGGTCCGTGGCGTCGTACGCCAGCGACGAGGGGCCCGGGTCGACCGCGACGGTGGCGACCACGCCGGTCGCGTTCAGCAGCGAGACGTTGGAGGAGCCGTTGTTGGCGACATAGACGAGCTGGTCGGCCGGGTCGAAGGCGACCGCGGACGGCGCGGAACCGACGGGGATCGTGCCGAGGACGACCCCGTTGTCGAGCACGGCGACGGCGTCGATCGACGCCTCGGCGACGAACAGGAGGCCGTCCGCCGGGTCGACGGCCTCCGAAGCGGCCGGCGCGGCGAGGCCGGCCGTGTCGAGTACCTGGGGGGCGTTCAGCACGGTGACGTTGAGCGACAGCTGGTTCGCGACGTACAGCTCCCCGCTGGACGCGTTGACGGCGAACGCCGCCGGGCGCGTGCCGACGGCGAGGACACCGACGACCGTTCCGCCGTCCAGGACGCTCACGTTGCCCGAGCCGGAGTTGGCGACGTAGACGTAGCCGTTCGCAGGGTCGTAGGCCGCCGCGATCGGCGCGGCGCCGACGTCGGCCGAGCCGGCGACCCGGCTCCCGTTGAGTTCGGTGACGTTCCCGCTCAGGACGTTGAGCACGTCCATCGTGCCGTGGGCCGGGTCGTAGACGAGCGCGGCGGGAGCGTTCCCGACCGTCACGTTAGCGATGAGGGCGCTCCCGGAAAGGAGGCTGACCGTTCCGGAGGCGTCGTTCGCGACGTACACCTGCGAATCGAGCGGGTCGTAGGCCACGGCGGCCGGCTCGCTGCCGACCGGCACCGTCGCGAGGATCCCGGTCGGGGTCAGCACGGTGACCGTGCCGGAACCGGCGTTCGCGACGTACACGGCGCCGTCGGCCGGGTCGAAGGCGAGGGCTTCGGGGTCGGTGCCGACGGCGAAGGACGACAGCACGGAGGCGTTGTTGAGCACGGCGACCGTTCCGGCGTTGGGCTCGGCGACAAAGACGACGTGCGCCGCCGGGTCGTCGGCGATCGCCCCCGGGGCGGAGCCGAGAGCGATCGTCCCGACCTTCGTCGTGCCGTGGAGGACTGTGACCGAGCTCGCGCGCGCGTTCGTGACGTAGACGTCGTCGCTGCCGGCGTCCAGGACGATGTCCTGGGGGCCGTGGCCGACGGCGACGCTCCCGACGACCCGGTGACCGTCGACGATGCTCACGTTGTTCGACAGCGCATCGGCGACGTAGACGTAGCCGGTCGCAGGGTCGAACGTCAGGTTGGAGGGTCGCAGCCCGACCGGCACGACCGCGGCGGTCGCGCGGAGCGACGGCGGTCCGGTGACCGGTGGCGTGACGCCGCTCGACGCGACCCGGGGCCCGGCGGCCCCGATCCCCGCCGCCGGTCCCGGGGCCGGTGCCCGAGGCGCCGTCGCCGGGAGCCCGGTCGGAAGCAGGAGGAGGAGCCCGATCGCCGCCCCGACCACGACCGCGAGCCGGCCGGCACGTCCCGGGCCGGCGCGCCCCCCGCGCGCCACGCCGGGCGATGCGGAGCACTCGCCATAAGCCTCTCCGGGCCGCGGGGGCCGTCCGCCTCAAGCCGGCTCGAGGGCAGGGCTTTACACCCCCCTCCGCTCCGGGCCGCCATGGCGCCGAGGAAGCTCGTCATCGTAGGGGCCGCGGGGCGGGATTTCCACAACTTCAACGTCCTGTTCCGGGGGAAGCCCGAGGTCCGGGTCGTCGCGTTCACCGCGGCGCAGATCCCCGACATCGCCGGTCGGACGTACCCCCCCGAGCTCGCCGGTCCGGGCTATCCGACGGGGATCCCGATCGTGCCCGAGGCCGAGCTGGCCGACCTCGTTCGGCGGGAGGAGGTCGACGAGGTGATGCTCGCCTACTCCGACCTCCCCCACACCGAGGTGATGCACAAGGCGTCGATCGCCCTCGCGGCGGGGGCGAGCTTCTCGCTCGCGGGACCCCGGGCGACGATGCTCCGCTCGTCCCGGCCGGTCGTGAGCGTCTGCGCGGTCCGGACCGGCGCCGGCAAGAGCCCGCTGACGCGGTACGTCTCGGCCCGGATCCGCGACGCCGGCCGCCGCGTCGTGGTCGTCCGTCACCCCATGCCGTACGGTGACCTGGCGGCCCAGGCGGTCCAGCGGTTCGCCACCGCGGAGGACCTCGACCGGGCCCATTGCACGATCGAGGAGCGGGAGGAGTACGAACCGCACCTGGCCGAGGGGGTCGTCGTCTACGCGGGGGTCGACTACGAGCGGATCCTCCGCGCCGCCGAGCAGGAGGCCGACGTCGTCCTCTGGGACGGGGGCAACAACGACCTGCCGTTCTACGCCTCCGACCTCGAGCTGGTCGTCGCCGACCCCCACCGGGCGGGCCACGAGCTCGCCTACTATCCGGGCGAGGCGAACTTCCGTCGCGCCGACGTGATCGTCGTCAGCAAGACCGACTCCGCCCCCCCCGAGGGGGTCCGGACCGTCGAGGCGAACGCCCGCGCCGTCAACCCCGGGGCGGAGGTCGTCCGCGGGGCGCTACGGATCACCGCCGAGCGACCGGAGCGGCTCCGGGGCAAGCGGGTGCTCGTCGTCGAGGACGGTCCGACCCTCACCCACGGCGGCATGGCGTTCGGGGCGGCGACGCTGCTCGCCCGAGCCCAGGGCGCCGAGATCGTCGACGCCCGCCGGAGCGCCTCCGGCTCGATCGCCGCGGTCTACGCCCAGTACCCTCACCTGACGAACGTGCTGCCGGCGATGGGCTACTCCCCGCACCAGGTCGCCGAGCTCGAGGCGACGATCCGCGGCTCCGCGGCCGAGCTCGTGCTGGACGGCAGCCCGGTGAACCTCGCGCGCCTCGTGCACGTCCCTCAGCCGATCGTCAGCGTCCGCTACGATTACGACGACCTCGAGGGGAAGCTCGCGCACCGGCTCCGAACGCTCCTCGAACAGCTGCCGACCCGCTGAGGGGTCGGCCGCCGCTCGAGCCGGCCGGCTCGGACCCGAACGATCGAGGTACCACCCCCGGCAGGAGCACGGCCGTGGTGGGCCGCGGACCCGCCCCCGCCGGGTCCCGGGTGGCACGTAAACATCCTCGTCGGCATACATAATGATTTGGCGATTCGCCAAACGCGCCGGCCGCTTTTCGGGGTCCACCGGCACGTCGGAAACGCTCCGGCGTACGAACCGAACCGATTTAATCCGCGTCGCCCGCCGCGGGCGCCGGGGCCGCCGGTGTGCCGCCCCGGAGGACGGACGGGACGAGCGCGCACAGCACGAGGACGGTCGACGCGAGGAAGATCCCGTGGATCGCCTCGAGGAACCGGCCCCCCGCGGCGAACGGCATCCCGCCCGCCGCCGTGCCCAGGAAGATCGCCTGGATCTCCGGCCGGCTGAGGACGCTCGTCATGATGAGCAGCGTGATCCCGAGGCTGATCGTCGCCCCGGTGTTCACGAACGTGACGCCGATCCCCGAGGCGACCCCGCGCCGCGTCGGCGGGACCGCGGTCATCATCGCGGCACGGTTCGGTGCGGCGAACAGGCCCATGCCGGCGCCCACGAGGACCAGCGGGCCGGCCAGCTGCGCGAACGTCGCCGCCGCGCCGATCGTCGAGAGCCAGAGGAACCCGGACGCCGAGACGACCAGGCCGGTGAGCAGGAACGGCCTCGGCCCGAAGCGGTCCGACAGCCAGCCGCTGATCGGTCCGAACGCCGCGAGCGACGCCGAGACCGGTACCAGGAACAGGCCGGCGGTCAGCGGGCTCAGGAAGCGGGGCGGCCCCTGGAGGTAGAAGACGAGGATGAACGTGAACGCCCCGCGAGCGAGGGCGTTGAGGAGCGTCGCGAGCGCGCTCGCCGTGAACTGCCGATTGCGGAAGAGGCTCAGGTCGAGCATCGGGGAGCTCTCGCGCAGCTCGACGACGACGAACGCCGCCAGCAGGGCGAGCCCCGCGAGCGCCGCCGCGAGCGCCCCCGTGCCCGAGAGCTGGCCGAGCGCCCCGAGCGTCACCCCGACGAGCAGGAGCGTGAGCCCGCCGGCGAAGACGATGTTCCCGAGCCAGTCGATGCGGGCGGTCCGCTCCGGCCGGGCGATCTCGCGCAGGTCGTAGTGCGCCCGCAGGGTCGCGATGATGCCGATGGGGACGTTGACGAAGAAGATCCACCGCCAGCCGATCGTCGAGGTGATCACCCCGCCGAGGACGAGGCCGGCGACCGCCCCCGCGACGATGGAGACCTGGTTGACGCCGAGTGCCCTCCCGCGCTCGTTCGGGGGGAAGGCGTCCGTGATGATCGCCGCCGAGTTCGAGAAGAGGAATCCGGCGCCGACCGCCTGCACCAGGCGGAACAGGACGAGCTCGAGCCCGGTCTGGGAGAGCCCGCAGAGGGCGGAGCCGACGGTGAAGACCGCGAACCCGAGGACGTAGAGCCGGACGCGTCCGAACATGTCGGAGAGCCGTCCGAAGTTGAGCAGGACGACCGCGGTGAGCAGCGAGTAGCCGAGCAGGATCCAGAGGAGCAGGGTCGCGGTGGTGCCGGCGAGCTGCCGGCCGATCGTCGGCAACGAGATCAGCACGATGTTCGCGTCGATCGACGACATCAGCGTCGCGACCGTGGTGTTCGTGAGGACGAGCCACTTGTAGCGCACCGTCGACCCTCCCGCGACCCGGCGGCTACCGCGACCCCGGCGCCGCCGTCGCCGGCCCCGACCTCGCTGCGAGCCCCACCGCGGTCCCGCTAGCCGGCCGGGTTGGTCCCGGCCTGGTAGCCGGCGATCTGGGAGCTGAGCCGGTCGATGTACTGACGGAAGATCGCGATCACGTGCCGCGACGTGATCACGCCGACGACCTGGTCCCCCGAGCGCACGACCATCCGTCGGACGCCGAGCTGGGCCATCGTCGAGGCGACCTCGTCGGTCGGCGTCTCGGGGAGGCAGGACTGGACGTTCGCCGACGCGATCGTCTTGACGGGGACGCGCGCCGGCTCGCCGCCGGCCCCGACGATCTTCTCGAGATAGTCCCACTCGGTGACGATACCGGCGATGGCGTGCGTCGGCCCGCGCGTCAGCACGGCGTAGCCCTTGCGCTCGGCGACCATCCGACGCGCGGCCGTCAGGGCATCGGTCTCCTCGTCCAGCGTGAGCGGATGGGGGTCCATGATCTCCTTCGCCTGGAGGACCATGCCCTGGCGAGCCCCGGGGCCCTATCAGGCCTCGCCGGCCGCCGACGGTGCGGACGCCGTCGCCGGGAACCGGCGCCCGAGGACCGCCTCGAGGCGGTGGACGAGGGCCTCGACACCGGGGGGCGGGGCGGGCGACGGCCCGGAGGGGCTGGGCTCGGCCCAGCGCTCGGGCGGCTCCCGACCGAAGATGTCGGAAAACCGCTGCCTCCACCCCGGCGGCAGGGGGTCGGCGGCCCCGGGCGACCGCAACCCCCCGAGACGTCGGCCGGTCGCCGCGAGCCCGCGGCTCACCGACTCGGCCCGATAGCCCCCGCCCCCGGTCACGACGAGCGGGAGCCGCGCCGACCGCGCGAGGTCGAACAGGAGGCGGTCCGCCTCCGCGTAGCCGCGCGCCGTGTAGCGCAGGCGAGCGAGCGGGTCCCCGTCCTGGCCGTCCAGCCCGTGCTGGACGACCAGCAGCTGGGGCCGGAACTCCGCGAGGAGCGGCAGGACGACGCGGCGGAGGAGCGGAAGCAGCCAGGCGTCGCCGCTCCCCGGCGGGAGAGGGAGGTTGACCTTCCGCCCCGCCCCGTCGCCGTCCCCGATCTCGCCGACGTCGCCCGTCCCCGGGAACAGCGTTCGACCGTCCTGGTGCAGGTCGACGTCCAGGAGGCCGCCGTGGCCGTAGTAGCCGTACATCACCCCGTCCCCGTGGTGCGCGTCCAGGTCGACATAGGCGACCCGACGCCCCGCCGCCAGCGGTGCCGCCAGCGCGACCGCGACGTCGTTCAGGACGCAGAAGCCGCTCGCACCGTCCCGGCGAGCGTGGTGGAGCCCGCCGGCGGGAACGAACCAGACCCCTCCGTCCTCGACCGCGCGCGCGACGGCCGTCGAGGTCGCCGCGGCGATGCGGGCGGAGGCATCGTAGCACCCGGGGAACGACGGCGTGTCGCCGCGGTCGAGGAGTACCGGACGCCGGAGGACGCTCGCGTGGCGGAGCCAGGCGAGGTACTCGGCGTCGTGGAACCGCTCGAGCTCCTCGGCCGATGCGGGCTCGACGGCCCGGATCCAGCGGAGGCGCGCGCGCTCGTCCGGGGAGAGCGATGCTTCGAGGAGTTCCGCCGCCGCGCCCCGGCTCCGCATGTCGAACGGGTGAGAGGGGCCGAAGTCGTAGTCGAGGAAGCGCGGGTCCCAGACGACCGAGAGGGGGCGCTCGCTAGGCTCGTCCACGAACCCCCTCCCCGAGCGCTCGGAGCCCGCCACGGGCCGGTCCGACGGTGGAGGGCGCCATCCCGAGCCGCCGCACCGCGCAGGCATTATCTATCCGACCGGGTCCGCAGGACCGGAGCGGACAACCCCCATGGCGATCGAGGACGAGGTGTCGGCGAACGCCGCGAAGGTCTACCGGGCGATGCGCGAGCTCGGCTACCTCGTCGAGGAGAAGATGGGTACCGCCGAACGGATCACGCAGGTCGTCAAGCTCCCGAAGAACATGGTGCTCAACGCGCTCCAGGAGCTCCAGACGAAGGGCTGGGCGCGCCGCAAGGTCCGCGAGAAGGCCGCCGGCTACTTCCTTCTCCGCTGAGGGACAGGCCCCCGGCGTCCCCTGCCCTACGCGCCGGCCGACGGGGCCGGGATCTCCCCCGGTGGGGCGGGCCAGACCTTCTCGAGGAGACGGCACGTCGAGCGGAGCGTCACCTCGGTGACGCTGCTGACGCGCGCGACCTGGGCCCGGGAGCGGTGTTCGCCGTTCCGCTCGGCGGCGAGGTAGATCAGCGCGGCGACCAGGCCGTGGGGGCTGAGCCCCGAGAGCTCGGGGTCCTCGCGCGTCGCGTCGAGCATCGACTCCACGGTCGCCCGGACCTCGGAGGAGAGGGCGAGCTCCTGCGCGTAGCGGGCGAGGAACGCCTTCGTGCCGATGCTCGGGATCGCGAGGCGCGCCCCGCGGTGGACCATCTTGAACGTCCGGCCGACCTCCGAACGACGGGCGCCGACCGCGGTCGAGACCTCCCCGAGGGTCCGGGGGATCATGTAGCGCCGGCACGAGGCGTAGACCGCCGCGCCGACGCACGCCGCGAGCCCGCGTCCCCGGAAGACCCCGGCCTCCCGCCCCTGGCGGAAGACCCGGTCGGCCTCGTCGACGACGACCTCCGGCAGCCCCAACCGCTCCCCGGCGGCGAGGATCTCCCCGTGCGCCGGGGAGCGGTCGACCGACGCGTCGGCGACGCGCGCCGTCTGGCGCTGCATGACGCGGCGCAGGTGCTGGAACTCGTACCGACGGCGCCAAGCGAGCCGGCGACCCTGCCCGTCGCGCGCCAGCGAGAGCGTCGAACCGAGGGACCGGCGCGGTCCGCCCGGGCGTACGAACGGCCCGATCCCCCGTCCGCTCCCTTCGGAGGCGGCCTCGGGGTTGGTGACCGGCCCGTCGCTCACGAGCTCGGACGCATCGAAGACGAGACCGCACTCGGCGCAGTGGGTCTCCGAACGGACCGGGTCCACGATCCGATGGACGCTCCCGCAGAGCGAACAGGGGCGGGAACCGTCGGCCGCCGGCTCGGGGGCCCGAGCGTCGCTCGGTGCCATGCGTTCCCTAAGCACGGCATGCGATATTAGGTTACGTCCAGCGGTTTCCGGCGCTCCGGGACGGGGTCCGGGCCCAGAGTCGCGCCGCGGGCGCTCGGCGGTTCCCCGCAGCGGAAGGGGGATAGGGAGCGGCGCGCATCGGCCCCCTCCGTGAGGCTAGGCCTGGTCGCCGTCGGGGCGGTGTTCGCGCTCGTCGGCGGTGCCGTCATCGTCGGAGCGATCATGCCGGTCACCAGCCCCACCTACCTGCGGGAGGGCTCGTCGTCCGTCGAGAACCTCCAGGCGGACGACTCCCGGACGTTCACGATGAACACGACCGTCGCGAACTCCGCGTCCCTGGCCGTGAGCTGGTCGTCCAGCAGCGCCGTCTCGGTCTCGTGGTACGCGACGCGGTCGTGCGCGAGCCCGCCGTACTGGTGCGCGGTGACGCCGGCGATCGTGAGCTGGGCAGGGAAGCTCGCCGGCCACTGGTCCGGGAGCGGCGACGTCGGCGACCGCTACCTTCTGTACGTCGAGACCGACGCCGCCGCGAACGGGAGCACGGACGTCTTCGCGAACTTCACGGGGACGTACACCGAGCACTACCACACGCTCACCCACGCAGCGCTCGCCTACCCGTTCCTGCTGACGATGACCTCCGGCTCGCTGCTCGCGGGCACCGGGGCCGTCGCGCTCTACCTCGGCCTGTTCCTGCCGTCCGGGACGTACGCTCCCCCGGACGACGAGGAGGGTGAGCCGGACCCGCAGGGTTCCGGCGGCGGCCCGACGTAGGGTCGCCTCACTGGCCCCAGAACGGGTGGACCGAGCGACGCATCCGCAGGACCTCGTCCAGGATCGCGCGCTCGACCGGGCTCAGCGGCTGGTCCTTCAGGGCGCGCGCCGCGGCCTCCGGCAGGGCGACCCAGAGCACGTCCCGCTCCTTCAGGTTCCGGCCGACGACCGCCCCGTCGATCGACGCGGCGAGCTCCGAGCCCTCCGTCGCCTCCGCGACGCTCGAGTTCTCCCGCTGGAGGCTCTTGAGGGTCCCGACGTCCGACCCGTCCGACCGCATCAGACGGACCCCCGGGCGCAGCACCCCTCCGAGCACGCGCACCCCGACGATCGCCGGCTTGGAGGCCCGGAAGACGAACCCCTCGAGCACCTCGAGCTTCGCCGGCCGCACGAGCTCGGCCCACCGGGCGAGGTCGACCTCCCGCTGCCGGGCCTGCCGCCAGGAGGCGTACTCCTCGATCGCCCGGTACATGACGTCGGCGCGGAAGATCCTCACCGTCTCGCCGGCCTCCCCGACGGCATCCGAGAGGACCGGGACGCCGAACGCGATCACCGCGCGGTGGGTCGGGTCGCGCACCGACGATTGCCGCATCACGGTCGCCCTCGAGACCGGACCGACCCCGGCCTCGTGGACCGGGATCTTCTGTTCGCGGCACTCGAAGGCGAGCGCCTCGAGGCCCCCCAGGGTGTCGGCGAGGATCGCGACCCCGCTTTCCGCGAGCTCCGCGACCGGATGGGAGGCGGCGGCCAGCTCGACGCGCACGCGCTCCGTCTCCTCCGCCCCGTGGACGACCCTCAAGAGGCCCCCCGGCATCGCCTCCTCGATCCCGGGCGCGGCGAGGTAGACCCCCGCCGCGGCGTCGACCTCGGAGAGCGCCTCGAGCTTGCCCGCGCGCGCCTCGCGCCCCCCCTTCGCCGGCGCCGGCCGATAGAGGCCGCGGACACGGCTCGCGAACGGCTCGGTGCGGCCGGTGACGACGATCTCGTCGCCGAGCCGGAGGCGGCCGCGGTAGACGATGACGCTCCCGACCGGGCCGACGCCCTTCTGGTCGCTCCGTTCGAGGATCGTCGCCTCCCCCCCCTCCCGGACGAGCTCGAGCTCCTCCGCGAGGAACCGCTGGGCGAGCCCGACCAGGAGCGCGATCAGCTCCGCGACCCCGACCCCGGTCTTCGCCGAGACCGGCACGATCCCGACGTTGCGGGTGAAGTCGCGGACCCGGTCGAAGCGCTCCGCGCTGAACCCGAGCCGGTCCAGCTCCTCCGCCACGGCGTAGAGCCGGGCGTCCACGAGCTTCGCGAACTCCGAGCCGCTCCGCGCGATCTGCTCGAGGAGCGGCACCGGGGCGGTGACCTTCCGCCAGCCGCTCAGCAGGTCGATCTTCGTGAGCGCGACGGCGAACGGGGTCTTCTCGCGGCGGAGGATCTGGATCGACTCGCGCGTCTGGGGCATCACCCCCTCGCGCGCGTCGATCACGAGCACCGCGAGGTCGGCGAGCGCCCCGCCGCGTCGCCGCATCGTCTCGAACGAGCGGTGGCCGGGCGTGTCGACGAACAAGAGGCCGGGGACGGTCAGCTGCGCGTCGCTGAGCACGCCGTGGGCGAGGCGGCGGACCGTCGCGCCGGTGACCTCGATGGCGCCGATGTGCTGGGTGATCCCGCCGGCCTCGTGGGATGCGCGGACGCTCCCGGCGATGCGGTCGAGGAGCGTCGTCTTGCCGTGGTCGACGTGCCCCAGGAGGGAGACGATCGGCTCGCGCAGCTCCGCCACGCCGGCCGCGAGGGCGCCCCGCCCATAGGGGTTTCGCGCGCGAGGGGGCCGGCTAGCCGGAGGGCGGGTCGGCAGTGAGGTCGGCGAGGCTCGACGCGACCAGCGGGACCGCCAGCTCGTCCGCCTCGACGCCCCCGTGACCTCCGACGAGCCGACGCCAGCTCGGCAGCCGCCCCGGCACGGTGTAGGTGATCCCTCCCGGGCTCGGCACGAGCACGACCAGGTCGCCGACGCGCTCGCGCAGCTCGGGGTGGTACGGCGGCGGCCCGAAGAGGCCGCCGTCGATCGCCTCCTCCGCCCGGAAGCACCGGGCACCGGCCGGCAGGCGGGCGAGCACCGCGCGCTCGAGCGCGGCCACCGCGCCCGCGCGCGCCCGGAGCAGACCGACGCGGCGGTCGCCCGTCGGCGGCCGGGCGAGATGCTCGAGGATCGTCGGCTCCGCGTCCAGCGCGGTCTGGAGGGCGGGGGCGACCGGCACCTGCCCGTGGTCGGCGGTGACGAGCACCGTGGTCGAGCGCGCCCGTGCGGGCGGGAGCGCCCGAGCAACGGCGCCGAGCAGCTCCCCGAGCCGCTCGAGCTCGAAGTCGACCCACGGCGAGCCGGGCCCCCGGAGGTGCTGGACGGTGTCGAGCTCGTCCCAGTAGGCGAGCACCAGCGGCGGCGGGGACTCCCGCTCGAGCAGCTGGGCGAGGGCGGCGCCGAACTCCGCGAACGTCGCATACGGCTCGAAGGCGGCGCCGTCGTAGAGCAGGCGCGTGAACGCCCGCCCCTCGAACCGGTCGCGGCTCAAGGCGACCGCGCGCGGGACCGACGCGCGGAAGATCGGGGCGACCCCGAGGACCGCCGACGGGCTCCAGGACGGACCGACGAGCGCGTCCTCCGCGACGACGCCGATCGGCGACTGCCGGAGCATGTCGACGGTCGCCCCGAACGCGGGGAGGAACTGCCGGTACCCGACCAGGCCGTGACGGGACGGGGAGCTCGCCGTCGACAGGCTGGCGAGCGCGACCGTCGTCGTCGTCGGGAAGACCGACGTGATCGGCACGGCGGCCCGCAACCACGCGGCGGCGTGCCGGGCCCCGGCTCGCGCGGCCGCCGAGCGGAGCCGGGTGTAGCCGAGCCCATCGACGACGAACACGACGATCGGACCCTCGAGCCGGCGGCCCCGGAACGGGTCGGTCCCGGCGGCGAGCGGGGGCAGCGCGAGCTCGGATGCCTCGCCGCCGAGCGCCTGCACGACCGAGCTCGCGACGTTCGGCAGCGACCGACCCGCGTACGCCGGCACGCTCACGCCGAGCCGGGGGTCCGGCGCGAGCAGCTCGGCGAGCCGGTCGGTCCCGCTCATCGCTGCCCTGCGCGGGGGCCGCGACCGGAGGGGAACTCGTCCAGGGAGACCTGCCGCTGGCTTCGTCCGGAGAGGCGCTCGACGCGCACCGTCACGGTCCGCACGCCTCGGCGACGCCGGACGCGCTCATCAGTCCACAGGCTGCGGGCGAGGCGGTCCGCCTCCTCGACGAGCGCCTCGGAGCCCTCCCGCGCCGCCGGGAGCGCCCGACCCCGCTGGCTGCGCTCGAAGTCGGTCCATCGGAGCGCGACGACGACCGCACCGTAGCGGAGCCCCTCCTCCTCGAGGGCGCGGGCCAGCTCTCCGGCGAGCGGTCGGACGACCGCGAGGACCTCGTCCAGCGTGCTCGCGTCGGTCGGAAGGGTCCGGTCCGACGAGCGGCTGCGCGGCTCGCCCCGCTCCTCGACCGCCTCGTGGGGGTTCCCGCGGGCGAGGTCGATCAGCTCGCGGGCGAAGCCGCCGAGCTCCCGCAGGAGCTCGACCGGCCGCCGGGAGGCGAGCTCGCCGATCGTCCGGACGCCGTGCGCGTGGAGGATCTCCTCGGTCCGCGGGCCGACGCCCGGGATCGCGCGGACCGGGAGGGGGGCCAGGAACGCGGCGACCTCCGTCGGCGGGACCAGGAGGACCCCTCCCGGCTTGGCCCGGTCGCTCGCGATCTTCGCGACGGTGCGCGAGGTCGCCACGCCGATCGACGCCGCGAGCCCGAGCCGGGCGCGGAGCTCCCGCTGGAGCTCGAGCGCGAGCTCCCGCGCCTGCTCCCCGGAGGGGACCGCGACCAGGAGCAGGCACTCGTCGATGCTGTAGGGGACGAGGACCCGGGCGCGCGGCCGCAGCAGCTCGCGCACCTCGTGGGCGGCCCGCTCGTACTTCGCGAACGTCGGGGGGACCCAGACGGCATCCGGGCAGAGCCGCGCCGCCTGTCGCACCGGCATCGCGCTGCGGACGCCGAACGCCCGGGCCTCGTAGCTCGCGCTCAGCACCACGCCCCGGTTCGGTTCCTCGGACGGCGGCGGACCGACGATCACCGGCCGGCCCTCGAGCTCGGGGCGCTCGCGCCGCTCGACCGACACGTAGTAGGCGTCCAGGTCGACGTACAGGACCCAGTCCGGCGGCTCGGACCGCGCGGGCTCGGCGACAAGCCGCCGCGCGCCCCCCGAGGGGCGGGGTTCGGGTCCCGAGCCGGCCATCGTCGCGATGACGGGAACGCCGGCCAGGGCGCCGACGGGCGGCCGCCTAGCCTCCGAGGTCGACCGCCTTCGCGTCGACGGTGAGACCGCTCGGCCCGATCGCGTACGGCTGGACCGCCCGCAGGTGCGGCGTGCGGCGCATCTTCAGGATGCGCAGGGCGAGCCCGACGCGGTGACCGTCGCCCGCGGTCCGGTAGCCGAGGACGACGACCCCGTCCGCGACGTACTCGGAGAGGCCGTCGCGGCTGACCTCCGGATGGAGCGGGTCGGCCTCCGCCGTGAGGACGGTCGTCGCGCCGCTCTCTCGGCAGGCGCCCGTGAGCGCGAACAGCGTCATCCGCCGGCTCGCCTCGTCCTCGCTCAGCATGTTGAGGAGGGAGACCGAGTCGACCGCGATCCGCTTCGCGCCGAGGCTCGCGAGCTCGCGCGCGAGCTCCCCCTGGATGCGGTGGAGGCTCTGGCGCGTCTCCTTCGGGTCGAGGCGGAGGACCTTGAGCAGGCCGCTCGCGACCGCGGCGTCGACCGGCCAGCCGAACTGGCGGGCCGTCTCGAGGAGCTGCGGTACGTCCTCCTCCAGCGACAGGTAGACGGTCTTCTCCCCGCGGCGGGTCCCCTCGAGGAGGAACTGGAGCGCGAGGCAGGTCTTGCCGGTCCCCGGTAGACCGGTGACGAGGACGACGTGGCCGCTCGGGAATCCTCCGCCGAGCATCTCGTCCAGACCGGCGACGCCGGTCGGGACCTTCGGGGCCGGACTAGACGCGCTCATACTGCGTGGTCACGAGCCCGTTGGAGGCGTTGACCCGGATGACGAAGCGGCCGTGGTACTCCGCCGGCAGGCGGGAGAGGACCGGCATGAACTTCGGGATCAGCATCGAGCGCTGCCGGTGCGAGTAGTTGGCGCTCGACGTCCAGCGGAACTGCAGGACCCCGTCGACCGAGTCGGCGACCGCGTGCTCGACCGCGGGAGGGGCGACCCCCTCGCTGAGGAGCAGGTAGACGACCCCGCCCCAGCGCTTCGCGCGCCGTCGCAGGCCCTTGAGCATCGTGAGGACGTCGTTCGCCTCGATCCCCTGGCGGACGAGCAGGTCGGTCAGCGAGTCGACGACGACCAGGTGGTTCGGGGCGCTGGTATCGAGCGCGTCGGCGAGCGCCCGCAGCGGTCCGTCGGCCGTCCCGGCGGGCGCCGGCTTCGCCTCCGAGAGGAGGGGGCCGGTGAGCGACGCCCAGGACGACGGGACGACCGTGTCGCGGAAGTACGTCGGCGAGAGGTCGTGGAACGAGAGGTGACGCACGAGCACCTCGGGGTAGGAGCCGGTGAACGACGCGCGCATCTCGTCCAGGACCTGCTCGCGCGAGCGGCTCGTGCTGACGTAGGCGATCCCCTCCGGGTAGACGAACGGCCCGCGGGCGCTCCCGAGGTAGAACCGGTGGAGCTCCGGGTCGTCGTAGTGGAGCATGAGGTGCACCGCCGACGTCAGGGCGAACTCCTGGTGGCCGGCGCCGGCCTCGCCGACGAGCAGCACGAGCGAGCCGGCCGGCACGCCTCCGGTGAGGTAGTCGAAGTCCGGCACGCCGGTCGGGATGCGCGGAGGGGCCCCCTCGAGGTCGACCCGCGTCGGCGCGTGGGTCGCGAGCGGAGGGTAGAACGGCCGGACGCCTTCGATCGCCATGAGAGCCGCGCTCGGCGATGCGACTCCGGACTCAGGTATTAGTGTGCTCCGCTCGAAGTGAGGCCGGCTCGGAGGGCGGGAGCGGGCCCTTCAGGAACTCGCGCAGCAGCACCGTGGCGTAGGCGCCCTTCGGGAGGGCGAAGCGGAACCAGACCCCCGCGTCGTCCGCCTCGAGGGAGAGCGGCGGGACCGGAAGGAGCAGCGGACGCCACGTCCCGTCGCTCGCGAGCTCGGGGGCGGCCGGGACCCCGAACGCCTCGCTCCGGACCCCCTCCTCCTCCATCAGGCGGCGGACGAGCGCGCCCGGGGTTCCCGCCGGGAGGTCGGTGCGCAAGCCGACCAGCGGCCCGGCGACGCACGCCCGGCCCCGGGCGACGAGCTCGACGCACTCCGGGAGGTTCTCCTCCGCCACGCGGGCGGTGTCGCTCCCGCGGAACGTCCCGTCGCGGCCGAGACGGAGCAGGACGTCGCCCGGAACGGGGCGCCCGAGGGGCCACCCCTCCGCGTGTCGGGTCGTGAGGTAGCGATTGAACAGGTAGGCCTGGAACGCGTGGACGAACAGGCGCCGGAGCTCGTAGGGGAGCGCCCGGAGCGCCCGCGCCGGGGCGGCGCCGTCGGCCAGCCGCTCGAGGAGGGCGCGCTCGAAGCGGTACTCGGCCGGGAACTCGCGGAGCGCGCGGGCCGGATCGCGATGCTCGGCGAACGCGGCCCGCGCCGCGTCCCCGGCCCCCGGGCTCCCGGTCGGCGGCCGGTCGACCAGGTACGCCTCCACGGCCCGCGCCAGATCGCCCCGGACGATCCAGCGGCCGACCTCGTGCGTGATCGGTCGGACCTCCCCGAACCGCTGGGCCCCGAAGAAGTTGGGGAACCCGTCGAGCTCGCGCAGCTCGGCGTCGACGCGGCGGAACGCGGCGAGCGCCGCCTCCGGTTCGGCGAGCTCGCTGACGTGGATCTCGAAGGCGTTCGCGTAGTGCCGGCCGAGCACGAGGCCCTCGCGCGCGCGGTAGGCGTCCAGCAGCCGGACGTCGGCGAGCCCGAGCTCGGCCGTCGGGGGCTCCCCCCGGTAGGAGAACAGGCGCTCCGCGACCGCGCGGCGGTCCTTCGTCCCCGACCAGGCGACCGACCGGCGGGGGAGCCCGAGACGACGCCCGATCGCGTCGGCGAGCTCGTGCTGCTCCCAGCCCCGGCTCTCGACGCGCAGGACCGTGTACGCGCCGAGCGGGTCCGGTCGCGGGTAGCTCGAGACCTCGCGGACCCGGAACGCCTCGGGCGTCGCCTTGAGGCGCCCGGGCGCGCCCGGGCTCCGGGAGAGGTAGAAGCCGAGACCGATCGCGACCTCGGCGGGCGGTGGCGCGAGCTCCCCGCCGGCCACCTCCGCCGGGAATCGGGGGGTGTTATTACGGGGCGTCCGCCTACCGGCGCCGAGCCGACAGGGTCGGATGATCCAGGCGACCGCGCGTATCCTCAGGAACGTCATCGAGGTGCAGGTCGGGGACGCGACCTGGCTGGGACGGCCGATCGAGGCGGAGCAGGGGGGTCTCGGGCGTCGCCTCGCGGCGCTGTTCTCGACGGAGTACCACCTCTACCGGCCGGACGCCCCCACGGTCGTCGAGTCGACGATCTCCTACCGCGCGAAGAGCGACGAGATCCGCATCCAGTCCGGCGAGCAGTCCTGGAAGACCCGCTCGTCGGCGTTCGGGCCGATGACGATCGACTACGGCGGGACGACGTACACGATCCACGAGCGGCTCACCGGCCGCTTCGCGATCCTCCACGGCACCGCGCCGGTCGCCGTCGGCCAGCTCGGCTACCGCTCCTGCTCCCTCCGCGACTACTCCGCGGAGCTCGAGACGTTCCTAGCGCACCTGGCGCTCGGCTACGTCGTGCGCACCCTCACGTGGGAGATGGTCGGCTAGCGCGGTCGAGCGGTGGCCTCCGAACGGCGGGGGGAGCGCCGCCCGGGCGCTCTTGACGATCGGTCGGCGGCGGGACGCCGCCCGCGGCGCCTGGAAGACGTGGTAGGGGATCGGCGCGAGGAGGAGCGCCCCGACGACGACCGTTCCGGCGGCGACGCTGTAGGCGAGGTGGACGCCGTACGTCGCGTACATCCAGCCCCCGAGGAGGATCCCGAGGAGGCTGCCGGCGCCGCCGACGGCGTTGTAGAGGCCGAGCGCGCGGCCCCGCGCCGAGCGGCCGACCAGGCGGACGAGGAACAGGGTGCTCGCCGTGCTGATGAACGCCCAGGTGACCCCGAGCAGCGCGTTGAGCACCGTGAGCCAGGCGAGGAGCAGCGGGCTGCCGAGCCCGAAGACGAAGTACAGCGGCGCCCAGAGGAACAGCACCATGAGGCCGACGCGCGCGTACAGCGACTCGGTGAACACCGACTTCGGCGAGTGGGTCTCCACCGCCTTGCCCGAGTGGAAGAACAGCGAGGTCGACGCCGCCGCCGAGCCGAGGTAGACGATGAAGACGCCGGCGTCCGAGAAGTGGGCGACCTGCCACAGGAACACCGGGAACGGCCCGTAGAAGATGTCGAAGCCAACGCACATCACGCCGAGCGCGGCGAGGAACAGCCACTCGCGGCCCGGCAGACGCTCGGCCGGCGCGCGCGTCAGGTCGATGATCCCGCTGAGCCGGCTGCGGAGGCTGCGCGCCCGCTCGACGATCCCCCGGTGGAGGTGAAGCAGCTCGGCGACCGAGCGGCGCTCCACGCGCGTGACCGGCTCCTCGATCCACGCCCAGGCGACCCCGGCGGAGAGGAGCGCGAGCGCGCCGCTGAGGAGGAGGAGCCCGGTCATCACCTCGACCGCCGGGGCGTTGCGGCCGATGCCGAACAGCCAGACGAACCCGAGGCCGAGCCCGACGGTCGTGCCGATCCCGCTGATCAGCCCGAACAGCCCGATGTCCTGCGGCCACCAGCGCTTGTGGCGCGTCTCGAGCAGCAGCATCGTGCCGATCGGCGCGCTGGCGGCGGAGGCGAGGCCCTCGATGACGTTCAGCCAGAAGTAGGCGATGAGGTTGTGCGCGAGCGCGATCAGGATGATCGCGACGCCGGTCGCGAGGAACGAGCCGACCAGGAAGAACTTGCGGTGCGCGACGCGGTCCGAGAGGTTCCCCCAGACGATCGTGAACGGGACCTGGCTCATCGCGCTCGCCGCGACGATGATCGTCACGACGAACGCGGTCGCCCCGAAGTGCTGGAGCGCGAGGAGCGGGATCAGCGGGGTCGCGATCCCGTCCGAGATCGCGAGCGGAAGGTAAGCGAGGAACCAGAGGTCGCTGGTCGAGGGGCGGAGGGGCGTGCGGGCCTTGACGTCGATCGACACGCTCCGCGCCCCCGGCCGGAGAGCCGGAGGCCGGGACGCGAGGGATAAAGGGTCGGTTCGTGAAGCAGACGCCGGGGCGCTACGCCCGCTTGCGGCGCCGCGCGGCCGCCGCCTTCGCCGCCGCCGGGACCCCGACCGCGGCGAGCAGCTGCCGGTGCTCTTTTGCGGAGATCCACTCGACCTTGAGATACTCCCGGAGGTAGTCGTCGGCGACGCCGAGGGCCCGCGCCTCGTCGACGACGAACCGGTAGGCGTCGACCTCGGTCCGGCGTTCGACGTAGCTGAGCCCGGGTTCCCAGAGGTTCGCCCCGGCCCGGCGCTGGAGGACGTGGCAGAGCTCGTGGTAGATGTCGAGGAACAGGATCAGCTCCGGGCTCTCCCGCAGGTGGCCGGCGCCGACGACGATGCAGTCCTGGCCGGGGCTGACGACCGGGTTCCATCCCCGTCGCCGGGCGAACGCCGGGATCTCCCAGGGGGCGACGTACATCCACATGTCCTGGTCGACGAGCTCGACGCTCGTCTCGCCGAACAGCCGAGACCGCTCGGTCGGATCGACGACGAGCCGCTCCGCGGGCGGGAGCCGGTCGAGTCCGGGGAACGCCGCGAGGATCGGGTGCCGCCCGACCGAGAGGTCCCGCTGGACCCGGAATCCCGGCGGGCACGGGACCGCTCCAGCGGCCGGCGGGTCCATCGACCGCGCGAGACGCCCGGAGGGATAACTCCGCGCGCCCGCGACCGGAACGGCCGACGAGCGAGCCGCTATGGGCCGGCCCTCGCTGGGCCGAAGATGGCGCCCGCGCGACCGGACCTCTTGGCGGTGCGCGGGGTGAGCGTCGGCCAGGTCTCCGACCGGGAACGCCCCACGGGGGTCACCGTGGTCGTCTTCGACGACGGGGCTCCGACGGTCGTCGACGTCCGGGGGGGCGCCTCGGGGACGTACGACACCGCCTCGCTCAACCTGGAAGCGACGTTCGGCCGGCGCTGGGCGATCTTCTTCTCCGGCGGGAGCCTGTACGGCCTGGACGCGGGAGGCGGAGTGCGCACCGCGCTGGTCGCGGCCGGCCGGGGAACGCGCGGCTTCGGCAGCGACCTCCTGCTCGCGCCGGTCTCGGGGGCCGTCGTCTTCGACCTCGGCCCGGAGCTCGTGACGCTACCGGACTACGCGGAGCTCGGCCGCCACGCCGTCGAGGGAGCGCGTCGCGACCGGCTCGAGCAGGGTCGCGTGGGGGCCGGCACCGGCGCGACGGTCGCGAAGTATCTCGGGCGGGCCGGCGGACGGGCCGGTGGGGTCGGCTCGGCGGCTCGGGGCGTCGCCGGGGGAGGGACCGTCGGGGTCCTGAGCGTCGTCAACGCCGCGGGGGCCGTCCGCGACCCGTCGACCGGGCGCTGGGTCGCCGTCGCCCGCGGGCCGGACGGACGCGAGGTCGCGCCGGACGACGTTCCGCCGATTCCGCTCGCCGGGCGCGGCACGACCGTGACGATCGTCGCGACCGATCTCGCGCTCACCCGAGCGGAGCTCGCGCGCGTCGCCGCCATCACGCACGCGGGCGTCGGCCGCGCCGTCGTCCCGTACCTGACGAGCGTCGACGGCGACCTCGTCTTCGCGTCGGCGACCGGGGAGGAGGCGGCGAGACCGGTCTCCGAGCGGCCCGGAGGGGCCGCCGACCTCGTCGGGCGTCTCGCGGCGGAGGCGGCGGTCGAGGCGGTCCTCCGCGCCGTCGCCGAACCGGGGACGGCGTCCGACTAGCCGCCGGACGGGCGGCGGAGCGCGATCCCCCGCAGGCCCCGGATCAGGTCCGCCTTCGTGACGATCCCGTCCAGGACCCCCCGGCTCGCGACCAGCACCGCGGGGTAGCGGGTGAGCAGCGCCGGCAGGAGGTCGGCGGGAAAGCTCGCGTCCACGACCGGGTAGCTCGGCTCGAGGATGTCGCGCACCCGGACCCGCCGCGACGCGGGCGTCTGCAACGCGCGCAGCACCGACGCCTCGGAGACGGAGCCGATCGGGCGTCCGTCCTCGACGACCGGCAACTGCGAGAACCCGCCGGCCTCGAGCCGGCGGCTCGCCTCCGCGAGGGAGGAGGACGGCTCGACGCTGATCAGCGGCCGTCGGAGGACGTCCTGGGTCGTGAGGCGAGGGCTCGCGAGCGCCTCCCGGCCGTCCAGGTAGGCGACGACCTTCTGGACCAGGTCGTACGACGGCCGGATCCGTCCCCGCTCGATCCGCGAGACCGTCGCGGTGCTCCGTCCCACGGCGCGGGCGAGCTCGCCGAGCGGGATCCCCAGGGCGAGGCGCCGGCGGCGCAGCTCGGCGAGCGACTCCACGGGGGCCGGACCGCTCCGTGGTCTATCAAGGCCGTCGCTCGGCGCGGTCCCCCGGCAGCCAGGCCGGACGGGCGAAAGGTAAAGGAACCGCCTTGTCCTTGGCCTCCGTCGGGGACATGGTCTCGCCGCCGCGCCGGATCTCCTGGATCGCGCCGCCGCCGGAGATCTGCTCGCTCTGCAAGGAGCCGCTCGGCGCCCCGGAGGAGACGAGCTCCTGGAACGGACGGCCTGCGCATCGCGACTGCGTCCGGATCCACCTGATGCAGCGCGACCCGGCGTTCCGCGGCTCCGCCGCTGCCGAGGAGCCGACCGAGGAAGCGGAGGAGTCGTTCGATGGCGTCCTCCCGCGCGACGACGACGACGGCGACTTCGAGTGATCCGCCGCGGACCCGGGCGGCCTGGGGACGGGCCTCAGGGACGGGCCGGCCGGCTCGACCCCCGCGGTCATCCCTTCCCGCTCTCCGCTTCCACCGTCCGGGACGGTCGCTGCCCGCCGCTCTAGAATCGTCTCGCGACAAGCTCGGCGAGGGCGTCCGGGTCGAGCCGGTGAGGTGCTCCCCGCCCCACCGCCCTCCCGGGAACGGAGCGGGAGGACGGGGGCCGGCCGTGGGTTCTCGAGCAGCGGAGGGATGTTCGAGCCGCGCTCGGGGCGCCCCGGTCGAGCCGGGGAGGGAGCAGGAGGCGCCGTAGGGCCGAAGCGGGTGCCCCGCCGACCGAGGCGAGCACTTTAAAACCCCGATAGGGTGGATGGAGGAACCCCGCCCTGCGGGGAGGTCGGTATCGATGCCGGAGGTCGTCATCACGTGCGACTGGACGATGATGAGCAACCACCACGGGAAGGAGTTCCTCGGCTTCGGCACGACGACGCCCGCCTACGTCTTTCCGGAGTCGGTCTACCAGCGCCTCTTCTACCCGGAGATGCCGGTCGACGAGCACGGCTACCCGCGCCAGGCGCCATACGGGATGCGGAAGATCGAGGCGTCCCTGCTCGACGCCGGGGTCGATGCGCGGATCGTTCACCCGGCGCACCTCGAGAAGTACATGCCGGGCGAGGCGAAGGTCCTCCTCGTCTCCGGCCACGACTACTTCGGGCTCAACCCGCCGAGCTCGACGTTCGGCGGCGTGATGCACAAGGAGACGCTCAACTGCGTGAACTTCAAGCGGATGCTGAGCCAGCCGGCGGTCGTCGAGGCGCGCAAGCGCGGCCTCAAGATCATCGCCGGGGGGCCGTGCGCCTGGCAGCTGTCGCCCGCGACGCGGACGAAGCTGCCGTGGATCCAGGAGTTCGTCGACTCGATCGGAGGGATCGACTCGGTCGTCGAGGGCGAGAGCGACCTCTACGTGCGCGACATCGTCGGCAAGGCGCTGCGGGACGAGTTCCTCCCCCCGCACGTCATCCTCACGCCGAAGGACGCGCCGAAGGTCGAGCAGATCAGCTCGATCCGCTACCCGAGCGTCAACGGGCTCATCGAGATCGGACGCGGCTGCTGCCGCGGGTGCTCGTTCTGCTCGGTGACGACCCGCCCGACGCGGTGGTATCCGCTCTCCAAGATCGAGGAGGAGCTCAAGATCAACGCCGCGATCGGGGTGCGCAAGGGCCTGCTGCACTCGGACGACGTCTACTTCTACGGCAGCCCGAACGTGATGCCCCACGAGGACAAGCTGCTCCCGCTCCTCGCGCTCGCCAAGCGGTACTACGAGCAGGTCGGCTGGAGCCACGTTGCCGTCGCGAGCCTGATGACGAAGCCGAAGCTGCTCTCGAAGTGCGCCGAGATCCTCATCGACGACAAGCAGAACTGGTGGGGCGTCGAGGTCGGCGTCGAGACCGGTTCGCCCCGCATGATCACCGCGGCGATGCCCGGGAAGGTCGCGCCGTTCAAGGCCTCCCAGTGGCCGGAGCTCGTCGTCCAGGCGGCCGGCCTGATGAACGACAACCACGTCTACCCGGCGTGCACGTTCATCGTCGGGCTCCCCCAGGAGACCGAGGAGGACGTCCAGCGGACGATCGACCTCATCGACGACCTCTGGGACTTCAAGGCGCTGCTCGTGCCGATGTTCTTCGTGCCGCTCGGCCACCTCAAGTCCAAGGACTGGTTCCGCCGCGACCGCCTCTCTCCCCTGCAGGAGGAGCTCCTCAAGCGCGCGCTGACCCACGGGCTGCGCCAGTCCAAGGTGATGCTCGAGGACTTCTTCGACTGGGAGGGGAACCACACCCGCCTCTACCGCGGGGCGTTCCGCGGGTTCATCGCCTTCCTCGAGGGGATCGCGAAGATGCACGGGCTGCTCAGCCCGTCCGTCCGTCCGGGTCGCGAGATCGTCGACCCGAACCGCACGCCCGACCGGCTGCCGGTCCCGACGATCCCGGTCCGCGAGTAGGCCGGTCCGCCCGTTACGGTTCGTCGTCGTCGAGAGGGGGCCGCGCGCCGGTCGGGAGCGGCCGCACCGGGTAGGTCTGCCTCCGCACGAGCGGGTCCCCGCGGCGGTCGACGACGTCCAGGTGGGTCTCCTCGCCGTTCCCGTCGTACGCCCGCCAGGAGCCCGGTCCGAACGGCGAGCCGAGGATCAGGTGTCGCCGGCCCCAGCTCCGGAACAGACGAAGGTCGGCGCCGGACGGGTGGAGCGCGCCGGACGGGTGCGAGTGCACCGAACCGACGACCGTGAGATCGGCCGGCAGCATGTAGAGGTGGAAGTTCGCGTGGCGGCGGCCGGCGGTCCCGCCGGGGACGAGGAGCAGCTCGGAGATGACCCCGGGAGGGTCGGCGCGGAGCACGCCGCCGAACTCGTTCGGGTAGGCCGAGCGCCCGCTCGCGAGCGCGCTGTCGAGCGCGTGCCGGGTGATCGCCGTCGGGGTCGCCCCGAGGCGGGGGCCACCGGGAGGGCGCTTACGGCTCGGGCGGAAGAACGGCAACGCCCCCGACCTCCGCTTCCTCGCTCCAGGGCAGGATCCGCTTGCCGCGCAGTCGGTCGAAGAACGTCGTGCCGAACCGGACGAGCGAGGCGCGTCGCGGGGAGCGGTAGATCGTCACCGCGCCGTCCGGGGGGACCGGGAACTCCCCGGCGCCGTCGGCGAGGACAACGCACGTCCCCGCCCCGCCGCGCGAGCGGATCCGCAGCGTCCGCAGCGAGCCGAGGACCAGCGCCCGCGCCTCGGCGCGGAACGGCGCGATCGCGGTGAGCACGAAGCCGTCGACCTCCGGTTCGACGATCGGGCCGAACGAGCTGAGCGCGTAGGCCGTCGAGCCGGTCGGCGTCGCGACGATCAGGCCGTCGGCGCGCGTGAAGCCGGCGGGCCGGCCGTCGAAGGCGAGCTCGAAGGCGCCCATCTTGCCGACCTGCGTGGCGTGGACGACGTACTCGTTCGTCGCGTCCGGGAGCGGCCGCCCGTCGACCTCGGCGGCGAGCTTCGTCCGCTCCTCGACGAAGTAGCGGCGCTCGAGCAGCCGGGTCACCGCCCCGTCGACCTCTCCCGGCCGGCGGGCGTCGACCTCGGCGAGGACGCCGAGCGTCCCGGCGTTCACGGGCAGGAGCGGGAGGCTCGTGCGCCGGAGCGCGTGGAGGAACGTCCCGTCCCCCCCGACCGCGACGACGACCTCCCCCTCGAGCTGCGCCCACGGGAGGTGCGGCAGCTCCGGAGCGACCGCGCCGAGCTCCTCGGTGAGGGCGACCGACGCCCGGTCCCCGATCGATCGACGGATCTGCTCGACGAGCGCGACCGCGGCGGGCCGGTTCGGGTTCGCGTGGAGGACGAGCTTCACGACGATCCGGCCCCCCAGACGGTACGGCCGAGCGCGGGGTCTCCCCAGGCAAGGACGGTCGTCCGGCGCTCGACGCCCAGGGGGAACCCCTCGAGCGAACCTCCGTCGGCGTCGCTCGCGCCTCCGCCGGCCTCGAGGAGGATGCGGTAGGCCGCGGCGATGTCGGTCGCCCGCAGGTTGCGGCCAGCGTCCGCGTTCTCGAAGACGTAGGCGTCCGCGGCGCCCTCCGCGACCAGGGAGAGCTCGAGGGACGCGCAGCCGATCGCGCGCACCCGTCGGGCCCGCCCGACGAGCGCGGCCGAGCGGGCGCTCGCGGCCCGGCCGAGGTTGACGAGCAGGAGCTCGCCGCGACCGCTCCACGGCCGGGTGCGGATCCGTCGGCCGTCGCGCCACGCACCCCCGCCGCGGACCGCCCAGTACGTCGTCCCCCGCGCGAGGTCGCGTACGAGGCCGACCTCGACCCCGGCCAGGTCGCGGGCACCGAGGGCGAGGGAGACGCTCGAGAACGGGAGGTTGCGCACGGCGTTTGCCGTGCCGTCGATAGGGTCGACGACGAGCGTGCGGGAGCCTCCACGCGCGACGGACCCGATCTCCTCCGAGACGACGTTCCAGTCGACCCCCTCCGCGTCCAGCGCGGCGAGGATCGCGCTCTCGGCGAGGCGGTCGACCTCCTCGGTCGGCGTCCCGGTCGCTCCCATCGCCACGACGTCCCCCCGGTGCGGCGAGCCGGCGCTGTCGCGGACGACGCGCTCGACCGCGAGGCCGAGGCGGTGGAGGATGCCGAGGTCGCGCTCGGGGTCGGCCGGCACGGGCCGGTCGAGCCGGCCGGGGGCAAAAAGCGGCCGGGTCGCCGCGTCGGCCGCGAGGCCAGCGTTATCTCGGCGGGCCGTTCCGCCGCGCGATGGAACTCCGATTCCTCGGGGGCGCCTCGGAGGTCGGCTCGCTCGGGCTGGTCGTCCGCGACCAGGGCCGCACGCTCCTGTTCGACTACGGCATGACCCCGACCGACCCGCCGACGTACCCGCGGCCGGCCCCGACGAACATCGACGTCGCCTTCCTCTCCCACGCCCACCTCGACCACTCCGGCATGACGCCCCTCCTGAGCCGGCTCCCGCGCAGCAAGATCGTCGCCACCCCCGTGACGGGGGCGGTCGCCGACCTCCTGACCAAGGACGCGCTGAAGGTCGCCCGGCTCGAGGGCTACCTCCCGCCGTACTCGCCGAGCGACATCCACGCGCTGCACAGCCGGTTCACCGCGCTCGACCGCCACGCGACCTTCCGCCAGCGGGGCATGGAGGTCGAGCTGACCCCGGCGGGTCACATCCCCGGCGCGACGATGGCCCTCTACCGGGGCGAGAAGGACCTCCTGTTCACCGGCGACCTGCAGACGATCCCGACCCACCTGGTCGGGGGGGCCGAGCCGCTCGAGTGCGACGTGCTCGTCATGGAGTCGACCTACGCCGGTCGGGAGCATCCGGACCGCCGCGAGACCGAGCGGAAGTTCCGGGACAAGGTCGCGGAGACCGTCGAGCGCGGCGGCAAGGCGATCGTCCCCGCGTTCGCCGTCGGCCGGGCCCAGGAGGTGCTGATGACGCTCGCCCACTCCGGCTACACGACCTACCTCGACGGGATGGCCCGGGCGGTCAACGAGATCTACCTCGCCGCCCCGGAGTACCTCGCCGACGCCCGCCGCTTCCGCCAGGCGCTCGAGGGAGTGCACGTCGTCGAGCACTCGGGCGAGCGGCGGCACGCCCTCCAGGACGCGGAGGTGATCGTGACGACCGGCGGCATGCTCGACGGCGGGCCGGTCCTGTACTACCTCGGCGAGCTCTACCGCGACCCGCGCACGTCGATCCTGCTCACCGGTTACCAGGTCGAGGGGTCGAACGGCCGGCAGCTGCTCGAGGAGGGGACGCTCACGATCGACGACACGACGATCCGCCCGCTCGGGGACGTCGTGAAGTACGACTTCTCCGCCCACGCCGGCCACTCCGACCTCGTGCGCCTCGCGAAGGAGTCGCGCGCGCGCACCGTCGTGCTCATGCACGGCGACCAGCGCGAGGCTCTGCGCACGTCGCTCGAGCCGTTCTGCGAGGTCCTGCTGCCGGCGAACGGCCGACCGTTCACCCTGTGACGGCGCGGCCGCCGACGGCCGCCGGCTCCCAGAGCGAGGGCTCGAGGAGCTCGTCCAGGCGGTCGATCACGCGGACCGCGCTCGTTCCCGGGAGGGGGTCCGGGACGCTCGGATACAGCCCCTCCGGGTACCGGTGCCAGAGCCCCCGGTAGAGCACGGCGCCGCAACCGGCGGCGATCGCCCCCTCGACGTCGAGCTCCCACCGGTCCCCCACGTGCAGGATCCTCTCGACCGGGACCCCGAGGCAGCGCGCCGCCTCCCGGAAGATCTTCGGGTCCGGCTTGCGTACCCCGAGGTCCGCGGACGAGACGATCGCCCGGAACGTCGGACGCCCCGCGCCCCGGAGGAAGGCGGCCCAGGAGGAGGCCCGTCGGCCGGAGTTCGTGACGAGGACGGAGGGGACCCCTCGGCGACCGAGCTCCTCGACGACCCGGGCCGCCTCGGGATTCATCTCGGGCGGCAGCTCGTGAAGGCCGGCCGAGGAGAACGCCTCGACCGCCGCGGCCGGGTCCCCTACGACGCTCTCCTCGAGCCGCCCGGCGACCGCCCCGAGGAGCTCGGCGGGATCGGTCGCGACGAGGTCGCCCCCGGCCGCGGAGATGCGCTCGCGGGCGCCGGCGAGCGCGCCGTCGATCTCCTCGGGGGAGAGCGCGCGCCCCTCGCGCCGGAGCAGCCGGCCGAGGACCTCGCGACGGGCCGCCTCCCATCGGTCGTCGAAGTCCCCGTCGTGGTAGACCGTCGTGAACCAGAGGTCGAGGGAGAGCGCGCGGAACGGGCCCGGGGCGGCCACGGCCCCCGAGCGGCCGGAGGCAGATAACGCGGGAGTCCCGCTCGGGGCGACCGTCCCTACAGGTCGACCTCGACCTCGCCGTCGGCGACGCGCACCGGGTAGACCCGCAGCGGCTCGACCGCCCCCTCGGGCGGGGCGACCCCGAACGGGTCCGCGCGCACCGCCCCGGTCGCGAGGTCGAACGTCGCGCCGTGGAGCGGGCAGCTCAGCTTGCCGAGGTCGACCGTGCCGTCGGCGAGGTCCCCCCCGATGTGCGGGCAGGAGCCCTGGACGGCGCGGACCGCCCCGGCGGCCCTGACCAGGACGATCGGGACGTCGCCGAGCGCGACCCCGCGGGGCGCGTTCTCCGCGAGCTCGGCCTCCGGAACGCCCGTGCGTCGCCAGGTCATCGTCCGCCGACCCCGCCCGACTACTTAGGGCGTCGCGAGCGACGCGCGCGCGGCTCGACCGGCTCGGGAGCGGCAGGCGGCTCCTCCTCGAGCGCCTCCTGCATCGCGGGCATCGGCCCGCGCGGCCGAAGGCGACGCCTCAGCTCCAGCCAGAGCGCCTCGAGACCCTCGCCGGTCTTCGCCGAGACCTGCAACCGGTCGGACGGGCGCCGCTCGAGGTCGGACTTGGTCTCGACCGGCAGGATGTCGAGGTCGGGGAACTCCTCACGCCAGCGTGCGAGCAGCGCCTCCTGCTCGTCGAGGGGGTAGCCGGAGCTCCCGCTCGGGTCGAGAACGAACAGCACGACGCTCGCCACCCGCCGGACGGTCGTTTCCGCCTCGACCTCGGCGGCGTTCGCCCGGCCGCGGCGGCCGAGGACCCCTGGGGTATCGACGACCTGGAGCCGGTCGAACCCGAGGTCCGCGTGGCCGACCGCGATCGCCATCGTCGTGAACGGGTACTCGGCGACCTTCGGCCGTGCGCTCGAGAGGCACGCGACCAGGGAGGATTTGCCGACGTTCGGGAAGCCGGCGACCACGAGACGCGGCAGGTCGATGTCCAGATGCGGTCGCCGACGCAGGTAGCCGCGCGCGGCGCGCAACCCGAGCAGGTCGGGCTCGACCTCGCGGACGAAGCTCGCGAGCCGGCCGTAGAACTGGCGGACGACCTCGCCGTACTCCTCCGCCCCGGCTCCCTGCTGGATCGCCCGTTCGGCCTCCTGCTCGATGCCTCGGATCCGCTCCTCCGCCCGACGCAGGCGGTTGAGGTGGCGGTCGACGCGCCCCGGCCCGAGGTGCTGCTCGAGCAGCTCCCGCTCGAAATCCCCGACCGCCGGCGGCCGCAGGTCCCGCGCCTCGAAGCGCAGCTGCCGGCCCACGGTCGCGGCCGCCCGGACGACCTTGAGCTGCGCCCGTCGGCGGTCCCGCTCGGGCTTCGTGCGGCCGTGGGGATTGACGAGCGACGCGCGGTGGAAGGCGACCTCCAGCAGCTCCTGGGCTGCCGACGGCGGCGGCCGCGGGCGGGGAGGGCGCGGCGGGGGGCGGGCGCGAGGAGCTCGGCGTCGCATCGGGCGCGCGAGGCAGCCGCGGCGGAAGAAGGCGCGCGTCCGGCCCCGCGGGCACCTCTCGCTCCGTGCGACGGTCCCGCGCGGCCCGACCAACCGATTTATGCGCGAGCCCCGTCGCGCGCCCGGGGGCTGACGGCGTTGGTCCGCTGGATCTCGGACGAGGCCGGCGAGGAGGCGGCGCTGCTCCAGGCGCTCGGGCTTCCCTCGACCGAGGAGCTGTTCCGGGACGTCCCGAAGAAGGCCCGCCTCGGGCGTCTCGGGGTCGGGGCGGCCCGCGAGGAGGAGGAGGTCGTCGCGGAGGTCGACCGCCTGCTCGAGCGCAACCGGCCGCTCGGCCGGTTCGCGAACTTCCTCGGCGGGCGCATCGCCTCGAGGTACCTGCCGGCCGCGGTCGACGCGATCGTCGCGCGGAGCGAGTTCTACACCTCGTACACTCCGTACCAGGCCGAGGCGAGCCAGGGGATGCTTCGGGCGCTCTTCGAGTTCCAGAGCCTCTGGGTCGAGCTCTCCGGCGTGGACGTCGCGAACGCCTCGCTGTACGACGGGGCGAGCGCCGCCGGCGAGGCGCTCCTGTTCTGCCGACGTCTGCACGAGGGTCGACGGTTCCTCGTGCCGGCGAGCCTCCCGTGGGAGGAGAAGAGCGTCCTCGCCAACTACGCGAGTGGCCCGGGCCTCGTCGTCGAGGAGGTCCCGTACGACGACCGGACCGGTCTCCTCGACCTCGGCTTCGTGCGCAACGCCGTGGGGAAGGGCGACGTCTTCGGTCTCCTCGCCGACGTGCCGAACGGCTTCGGCATCCTGGACGAGCAGCTCTTCGAGCTGAAGGCGACGCTCGGGGAGGTCCCGTACGTCGTGGCGGCCGACCCCCTCGCGCTCAGCGTCCTGGAGCCCCCCGGGGCCTACGGCGCGGACGTCGTCGTGGGCGAGGGCCAGGGGTTCGGCATCCCGCCGTCGTTCGGCGGCCCCCTGCTCGGCCTGTTCGCCTGCCGGCGCGAGCACCTGCGCCAGCTCCCCGGACGGGTCGTCGGGGCGACGGTGGACGCCTACGGCCGTCCGGCCTACACCCTGACGCTCCAGACCCGGGAGCAGCACATCCGTCGCAGCCGGGCGACCTCGAACATCTGCACGAACGAGTCGCTCATGGCGCTCGCGTTCGTCGTCTACGCGAGCGTCGTCGGCCCGAAAGGGCTCGCGTCGCTCGAGACGTCCCTCGCGGAGAAGGCGAGGACCCTCGCCTCGGCGCTCGGTTCGATCAGCGGCCTTAGGGCCCCGCGGTTCGACGCGCCGTACCTCGGCGAGTTCACGCTCGAGCTCGGCCGCGGCACGACGGCGGCCTTCGTCGACCGCCTGCGGCGGCGGCGCATCCTGGCGGGGACCCCGCTCGGCGACCCGCGCCCGGGTTCGCCGAAGGGCCCGGAGCGGCTCCTGGTCGCGCCGTCGCCTTCGGTCGGGGAGAAGGAGATCGCCCGGTACGCCACCGCCGCGAAGGCCTGGTCGGCCTCCTCGGGAGGCTCATGAGCTACCGCCAAGCGCGCTGGGAAGAACCGGCGCTCTGGGACCTCGCCCACGCCCACGCTCCGGAGGCCGCGCCGGCGATCCCCGGGGTGCCGGATCGGTTCCGCCGCCGGCAGGCGTTGCGCTGGCCCGAGCTCAGCGAGCCGACCGTCGTGCGTCACTACACCCGTCTCTCGCAGATGAACTTCGGGATCGACTCCGGCGTCTATCCGCTCGGCTCGTGCACGATGAAGTACAACCCGAAGGTCTCCGAGCTCCTCGCCCGGCGTCCGGGGGCGGCCCAGCTCCACCCGTACCAGCCGGAGGCGACGGTCCAGGGCTCGCTCGAGATCAGCTGGCGCCTCGAGCGCCTGCTCGCGAAGATCACCGGCTTCCACGAGGTCTCCCTGCAGCCGGCCGCCGGCGCGCACGGCGAGTACACCGCGCTGCTGATGGTGAAGGCCCACTTCCGCGAGCTCGGCGAGCCCGAGCGGAGGACGGAGGTCCTCCTGCCGGACACCGCCCACGGCACGAACCCGGCGTCGGCGAGCATGGCCGGCTTCGTCACCCGGGAGATCCCGTCGAAGGACGGATGCGTCGACCTCGGCGCGCTGAAGGCCGCGCTCTCCGAGCGGACGGCGTGCTTCATGCTCACGAACCCGAACACGGCCGGCCTGTTCGAGAGCGAGATCCTCGAGATCGCCGAGGCGGTCCACGGCGCCGGGGCGATGCTCTACTACGACGGCGCGAACCTCAACGCGATCCTCGGGGTCACGAATCCCGGCCGGATGGGGTTCGACATCGCCCACCTGAACCTCCACAAGACGTTCGCGACGCCGCACGGGGGCGGCGGGCCCGGCGCGGGCGTGATCGGCGCCGGCGAGACGCTCGCGCCGTACCTTCCCGTCCCCCGCGTGGCGAAGGCCGGCCGGCGCTTCCGTCTCGACTACGACCGGCCCCGCTCGATCGGCAAGGTGAAGCTCGCCTACGGGAACTTCGGCCTCGACCTCCGAGCGTACGCGTTCATCCTCGCGCACGGCGAGGAGGGGCTCAAGCACATCGCGCGGCGCGCCGTGCTGAACTCGAACTACCTCGGCGCGCGCCTGGGCCGCCGGCTCCCCCGGCCGTTCCGTACCCTCGTGAAGCACGAGTTCGTGCTCTCCGGAGCGCCGCTGCGCGAGAAGGGGGTGCGCACGCTCGACCTCGCGAAGCGCCTCCTGGACGAGGGAGTCCACGCGCCGACCGTCTACTTCCCGACGCTGGTCGAGGAGGCGCTGATGATCGAGCTGCCCGAGACCGAGTCCAAGCGGGAGCTCGACGAGTTCGCCGCGGCGGTCGAGCGGGCGCTCGACGACAGCCCCGAGCACCTCCGGGCCGCGCCGACCTCCTGCAGCGTCGCTCGGATCGACGAGGTGCGCGCCGCGCGCGAGCCGGTCCTCTCCTGGAAGGACGTGCGGGCGGCCGGCTCCGCAAAGGTTGAAACCCCGTAGCCTTTCGCGCCGCCGATGAAGGAGCGCGTGCTCAAGGTCTTCGCCGGGATCGACCCGTCCATCGACACCCTCGTGGTCGCGAACGCCGTCGAGCCCCACCTCGATCAGACGTTCTTCTACCTGTTCGACGTCCCCAGCGGGCTCTTCGAGGGCTCGGTCGCCATCGCGCATCGCGACGGGGGCCTGGACGTCCTCACGACGCCGCTCGAGGCGCAGAGCGCGCAGGAGGCGGCGAAGCGCGACCCGTCGGTGCGCGTCCACACGGTCGAGCGCGACGGCGCCGACCCGTTCGTCGACAAGATCCTTGCCGGGACCGGGTCGGTCGCGCTCAACTTCGCCGAGCTGACCCACGGCTGGTACACGCGGCTCGAGAAGCTGCGGCCGAAGACGAAGTGGGTCGACGCCTCCGCCGCCCTGCGGAAGGCACGGGCGACGAAGGACGCCGAGGAGATCGCCCGCCTGCGCAAGGCGGCGGAGATCGGCTCGCAGGTCGGCGGCGAGATCCCCTCGATGCTGCGGACCGGCATCACCGAGCTCGAGCTCGCGGCGGAGATCGAGTACCGCATGAACCGCCTCGGAGCGAGCGGCCGCTCGTTCGGCACCATCGTCGGCTTCGGGCCCCACGGCGCCGAGCCGCACTACCAGCCGGACGGGACGCCGCTGCGGCCGGGGCAGTCGATCGTCTGCGACTACGGGGCGTTCTACCGGCGGTACGCGAGCGACATCACGCGCTCGTTCCGCTTCGGCCCGCGGGACGCCGAGCTCAAGGAGGCGCACGAGACGGTCGAGCGCGCCCAGCGGGCGGCGCTCGACACGATCCGGCCGGGCGTCCCGGCGCGGGACGTCCACCTCGCCGCCGCCGCGGTGATCGACGCGTCGAAGTTCAAGGGGCGCCTCATCCACGGCGTGGGCCACTCGATCGGGCTCGCCGTCCACGACGGGTGGTACTACGGTCCGAAGATCGACGACCCGCTCGAGGTCGGCATGGTCTTCACCGTAGAGCCCGGTGTCTACCTGCCCGGCAAGGGCGGCGTCCGCATCGAGGACGACGTCGTGGTCACCCCCGGCGGCTTCGAGTTCCTTTCCACGACCCCCCGGGGCTACCTCGAGGTCGCCTCGTGAGGTTCGGGGTCCTCACCGGGGGCGGCGACTGCCCCGGGCTGAACCCGGCGATCCGGGCGGTCGTGCGCCGGGCCGCCGCGGGCGGCCACGCCACGCTCGGGTTCCTGGACGGCTGGAAGGGGCTGCGCGACGACCGCTCCAGGCCTCTCGGCGCGGAGGAGGTCGTCGGCCTCGAGCGGCGGGGCGGCACGATCCTCGGCACGTCCCGGACGAACCCGTTCAAGAGCCCGGTGGACGCCGGGAAGGTCGTCGCGACGCTCGAGCACCACGCGATCGACGCCCTGGTCGCCATCGGGGGGGACGACACCCTGGGGGCCGCCCGGGAGCTCCACCGGCGAGGCAAGGCGGTCGTCGGCGTCCCGAAGACGATGGACAACGACGTTGGGGGGACCGACTGGACGTTCGGCTTCCACTCCGCGGTCGCCGTCGCGGTCGACGCCCTCGAGCGCCTCCGAGACACCGCGGCGAGCCACCATCGGGCGATCGTCCTCGAGGTGATGGGACGGGACGCGGGCTGGGTCGCGCTCGCGACCGGGCTGGCCGGCGGCGCGGACGCGACGCTGGTCCCCGAGGAGGCGTACGACGAGGCGGCGCTCCTCGCCAAGGTCCGTCGGGCGCTCGCCGCCCGTACCTACGCGGTCGTCGTCGCGAGCGAGGGCGTCGACCTCGGCCTCGCCGCCGGTTCGACCGGGGCGAAGGATGAGTTCGGGCACGAGCTGCTCGGCGAGCGTGGGGTCGGGGCCGAGCTCGCCCGCCGCATCGCCTCGGCGACCGGCGCGGAGAGCCGCAGCGCCCAGATCGGGCACATCCAGCGGGGAGGGGCGCCCGAGCTGTTCGACCGGCTCCTCGCGAGCCGGCTCGGGGCGGCCGCGGTCGACCTCGCCCTCGCCGGGCGGTTCGGCGAGGTCGCGGTCCTGCGCGGACGGGAGATCGTCGGGATCCCCCTGGACGAGGCGCTCCGGGAGAATCGGCGCGTGAGCGCCGACTGGCTCGACCTCCTGCACACGTTCGACGCCTAGGAGCCGCGATGGCGGTCCGGGCGCTCTGGTGGGACCGCGGCGCCCTCGCCCTGCTCGACCAGCGGGCGCTCCCCCGGCGCGCGGTCGTGCTGCGGCTGCGTCGGCTCGAGGCCGTCGCCGACGCGATCCGGACCATGGCGGTCCGCGGGGCGCCGGCGATCGGCGTGGCGGCCGCCTACGGCATGGCGTTGGGGGCCCGCGAGGGCCTCGCGCCGGACGTGGCGGCGGCGCGGCTCGGCTCGACCCGCCCCACCGCGGTCGACCTGTTCGTCGGCATCGACGCCGTCCGCCAGGCCTGGGAGGCCGGCGACGACCCGCTCGAGGCGGCTCACGGCTACCGTGCGCGCGTGGTCGAGGAGTGCCACCGGATCGGTGAGGCCGGCGCCCCGCTCCTCCGGCGGGCGCACGGCGTGCTGACGCACTGCAACGCCGGCGCCCTCGCGACGGTCGAGTGGGGGACGGCGCTCGCGCCGATCCGCGTCGCCCGGCAGCGCGGCGCGGACCTGTTCGTCTTCGTGGACGAAACGCGACCGCTGCTGCAGGGGGCGCGCCTCACGGCCTGGGAGCTCGCTCGGGAGCGGATCCCGCACGCGGTGATCGCCGACAATGCGGCCGGACACTATCTGGCGCGCGGGGAGGTCGATGCCGTGATCGTCGGCGCCGACCGGATCGCCCGGAACGGCGACTTCGCCAACAAGATCGGGACGTACGAGAAGGCGGTCGTCGCCCGGGAGAACGGCGTGCCGTTCTACGTCGCCGCCCCGTGGACGACGTTCGATCACCGGAGACCCACCGGCCGGTCGATCCCGGTGGAGGAGCGTGCACCGGAGGAGGTGCTCGAGCTCGCCGGACGTGCGGTCGCCCCGAAGGCGAGCCCTGCCCGCAACCCGGCGTTCGACGTCACGCCGGCGAAGTTCGTGAGCGCGTTCGTCACACCGGACGGTGTCGTCCGGCCCGGCGAGCTCGCCGCACGTCTCGCTGTGCGCTCGCGCAGGCGGCCCGCCGCCCGCTAGGGGGCACGGCCCCTTCCCTCACGAGGGGAGAAGGGGCTGGCCGAGAAAGAGTTCCGCGTCGCGTACGGCCGCCCCGACGCCGGCGCTGATGTCGACGCCGAGGTGGTGGAGCGCGAGGACGAGGCCGAGAACGGCCACGACCGTGACGAACCAGCCGGTTGCTGCGCTCATCGCTCTCACCGCCGAAGGCAGGGGCCGCTTCGGACGACGCGGTACAAAAACGTCGGGGTCCAAGCGCAGCGCAGGCCGACCCTAGCCCTCGGTTGAGCTCCCGCCGAACGCGCGCGCCCGCGCGCGTGCCCCGGCGAGGGGGCGGATCGAGCCGCGAGGGGCCGCAGGGGCGACGGTCGCGGGGTCTTGCTGCGCCGGGCCCCGAGGTCCTTGCCGCGAGACCGGCGGCGCGCCGGCCGGTCCGTCGGGGGCCTCATCCCCCGCCCCCTCGGAGCGGGAGCCCCGCGGCGCGGGTAATCCTCATAGCGTGGAGCGGATACGCCGGCGGGCGTGCCCTGGTAGTCTAGCGGTCTAGGATCTAGGTCTGTCGAGCCTGGGACTCGGGTTCGAACGTTCGGAGGTCTCCCCTCCGGACCGGAACTCCCGACCAGGGCGCTCCCCCGGGCTGACGACCCCGCCGGGTTATCCTCGGCGCGCCCCTACGACCGGGTCGTGAGTCGCTCCGCCGAGAACGACGGGTCCCGCAAGGCGGCGAGCCCGTACCTTTCCCACATCGTCGGCGACGCGCTCCGGGGGCTCACGGAGAAGCGCCTGCTGGAGCTCGTCCGTGCCGAGCCGGTCCCGGCGCACCTCGCGATCATCATGGACGGCAACCGTCGCTTCGCCCGGACCCAGGGGCTCGGGATCAAGGACGGCCACGCGCGTGGCCGTGACACGCTCGAGGAGCTGCTCAACTGGTGCCTCGACCTGCAGATCCGCATCCTCACCGTCTACGCGCTCTCGACCGAGAACCTCCTGCGCGCCCCGGACGAGGTGGAGGGACTGATGGAGCTGTTCGACCGGGCGCTCCGGGACATCGCGACGGACGAGCGCGTGCACCGCCATCAGATCCGGGTCCGCGTCCTCGGCAACCGGGATCTGCTGCCGGCCCGGGTCCGGGAGGCGGTCGAGATCGCGGAGTCGGCGACCCGCCACTACGACGCCTACCACTACAACGTCGCCCTCGGCTACGGGGGCCGCGACGAGATCGTCCAGGCGATCCGGGCGATCGCCGAGGAGGTCAGGGTCGGCGGGCTCGACCCGCAGCGGATCGACTCGGCGATGGTCGCCCGACACCTGTACACGGCGGACCTGCCGGACCCGGACCTCATCCTCCGGACAAGCGGCGAGGAGCGGATCTCCAACTTCCTGCTCTGGCAGTCGGCCTACAGCGAGCTCTACTTCTCGGACGTCCTGTGGCCGGGGCTCACGCGTCTCGAGTTCCTGCGGGCGATCCGGACGTTCCAGTTGCGGCGGCGCCGCTACGGGGAGTAGGCCCGGGGGGCCGGTAGCCGAGCCGGCGCAGCGCCCGGGGGACGAGGAAGACGACCCCGGTGACGACCCAGAGCAGCCCGACCGCGAGGTACGTCGTGCGCGGTCCGTACCCCGAGACGAGCAGCGCGCCGCCGAGCTGGGCCGCCGGGAGGATCGCGATGCTCCCGAAACTGTCGACGCCGAAGTAGCGGCCCTGCATCTCGGTCGGGACGAGGAGCTGCGCGGCCGTCAGCCACGCGGTGCCGGCGAAACCGGCGAGGCCCCCCAGGGCAAACAGCGCCGCGAAGGCGACCGGGAGCGACGGCCAGGCAGCGAGGACGACCACCACGGCGCCGGACGCGACCCCGTACGGGACCGTCCACGCCGCGCCCGCCCAGCGTACCGCCCCGAGCCGGCCGACGAGCAGCGAGCCCAGCCCCGTGCCGGCGACCTCGGCGGCCAGCAACAGGGCGTAGGTGAGCGCCCCGCTGTGCAGCACGAGCGTCGCGAAGAAGACGAGGAACGTCCCGACGACCCCGGAGCAGAAGTTGAAGAACGTGGCGGAGACCGTCAGCTGGAGGAACCCTTTCGCGCCCCAGAGCCAGCGGAAGCCGGCCGCGAGGTCGGCGAAGTACGACGGCAGGACCGCACCGCCCGGCCGCGGCCTCGCCGGACCGATGCGCATGCCCGTGATCAGCGAGGCGGAGAGCGCGAAGGTGATCGCGTTCGCCCCGAGTCCCCAGACCGGCCCGACCGAGACGAGCAGGACCCCGGCGACGGCCGCGCCGACGAACTGGAGCGCCGAGCGGCTCGACCGCACGAGACCGTTCGCGTCGGCGACGTGCTCTCCGGGGACGATCTGGGGAACGAGCGCCTGCTCCGCCGGGTTGAAGACCGTCGTGAACGCGCCGACGACCGCGTACGCCGCGAGGAGCGAGGCGAGGTCGAACCCGCGTACCGCGAGCTCGATGGTCACCGAGGCCATGGCCGCCGCCCGCGCGACGTCCGCGAGGATCATCAGGCGGCGGCGGTCGTACCGGTCGACGAGCGCGCCCCCGAAGACGCTGAACGCGAGCGCGGAGCCGACCCAGGCGACGGCGAGGAGGCCCACGTCCAGCGCCGAGCCGGTCCGCTCCGCGACGATCCAGACCAGGCAGACGCTGGCGATCGCCGAGCCGGCGACCGAGCCGAGCCCCGCCGCGAAGACCCGAACGTAGTTCGCGTTCCGCATCAACGCGGCGTACGACGCGGCGGAGCGCTCGGTCATCGGCGGTCGGTCCGCGCTACCCGCGCCGACGCGCCCCCGGGGGCTCCCGAGGGAGGGAGGCCGGGGGCGTGCCGGACGGTCCGACCGCCGAGCGGCGGACCTCCTTCGGCGAGGCGCATCCGAGCAGCAGCATCGAGTTGGCGACCTCCGTCCCCAGGAGGCGCAGGTAGCGGTCGACGCCGGCCGCACCGCCGACGGCGAGCGCCCAGAGAACCGGACGCCCGACCCCGACCCCCCGTGCGCCGAGCGCGAGGGCGACCAGGACGTCGCTCCCACGGCGCACCCCGCCGTCGAGGTAGACCTCGGCCCGGCGTCCGACCGCCCGGGCGACGGCCGGAAGGGCATGCAGGCTCGCGGGCGCGCGGTCGAGCTGGCGGCCGCCGTGGTTCGAGACGATGACGGCTTGAGCGCCGGCGTCCACGGCGCGTCCGGCCTCCTCTGCCGACAGCACTCCCTTGACGACGAGCGGGAGGGAGGTCGAGCCGGCGAGCCGCTCGACGACCGTCCAAGAGAGCTCGGCCGCCTCGCTCCCAAGCGCGTACACCCCGCCGTTCCACTCCGGCCCGCGGGCCGGGGTGGCGACGCCCGACCCGTTCCCTACGCGGGGCTGCCGGCGGAGGGCGAACCCGCTCTCGATCTGCCGGTCCCTCGAACCGAGCACGGGCGTGTCGATCGTGAGCACGAGCGCGGTGTAGCCGGCCCGTTCCGCCCGGCGGACGAGCGCGAGCGAGGCTCGCCACTCCGGCTGCGGATAGAGCTGGAACCAGCGGGGCCCTGCTCCCGCGGCGGCGCCGATCGCCTCGAGGGAGTCGGACGACAGGGTGCTGTAGACGCCGAGCACCCGGAGGCGGCCGGCGGCGCGCGCCGTGCCGCGCTCCCCGTCGGGGTGGAGCTCCCGCTGGTAGGCGGTCGGCGCCACGAAGAACGGAGCCCGGACCTCCGTGCCGAGGAAGGTGGTGGCGAGGCTCACTTCGCGCAGCCCCCGCAGGGCCCGGGGACGAAGCGACCACGCCGAGAATGCGTCGACGTTCGCCTCTCGGGTCCGTTCCGCACCGGCGCCCCCGTCGACGTAGCCGCGCACCGCGGGGGAAAGGACGCGCCGGGCGAGTCCCTCCAGCTCCCCGAGGGTGCGGAACGGTGGCGACCGGGGGGAGCGACGGACCATCGGGGGACCGACGAGCGTTCCGCCCCGCGGATTTGACGCCATCGCCGGGGCGGCCGGCCGCCCCGCGGCGCGCAGCCTCCATATAGCGCGGCCGCCGTCCGACCCTCGGCTGTGGGGTCAGCCATCGGGTCCCGGTTCGGGACCCGAGAATCGCAGCCCGGCTGCCAATGACCCCTGGGAGGATCGATGCCCAGGGAGGGAGCGACAGGAGGGCGGACCGACGAGCCAGGTACGACGGGAACGCGCCCGAGCCGCCGCCCGGTCGTCCTCGAGCTGACCGACGAGCTCGCGGCGGCGCTCCGTCCGTGGCTGGACGTCACGGAGGTCGGTGCCGTCGGCGTGCGGGCGTGGCTCCTCTCCGTGCTGCCACTCCTGCCGAAGCCCGGCTCGGGGGACCACGTCCTCGACCGGGACTCCTCGCGCGGGAGCGCCGAGGAGAGGCTGGAGCGGCTCGCCCGCGCCCTCGCCGAGTGCGCCGGGGACCGGGCCCGCTCCCACTTCCAGGCAGCGGAGTACTTCCGCGAGAACCGCGTCCTCGCCCGGCGGGTGAAGGCGCTCGAGGCGATCGTCCGGACGCGCGCGGAGGCGACCGGCTCGCGTCCGGCCGGGCTCGACGACCCGGAGGCGACCGCGGCGACGGAACGGTACCTGCCGGCGGTGCGCAAGTGATCGCCGACGGGACCGGGCCGGTCTCTCGGCTGGTCGTCGGCTTCGACGGTTCGCCTCCGGCGGCCCGCGCCGCCCGATTGGCGATCGATCTCAGCCGGGGCGGTCGGGCGCAGGTATGGCTCGTGTACGCCCATCGGCCGGACCCCCGGCTCGCCGAGCCGCGGACCGAGGAGGAGGTCCGCTCCCCCGCGGTCGCGACCGAGCGGGCGATGGAGCTGCTCGTCCGGGAGGGGCGCTCGCGCGGCGTCGAGGTCCTCCCCGTGCTCCGGGACGGCGACCCGGCGACGGTCGTGCTCGCCGTCTCTCGGGAGGTCGGCGCCGGCATGATCATGGTCGGCACGCGGGGGCTCGGCGCGGCGGCCCGCGTCCTGCTCGGCGCGGTCTCCTCCCGCATCGTCTCCGCGTCGACGGTGCCGGTGACGGTCGTGCCGTAGGGCGCGCCGATGGCGTCCCCCTCCCCGGTCGTCGGTCGCCGACCGCGCGCCCGGTCCTAGGCGAAGGCGGCGGCGACGTAGACCACGACGAGCAGCACCACGAGCAGGATGTAGGCGAGGTAGCGTCCGAGGCGGCCGGTCATCACCCCACCCTTCAGCACGGAGGAGATCGCTTCCGCCGCGCGGACGAGGTCGTCGTAGAACAGCTTGAACACGTCCAGCACCTCGAGCTCGACGCTGTACGGGACCGGCGTGGCGAGCTCGGCCTGGCGCACGGGACCCGCGCCCGAACGGATCTCGCGCGTGCCGAGCACGCTGCTCATCATCAGGCGGAGGCCGGTGCTGTAGCCGAACGACGTGAAGACCTCCCCCGGCTGGCCCGGGGCGCTCCCGGCCATCCAGGGCGGGCTCCGTCGGACCCCGCGGCGGTGCCGTCGGCCGAGCAGATGGTAGCCGACCGCCACCATCGCCCCGGCGGCGAGCGCGATCGGCACCATCGGGGGCGACAGGATCCCGAACGGTGCCCCGGAGAGGATCGACCAGCCGTTCGGCACGCTGAGGAGCCCTCCGACCGGAGCGCTCGCCGGCCGTCCCGCGAACGCCGAGACCGCCGGGGCGAGGAAGCGCAGGACCCACGGCGCACCGACCCCGAGCCCGAGGACGACCGCGCCCACGGCCCCGATCGGCACCGACAGCCCACGCGAACGCCTCGCCGAGACGGCCCCCCGCGGGTCCCAGAGCACCGCGAAGCCGACGAACTTGACCATCGCGATCACGATCAGCCCGGCGGCGAGGGCGACCGCAGCACCGGCGACCAGCCCCAGGAACTGGACCCAGGCCGGAACGAACTGGTAGGACTGGAAGAGCGACTCGAGGATCATCCACTCGCTGACGAATCCCGCGAGCGGCGGGGCGGCCGCGAGGCTCAGGGCCGCGGCGAGCGTGCCGGCGAACCCCGCCCTTTCGTCCCGCTTGACCCCCCCCTGGACCGACGTGAGGTCGAACGAACCGGTGGCGTGCTCGGTCCAGCCGGCCGCGAGGAACAGGGCGGTCTTGGCGACCGCATGGGCGAGCGCCTGGAAGAACGCGGCGAACAGCGCAAAGACGTAGAGGTCGGTCAGCCCCTCCGCGCGGGCGAGCATCGCGACCCCGAGGGCGACCAGGATGAGCCCGTTGTTCTCGATGGTGCTGTAGGCGGGAAGCCCCTTGGTGTGTTCGCTGACCGCGGCGAACAGCGCGCCGAGGAGGGCGGAGATCGCCCCGATCGCGAGCGTCACGGCGCCCCACCAGAGGGGGGGCGAGCCGAGGAGGCTCAGCACGCGGAACAGCCCGTAGGCCCCCGCGAGCGTCAGCGTGGAGCTGAGGACCGCCGAGGCGTTGGACGGGGCCGAGGAGTGGGCGATCGGCAGCCACTCGCTCATGTGGAACGGTGCGACGCCCATCTTGAGCGCGAACCCGAGCAGCGCCGCGACGAAGACGAGCGTAGGCAGCACCCCGCCTGCCGTGAGCGGGCTCTCGGCGAACGTGCCCGTGCCGACCCTCAGGCCGGCGAAGGCGACGAGGACGAACAACGTGCTCGCCTCGCCGAACGTGAGGAAGACGAACCCGGCGGAGAAGACCCGGTCCGGCCGTCCGCGCGCCTGGAGGATCATCCCGTAGGAGGCGACGGTCATCGTCTCCCATGCGAGGAGGAACAGCAGCAGGCTGGTCGACGCGACCAGCAGCGCGATCGAGCCGAGCGTGAGCGAGAAGCAGATCGCGAGGAGCGGGGACCGACGGTCGTCGTAGGCGATCGAGTAGCCGGAGGTGGCGATCCAGACGACGGAGGCGGCGAGTGCGAAGAATCCGGAGAGGCCGTCCAGCGCGAGCCCCTCCGGGTCGCTGAGGGGGCCGCTCCACGCGAGCCCATGGACCGCGCCGCCCGCGAGCGCCTCGACCGCTGCCGCGAACAGCAGCAGCGACGCGGCGAGCGAGACCGCGTAGCCCAGCTTCGGCCGCACGACCGCGAGGACGGCGGCGGCGAAGAAGCCGGCGACGGCCGCGGAGAGGACCACGCCCCCAGCATCCATCGGACGCTCACTCCCCCGCTCGCGCGCGACCGAGCACGTCGAGCAGCGCGTCGAGGATCTGGATCGGGGTCGGCGGGCAGCCGGGAACGAAGCGGTCGACCGGGACGATCCCCTCGAGCGTCGGTCGAAGCCCCGGGTTGCCGCGGAACGCGCCTCCGCTGATCGGGCAGGCCCCGACGGCGATCACCGCCTTCGGTTCGGGAAGCGCGTCGTAGGCCCGTCGCAGCGGCTCGACCATCGCCTCGGTCGGCACGCCGACGACGAGCAGGACGTCGGCGTGCCGCGGAGAGTTCGTCAGGAACACGCCGAGGCGCTGCGAGTCGTAGTACGGGCTCGCGAGCGCGAGGACCTCGAGGTTGCAGGCGTTGCAGCTCCCGACGTCGACTAGGAAGACGTGCAGGGAGCGGCCCAGCTCGCGCAGCGGCGCGGCCGCCTCGTCGCCCGCTCCGTGCGGGGCGCCGGGGTGCTCGAGCTCCTCGCGACGTGCGACCGCCGCCTCGACCGGCCCGGCGGCGCGGAAGCCGTGGGCGAGGCATCGCGCGCAGCGGATGCACCGGCCCTGGTCGACCGCACGGTCGGAGATCGCGCCGACCGGACAGGCGTCGATCGCCGCGGGGGGGACCGTTCCCGCCGGCGGGAGCGGGGCGCGCGCGGTGAGGGGCGTCTCGTCCTCCGTCGCGGGGACACGGGGGTAGTGGGTCGTGACGATCCCCCGACGGAACGACTGGCCGATCCAGCTGGGCATACGATCAGCCGTCCGTTTCGGCGAAGACGAGGCCGAAGCTCTCGAGGGCGAAGTGAAAGTCGGTGAAGACCGCATCCCGCATGCCGGCGGCGAACAGCGGCCAGTTCGCCTGGCTGCTCGTCCGACCCGAGAGCGCGACGACCGTTCCGTCGCGCACCGTGACGTCGTAGACCAGGTCGCCGCTCGGTCCCTCGACCCGACCGAGTCCCCGGCCCGCGGCGACGGACGGCGGCGCCGGCTCGACGCCGGCCCCGCTCCCCGGCCAGCGCTCGAGCATCTGCTCGAGCAGGAGCAGGCTGGCGCGGACTTCCTGCTCGCGGACCAGCAGGCGCGCCAAGGCGTCTCCGCCCTTCTCGTCCGGCAGGGCGAGGAACAGGTCGGTGTACGGGAGGCCGGGGACGCGCAGCCGGTCGTCCCAGGCGACCCCGCACGCGCGCAGCGTCGGACCGACCCCACCCCATCGCACGGCGGTGTCGCGGGGCACGGGGCAGGTCCCCTGGATCCGGTCGACGAACGTCCGGCTGTCGAGGAACAGCCCCCACAGCTCGTCAAACGTCCGCGACGCGGCGGCGAGCGCCTCCGCGAGCCACGAGCGCCCGCCCCGGTCGAGGCGCGGCGCCGGCCCCCCGGCGACGAGCGCCCCGAACAGCCAGCGGTGCCCGAAGACGTGCCCCTGGACGCGCAGCAGCTGCTCGGCGAGCGCCTGCGCCTGGGCCGCCCCCACGTTCTGCGATGCGGCCTCCGCGATGCGCGCGAGCACGTGGACGTGGTTGTAGACCCGCTGGAGCTCCTGGGCGAGCGCGCGGACCCACAGCGCCTCGACGGCGACCTCGGCTCCCTGCGCGCTCTCCGCTGCGGCGAGGAATGCCGAGACGTGGGATGCGGAGAAGTTTCCGGCGAGGCGTTCGATGCGGAGCGCCGCGTCGCGGACCGTCGCGCCGGTCACGGACTCGAGGACGTGGCGCGCCTTGTAGCCACCGATCGGGGTGAGCTCGAGGATCCGCTCGCCGTAGGTGAGGACGTCGAACCGACCGGATTCGGGTACGCCCATCGAGATCGGCCCGTAGGGGAACGTGAACGTTCCGTAGCCCTCGACCGGCCTCCGCGGCGCGAGCGGCCGGAGCTCGCCGACCCGCGCCGTCGAGCTCCACGCAGCCCGGAGCTCGTCGTCGACGTCCGGCGGCGAGCCGTGGACGAGCACCGCTTCGCCGGTCGCGAGGTCGTTGTAGAGGACGAGCTCCCCCGCCGGATCGACGTAGGCGGGGCTCAGCTCCGGCGTGCGCGTGAAGTCGTCGCGCGCGACAAGGCGCCAGCCGGCCCTCGTCATGGGGCTCCTCCCCCGAACAGCGCCGCGGCCGCGCGGATCGCCGACGAGAGGTAGGGGAGGCTCGCGACCCCGAGGACGAGCGCGAAGGCGACGTTCAGGAGTGCGACACCGGCCCCCCGTTCCTCGCGGGCCGGAGCCGGCTCGGACCCGGTGGTCGCCGGCCCGAGGACCATGCGGCCGACCTGCCCGTTCACCCCGACGAACGCCACGAGGATCGCGAGCACGAACAGGGCGGCGACCGCGTACTGCCCGAGGGCCACGGCGCCGACGACGATCAGGAGCTCGCCGAGGAACGTGCCGAACGGCGGAGCCCCGGTCACCGCGAGGGCGGAGACCAGCCACGTTCCGCCCGTGACCGGCATCGTCGACCGAAGGTCGCGGACGGCGTCGATCCGGGTCGTGCCGGTCGACCCGAGGACGTTCCCGGCGCAGTAGAACGCGGCGGACTTCGCGAACGCGTGCGCGACGAGGAGGAGGAGCGCCCCGTAGAGCGCGATCCCTCCGACCGCGATCCCGACGACGGCAAGCCCCATCACCTCCATGCTCGAGTAGGCGAGCATGCGCTTGTACGAGCGCTGCCGCTGGAGCAGGAAGGCGCCGACCAGCGCCGTCGCGAGCCCGAAGACGACGACCAGCTCGCGGATCGGGGCGGGGGCTGGAGTGCCGAGCACGCGGTAGACACGCAGGAACGCGTAGAGCGCGGTCGGCAGCAGCACCCCCGAGAACATCGCAGAGACCGGCGACGGGGCCTCCGAGTGGGCGTCCGGCAGCCACGTGTGCATCGGGAACAGCCCGACCTTCGTCCCGTAGCCGACGAGCGCGAGCGCGGCGGCCATCTCGACCGGCAGGGTCACGGCGGGAGGCGCGCTCGCGAGGCGATAGGCGTCGAGCGTCCCCGTATCCGTGTACAGGAGCAGCAGCGCGAAGAGGGCGATCGTGAGGCCGGCGGAGGCGATCAGCGTGTAGCGCCAGGCCGCCTCGACGCTCGTCGGCCGCCGCTCCAGCACGATCAGGAGCGCGCTCGAGACCGTCGTCGCCTCGATGCCGATCCACATCAGCCCGAGGTCGGTGACGACCAGCGCGCCGATCATCGTGAACGCGAACGCGCCCAGGAGCGCGTAGTAGAGCTGCGGGGTGAGGAACGGCCGGTGCACCGAGCGCAGGTAGCCGTCCGAGAACCAGACGGAGGTCGCATAGATGCTCGTGACGGTGAACAGCAGCACGTCGCTAAGCGCGTCCACGCCAAGGAACGACCCCCAACGCTCGTCCGCGGCCGCCCCTAGCAGCACGAGCGACGCGCCGACCGTGAGCAACGAGGCGACGCGCGCGACGGCACGGGTGACGGCCGGGTAGGGGACGAGCGCGAGCACCGCGCCGGTCGACGGAGCGGCGAGGAGGACGAACAGCGCGAGCGTGCTTGGCGCGTCGATCATCCGGAGAGCTCCTCGAGCGCGGTCTGCTCCGGCGTCCCGGTGACGTCACGCTGGATCGACAGGATCACGCCGACCAGGACGACGCCGAGGACGTCCAGGAACACCACGACCTCGACGAAGAGCGGGAAGCTCGGGGCGAAGAGCGCCCCGGCGTACACGACGGCGTTCTCCTCCTCCAGGTAGCCGATCACCTGGACGATCGTGTTCGAGCGGGTCGCGAGCATCAGGAGTCCCTCGACGAGGAGCACGAACGGCAGGGCGCCGCCGGGCTGGGGGAAGATCGTCGCGAGCGTCTCCTGGAAGACGAACCAGGCGACGATCGCGAGCGCCACGGCGGCGAGCGCGTGCCCCGTGACCCGCTGCGCGGCGTGCACCTCGCGGACCCGCCAGCGGAACGCGCGTATCTGGCGGTCGAGGACCCACGGGATCAGGCCCGCACGGACGGCGACCGCGAGGCCGGCCAGGAGCGCGAGGTCCACGCTGCGCTGGCTCCAGGCGAGCCAGCCGAGCAGCGCGCCGAGGAGCAGCGACTGGAGAGCGATCCCGCGCACGAGCGGACCGACGAACGACTCCGACTGCAGGAACAGCGCCGTGAGGAGGATCCCGACCCCCACGAGCGCGACGAGCTCGGCGCCGGGGTCCACCTAGGGCACCCCCAGCACGACGAACGCGAAGATCGAAAGGATCGCGAGCGAGAACGACAGCGCGAGGAAGTCGCGGATCTTGAACAGCCGCACCTTCGCGAGCGTCGCCTCCAGCAGGACGACCAGGGCGACCAGCGCGAGCAGCTTGCCGAGCAGCACGCCGATGTTCAGGACCGCCCCGACGAGCGACGGCTCGGCGAACATCCCCCACGGGAGCAGGAAGACGTTGACGAAGACCGAGTAGAGCAGGAACTGCTTCATCCAGCCGTTCCAGCGAAGGACGCCGAGCAGTCGGCCGGAGTGCTCGAAGATCCGACCGTCCTCGAGCATGCCGAACTCCATGAGTCCGGCGCTCTCGACCGGGAGCTTGCCGGTCTCGACGAGCAGGAGCAGGAAGAACGCGGCGGTGACGAGCAGGTGCGTCGGCGAGACGTACGCCGACATCGACGACGAGAGCAGGTTGTTCGTGACGTACGGGTTGTTCGTTCCCGTGATCACCGCGACGGCGAAGAACACGATGATCAGCGTCGGCTCGGCGAACGCGGCGAAGGAGACGGTGCGGCTGGCGCCCAGGACCGCGTAGTTGCTACCGGAGTCGATCGCGACGAGCAGGGTGAGTATGCCGGCGAGGCCGAACAGCAGCCCTCCGCCGAGGAAGTCGACGGTGGAGGCGAACGGGATCGGGTAGGGAGTGATCACCGGTACCACCACGGCGATCACGAGGTAGGCGCCGAAGGCGACGAACGGCGCGACGCTGAAGACCCGGGAGGCGGAGGACGGGAGGACCGTCTCCTTGCGGAGGTACTTCCTCAGGTCGCGGTACGGCTGGAGGATCGACGGACCCGTGCGGGACTCGGTCCACGCCTTCCCCCGCGCGGCGATCCCGGCGAGCAACGGGGCGAGGAGCAGAACGGTCGCGGCCTGGAGAACGTTGACGACCTGAGCCGTTGCGTCCACTGCTGCCCACTCCGGTGTTCGGGAGCAGGCGTCATTGGCCCGTGGGGCGGTTCGCCGGCAGGGCCGGCCGGCGGACGCCTCCGCCTGCCCGGTGGGGAGAGGGCGAGGTACTTAGCCATGCCGACGGGAGCGCAGCGGGGACCCCTACGACCGACGGCCCCTCGGGCTTTGGGATTTATGTCCTGCAACAGGAACCTTGGGAAAAAATTCAACTTTGCGGGATTTTTTGAGTCTCGCCGGTCCCGACATCGGTCGCGCATTAGCGCCCGGAGAAGGGCGTAAGGTTCCAGGCAGCGAAACTGACTGCTTCGTCTCGAGTAATCAGCCGGATGGGAGAGCGTGCCCCTGCTCTGTAACCGAAGGGGCTTCACCCCTGGGATTGACAACCTTCCCGCCGACGCAGACGAAACCGGTTGCCGCCAATGGAGTCACCCCCGGGCTAGCCCCGAACTAGTGGGCAGACCGTAGCACCTGGCCGTCGAGCTGCTGGCCGGCTGCTCATGGCCTACAAACCGAATCTCTTTCGTAAGAACCCGAATGCCGTCTTCCCCTTCGAGGATCCAAAGCTAATCTGGGGAGCCGGACTTGAGGGGACCTTTGTTCTGTCCCTCGTTGTCAGTGCGGCCCCGAGCTGTGAGTCGGTCCATAGGACCAGAACGTCGTACTGCACGGGCGTTCCGGGCTTTGCGATCGCGACGCCTTGTGGGTCGACAACAAGCGTGGCGGATCCTGACTCGGTTCGGAAGACCCAGATTTGGGGGAGGTACCCTCTTATGATTCCGCCGAAGATTCCCTTTAGGTGAGGCTGTAGCTCCTGCGATATCTGCGGGCACAGTGCACCCAAGAGCTCGACATCGGTCATCGTGAGTCGATTGAGTCCCCTTCAGTGGCTCTCGGAAGAACGAGCCGCTCGATTAAGCGTCTGCGGATTACATGATAGTAGGCGATGACCGGGGCCTTCCGTAGCTCGTAGTGCCCATAGGAGACCTTCAGGAGTATACCCTGCGCGACAAGTCTGCCTATGTACGGCGCTTGGATTGCCAGTTCTTCGATGATCTCAGAGCTACGGAGGTGACCCTTACCCGAGCTCGCAATCTTCGCGAAGGCCAGGATGTCGTTATCAGAGGCTCTCGCACACTCTCGATTGAGCCAGCCCGCAGCGCTCTCAAGGGCAGTCCCTAGACGGGTGTTCACCGCCTCAGCGTCAAGGATGGCGTTTTCGCGATAGGTCGCTCTAGCGATGCAGTGGACGAGGTACGGGTAACCATGTGACAGGCGAAAAACAGTCTCAACTCCACTGTCACTCCACGTGGACCTCGAGTCGACTCTTCGTAGGGGATTGTCTAGGGCGTCTCTCGTCTCCGCGGCAGAGAGCTCGCCGACGTCGAAGCTAGAGTCGGTAAACACTCTGGCGACCGGCGAAGAGTCATGAGTCGCGAGTCGGTCTGAGAACTCGACCCCCCCGGTTACGACAAGGAAGACCGGCGTCGGCGAGTTGGCCTCCGCAATCGTCTTCAAGGCGCCGAGGCCGGATCGATCGAGCTGCTCTGCGTCGTCAATGGACACCATAAGCAGGGGAATCCCATCCAGGGAGTCCATACAGTCACGCCAGATCGAGATTGCTTGACTGGCCGGCCCCGCCTCTCGTGGCGAGATTGTAACGCCCGTACCGGCGACGTTTACGCCGCTGAACCGACGAAGGAAGGCCTTGAACTTCTCGCCAACGGTCGCACGGGTAGAAAGCTGCCGAGCGACCTCTGCGACGATAGTCCTGTACAATCGATCCTCGGAGGTTTCGCTCTGTAATGGTATGTCCACGGCGACTGCCTCGGACAGCCTTGATGTCACTTCGGCCCGGACCTTCCGCAGGATCGAGGTCTTACCGCTGCCACGGTATCCGTGGAACAGCATGGGGGTGGTACGCGTTAATCGCCTAGCAGACTCGACGGCCTCCTCCGACTTTGCCAGAATTTCGCGCCGCCCGGCAAAAACAGCTGGGTCCGCCGGCTGGCCCGGCGCGTAAGGGTTCACCCTTGCGGGTAAGTTCCACTTCTGATAAGCGTTCTGACGCGCTTGCCGTGGGACTCCAGTTTAATCGAAATTAAACGATTCTATACGGGTCGCTCCCCGTAACCTCCTGCAAGGCTCGCGATGCGCGACATCGTTCCCGCAGCGTACGACACACCGTCGGTCAAGAACTGCCTCGCTCGGGGAGTCATCTCCTGCCCGGCCGGGCTCACGGGTATGTCTGAGCCGCCGTAAACTGGCTCGAGAGTCGCAATCGGGAAGAGGGGGCCAGCTTCGAGTGTCTCAAAGTAGGTTCGGACCAGTTCGTGGCATCCCCCAAAGGGATCGGTATTCTGAAGGCGCGTGAGGTCGGGCCACCACTACTCCCTCCTAGTCCCGACCGCTACACCAGCCTGCCGCATCCTCGAGTGGATGTCAGAAAGGAGACCCCGGGCCGCCACAACGTCGACCTCGGCAGAGTGCCAGTCGTCAGCATGCAGAGCTGTCTGGAAATATAACCCAGGACCGCCGCGGTGACGTTGCCGTCGGATACGGTTGTCCCAAGGTCAAACCAGAGACGGCCACCTGGGGTTTCAGTCCAAATTTGGACCATGCCAGTCTCGTTGCCCAGGTAGGGGCCGCGACCACTGAAGTCGAAATCCCGGCGCGGCGTCCCCATCGACTCGTCCTCTGCTTGGTCGTGGACTGGCAGGCAGCAGTGCTACGGACTCATACCACCTAGCCTCATATCCTTGGGATGGCTTAGGAAAAGTAGCTACGCTATGAACCATGCCTGAGTGGGTTTTGATAAGCGGTGCGCCGTATGTGACAGTTTCTGCCATTGGCCTAGCACAGGGTAGGCCGCCCAACAATGGCGCGAATTTTGGCCCCGACACCCCTGGGACCGTAACGACCGGAATACAGGAAGCCCTCAACTTCATAGCCACGACAGGAGGGAGGGTACACTGCATACAAGGAGCGTACCTGGCGTCCGCTACTATCTCGTTCACAGGATCGAACCAACTGCTTTGGTTTGAGCCGGGGAGCTCCCTTACCTTTGCGAATGGGATATCGGGAGCAGTCCCTGCCTGGTTCGACCCGGAGGGATACTACTCGAAGAGCGACTCCCGGCTGATTCATATGGGATCCGACCTCGCAGATCCCATTGTTTACTCGCATCAGTGGCTAGTCGGGAACGGGCTCGTGGTAAACTGGGGGAGCAATACGACACCAACGCTAAACAATGGGGTTTGCGTGACCGTGCCTGGGCAAGCCTCGGACCCGGCCTACACCGGCCCTGGAGGCTCCGACTACCTGATTGAGGGCTTGGTCTGCAGTGGCAAGATATTCTGTACCATCCTTGTGATGGCAGAGAACTTCAGCGCCTCCTCGCCAGTGCTGCTGACAGAGCCGCAGCGCACGAGGTTCATTCGAGTTCGAAGAGTCTCCGCAACCTACTCCCTCGATGCCAACGCCGCGAAAATGAGCGCCATCCTGCTCCGGTGCAGCTCGGATGTTCTCGTCTCCGACTGTTATGTCGACTGCTCCGCTCTCGGCAACGTAGACTACGATACGATCAACGTCACGGGCCACACCGGAGAGCTCGCCCAGGTCGAGGTCCGAAGATCCTATTTCCGCGGAAACGGCGTCTCGGGCCAGTGTTTGGAAGTTCAAGGCGGAGTAAGCCCCTCAACCGCAACATCGAGCACGGTGGGACTGCACGACGTCAGGTTTTCCCAGTGTACGTTCGATACTGGTGCCGCCACCGGAGCGCCGGTGGCTGGGCTCTCGGGCGCGTTTATTGACGATAACAACAGCACCACGGCCCTTGCGCAGCTCTGGAACGTCGAATTCTACCAGTGTCGCTGGATCAACTGCGGGGTCTCGATTCAGAGCACTTCGATAGCTATAACGGTCGGAGCGAGCCCGTTCACCTACACTAATGGGACTCCCGACCCTCAGGAGGTTACCGTTACGGGGGGGACTGTCTCAGCCATCACAGTTGGCGGTGTGTCGGTCCCCGTTGCATCGCCCACGAGACTGTTGGTCAGACCCGGGGTCTCGGTGGTGGTTACCTACTCGTCGAGCCCGACGATGACCTGGAACGCATTTGGCTACCTGCGGTTCAGCGGGCAGTTGCCCTCAGCCATCGGCACCGCGGGCTCCTTGCAGGCGCGAGGTCCGAACGACAAAGGACCTCTGATGGCGGTCGGTTCTAGTCCCTTTACCTACCAGAACGTAGACGGATTCGACGAGGTGGTCGTCGTGGACGGAGGATCGGTTTCGAGCATCTCCTTCAACGGTGCAGCGACCCCTCGAACCGGCGGCGATTTCAAGCTGGTCGCAGGTGACACCATCACCGTGTCTTACTCATCCGCACCCTCCATCAATGTTCAGGGCAAGTAGCTCCTGGCCGAGTGGCCAGCAGCCGAGGCGGCGTGCTCCCAGTCCCCGTTCTGACCAGTCTTGAGATTGGGGTCACGAAGGAGGCTCGCCGAGTGGAAGGGCTGGGTCCGAGTTCCCCCCCCACTGATTCAGCAAGCTCTCTTGCGATTGAGGGCGAGTCAAACGAACTCGACGTGACATCATCACTGGGCGAGTGGAGACCCCGTTGTCACCAACAAACCGATGAGCCGTCAAGCGCCCAACCCAAGGGCGCGCCCCTCGCTACTCTCTTGATATCAAGAACTGGTGTCGTCCGAGGTACGTCAACCTAGTGCAGTGGACCGCTGAAAAATTGTCCACCGCCCTAGTTACTCCGTCGTCCCAATCGCTCTGAGGCAAGTCGTAGTCGTCCCCTGCAAGGGCCCCCCCTGCCTTTACTTTTGGCCACCACGCGGAAAGGTCTGCCAGAACGGCATGATATCGGTGGTCTGCATCGAGGTAGACGAAGTCTACTGAACCGTCCGGAAACTCCTTCGCGGCGTCGACTGACGGATTGCGATGTATCACCACCCGCCCCGCGCGCGTCTCGGCGTGCAGACGCACAGTGGCGCTCTTGTAGGCCTGCTCAATCTTGGCCTGACTAGTATTCCCGTTACCGCCCCATCGACGTGAGGGATGGCCCGGAACCTGTTTCCACTGATCCACTAGATGAAGGAATCTCGGCTGGACAATCCTAAGTATCCTCTCAGAAAACTCCCCGGCCCACACTCCAACCTCGACGCCAATCCCTCCTCGTGGGAGGCGCTCGAGGATGGGGTCACGGTACCACAGGGGTCTCCAGTGTAGCTGCATCCTACCCTGAGACGCGGGGTTGAAAGCCGAGTACCCCTTGCTTGTCAGAGATTTGACCTTGACGCCGACACCCTGCGGTGAAGACAACTACCTCGGTTGATAGGTGTCCATCGGGGTGACCGACACGGACTCGTAGCTTGCGGCCCAGCGTGACTGTCCGCGGCCCCGCCTTACATCTCGCCTAGCCCGCCATTGGTCGACGCCTGAGGGAAGATAGTAGTAGGTCGCAGTCGGGCGGCGCCTTCCGCAGCTGGCCAGAAGAGGAGGCGTTAACGCGCAGCCATGACGATTTAACCGTGCTCGAGTGCCCGCGCGAGGGAGAAGCATAGAGATGACAGCGCACCCCATCAAGAGAGGCTCGAGAAGGGTGGTGGTGCGGCCCATGAGGGTGGAGGATATTTCAGAGGTCTATCACCTCGGCGAGCGCATCTACAACGTGGGCGAAGCACCGCTCCTTTATCGCACCTGGGACCCCTATGAGGTTGCGGCCCAGTTCGCTGCAGAGACCGAACTCTCAATCGTTGCGACCGTTTCTGGGAGATTGGTGGGTTTCTGCCTCTCTACAACAATCGAGAAGCCGGGAAAGCCGTGGCGCTACGGCTACCTCATCTGGCTCGGTGTAGACCCCAGCTACCGCCTCAGGCATGTGGGCCGCAAACTCGCTCAGCGAACCCTCCGCCTCATGAAGCAACGAAGGGCTCAGTCGATCCTCGTTGACACACCCGAGGACAACAGGGGCGCGATCAACTTCTTCGAGCGGCAGGGGTATCGTCGCCGGCCCCTCGGGTTTCTTTAAATACAACCGCATTTCTACCTCGGCCGAACGCCGAGAGTACTCTCGGAGGATAGAACGATGCTGACAGGACAGACCCCGATCTTGGTGCTGAAGGAAGGAACGAAGCGCGAGAAGGGCCGCGGCGCCCTCTCGAACAACATCCAGGCGGCGAAGGCGATCGCGGACTCGGTCCGCTCGACGCTGGGGCCGCGCGGGCTCGACAAGATGCTGGTCGACTCGATGGGCGACGTCGTCGTGACCAACGACGGCGTGACGATCCTCAAGGAGATGGACGTCGAGCACCCGGCCGCGAAGATGCTGGTCGAGGTCGCGAAGACCCAGGACCAGGAGGCCGGGGACGGCACGACGACCGCCGTCATCCTCGCCGGCGAGCTGCTCAAGCGCGCCGAGGAGCTCATCGAGCAGAACATCCACCCGACGATCATCTCGCAGGGCTACCGCCTCGCGGCGACCAAGTCGCTCGAGCTCCTCCAGCAGGACAGCCACCCGGTCGCGATCGCCGACCACGACACCCTCCAGCGCATCGCCGTGACGTCGATGAGCTCGAAGTCGGTCTCGTTCAACCGGGAGATGCTCGGTGAGATCGCCGTGAAGGCGGTCACCGCGGTCGCCGAGAAGAAGGGGAGCGCCTACAACGTCGACCTCGACAACATCCAGCTGATCAAGAAGCAGGGCGGTTCGATGGCCGACACCCAACTGATCGAAGGCGTCATCGTCGACAAGGAGAAGGTCCACTCCGGGATGCCGTCGCGCGTCGAGAACCCGAAGATCGCGCTCCTGGACGCCGCGCTCGAGATCAAGAAGACGGAGATCGACGCGAAGATCGAGATCAACGACCCGAACCAGCTGAACGCCTTCCTCCAGGAGGAGGAGAACATGCTGCGGCGGATGGTCGACCAGGTGAAGAAGTCCGGCGCGAACGTCGTCCTCTGCCAGAAGGGGATCGACGACCTCGCCCAGCATTTCCTCGCGAAGGAAGGGATCTACGCGGTCCGGCGCGTCAAGAAGTCGGACATGGAGAAGCTCGCGAAGGCGACGGGCGCGAACGTCGTCTCGAAGGTGAGCGAGCTCACCCCCGAGGACGTCGGCACGGCCGGCGCCGTCGAGGAGCGGAAGATCGGCGAGGACGCCCTCACGTTCGTGACGGGCGCGAAGAAGGCCCGCGCGGTGTCGATCCTGATCCGCGGCGGGACCGAGCACGTCATCGACGAGATCGAGCGGTCGCTGGACGACGCGCTCAACGTGGTGGCGGTCGCGGTCGAGGACGGCCGGTACGTCTTCGGCGGCGGCGCGACGGCGGTGGAGCTCGCGATGCGGCTCCGGGACGAGGCGGCGAAGGTCGGCGGGCGCGAGCAGATCGCGTTCGAGAGCTTCGCGGACGCGCTCGAGACCGTGCCGCGGACCCTCGCGGAGAACGCCGGGCTCGACCCGATCGACATCCTGATCGAGCTGCGGAAGGCGCACAAGGCCGGCCAGAAGATGGCGGGCGTGAACGTGCACTCCGGCAAGGTCGACAACATGCAGACGCTCAACGTCATCGAGCCGATCCGCGTCGGACGGCAGGCGATCGAGAGCGCGACGGACGCGGCCGTCATGATCCTCCGGATCGACGACGTGATCGCGTCGAAGTCGTCCCCGCCCCCGTCGGGCGGCCCCGGTGGCGGGCCCGGCGGCGGGATGGGCGGCATGGGCGGGATGGGCGGCGGGGACTTCGGCGACGACTAGGCGCCCCCGCGCGACCGACCGAACCGTTTCCTCGCCTCCCGCGGGCTGCCCCCGCGGGAGGCGGTTCGATTTCTCGAGGCTATCGCGAGCGGGACGGGCGCCCCGCCCGACGACGCAGGAACTCCCCGACCTGGGTCGCCGCCCGAGCCCGATGCGAGATCGCGTTCTTTTCCGCGGCCGGCGCCTGGGCGAACGTCCGGTCCCACCCGTCGGGGACGAAGATCGGATCGTAGCCGAACCCCCCGGAGCCCGCGGCCTTTCGTGCGATGCGTCCGTGCACCTCGCCCGAGAACGTCCAGGTCGACCGGCCGCGCCGGAGCCCGGCGACCGTCTGGAAGTACGCCGTCCGGTTCCGCCGCCGGAGCAGCTCGAGCATCGGCCCGAACCCCCAGAGCTCGAGGAAGTGGGCGGAGTAGACGCCCGGGAATCCGGCGAGCGAAGGGATGAACAGCCCCGAGTCCTCGACGAGCACGTAGCCGTCCAGGTCCGCTACGGCGTCCAGCTTCGCCTTCACGACCTCGGCGAGGGTCGGCGCCTGCGGCTCGGGCAGGACGCGCCGCTTCCAGCGCGTGCTCACCCCGTACGGGGCGAGGACGGCCCGGATCTCCCGGAACTTCCCGGGGTTGGTACTGACGAAGGTGACGTCGGCCACCGCCGCGGTCACCAGGGGTAGGCGTCGTAGGCGATGATCTCGTCGGGGCTTTTCCGCCCGTCCTCGGCGGCCGCCTTCGCGGAGCCGTTCCCTTCGGCCGGGAACCCGATCGGGATGATCGCGATCGGATGGATCCCTTCCGGCACCCGGAGGACCGACCGGACCTTCTCCTCGTTGAACTCGATCAGCCAGTTCGTCCCGAGGCCGGAAGCGGTCGCCGCCAGCTGGAGGTGGTCGACCGCCACGGCGACGTCCAGCGGGTAGGCGGAGATGTAGCCGCCGATCGTGATCGGGATGTCCTCCTCGACGGCGAAGGCGACGATCGCCGCGGGGGCTTCCGCGATCAGCTTCCCCCGGGGCGACGCCTGGGCGAGGAGGCGCTTCCGCTCGTCGTCCTGGACGACCACGAACCGCCACGGCTGCAGGTTCCGATGGCTGTGCGCGAGCCGGGCAGCGGAGAGGACCGTCTTGAGCGTCTCGGGCGAGAGCGGCCGCGACTGGAAGGCGACGCAGGGGCGGTAGCCGCGAATGGCTTCGAGAACGTCCATCCAGCCGACCCGGAAGCAAGCGCGCGGAGGGGGCCCGAACGGGCCTATCCCTCGACCCCGAAGAGAGTCATCTGGGGGTACGACGCACCTCCCCACCTAAAAGCGTTTGTGCGCGGCCGACCGATGCGCTCGAGCGTTCCCCGCCGGGAGGCCGGGGCGGGGTCCGGGACGGTGCCCGGCTCACGCCGCCGGCGGGCCGCCGCTCTCGACCCAGTCGCGGATCTGTCGCTCGAGGATCTCGAGGGGGAGCGCGCCCGAGCCGAGCGCCCGGTCGTGGAACGCGCGCACGTCGAACCGGTCCCCGAGGGACCGCTCGGCGCCCGTCCGCAACTCCCGGAACCTAAGCTGGCCGAGCTTGTAGGCGAGCGCCTGGCCCGGCCAGACGATGTACCGGTCGACCTCGACCGCGATGTCGAGGTCGCTCTTCCCCGTGTTCTCGCGGAAGAAGTCGATCGCCCGCTCCCGCGACCAGCCGAGCGCGTGCATCCCGGTATCGACGACGAGCCGGATCGATCGCCACATGTCGAACGTCAGCTGTCCGAACTTGGAGTACGGGTCGGCCAACAGGCCGAGCTCCTCTCCGAGGCTCTCCGCGTACAGTCCCCAGCCCTCGACGAACGCGCTGTAGCCCGCGAACCTCCGGAACTGCGCGTCGGTCGCGGCCTCCTGCGCGAGGCTGAGCTGCAGGTGGTGACCGGGCACCGCCTCGTGGAGCGCGAGGGCCTCCATCTCCCACCGGGGGCGCTTGCCGATGTCGTAGGTGTTGGCGTAGAAGTATCCCGGTCGTCCGACCGCCGGCGACCCCGGATTGTAGTAGGCCGACGGTGACGACTTCGCGCGGAACTCCGGGACGGGGAGCACGCCGTAGGGAAGGCGCGGAAGGCGGCCGAACAGTCGAGCGAGCGCCGGGTCGATCCGCTTGCAGACGGCCCGGTAGCCGTCGATCAGCTCCTCGGGCCGGTCGAAGTAGAACCGTCGCTCCGTCCGGAGCATCTCGTTGAACTCGCGCAGCGAGCCGGCGAATCCCGTCGACCGGGCGATCGCCTCCATCTGGCGGCGGATGCGTTCGACCTCGGCGAGCCCCACCGCATGGATCTGCTCCGGCGTCAGCGTCGTCGTCGTCTGCCACCGGACGTGGTGGGCGTACGCGGCGGGCCCGTCCGGGAGGGCGGAGGCCGCGACCGTCTCCCGGCACGCGGGCAGATACTCCCGCTCCACGAACTCGCGGAGCCGCTCGAACGCCGGGGCGACCGCGGCCGTGTACAGATCGCGGCCGCGGGCGATCGACTCCTCGCGGGAGCGGGCGTCGATCCGGTCCGATACCTCGAGGAGCGGGCGGAGGAGCGGGCTCTCGGCCGGGTCGGCCGGCTTGAGACCGCGAAGCTGGTCGGCGAGCCCGCGCATCGCGATGCGCGGGGGCGTGAACCCTCGCGCGGCCCCCGCGCGCAGGAGCGCGATCTGCTGGTCGACCGCGCGCGGCAGCGACGCCAGTCGGGCGAGCAGGTCTGTGACGTCCCCGGGCCGTTCCTTCGGCTGGAGGTCGAGGGTCTCGGTGGCCGAGATGTGGACCCCCTCCATCTGATTGAGAGGCATCCAGAGGTTGTGGGGGACGACCGAACGGAACGGCGATGGGTCGTCCCCGAACCGTAGGCCGTGCTCGGCCGCCTCGAGCGTCTCCCGGTAGAGCTCGTAGTCGAGCCGCCGGGCCGCGGAGAGCGCCTTCGGGTCGAAGGCGCGCACCCGCTCGAGGCTCTCGGCGAGCAATCTCCGCCGGCGCTCGATCCCGTCGGGCGAGTCGTCCGTCCAGCGGTCGTTCAGCCCGGCGACCCCGTACTGGGTCGCGACCTCGGGAAACTCGGCGAGCCAGCGCCCCCAGTTCTCCGAGAGGAATCGACCGAAC
>DATJUZ010000029.1:0-16379 GCA_035502035.1 Thermoplasmata archaeon
ACGAGGTCGGAGAGCCGCTGCTCGTCGGCGAAGAGGTCGAGCGCGAGCGCCCGGTGGTCCTGCCAGAACAGCCACAGCTGGCTCCCGACGGCGCCGTCGGTGATCCCGGGCACGACGACCGGCACGCCCGCCGCGTACGCCGCGGCGAGGAGGCTCTCCCGCGCCTTGCGGCGGGCGAGCGCCTCGCCGATCGCGGAGGAGAGCGCGATCGACGAGAGCGAGCGGACCCCCCGGTCCCAGAGCCGCCGGAGGAGCGGCTGCATGAACCGCTCGACGGCCCCGCCGTAGTGGTCCCGGGGGATCACGAGGTTCCCGAGCCGATAGAGCCCCTTGCGGCTGAGGGCGGCGTCGTCGAGGTCCCAGGCGCCGTGGTAGTACGGCCGGAACGACCGGGCGATGTCGTGGTCCAGGGTGCCGCACGTCGTGACGACGACGTCGACGAGCCGCCGGCGGACGAGCTCGGTCAGGACCCCTCGGGTCCCCGTGGCGACGAGGTCGGCGGGGAACGAGAGGAACGTCGTCATCTCCCGGTCGGCGAGGATCCGGTGAAGGAGGTCGACCCCCTCCGTCATCTCCTTCGCGCTGAACCCGCCCGCCCCGTCCATCCGCCGGACGAGGGCGTCGACCGTCGGCCGGTCCCCGACCCGGATGTCCCGCACGATCCGCGGCATCGCCCCGACGGTCCCCCGCTACAGCGAGAACCCGAGGCCGATGGAGTGGAAGACGAGGAGGTAGGCGAGGACGTACCCCGCCATCGCGCCCCCGTTGAGGAACGGGAGGCCGGCCTGGGCGTTCCCGCGCATCACGCGGCCCATGAGGACGGCGTAGCCGACGAGGGAACCGAGGAGGGCGCCCGCCGCCGCGAGGACGTTGGCCCCGATCCCCGGCAGGATCGGCGTCGCGGGAAGGAAGACGAACGCCGAGACGGCGAGGGTCCCGGGGATGACGACGTCGCCGAGGCCCATGAACGTCGCATCGCGCTCCTCCGCCGGCCGGGACCGGTCCGTCGAGAACCGCCCGCTCTGGGTGTAGTCGTACCCGGGCCCCGTCGGCATGACGAGGAGGATCGGGAGCTTCATCTCCGTCACCACGTCGGCGAGGGAGATCATGTGCCGCGTCCGGTACACCGCGATCGCGTCGTAGACGGCGAGCGCCGAGAGGAGGACGAAGGCGGGGAGGATGCCGAACGAGATGCCGAGGATCGCGATGAGCGACCCGGCGGCGAGGAACCCCGCGACGTCGACGACGTACCACTGCGGCTCCATCAGGAGCGCGAGGCCGAGCCCGACGGCGACGATGGCGGCGATCGGGATCGCCGGGTCGACGGCGATGCCGGCGCCCGGCGGCGGGAGGTACCCCGGCACCGGCAGGACGAGGTCGAGGGTCGTCGAGAGCGTGAACAGGAGCGATCCGGCGATGGCGGCCAGGATGAGCCACCGGAGCGTCGCGACGCCGCCCCGGCGGCGCGCCCCCCAGAGGATGAAGAGCGGGGCGATCACGATGAGCGCGAGGAAGACAAAGAGCGTCGGATCGGTGGGGCTGTTGGGGTTGCTCGTCGTCGCGAGCCCCGCGTTCCGGTACGGGAAGGCGAGGAGGAGGGCGACGATCTGCGCGCCCACGTACAGGACGAGGAGCCCGGCCCAGCGGAGCGCCCGCATCGCCGGGCTCTACGGCTGGACGATGGCGTAGGCGTTGTTGCCGAGGACCTTCGTGATCTTCGCGTTCACCGTCACGCCGCGCGTCGCGGCGCCGGTGACGAAGATGACGAACCCCTCGCGCTTCGCGACGCCGTCCCCGCGCCGGCCGATGTCCTCGATGACGACGCGGTACACCTCGCCGACGACGACGGGGGCCTTCGGCCGCTCCGGCCCGACGACGCGCCGGACCGTGACCGGCCGCTGGGCGCCGCACGCCTCGCAGATGAGGAGCGTGAAGCGGCCCTGCTTCTCGAGGTGGGTGTCGGGCCGCTTGCACTCCGAGCAGATCACGTACTTCTCGGTGTACTCCCGCAGCCGCTGGGCGATCTGGTCCTTCGTGATCCGCGACTTGAGGACCCCGCGCGGCAGGTCGAGGACGCCCGGGCAGCCGAGCTCACGGGCGAGATGGCCGATCACGTGCGCCGGCTCGCGGCGGAGCACGCTCGCGATCTCCTGGAGATTGCGGATGACGGTGTTCTTCCCGTCCCCCATCACGTCGGGCTCGGGGACCTGCAGCCGGTCGGTGCCGACCTGCACCGGCGGCAGCTTCTCCCGGGCCCGCTGAAGCAGGGCCGAATACTCGAACGCCACAGAACGTCCCCCGAATCGAGCCGGGGGCGGCTCAAAAGGCTTGCCGGCTCACGCGGGGTCGGCGGCGTCGAGGAGGGGGAGCACCCGGGCGAGGTCCCGCTCCGTGACGATCGCCGTCGCGCCGGCCCGGACCGCGTCGTCGGCCGGCTGGAACGCGACGCCGATCCGGCTCCGCCGGAAGAGGCCCACGTCGATCGCGGAGTTGCCGACGGAGAGGGTCTCCTCCGGCCCGATGCCGATCCGGGCCTGGAGCGCCGCGAGCGCCGCCTCCTTGCCCTTCACCGGGACCCGGACGATCGGCTCGCCCGTGAGCCGCCCGTCCGCGTCGACTTGGAATCCGTTCGCGAGGACGACGCCGATCCCGAGCTCCCGGGCGATCCGCTGGGCGAGGAGGTCGATCCCCCCGCTCACGATCGCCGTGCGGATCCCGCGCCCCGCGAGCCCGTCGAACAGCGCGCGCGCCCCCGGCATCAGGGGGACGCCGTCGAGGATCCGGCCGACCTCGTCGATCCCGAGGCGCGGCCGGTGGGCCCACCACTTGCGGATGTCCCGGCGGATGAACTCCTCGTCGTCGATCCGGTCCGCGAGGAAAAGCTGGAGCGCCTCGTCGTTGGAGTCGCCGAAGTGGTCGTGCACCCACCCCCAGGAGCTGTCGGCGTCGACGAGCGTTCCGTCCATGTCGAACGCGGCGAGCCGGATCACGTCGGCTCCCGGGCGATCTCGTCGGCCCGGTCGAGGACGTCGTCCGGCGGGCGGACCCGCCACGCCGCGACCAGCGCGTCGACCTGCTCCGGTCGGCTCGTCCCGACGACCGGCACCGCGCCGAGCCGGCGGAGCCCGTGGAGCGCGATCGACGCCATCGGCACCCCGGCCTTCCCGGCGAGCCGCTCGATCGCGCGGGCCCGTTCGAGCGCGGCCGGGAACGCGTCCTTCCCGAGGGGCCGGAGCGCGAACCGGCGGACCTCGGGCGGGACCTTGCCGCCCGCGAGGTAGCGCCCCGCGAGGAGCCCCCGGGCGAGCGGCGAGTACGCCTGCACGACGATCCCCCGGGCCCGGGCGTACTCGAGGACCGGCCGCGCCTCCTCGAGGTCGAGGAGGTTGCACCGGATCTGGTTGACCGCGAGGCGGTGCCGGGCGAGCGCCGACTCGGCCGCCTCCATCTCGTCGACGGCGAAGTTGCTCACCCCGATCGCCCGGGCCTTCCCCTCGTCGGCGAGCGCCTCCATCGCCCCCATCGTCTCCGCGATCGGGCGGTGGGGATCCGGGGCGTGGACGAGGTAGACGTCGACCGACGCGGTACCGAGCCGGTGGAGGCTGCCGGTCATCGCCGCGCGGACCTGCGAGGCGGTGAGGTGCTCCCAGGAGACCTTTGTCGAGACGAACGGCCTCGCCGCTCCGACGCTCGACCGGCGGGCGAGCGCGTCGCCCAGGAGCCGTTCCGACCGGCCGTTCCCGTACACCTCCGCGGTGTCGAACCACGGGAGGTTCTGCTCCAGCGCCCGGTCGATCGACCGCCGGGTCCGCTCCTCCGCCTCGGCGTCCCATCGGCCGAGCGCCCAGAGGCCGACCCCGACCGGCGGGTGCGGCCGGTCGGATCCGGCGAGCGGTTCGCCCGGGCCCCACGCCGTCGCCCCGTCCGGCGGGGGGACGGGGGTGGCCTTCTTCCGTCCCGTCACGAGGAGGGCTCCCCCGCCGGCGTCGCGGCGAGGTGGCGATCGATCCGCCCGATCCGTTCGGCGAGCTCCCGGGCCTTCTCCTCGGCCGCCCGGACGACATCCGGCGGCGCCCGGTCGCGGAACGTGGGGTCGCCGAGGCGGTTCCGGGTCTTCGCGAGCAGTTCCTCGAGGCGCGAGCGCTCGCGGCCGAGCGACTCCGACTCGGCGCCGGCCTCGGCCGGGAGGGCCAAGAACACCTCGCTCGCCGGGAGGACCCCGCGGGCGAGCCGGCCCTCGGGGCTCGCGTCGCCTGAAAGGAGGGTGAACGAGCCGAGGTGGGCGAGGGTCACGACCGACGGGGTCTCGTCGCGGAGCCGGGCCGCCGCCGCCTCGGTCGCCGCCCGGGCGAACGCCGCCGGTCGGTCCCCCGCCGGGACCCCGTGCTCCGACCGGAGGTTCCGGATCGCCCGGACGGCATCGAGCACGATCGCCATCTCGGCCTCCGCGTCGGCGTCGGGGGGCGCCTCGTCGGCCGCCGGCCACGGCGCCTCGGCGACGAGCTCCCCCGCGTGCGGGAGCGCGTGCCACAGCTCCTCGGTCACGTGCGGCACCATCGGATGCAGCGCCCGCAGCACGCGCTCCACGATGTAGAGGAGCGTCGCCCGCGCGGCCCGGGCGGCCGGCGCCCCGCGGGACCCCTTGAGCGACTCCTTCGCGATCTCGAGGTACCGGTCGGCGAGGTCGTGCCAGACGAAGGTGTACAGGGCCGTCGCGGCCCGCGTGAACTCGAACCGTTCGTACGCCTCGTCGACCGTCGCGATCGTCGCGCGCCATCGGGCGAGGATCCACCGGTCGGCGAGGGAGCGCGTCGGGTCGGTCCCGGGGGGACCGGGCGGATCGAGGCCGGGAGGCAGGAGCTGCGTCGCGAGCCGGACGACGTTCCACAGCTTCGTGAGGAAGTTGCGCGCTCCGTCGAGCGTCGCGGAGCCGAACGGGCCGTCCTGGTCGACCGGGTTGGGGAACAGGAGGGCGAACCGAAGCGCGTCGGCGCCCCGCTCCCGGATGAGGTCGAGGGGGTCGGGGGAGTTGCCGAGATGCTTCGACATCCGGCGCCCGGTATCGTCGCGGAGCATCCCCGTCAGGAAGACGTCGGTGAACGGGGCCGCGTCGGTGAACCGGTAGCCGGCCATCAGCATCCGGGCGACCCAGAAGAACATGATGTCCCGGCCGGTGACGAGGACCGACGTGGGGTAGAACCGGCGCAGTTCGTCGGTCGGCTCGGGCCAGCCGAGCGCCGCGAACGGCCAGAGCCAGCTCGTGAACCACGTATCGAGCACGTCCGGGTCCGGCCGCATCGGGGCCGCCCCGCACGCGGGGCAGGCGGCCGGGGGCTCGCGCGCCGCCACGGTGTGCCCGCCCGCGTCGCAGTAGTAGACCGGGATCGGGTGGCCCCAGGCGACCTGGCGGGAGATGCACCAGTCCTCGAGCCCCTCCATCCACCGGAAGAACGAGCGGGTCCACCGGTCCGGCCAGATCCGGATCGTGCGGGCCTCGGCGGCGGCGACGACCGGGTCGGCGAGCGAACGGACCCGGACGAACCACTGCCGCGACAGGCGGGGCTCGATCACCGCCCCCGACCGCTCGGACCGTCCGACGGAGTGGGTGTACCGCGCCCGCCGGAGGACGGCGTGGTCGGCGTCGAGCGCCTCGGCGACGGCCGCCCGGCCCCGGTCCCGGTCCAGCCCGCGGAACCGCTCCGGCACCCGCGGGCCGACCAGGTGCGCCGAATCGTCGAACAGGTCCGGCGGCAGCTCGAGGCCGGGGTGCCGGCCGTAGATCGCGAAGTCGACCGGATCGTGCCGCGGGGTCACCTTGAGCGCGCCGTTGCCGAACGCGGGGTCGATCGCGGCGTCGGTGATCACCGGCACCTCCCGGTCGGTGAGCGGGACCCGCACGCGGCGGCCCACGTGGGCGCGGTGGCGCTCGTCGTCCGGGTGGACGGCGATCGCCACGTCGCCGAAGATAGTCTCGGGCCGGGCCGTCGCGACGGTCACGCCGCCGGGGCTTCCGTCGGCCCAGGGGTACTCGAGATAGAGGAGCTCCGCCGCCTCCTCCCGGTGCTCGACCTCGAGGTCGGAGAGCGCCGTCCGGAGCGCGGGGTCCCAGTTGACCATCCGCTCGCCGCGGTAGACGAGGCCGGCGTCGAACAGCCGGACGAACGCCTCGACCGTGGCCCGCGCCGCCGCGGCGTCCTTCGTGTACCGGTACCGGCTCCAGTCGAGCGCGAACCCGGCGCCCTTGAGCTGCTCGACGATGCGGGCCTCGTGCTCGCGCTTCCACTCCTCGACGTGGCCAAGCAGCGCTTCACGGGGGAGCTCCTCGAGCCGTATCCCCTCCCGCGCCAGCCGGCGACGCACCTCGACCTGCGTCGCGAGCCCCGCGTGGTCGATCCCGGGGACCCAGAGGACGTCGGCCCCGCGCATCCGGTGCCGTCGGACGAGGGCGTCCATCACGGTCCCGCCGAGCATGTGCCCGATCGTGAGGATCCCGGTCACGTTCGGCGGCGGCAGGACGAGCGAGAAGACCGGGCGCGTCCCGCGCGGCGCCGGGGTCGCTAGCCGCTCGGCCGCCCAGGCGGCCTGCCAGCGGGGCTCGACGTCGCGCGGATCGAACCGGGGACCGAGCGGGGCGCCGCCCATCACCGCCCCCCCCGGACGAGGGCGAGGACGACGCCGAGGGCGGCGCCGAGCTCGAGCACCGAGAGGAGGCCCATCGCGCCGAGCGCCGGGAGCGGCGCCCGTCCGATGAACGTCTGGAAGAGGGCGAGCGGCGCCCCCGCGATGATCACGCCCGGCACGGCCACGCCGGTCGCCCACCACGCGCCCGAGAAGAGGTTAACGAGGGGGAGGCCGCGCCGGCGCGCGCGGGCGAGGAGGACGCCGAACTCGAACAGCCCGGCGGCGGCGACGGCCGGCGCCTCCCCGGCGATGAACGCGAGGAACGTGACCGGGGCGAACACCCGGCCCAGGGTGAGGACCGTCACGATACCGGCGGCGCCGAGGTACAGGAGGACGACCATGGCGACCTTCGCGCCGAGGACGCTCCGGTCCGCGAGCGGCAGGGTCCGCACGTAGCCGTACCCCGTCGCCTCGAGGGCGAACAGCGCCGGGCCGAAGAACACCGCGAGGAGCGCCGCCGTCGAGACGGCGGCGGCACCGAGGGCGAACACCGCGTCGGGCGTCGCGGCGCTCGCGAGCGTCAGGAGCCCGAGCGCGAGGGCGTCGAGGAGCGGCAGCAGGATGACGAACGCGTACCCCGGCGTCCGCGAGGCGATGCGCAGGTCCTTGCGGACGACGGCCGCGACGACGGTCGACGGGGCCAGGACGATGGCCCGGACCGTCTCGGGGACCGTCCCCGACGGGATCGTCCGGGCGAGCGCGCGGGGCGCCCCCGCGAGCCACTGGGCCGCCGCGACGGCGAGGAGCCCGTAGGCGACGAGGGCGAGGGCGATCGCCGCGTCCGCCGAGCCGAGGACGGGGGAGCCGGTGCCGAGGAGCGCCGGGAGGGCGCCGAGCGGGAGCGGGAAGACGGCGAGCGTAAGGCCGAGCCGTTCGCCGCCGGCCGCCTGGGCATCCCCGAGGAACTTGAGGACGTCGGGGCCGAGGGCGATGACGCCGTACATCGCGAACGCCGGGACCGCCCAGAGGACGAGGTATCCCCACCGGATCGCCGTCTGCCGGTGGCCGGCGTGGGCGCCCTGGATCCGGCGGACGAAGAAGTCCCCCGTCCGAAGCGCGAGGGCGATCGCGAGGACGAGGACGACCACGCCCCCGAAGAGCGCGGCGACGCCCGCCGCGACCGAGCCGAGGCCGACCCCGACCACGAGCGGGGTCGCCACGAGGCAGGCGAGGGCCGGCAGATCGAACAACCGGCCGACGAGGACGAGCGCGACGCGCGAGAGGGTCCGCTCGTCGAGGGGGAGCGTCTCGAGGAAGCGGACGGCGCTCGACGCGAGGTACGCGGGCAGCACCTGGAGCCCGGTCCACCAGAGGAGGGCGAGCTCGAGGACGTAGACGGCGCCGATGACGGCCGACGCGTACAGGCCCCGGTCGAGGCCCGGGGCGAGGAGCCCCTCGGTGCGCGCGGCGAGGGCGACGAACCCGCCCACCGAGACGAGCGCGAGGATCGCGGCGACGAGGAGCTTGCTCTGCGTGACCCGGCGGCGGGCGACGATGGAGAGCGTCCCGGCGGCGCCGGTCGGCGGGAGGTTGCCGAGGTTGAGCGCGTAGATCGCCTGGAAGGCGATCTCGGCGTACAGGGGGCCGGAGAGCCGCCAGACGGCGCGCCAGTTCATCCGGGGCCCTCGCCGAGCGAGCGGACCGCCTCCCGGACCCCCTCCTCCTCGGCGGTGAGGCGGAGGAAGATCGCCTCGAGCGTCGCATCGCGCGTCGCCACCTCGCGCCGAAGCGTCGGGAGCGACCCTTCCCCGCGGAGGACGCCCCGGTCGAGGATCCCGACGCGGTGGCAGACCTGCTCCGCGACCTCCATCGCGTGCGTCGAGAACAGCGCCCCGCGCTGGCCCGAGGCGACGTACCGCCCGAGGAGCTCCTTCATGATGCGGACCGCGCGCGGGTCGAGGTTGTTGAACGGCTCGTCGAGCACGAGGAGGTCCGGCTGGTGGAGGAACGCGGCGACGAGGAGGACCTTCTGGCGGGTCCCGTTGGAGAGGGTCACGAGGGGCCGGTCGATGTCGGCCGCGATCTGGAGGGCGTCGACGTACCGGGCCGCCCGCCCGGTCGCGATCGCGGGGTCGAGGCCGCGGATCCCCGCCACGTACTCGAGGAACTCCCGCGGCGTGAGGGCGTCGAACAGGATCGGCGACTCGGGGACGTACCCGACGCGGGCCTTGACCGCGAGGGCGCCGTCGAGCGCGTCCAGTCCGAACACGCGGACCGACCCCCGGGTCGGCCGGACCAGCCCGACGATGCACCGGATCGTGCTCGACTTCCCCGCCCCGTTCGAGCCGAGGAGCCCGTACACCTCGCCGGGGCGGACCGAAAGGGTGAGCCCGTCCACCGCCCGCTTCTCCCCGTAGTCGACGACGAGATCGGCGATCGCGAGGGGGGAAACGGCCCCGGACGGGACGGTCCCCGCGCCCGACACGGCGGAACGATGGGTCGGGCGCGTATAAATGACGAAGGCGCATCCGGCGCGGTCGGCATGGACGCCTCGCTCCTCACGAACCTCGCGTTCGCCGGCATCGCCGTCTTCGGTGCGGTCCTCACCGCGTTCGCCGCCGTCGCCTACCGGCGCGCGCCGTCGCCGCGCATGGCGCTCGTGGCGGGCGGGTTCGCCCTCCTCGCCGTGCAGGGGATCGTCGTCGGCGTCGGGCTGTTCACCGGCGGCTGGGACCCGTCGACGCTCCTCCTCGTCTGCGCGGGGTTCGAAGCCGCCGTGCTCGCCGTGCTGTTCGGCGCGACGCTCGTCCGCTGACGGTCGGAGGGCGATGGGCGCGGTCGGTCTCGCCGGACGGGGGGAGGGGAGCTGGGCCGAACGGCTCCTCTCGTTCGTCCAGCGGTATCCGGGCGTCCACCTGCGGGAGATCCGGCGGCGGCTCGCGATCCCGATCGGGACGCTCGACTACCACCTTTACCGCCTCGGCCGCCGCGGGCTGATCGCGATCCGGTTCCAGGGGGGATACAAGTGCTGCTTCCCGGCCGTGTCGGACGCCGCGAACGGCCCGATCCCCGCGGACCACCAGACGCTCCTCGCGCTCCTTCGGCAGCCGCTCCCCCGGGGAATCCTCCTCCATCTGTACCTCGAGGGGCCGTCGCCGCCCGCCGACCTCGCGACGGCCCTCGACACGACGGGGCCGAACCTGTCGTACTTCTTGCGGCGCCTCGAGCTCGCCGGGGCGCTCGTTCGGGAGGGACAGGGGGCGAGCCGGATCGCGCGCCTCTCGGACCCGAAGCAGATCCACGAGATCCTGCTGCGGTACCCCCCGCTCCCCGAGACCGCCGTCGACCGGTTCCTCCGGTTCTGGGGGGATCTCCACCCGTGAGCGCTCGGCGTTCAACGGTTGTTCGGCAACCGCTATACTTGAACCGACCCCCTGTTCGAGTGGACTCGGGGGGGTCCAAGGTCGTGACGAGCCCCGTTGCTCACCGGTTCCGCACGCTCCGGCCCGCCGGGGCCGCCGCGCTCGCCGCCGCGGCCGCCGTCGTCCTCCTCGCAGGCCCGGCGCTCGCGGGATCCGCGCCGACGGTGACCCCCTGGTCGCACTACGATACCGGCCGGGTGAACGTCGTCTTCCCGTCGACGCTCCCCGGCGTCGAGCTCATCCAGGACGCGAACGCGTCGCTCACCGCGACCCTCGAACTCGCGGGGATCTACGAGATCAACACGACGGCCTCCGGCGGGCCGGCGGTCGTCGCGGGGGCGTTCCCGGAGAGCGCGACCGGCTTCAACGGCACGACGACCGGCTCCGCGAGCGGCGCCCCCGTCGAGCTGTTCGCGAACCTCGCGATCTACCCGGTCGATCTGGGCCTCTTCGACCCGGCCACGACCGTCGCGCCGACCGGCGCGCCGACGGGCACCACCTCCCTCACGCTCTCGTACAGCCCCACCACCAGCACCGAGACCGCGGCGGGGGTCGGCATCAACTGGACCGTGGGCGCGTGGCCCCTCGCGCATCCGGGCGACCTTCTCGCCCTCGCGTTCGACTTCGCCTACGCGGCCGGCGCCTCCGTGACGGCGTGCCGGGGCGCGACCGTCCTCTCCGTCCCCCAGCCGGCCTGCGCCGGCACCGACATCGGCATCGGCGGGTCGGTCTGGGGGGCCGCGTACACGAGCCTCGAGGGGGAGGCCGGCCCGGGTCCGGTCGCGGTCGTCTCCTGGACGGAGACGGTCCTCTACGGCACCGCCGCGTCCCCGGTCGACATCGGGGCGTACTCGAGCGGCGCCGGCGCGGCCCGGCTCGTCGTGGCGAGCGCCCCCGTCGGCTCCGCGCCCGCCCGCGGCACCGTCGGGTTCGCCCTCGTCGCCCCCACGCCGTCGGCCGCCGCCGTGCTCCTCACCGGCGACCTCGGTCCGTACGTGGGCGCCCTCGCCGGGCTCGGGGCGGTCGCGGGGATCGCGACCGTCGCGTACCGCCGGCGCGAGCGCGCCGCGCGCGCCGCCCTCTAGGGCGCGGACGGGGCCGCGGGATCCCGGGCCGGGCCGGCCGGGGGCCGTCCCCGGACGAGCGGGAACAGGATGACGTCCTTGATCGACGCGACGTCGAGGAGCGCCATCACGAGCCGGTCGATGCCGATGCCGAGCCCCGCGGCGGGCGGCATGCCGAACCGGAGGGCCTCCACGAACTCGGGGTCGTGGGAGACGTGGTCGCCGGCCCGGCCCCCGACCTGCTCGACGAGCCGGCGCTCCTGCTCGTCCGGGTCGTTGAGCTCGCTGTACGCGTTCGCGAGCTCGATCCCGCGGTAGAACAGCTCGAACCGCTCGACGCGGCCGGGCTTCGACCGGTGCCGCTTCGCGAGCGGCGTCGTCGCGGTCGGGAAGTCGAGGACGAACGTCGGCCGGTCGAGCGTCGGCTCCACGTAGTGCTCGAACAGCTTCTCGAGGAACTTCCCGGCCGGCGAGTCGTCCGGGACGGTCGTTCCCGCCTCCCGCGCCAGCGCGCGCAGCTGCTCGCGGGAGAGCTCCGCGATCCCGGGCCGGCCGGACCGGGCCTCGAGCGCCTCGACCCAGTCGACGGTCGCGAACGGGGGGGTGAACGCGGCCGCCGCGGCGCGGGCGAACGGGGCGTCCGGGTACCGCGCGACCAGGTGGCCCGCGAGGGTGGCGTACAGCGATTCGACGAGTCCGCGCATGTCGCCGTAGTCCGCGTACGCCCAGTACAGCTCGAGGAGCGTGAACTCGGGGGAGTGCGTCGAGTCGAGGTCCTCGTTCCGGAAGACCCGGCCGATCTCGTACACCCGCTCGAGGCCCCCGACGAGGATGCGCTTCAGCTGGAGCTCGAGGGAGATCCGGAGGAGGAGCTCGTCGTCCACGTAGTTCGCCCGGGTCCGGAACGGCTCCGCGGCGGCGCCGCTCGCCGTGCGCGAGAGGGTGTTCGTCTCGACCTCGAGGAACCCGGCGGCGTCCAGGAACCGGCGCAGCTCGCGCACGAGGAGGGAGCGGGCGGCGAACCGGTTCCGGCTCTCGGCCGAGGCGAGGAGGTCGACGTGCCGGCGGCGGATCCGCTCCTCGGGGTCCTTGAGCCCGTGGTACTTCTCGGGCGGAGGCGCGAGCGCCTTCGCGAGGAGCGTGAGCGCGGTCGCCCGGAGGGTCGGTTCCCCCTTCCGGGTCACGAGCGGCGTCCCGTCGGCCCCGAGGAGGTCGCCGGGATCCAGGTCGGCGAGCCAGCCGCGGTACGCCTCCTCGCCGAGCTCGTCGGTCCGGAGGAGGAGCTGGAGCTCCCCCGCGCCGTCGACGAGGTCGACGAACGCGCTGCGGCCGTGGGCCCGGATCGCCCGGACCCGGCCGGCGACGCGCAGGACCGGCCCCGACGCCTCGGCCCCCGGCGCGAGGCCCGCGCACGCGGCGCGGACGTCGGAGGACGGCACCCGTCCGGGGAACGCCCAGGGGTACGGCTCGACGCCGCGCGCCCGGAGCCGTTCGACCTTCGCGCGCCGCTCGGCGACGAGCGGGGACTCCTCCGGGTCGGCCATCGGGCGATCGGTCCCCGGGGGAGGTCGGCGGAGGAAAGCGCTTGCGGCCCGCTCCGGCGGCGGGGCTACCGGGCGAAGCTCTCGAGCGGCAGCCGCTCGACGACGCTCGGGCGGACGAGGACGAGCTGGGGGCCGGTCGCGAGCGCGCCGGGCGACACGCCGGCGTCGTAGAGGACGAGGAACGTCCCGAAGAAGAACTCGGCCGTCGCGTCGCCGCCCCCGATCCCGTAGCTCACGTAGTCGGAGAAGTAGACGTGGACCTGGCCCGACCGGTGGCGCTTCAGCGCCTCCAAGAAGCCGGTCACCGCCTCGGGACCCTTCCGCTGGAGCTCCTCGACCAGGTCCCGGAGGAGGGGTCGCTGGGAGAGCCCGCCGAGCCCGTCGTAGGCGAGGTAGATCGCCGGCCGAGGGTCGAGCGCGACGACGTCCATCCGAAGGACGCCGTCGACCGGCTTCGTGCGCATGACGGGCGGCGCCTACGCGGCCCTCGTCAAAAGGTCTTCGGCGCCCGGGGGGCCCGGCGGCCCCCCGCCGGGTCGCCCTAGTGGTCGTGCCCGCCCGCGCCGGGGGCCGGCGCGGGGGTCTTCCTCGACGCGATGACGTCGTCGATCCGCAGGACCATCGTCGCGACCTCGACGGCGGAGTTGAGCGCCTGGCGCTTCACGCGCAGCGGCTCGACGACCTTGAGCTGCCACATGTCGCCGGCCTTCCCCGTCGTGAGGTTGACGCCCACGTTACGGCTCGCCTGGCCGCCCGTGTGGGCGCCGCGCAGCTCGATGAGGGTGTTGATGGAGTCGTACCCGCCGTTCTCCGCGAGCGCCCACGGCACGACCTCAAGGGCCTGGGCGAACGCCTCGACGGCGAGCTGCTCGCGGCCCCCGACGCTCGGGGCGTGCTTGCGGAGCTTCACCGCGAGGTCGATCTCCGTCGCGCCGCCGCCGGGGCAGACGACCCCGTCCTCGATGACGCTCGCGACGACCTTGAGGGCGTCCTGGAGCGACCGCTCGACCTCCTGGGTCACGTGCTCGGTCCCGCCGCGGATCAGGATCGACACCGACCGCGGGTTGGAGCAGCCGGTGACGAACGTCATGTGGTCGTCGCCGATCTTCTTCTCCTCGACGTGCTCGGCGTGGCCGAGGTCGTTCGCGGTGAGGTCCTTGAAGCCGGTCACGATCTTCCCGCCCGTCGCGCGGGCGAGCTTCTGGAGGTCGCTCTCCTTCACCTGCTTGACCGCGAAGATCCCCTCCTTCGCGAGGTAGTGCAGGACGACGTCGTCGATCCCCTTCTGGCAGACGACGACGTTCGCCCCGGAGCTCTTGACCGCCTCGACCATCCGGCGGAACGTCTTGTCCTCCTCGTCGAGGAACCCCTGGATCTGCGTCGGGTTCTTGATGGCGATCTTGCTCTCGATCTCGGTCTTCTTGATCTCGAGGGCGCTGTTGAGGAGGGCGATCTTCGCGCCCGTCACCTCGCGCGGCATGCGCGGGTGGCCGCGCTCCTTGTCGAGGACGATCCCCTCGATGAGCTCGGAGTCGTCGGTGTTGCCGCCGTGGCGCTTCTCGAGCTTGATCTGGTCGACGTCCGCGACGATTCGGTCCCCGCGGGTCTCGGCGATCCGCCGGACCGCCTTCACCGCGATCTTGGCGAGGACGTCCTTCGGGCCGACGACGCCCTTCGAGCCCATCGCGGTGCGGGCGCAGTCGAGGAGCACCGCATCGTCGTCCGGCTTCACGGGCGTCCCGATCTCCTTCTCGAGGAGGCGCTGGGCCTCCTGGAGCGCGATCTGGAACCCCCGGGTGACGACCGTCGGGTGGATGTTCTGCTCGAGGAGCGACTCGGACCGCTTGAGGAGCTCGCCCGCGAGGACGACGGCCGTCGTCGTCCCGTCGCCGCACTGCTGGTCCTGGGTCTTCGCGACCTCGACCAGCATCTTCGCGGCCGGGTGCTCGACGTCGACCTCCTTGAGGATCGTGACGCCGTCGTTCGTGATCGTGATGTCGCCCATCGAGTCGACGAGCATCTTGTCCATGCCGCGCGGGCCGAGGGTCGACCGGACCGCGTCGGCGATCGCCCGGGCCGCCGCGATGTTGTTGTACACCGCTCCCTTGCCCCGCTCGCGTTCGGTCCCTTCCTTGAGGACGAGAATCGGCGTACCTTGCAGCATCGACGTCACCATCTGCGGCGAATCTGCCCTTCTATATAATGCTGGTTGCCCCGCGTAAGAGTTCATTAACCCGAAGTTGGCGCGGCGACCCGAGGGATCGTGGGGTCCTTCGTCCTTACCCGGCCGCTAGATACGCCGGGCCGTCGGCGACCAGCATCTGGCCCCGCAGTCGCAGGGTCTGGACGATCGACGTCAGGGTCGCCATCGTCCGCGCCCCATGCCACGACCGACTGCCGCCGCTGATCTTCCGCGCCACCACACTCGGGCGCAACGCGCGCTCCGCCCGATTGTTCGTCCCCTCGACCCGACCGTCCAGGACGAAGCGGAACAGCCACGCCTTCGCGCTCAGGAGGTGCCGCACGAACCGGTGACAGCGGATCGAGGTGCCGGGCCGCTCGGCCAGCCCCCGCTCGAGCCGCCGTTCGAGCGTTCGGACCGCCGCCTCCGTCCCCCGACCGTTCCACCGTTTCGCCTGTCGGTAGACCCGGCGGAGCGTCCGCAGGATCTGCTCGCCCTCGGCGCCGTGGAACTCGGCGAGCTCCTTGGCGTCCCCGAGGAGGTGGAACCAACAGAGCTGCTGCGGGAGGCCGGTCTTCCGCGCCGCCTGCGAGTACGCCACGAAGCGGTCGTGAACGACCGTCCCCGTGGGAGTGGCCCCGAGGAGGTCAAGCGCCCCGAGGTGACCCCGAGTGGGGGTGACCCGATAGATCGCCTCCGTGGGAGTGGCCGCCACCCAGAGGTACGCGCCGTCGCCGTTGACCGAGTGGCCGGTCTCATCCAGGTATTTCGCCGGAGCGTCCCGCATCGCCCCCTGAAACCGTTCGAAGGTGGGGCGATATACCGAGGCGAGGCGGGTGAGGATACCCATCACCTCCCCCTCGCTCACGTGCACGCCGTAGACGCTCTGAAGGACGGGAGGGATCTGCTCGGTCGGCAGTCGGTGGAAGACCTTCAACTGGGCCACGAGGTGCATGAGCCGCAGACCGAGGCGGGCGCGGGGGAGGACCCCGGGAACCGTTGGCTCCACCAATCGACGGCAGTCTCGGCAGTACCGGCGCTCGAGCGTGTAGTCGGTCACTTCGGTCGAGGGGAGGGGAATCTCCTCGACCAGCCGGTGGCGGAGCTCCTGGACGCCGCTCAGGCGGTGGCCGCCGCAGCGCGGGCAGGCGGTCAATGGAAGGCGCACCCGACGGTCGATGCGCTCGGGAGGCGGTCGGAGGTGGGCCGCGTGGCCGGCCCTCGCCCCCGGATGGCCGTGCTCGGGGACGGGCGGCGGTTCCGCCGGTCCGCGGCGCAGGAAGTACGGCTTGCCGAGTTTCACGCCGACGGTCTCGGGGTGCCGCTGGCGATATCGAGCGAACCGCTCCTCCAGTTCCGCCTTCTCCCGGGCCAGGCGACGGAGGTCGGCCTGGGTCTGCTTCAGCTCCCCCTCGAGCTTCTCGAGACGCTCCAAGCGCCGGAGGATCTCGCGCCGCTCCTCTCGGCCCAAGATGAGCGCGCGATCGCCGTCGTCCGCCAGCGCCCGCAACAGCAGCTGGTCCCGGGTGAGCATCGACGCCCGGGT
>DATJUZ010000030.1:0-2834 GCA_035502035.1 Thermoplasmata archaeon
ACTCGCGCGTCTGGGGCATGACGCCTTCCCGGGCGTCGATCACGAGCACGGCGATGTCGGCGAGCGCGCCGCCCCGGCGACGCATCGTCTCGAAGGAGCGGTGGCCGGGCGTGTCGACGAACAATAGGCCGGGGACCGCGAACTGGTCCGTCCGAAGGATCCCCTCGCAGAGCTTGCGGACGACGGCGCCGGGGACCTCGATCGCCCCGATGTGCTGCGTAATCCCCCCCGGCTCCTTGGAGGCGCGCACGCTGCCGGCGATGCGGTCGAGGAGGGTCGTCTTCCCGTGGTCGACGTGGCCCAGCAGAGAGACGATCGGCTCGCGGAGTTCGGGCACGGTCGGAAGACCGGCCCCCCAGCCATTAGCGTTTCCGGCCCACCGAGAGGGCCCCGACCCCGAGCTCGGCGGCGAGCTGGCTCGCCGCCTGCTCCGGGGGAAGGGGGTTGACCGAGAGGGCCGAGCCGAGCTCGAAGCCGTCGGCCCGCACCAAGCGCGGGAGCACCTCGACGTGCCAGTGGAACCTTTCGTGGCCCGCGGCCCCACTCGCGAGTCCGTGGACCACCCAGTTGTACGACACCCCCGGGGCGAGCCGACCGAGGGCTCGCAGCGCGGCCGGGAGGTGGCGTGCCAGGGCGTCGGCCTCGGCGTCGGTGGCGTCCGCGAAGCTGGTCGCGTGGCGCCGGGGGATGAACCGCATCTCGAACGGGTGCTCCGCGCCGAACGGGGCCACCACGACGAAGTGTTCGTCCGCGACGATGACCCGAGTCCGATCCGCCTCGTCTGCCCGGGTGACCGACTCGAGCAGGCAGGGCCCGGCACCGGCCGCGGCGAACCGCTCCAGCTCCTCGGCCAGACGCGGGGCCAAGAGCTCGGTAGCGACCAATTGCGCGTGCGGGTGCCACAACGTGCCGCCAGATTCCGGCCCCCAGTTCTCGAACAGGACCACCGAGGAGATCCCCGGACGGCCCTCGAGGGCGCGGACTCGGTCGCGCAGGAATCGGAACAGCGCACGGACGTGGGACTCCTCCAAGAACGGGAGCCCGGGCGCGTGGGCTGGGGTCTCGATGACCACCTCGTGGAACCCCGCCCCGGGCCGTCGAAGGGGTGACGGGGGTCGGCCGGTGGGCCCCGGTCCCGCCGGCGCGCCCTCGACGGTCGGGAACCGATTGGGGATCGCGCGGACTGACCAGCCCGGACCGTCGGGGGCACTGCCCGAGCGACGCAGCGCGCCGACCTCCGGCGGAGTACGCGCCTCACGACCCTCGCAGAAGGGACAGTTCGGGTCGGCGGAAGCCGAGGGAGGAGAGGAAGCGTGTTCGTTGGGGCGAGCGCCTCGCCCCTCGGCCACGACGGCCCAGCGACCGGTGAACGGGTCCTGACGGTACTCGGACATGGTCCTTCGAGGCAGGCGGTGCAGCCTATTGAACCGACCGTCCGCGGGCGCGCTTCGTCGTGGGCGGTGAGGCCGGCTCGAACGCGTCGAGCGAGGCCTGTCGCTGGCGGAGCTCCGAGAGGCGCTCCGTCCGGACCGAAAGGGTCCGCACGGCTCGCCCGCGACCGGCTTGCTCGCCGTCCCACAGCTCGCGGGCAAGACGGAGGGCCACGGCCTCCATCGCCCGGACCCCCTCCTGCGCGGCCCCCAGAGCGTGGCTTCGCTGAGAACGCGTGAAGTCGCTCCAGCGGAAGGCGACGCCGACCCCCGCGTACCGGAGCCCCTCGCGCTCGAGGCTGGCCGCGAGGTCAGCCGAGAGCTCTCGCAGCGCCGGCTCGACTTCCTGCCACGTCTCCACGTCGCGTGGGAACGTACGGTCGGTCGAGCGGGACCTCGGGCCGGCGGCTTCCTCCACCGGGTCCACCGCTTGGCCGCGGGCGAGGGTCACCAGCTCCCGCGCGAACCCTCCCAAGACGCGCGAGAGCTCGGAGGGACGACGGGCCGCGAGCTCACCGATCGTGGTGATCCCCGCTTGCCGGAGGAGTTCTTCGGTCTTCGGGCCGACACCGGGGATGGCCCGGACCGGGAGTGGAGAGAGGAACTCCCGCTCCTCGCCGCGAGCGACCACGATGATCCCCCCGGGTTTGGCGCGGTCGGTGGCGATCTTCGCGACCCGCCGGGTCGTCGCAACGCCCAGCGAGGAGGGCAACCCCAGCTCCTCTCGGAGGGCGTGCTGGATCCGTCCGGCGAGAGCCCGGGCCTCGTCGACCGGTATCGGGTCGATGCGAAGGGCGGCCTCGTCGATGCTGAGAGGAAGCAGGTCGGGGGAGAACCGACGGAGGAGCGTGCGGACCGACTCGGCGACGCGAGCGTACTTCGGGAAATCCGGGGGGATCCAAACCGCCGCGCTGCACAGCCGGGCGGCTTGCGACACCGGCTGGGCGCTGTGCACGCCGAACTTTCGGGCCTCGTAGCTCGCCGACAGCACTACGCCCCGTGTCGGACCGGCGGCGGGAGGCGGCCCGACGATGACCGGTTGTCCCACGAGGTCGGGTCGCTCGCGCAGCTCGCAGGAGACGTAGTAGGCATCGAGGTCGACGTAGACGACCCAGTGATCGGGACCGCCGGCCGGGGACGATTCGTCGGGGAAAGCGGGGAGCCGTCCGTTCTCCGTGGGGGTCATGGGTCCGGCAGAACGAGCTAGCCCGGTCGGCTACAAAGCCGAGGTCCCGGGTTGTGAAACGGTATGCCGATCAGGGGCCGCCGAGGTCGACCGCCTTCGCGTCGACGACGATCCCGCCGGACGTTATGGCGTAGGGCTGCACCGTCCGCACGTGAGGGGTCCTGCGCATTTTCAGCACGCGCAGGGAGAGACCCACCCGGTGGCCGTCCGCTGCCGTT
>DATJUZ010000031.1:0-41478 GCA_035502035.1 Thermoplasmata archaeon
GCGGCCGACCTCGGATTGCCAATCGCGTTCTCCGGCGCCGCGTCGAACGGGACTCCGCCCTACCACTTCGCCTGGAGCTTCGGTGATGGGTCAACCGGCGCCGGGAAGAGTCTAAACCACACATTCAACAGTACTGGTGAGTACGTCGTCCGCCTCACCGTGACGGACCACGCCGGCGGAAGTGTCGTAACAGAGCGGGTGGTTCAGGTAGTTCCCCTTCCGAAGGCGTCGATCATCGCCGAGCCGGGAGACACGACCGACGTCGGTCTGAACGTCACTCTCATCGGCAACGAGAGCGGCGGTGCGGGTCCGGGCTCGGCTGTGTGGGAGATGGGGAACGGAGCTCGGTTGACCACTCCCAACGTTACGTACGCGTGGCCACAGGACGGACTCTACGAGGTCAGCTACTCGTACACCGACGCCTTCGGCGTGGAGGCGCTCGCGGCGCTCGACGTCCTGGTCAACCCGACCCTGTCGGGCCAGTTCGATCTCGTGGCGGCGCGCTCCGTCGCCGAGGTCGGTACCCAGTTGAACTTCACGGCGACCCTCGCGGGCGGCACCTCCCCGTTCACGGTCACCTGGGCGTTCGGCGACGGCTCGACCGCGGTGGGTTCCTCCGTCAGCCACGAGTTCGCCCGCGCCGGAAGCTACACGGTCACCGTCAGTGCGGTCGACGCCGTTGGGGAAAGGGTCAGCACGACGTTCGCGAACGTCGTCATCGCCGCGCGACCCTCGGGCGCCGCTCCGCTGCTCGGCGGAGGCTTCGGGCCGTCCTTCGTCCTGGGCCTCCTCGTGGGCGCGGTCGGCGCCGCGGTCGCGCTGTTCGTCGCCGAGCGGGCCCGACGCGCCGGTCCTCCGGGACCCCCGTCGCCGTACGTGCCGCCCGAGCCGGCGGACCTCCGGGGTCGAACCTAGGCCCGACCGACCGCCTTCGTGCGGGGCTTCTCCGGGCCACCGGCGCGGCTGATGATGTAGCGCACCGGCACGCGTCGCGCCGCGTGGGTCCAGTAGTCGCACCGACTGCACTTGCGCCCCAGGTCGATCGTCTCGCCCGTGAGCGTGCGGTTCCGGATCGGTGTCAGCTCCGAGCGACAGACCGGGCAGCGGTCCGGGAGCTGAGCGTTGGCGCGTTCGGTGTAGTGGACCGAGAGGCGTACCCCGCCGACCCCGACCAGCAGTCGGCGCAGGCGCTCGCCCCCGACGGTGGCGAGCGGCTCGTCGCGCCGGAGGCTGTTCAGGACCGCGGAGCGGAACTCGGCGAGCGAGCCGAACGACGCACGGCCCCCCCGGACCGCCCGGCGGGCCGCGCGGGAGACCTCCTCTGCCGGGGGTCGACGGTACCGGGGCGCGACCCCGGACCTACGACGCGGCCGAACCCCGTCGTCCTTCTCGCGCACGGATCTCCTCCGTGTAGAACCGGGCCGCGAAGTCGGTCTCCCGGGCCCCGATCGCGAGGCTCGACGCGCCGGGGTCGGCAAAGTAGGTCAGCAGGGAGGCGGCCGCGGCCAGCCGGACGGCCCGGCTCTTCAGGCGCGGGGAGAACTTCGGCAACGCCGTGCGGTCGAGCGCCTTCTCGGAGACCCCGCGGAGCCGGTCGTAGAGCGGCCGCTCGAGCGCGACCGATCGCCGCCGGAACCGGCGGGCGACGAGCGGATGGCCGGTCTCGACCGCGTAGACGAGGGTGAGGTGGTCGCGGATCCGCCCGGCGAGGTCGAACTCGAGCTCGCCGAGCTCAAGCCGCTCGGCGCTGCGCTCGACCGCTCGGAATCGGCTCGGGGTCATCGGATGGAACCGGAGCAGCATGCGATCCTCCAGGGCGGCGAAGTTCGGGTCCGCGATCGTCGTCCAGTAGTCGTCCGCGCCGCCGGTGCGCACGTTGTAGTTGACCGCGAAGAACGAGCGGAAGGTGTACGGACCGACGGTGCCGAACGTCGTCTCCCACTTCACCTCGCGCTGCTCCATCACGAGCTTGAGCGGTTCGACCATCCCGCGGTACTTGAACCAGTCGTTAAACTCCGGCACGATGAAGTTGAACGTGCGCCCGGAGTACGAGGCCCCGACCCGGAGGAACTGGGCGGGCGTGATCCCGCCGCAGTAGCGGCTGCGTCCGGGAAGCCCGTGGGCCGGAACGCCGCTGCGTGGGTTCCCCCGTACGAGGTCGTCGATCGAGAACGTCTTGCCGGTACCGGGCGGACCGAACAGCGCGAGGTGGAACCCCGTCGCGCCGGTGGTCCGGCCGGTCGGCGCGACGAGCGGAGCGTCCGCGAGGGCGTACTGCTGCAGGAGCGAGATCAGCGAGTCGAAGTAGAGCTCCTCGCCGAAGAGGTCGCGGAGGTAGCCGGCGAGACGCTCGACATCGAAGCTCCGGCCGAAGGCGACCGTCGCCTCCAGCCGATGCTCGACGACGTCGCGCAGGTGGTCGACGAACTCGGCGTCCAGGGCGCGGATCTCGGCCTCCTCGTCCGGGACGAACGTCGGCCCGGCGAGCTCCGAGGCGTCGGTCCTCGCCGCCTCGCCGAGGAGCAGCTGACGGAGCTCCTCCGGGTACGGCGCGCGGAACAGCTTCTCCCCGGAGCCGGCCGGAAGCTCCTGGAGCAGGCCCCGCCGCTTGAGGCGGCCGAGGAGCCGCGTCGGGTCCTCGAAGACCCGGTCCTTGAGCAGGCGCGAGCGGAGGTCCGAGAGACGGAACGACGGCGGGGCGGCGGCGACCCCGCGGACGGCCCGGCGCCGCTCGACCTCCGTGACGAGGCTCGCGAGCGACCGCGCGACCGCGACCTCCTGGGGAGCGATGTCGAGCCCTGCCGCAGCGGCCACCAGCGCCCACCACTCCGCCGACCGACTTATAATGCGCCGTCAACCGGACGCCGGGCAACGTGGTCGGGCACGGGTTCGGCGGCTACGAGCGGGAGCTCCGGAGCCTGCTCTCGGGCGACCCCGGGTCGGTCCGCGCCTACGCGCGCTCGCTGCCGGCCGTCGAGCGGTCCGAGTTCGAACGGCTGATCGAGGAGCCGTACCTCGTCATCCGCGGGGCCGGCTCGCTCGGGCTCGACCTGGTGGCGCTGCGACGCGAGCTCGCGCTGCCGATCGAGGTGAAGGCCTCGAGCGCCCCCGTCATCCGGTTCACCGCCGCGAGCGGGCGGGCGAACGAGCAGCTGGCGGCGCACCGCGCCGCGGCGGCGCGCGCAGGGTTGATGGTCGTCTATGCCTACCGTCGCCTCGGCCTGCGGGGCCAGGAGGTCTGGCGGTTGTTCTCGGCCGGCAACGCCCCCCACCGCGGGCTCCTGAGCATCGCCTGCCGGGCGCTCCCCCAGGTCGAGGCGACGCGGGAAGGGAACGGGATCCTGCGGTGGGAGGGGGGCATGCCGCTCTCGCGGTTCCTTGGCCGGGTCCGGTTCCTCTCCGCGCGGCCGGAACCGATCGGCGGATGAACGTCCGCGTCGCGAGCGTCGGGATCGGCCGGTTCGGCAAGCGGAGTGAGGGGCTCGTCGAGCTCGCGGCCGAGGCCGCCGAGGCCGCGCTCCAGGGGATCGGCCGGAAGACCGTTGACCTGCTCGTGGTCGGAACGATGCTTGCCCACGGTCCGAACGGCCCGCTGCCGCTCCTGCCGCGCCTCGCCGGCCGCCTCGGTCTCGAGTCGGCGAACGGCCTTCGGGTCGAGGCTGCGAGCGCAACCGGGGCCGCCGCCTTCCATGCCGCGGTGACCGCCCTCGAGGCCGGGAGGTCCGAGCGGGCGCTCGTTGTCGCGGCCGAGAAGATGACCGACCTATCGACCCCTCTGCTGACGCGCGAGCTGACGTCAGCGCTCCACGAGAGCGAGGCCGCGAGCGGGGCGACGATGCCCGGGCTCGGCGCGCTGGTCGCGCAGCGCTACCTAGGGCGCTACGGGCTCGGACCCTCCGCTGTCAGCGGCGTGAGCGTGCACGACCGCTCGATGGCCGCGAGGAACCCCGCCGCCCACTTCCGCGAGCCCGTGACCGCCGCAGAGGTCGACGCGAGCCGGCCGGTCGCCCTGCCGCTCCGGCTCCTCCACTGCGCCCCGATCTCCGACGGGGCGGCCGCCGTGGTGGTGGAGAAGGGGCGCGGGCCGGCGACCGTCCTCGGCCTCGGGCAGGGGTTCGACGCCCTGCGGGTGATCGACCGGGACGACCTCACGTCGTTCGGGGCGACGCGACGTGCCGCGCGCGCCGCCTACGAGGCGGCGCATCTCACCCGCAAGAGCGTCGACGTCGTCGAGCTCCACGACGCGTTCGCCCCGTTCGCCCTCGTCCATCTCGAGGACCTCGGCTTCTGCGGACCCGGGGAGGGGGCCGCCTGCTACGAACAAGGCTGGGTCGCCCCCGACGGGCGGCTCCCCGTCAATCCGGGGGGAGGTCTGCTCGGGCGGGGCCACCCGGTCGGTACGTCCGGCCTCGCCGGCATCGGGGAGATCGCCCGTCAGCTGCTCGGCGAGGCCGGCCCGACCGCGATCTCCCGCCGGCCGAAGGTCGGGCTGGCCCACGCGATGGCAGGGCTCGGGGTGCAGAATTTCGTCACTCTCCTGGGGGGCTCCGGCGCGTGAGCGGGAGGGCGACCGAGGGGCTGCTGCTCGCGAAGTGCCTGAGCTGCCACGCCCGCTTCGCGCCCCCGGACGTGCCGTGCCCGCGTTGCGGGTCGACCGGGACCGAGACCTACCGTGCGGCTCCCGGGGCGGCCGTCCTCGCCGCGACGTCCCTGGAGGTGCCCCCACCGGGATGGGAGCGACCGCACCGCCTCGCCCTGGTCGAGGTCGAGGACGGCGTGCGGCTGATCGTGATCGTTGAGGGGGCCCTGCCCCCGGCCGGCTCCCGCGTCAGCGTCTGGGCCGATGGGCCGGTTTACCGCGCGCGTTCGGCCGAGCCGGAAGGAGCGGAGCGCGGGGAGGGGGACGTTCCGGGGACCGGGACCGGCCCGACCCCCCTTTGAACCCCCGAGGTGAAACCACCACTGGATTAGCAATCCAGCGCCTTACCGGGCTGGGCCATCCCCGCTCGAGCCGCCTAGCGAGCGTCCGCGCATAAAACGTCCGCTCGAGACCGGCGGCGGCGCGGCGTCCGAACCGACGGCAGATAAGCCGTCCTCCGCGTGGGCGAGAGGATGCCGACGGGGGTACCGATCGACCTCCGCTCCGCCCTGCTCCTGCGAGAGCTGCGGAGCTTCCTGCGGCGGAGCCGGGCGAGGCCGGTCGCCATCTTCTTCGCGGTCGCCTACACGCTCGGCTCGCTCCTGGTCGGAGGGATGCTCTCGCTCTACCCCGCGGGGGGGCAGACGACGTTCCTCGTCGTACTCGGGAGCGGGACCGGCCAATCCTGGTGGCTCTACCCCGGCCTGATCGTCCTGGCGCCCTGGGGCGTCCTCGCCCTCCCGTTCTTCACGACGATCGCCATGGTGGCGGTCGCCGTCGGCGTCGGCCTCGGGATGGCCGTCGCCGCCGCGTTGATCGTCCGCCTGCTCCGACCGTCCCCTACCGAGGTCGCCCGGTCGAAGGCGATCGGTGCTGCGACCGGGCTCACCCCGGCGATGATCGGCCTCGTGACGCTCGGCTCCTGCTGCACGACGACCGCCGCCGCGACCGGCGGGGTCGGCCTGATCGCGCAGGCGTCCGGGACGACGACGGCGAACCTGATCACCAACAACTGGTATCTCGGCGTGGCCCAGGTGGTGATCGTCTGGGCGGCCCTCCTCGGCCAGGAGCTGCTGCTCGTCGTCTACGGCGGGCTCCTCGGCCTGCGCGGGGAGCCCGGTTCGGTGCCGACGGTCGCCCCTCCGCCGTCCGGCGCCCGGTGGGCGCTCGGGGCGGTCTTCCGGGGGGCGCTCGCTATCGGCGGGCTGCTCTGGTCGCTGTCGATGTTCGCTTCCTGGACGACCCACGACCCGCTGACCGCCGGGGCGGGGCTCTGGTTCCAGTGGCTCGTACAGCACCAGCTCGTCGCCGCGGTCGCGGTCGGCGCCGCGTTCTTCCCTCAGGCGACGCTGCGGGCGCTGCGCACCCTTCGCGTCGGCTGGGGCCGGCTGGGGGGCGTCGCGCTCGGCGCGGCGGCGCTCTCGGTCCTCGTCTGGCTCCCCGCGGGGCTGGTCGCCGCGGGACTCGACAGCCTCACCGACCAGGCGCTCGGCCTCCTCGGCATCGCCGGCGCGTGGGGGGCGACCGCGCCCGGCGCGGTCACCGGGGTCCCCCTCTACGTCCGCTGGGCGCTCGAGTACGTGCTGACGGCCGGTTTCGTGCTCGGTGCGCTCGTCGTTCCCGAGGCGACGTTCCGTCCGTTGCTCGCTACCGTCGCCCGCGAGGCCGGGCCCGGTCCGTCCGTCCAACCGGCGTTGCACCCTGCCCTCGGCGGGGTCCACCCTGGCGGACCCGAGGCGAGCCTCGGCACGGCCCCGGCGGGCGCCGGCGGACAGGCCGGGGGCTGACCGTACGGCGCGCCGTCCCTCCCCGCCGGGGCGCGGTGAGGGAGGCGAGGACGCCGCCGTCCTCCGCAGGCGCCGAGCTCGCGCGGCGGTGGACAGGGGCGGTCGGTTAAGTACGCACCGAGGGGTCCGAGCCGCCGAGGTCCGATGCGCGTCGCACGAGCCGGCGTCGTGGGCGCGGGGACGATGGGCGCGGCGATCGCCGAGCTGCTCGCGTTCAACGGCATCGAGGTCGCGCTCACGGACGTCGACCGCCCGACGGTCGATCGGGGTCTCGCGCGCGTCCGCCGGATCGTGGACGAGCTCGTCGCCTTCCACGCCGGGCGCGCCGACCAGGAGCTCGCGCGGGTGCGGGGCGAGGCCGGCGAGCTCTCGGACGCCCAGGTTGCCGGCGTGCGTCGCGCCCTCGCGCCGAAGTTCTCGCGCGAGCGAGGGGACGAGGTCGTCGCCCGCGTGCGCGGGGTCACCGACTACGACGCGTTCGGGGACGCCGACCTCGTGGTCGAGGCGGTGTTCGAGCGGGAGGAGGTCAAGCGTCCCGTGCTCGAGGCGCTGGACGCGGTCCTCCCCGAGCACGCGACGATCGGGACGAACACCTCCTCGCTCTCCGTCACGCGTCTCGCCCGCGGGCTCCGCCACGTGAAACGGACCCTCGCGACGCACTTCTTCAACCCGCCGTACACGCTCCCCCTCGTGGAGGTCTCCGGGGGCGTCGACACTTCCGAGGAGGTCGTCCAGGAGACGATCGACTTCCTGCAGGGCCTGCGCAACCACCGTTCGCCCCTCGTCCCGATACGGACGAAGGAGTCGCCGGCGTTCGTCGTGAACCGGCTCCTCATCCCGGTCCTGAACGAGGCGTGCTTCGCCCTGGACGAGCACGTCGCGACGGCCCGCGAGATCGACCTCGCGATGAAGGCCGGGGCCGGGCTCCCGATGGGCCCGTTCGAGCTCGGCGACCTGATCGGCCTCGACGTCGCCCTCGAGGTCGCCGAGACGCTGCAGCGGGAGTTCGGCGACCCGAAGTACCGCCCGGCGCCCCTGCTGCGGCGCATGGTCGCCGCCGGCCACCTCGGGCGCAAGACCGGTCGCGGCTTCTACGACTATCCGGGCTAGCCCCGCGCGCCGCCGGCGCGGAGGGCCGGCTACGCCGGCGACGCGGAGGGCCCTTTCGCCGCCGACGACTCCGGTGTCACCGCGACGGCAGCCTGGCGGATCGGGGGCGGCGCCGGCTTCGGCGGAGGCGGCATCAGCTGCGCCTTCAGGAAACCGAGGATCTCCTCCCAGGCGTGCTCGGCGAGCGTCAGGTCGTAGGCGCCGAGGTCCCGGGAGAGGAAGCCGTGGCGTCCCCCGTCGAGCGTCGCAACGCGCAATCGGCCCTCCGCGCCCGCAGCACGGAGCTGCCGCTCGGCCGTGGAGGCCGCGGCGTCGCGCGAGCCGCGCACGAGAAGGATCGGGGCGGTGACGAGCGAGGGGAGCGTCGCCGGCCGGACCGGCATCGGATAGGCGAGCGCCACCGCGGAGACGCCTGTACTCTCCGCCGCGAGGGCGAGTGCGAGCGAGCCGCCGTAGGACGCCCCGAACAGCGCGCATCGGGACGGGTCGACCATCTCGCGCGCGAGCAGCGCGCGCAGGGCGTCCCGGTAGACCCCGAGGAGCGCGGCGACCTTGGTCGAGGCAACGGGGACTCCCCCGCGGAACAGCCGGCCCCCGTGCAGCGAGGCGTGCAGGCCGACCCCGACCCCCTCGGTCTTGGCGAGGTCGGGCACTAGGACCTCGAACCCCTCCTTCGCGAAGCGGATCGCGGCGTCCAGGAGGGTCGTCGTGATCCCGTAGACCTCCGGGACGACGAGGACGACCGGGTGGCGCACGGTCTTGGTCGGGCTCAGCACGACCGCGGGGGCGCGCCCGCCCGGCACCGACGCGGTCGGGTACCAGACCCGCTCGCTCCGGTACAGCGGCGCGGGGGCGGTCGGGCGCCGGTCGGACTTGATCCAGGACTTGTTCAGGAAGTCGATGACGCAGAGGCGGAACCGCTCCTTCTGGAGGATCACGACCGCCTGACGCTGCCCGCAGACGTCGCAGACCCCGACGATGCCGCTACCGAACTCCGCGTTCGGCAGGTCGAGCATCCGGTCGTCGTCCCGCATCGGCGTTCGACCCCGTCTAGGCCCGGGTCGATTCTTAACGGTTGGGTGGAGCGGCGCTCCGACGCCGCGTCCGGAGCGTAGGGGGCGTCGTGCCGGCGCGCCGGGCGAGCGTCTGTCGACCCCGCGGCACGAGCACCGGCACGCCGGCCTCGCCGAGGCGCCGGGCGAGCTCGCGGTCGGCCGTCACGACGGTCGCGTTCAGGCGCCGCGCGGCCTCGAGGACCGCCGCGTCGCCCCGGGAGCGGGTCGGGACCGTGCGCAACCGGCGGGCGAAGGCGGCGGCGGGGGCGGCCGGGGCGACCCCCCGCACCGCGAGCCGGGCGAGCTCGGCGAGCACCGCCGCCGGGACGGCGAGCTCGGCGCCCGGGGCGAGGCGCGCGAGCTCCTGCTCGAGCGGGAACCCCGCGCGGAACGGCAGGAGGAGCGCGTTCGTGTCGAGGACGACGGCCGGCCGTCGCCGCGCGGGAGGGCTACGGGGCCCGGACGACGATCCCGAGCCGCTCGCGGTCGTGCTCCTCGCCTCCCGTGCGCTGCCGCAGGAGGTAGCGCTGCGACTTCTGGTTCGCGGTCTTGGGGATCTCGTCGACGAACTCGAGGAACCTCGGGACCATGAAGAACGGCAGCTCGCCGACGCAGTACTCGAACAGCTCGCGCGCGCCGACCGAGGCGCCCGGGCGTCGCTGGACGAACGCCTTGACGTCCTCCTCGCCGAGCGGGGACGGCACGCCGACCACGACCGACTCGAAGACCCCCGGGTGGCGGTTGAGCACCGACTCGACGTCGTAGGGGGCGAGGTTCTCGCCGCGCCGGCGGATGATGTCCTTCTTGCGATCGACGAAGTAGAAGTAGCCGTCCTCGTCGCGCGTGACAGTGTCGCCGGTGTGGAACCAGAGGTTCCGCCAGGCCTCGACCGTCTTCTCGGCCTGGTGGAGGTAGCCGAGGAACATCGTGTACGGCGCGGTCGGCCGGACGACCAGCTCCCCCCTCGCGTTCGGGGGGACCGGGCGGTCGTCGTCGTCGACGACCTGCGCCTCGACGAACCCGAGCGGCGTCCCGATCGAGCCGAGGCGGACGGCGTTCGGCGGGTTCATCAGCGTCGTGCAGCCGCACTCGGTCATCCCGTAGAGCTCCACGATCGATAGCCCGAAGCGGCGCTCGAACTCGGGCCAGACCGCGCGCGTCGCTCCGGCGGTGAGTGCCGTGCGGACCCGGTGCGACCGGTCGGTGGGGCGCTCGGGCTGCTTGAAGAGGACGTTGATCATCGAGATCAGCAGCGAGACGTGGCTCGCGCCGACGGCCGCCGCCGACTCCCAGAACGTGCTCGCGTGGAACCGCTCGTCGTACGCCGCCTCGAGGTCGTGGAGGAGAGCCACCAGGGTCGTCATCTCCTGGGCGTTGCAGTGGAACAGCGGGAGCGCGGTGAACAGGACGTTCCCGGCCTCGAGGCGGCTGCGCGCGGCGATCTCGATCGGGGTCGTGATCTGCTTCTGGTGGGGGATGATCGCGCCCTTCGGAGGGCCGGTCGTCCCGCTCGTGTACATCACCGAGACCGGCTCCTCCGGCCGGGGCGGGGGCAGAGGGTCCGGGCCGGGCTCGGCCGATAGCTCGTCGAACGGCCGCGCCCCGGCCGCCGGGGGCACTTCGCTCTCGGGGGACGGCGCGACGAACTCGTGCGGGATCCCGAGCCCTGCCCGCCACGGCTCGTACGCCGGCCAGAGACGGGCGTCGACGACGATCGCCTTGGGGGCACTGTCGGCGAGCTCGTAGCGCAGGATCTCCCCCTTCAGGCCGGTGTTCAGGGGAACGAGCGCGAGTCGCGCCTTCGCCGCGCCGAACCAAAGGAGGGGGAACTCCGGCGTGTTGAACAGCAGGGCGGCGACCCGCTCCCCGGGGCGGAGCCCGAGGCCCGAGAGGCCGGCGGCGATCCTCTCGGAGTCGCGGTCGAGCTCCTCGTAGGTCAGACGTCGGCTCCCGAACCGCAGCGCAGGCGCCCGGCCGTTCTTGGCCGCCTTCTTCCGGACGAGGGTGGCGAGGTCGTGGTACTCCTCGCCGGCCTCGAGCATCGGCCGCCGGAGGGACGAGCCGCCATAACGATTCTCGGGGCCAGCCCCGCTCGGGCGAAGCGTTCATGCCGACCCGGCTTTCCGGCGGGGCGATGAGCGAGCCCCGGAGCGAGCCGTACCGGCCGGACGCACCGATCGTCGCCGAGATCGCCGCCGGCGCGGTCGTCGAGCGCGACGGTCGTATCCTCCTGCTCCACGAGGTCGACGAGGACCGCTGGTGCCTTCCGAAGGGACACGTCGACCCGGGCGAGTCGCTCCCGGTCACGGCGGTGCGGGAGGTCCGCGAGGAGACCGGTCTCACGGACGTCCGGCTCGGCGACGAGCTCCTCGAGGTGACGTACCGGTTCTACTCCGGGGCGAAGCGCTCCAACGTCCACAAGACGACCGTCTACTTCCTCGCGCGGAGCGCGGGCGGTCCGGTCCGGGTCGAGGAGGCCACGTTCGACCGGCACGAGTGGGTCACGCTCGACCGGGCGGAGGAGCTCCTCCGTTTCGAGGCCGACCGCCGGGTCGTCAGAGCTGCCCGGGAGCGTGCGGCCGGACGGCCGTCCTGACCGAGCGCTGAGAACACGGTGGCGGGGGAGGGAAGGGGTTGCGGTGGGCCCGAAGGCCCACCGACGGCCGGAGCTCCCGTCCCGAACTAGGGGAACGGGCTCACCGGGCCGCTCGCCGGCACGACGCCCGTCGGGGGCGTCGGCGGCATCGGGGTGGTGGGGGGGGTCACGGCCAGCGGGGTGTCGACCGACGTCGGGGCCGGCTTCCCTCCGCGTCCGCGGCGGGAGAGCACGAGCACCGTCCCGACGACCGCCGCGACGCCAGCGATGCCGAGCAGGACGATCAGCCCGCCGAGCGAGCGCGGGGTGCTCGCGCAGCCGGTGCCGTACTGCAGGCAGCTCGCCTGGCTCTTCGCCGCCGAGGGACTCATCGGCTGGGCCCAGACGGTCGTACCGGGGGAGGAGGCGACCGTCGGGGCCGCGCCGGTGGCCAGGGCGACCGAGGCGCCGTAGGGCGCCGAGGCGCCGGCCGAGAGGTTGCCCGCCGTCACCGAGCGGGCCGTGACGTGTCCGGCATGGTTGAGGAAGACGCCCTCGGAGGTCGCCGCTCCGGAGCCGAGTCCCGCAGCGCCGAGCGTGCTCGAGCCGCCGCCGAACAGGTCGAAGCCGTGCGGCACCAGGAGGAAGCCGGCGTACAGGTCGAACGGCCCCGTCAGGCCGATCTCGACCGCGGTGCGGGCGCGGTGGTCGTGCCAGCCCGCGTACGGGTGGCCGACGTGCCCGTAGAGCGTGACCTCGGTCGCCGCCGACCAGGTGCCGGCGATCGAGCCGCTGTGGCTCGCGCTCGTGCCGTTCCAGCCATGGTCGACCCAGCTCCAGCTGATGTTCCAGTCGGCGCTGCCGGTCGCCATCGCCGAGGCGCTCCAGCTCGTCACGTTCGTGAGGTTGAGCGGGACCAGACCGAGCGCCGGCGCGAGCACGACATGGGCGTTCGCGTAGCCGGAGGCGTTCAGGTAGTCGCTCATCGAGCCGTTCGCGGTCGTGCCGACCAGCGACGCGGCCAGCGTCACGTTCGCGTGCAGCGAGGCGTTCAACAGGCCGAGCGCCGGCACCACGCTGCCGTTGGCGAGCGTCACGGTCGCGAGGTCGGTGACGTTCGCGATCGCGACGTCGTCCTCGGCGAGCTTGAACTGGTAGGCCCAGTTCGCCCGCGGTCCGCTGAACGTCTCCGAGATCGTCACGACGACCGTCCGGGTCGCCGTGAGCTCGGTCGTGTTCGCACTGGTGTTCGTCGAGTTGTAGACCACGTCGAGGCCGGCCGCAGCGTCCAGGTCGTAATGGATCGCTCCGACCTTCAGGCCGAACGTCCCGGAGGCTTCGCCCCCGTACGCCCAGCTGCCCGAGCCGCTCAGCGCCGGCGTCGCCGCCGGGCCGACCGACGCCGCGCTCGCCGTCGCGGCGAGAGCCGGCACGATCGTCAGGGCGACGAGCGTGGCGACGGCGATCGTGGCGAGCCCGTACTTGTGTCGTCCGTTCGTCTCCATCGTTCCTTCCGACGGGGTCGTCCCGTCGGGGAGAATCTCGCCGGAGAGGGGGATAAGGGAATGTTCCGCGCCCGCGGGCGGAACCTTGGACGCTATGCTAGGGTGTAGCAACCGACCGACCCGGGGTCCCCGAGGAGCAGGGCCGGTCAGCCTTCGGAGGCGGGACCTCCGCCCTTCGGGGTCGTTCCTCGGCTGACGGCATCCAGCCCCGGGATGCGGAACCGGGCGGTGGCGGCAAGCTGGCGGGAGCTCGCGTAGCCGGCATCGGCGTGGCGCGCGACCCCGAGGCCCGGGTCGTTGTGCAGGACCCGGCCGATCCGGCGGTCCGCGGCCTCCGTGCCGTCGGCGACGACGACCAGGCCGGCGTGCAGCGAGTTGCCGATCCCGACCCCGCCGCCGTGGTGGAACGAGACCCAGGTCGCCCCGCTCGCGACGTTAAGGAGCGCGTTCAGCACCGGCCAGTCCGCGATCGCGTCCGAGCCGTCGGCCATCGCCTCCGTCTCGCGGAACGGGCTCGCGACGCTGCCGGTGTCGTGATGGTCGCGCCCGATCGCGACCGGCGCGCGGAGCTCCCCGTCGTGGACCATCGCGTTGACCAGGTGGCCGAATCGCTCGCGCTCCCCGTAGCCCATGTAGCAGATCCGGGCCGGCAGTCCCTGGAAGGCGACGCGCTCCCGGGCGAGGCGGATCCAGCGGACGAGGTGCTCGTTCGCTGCGAACTCCCGCTCGATCGCGCGGTCGATCGCGTGGATGTCCTCCGGCGCGCCGCTGAGCGCGAGCCAGCGGAACGGACCGCTCCCGACGGCGAAGAGCGGGCGGATGTACTTCGGCACGTAGCCCGGGATCTCGAACGCCTCCGCGACGCCCGCGTCCCGCGCCTGGGCGCGGAAGTTGTTGCCGTAGTCGAACGCTTTCGCCCCCCGCCGCTGGAGCTCGAGGATCGCCCGCGCCTCCGCGGCGAGCGAGCTGCGGACCCGGCTGAGGTAGCCGGCCGCGTCCGCTGCGCGGAGCCGAGCCGCCTCCTCCACGCTGAGGCCGCTCGGGACGTAACCGACCCGGAGGTCGTGCGCCGCCGTCTGGTCGCTGACGACGTCCGGGACGATCCCGCGGCGCACCAGCTCCGGATAGACGTCCGCCGCGTTCGCGCAGAGCCCGACCGACAGCGGCCGCCGGAGCCGCGCACTGTCCCGGACCAGCGCGACCGCCTCGTCGAGCGACGTCGCCTCGGCGTCGAGGTACCGGAGCCCCTTCCTGCGGGCGAGCGCCCGGGGATCGACGTCGACGATCAGCGCGGCCCCGCCGAGGAGCGTCACCGCGAGCGGTTGGGCTCCTCCCATCTCCCCGAGCCCGCTGGAGAGCATCCAGCGGCCGGCGAGGTCCCCCTGACCGAACTCCGCCCGCGCGAGCGCCGCCAGCGTCTCGTAGGTCCCCTGCAGGATCCCCTGGGTGCCGATGTAGATCCAGCTGCCGGCGGTCATCTGTCCGTACATCGTGAGGCCGCGTGCCTCGAGGTCCCAGAAGATCTCGTCGGTCGCCCACCTCGGGACGACGTTGGCGTTCGCGATCAGGACGCGCGGGGCGTCGGCGTGGGTCGGGAAGACACCGACCGCCTTGCCGGACTGGACGAGCAGGGTCTCGTCGTCCCCGAGTCCCCGCAGCGTCGCGACGATCTGGTCGAACGCCGCCCAGCTCCGGGCCGCCTTCCCCCGGCCCCCATAGACGATCAGATGCTCCGGGTCGCGGGCGACCTCTGGGTCGAGGTTGTTCATCAGCAAGCGGAGCGCCGCTTCCTGGCCCCAGCCCCGGCAGCTGCGCTCCGGCCCGCGAGGCGCTCGCACGACGCGGGGCGCTGGCTCCAACCGGCTCACCGAGGCGCCACCGGGTCGGGGCTTGTAACCCTGACCCGGAGGGCCCCGGGGGCCGCCTACTTCGTCGCGGCCGCGCGGGCCCGTGCCCGCCGGACCAGCATCGTGGCGGCTCCGCCGAAGACGACGCCCCCGACGAGCCCGGCGACAACGAAGTAGACGAGGGTGCTCAACAGGTCGCTCAGCCCGAGCATTCCGAACTGCTGGAACAGGAACACCACCACGATGCCGAGCACGATCCCGGAACCGGCGGCGCTCGAGACCGCGCTCACGGGGCACCCCCGGGGCCGGCGGGCGGAGGCGGCGGCGGCCCCGAGCCTCCGCTACCGCTCTCGGTGCCCGCGGGGCCGACCGGGGCGGTCGTCGAGCCGGGGGCCGGGGACGGCGGAGCGGGCGTGCCGGGCGGCGGGGGACGTCGGGCCTCGCGCAGCGCGAGGGCGATCTGGAACGCCTCCACGATGAGGAGGATCAGCAGGACGATGACCGCGGCGGACTCGAGCAGGTACGGGGCCTTGACGAACAGGTAGAACGACTGGCTCCAGTAGCTGCCTCCGCTCGACGCGACCAGGCTCGCGGTGACCCGGAACGCCCCCTCGATCGCGTCGTAGAGCGGTCCGAACGAGAAGTTCACCTCGGCCGTGCCCTTACCGGGGACGAGGATGCTCGGGACGACCGCGGCGTTGCTCGTCGTGAGCACGAGGCCGAGGTATGTCAGCTGGAGTTGGGCCGAGGTGCCGGTCGGCACCGTGCCGCCCGAGAAGACGAACGTGAAATTGGCGTGACCGGTCTCTCCCGGCTTGAACGAGAACGCCTTCGCCGGGGTTCCGGCGGAGGAGATGTTGTGGGAGGCGCCGTTCCAGTCGACATAGATGTACCGGAACGCGCCCGACGCAGGGGCGGAGACGCCCGGCGAGGCGGTGGCCGACGCCGTCCGCTCGAGCACGAGCGGACCGGCGAGAAGGGCGAGCGCCACCACGGTCGCGGTCAGCGTGACGACGAGTCGAGCCGAACGTCGGGCTCCTCGGGGAGACGCCATAGGTGCCGAGGCACGTCCACGGCCGTTATCAGCGTCTCGGTGGGCACGTTGGCGCTGGAGAACGTCGGACGGCGGCCGGACCGTGGTCAATAACGCGAGGAAACCTCGCCCGGCGGCGCCTACCGACGGGGACCGCTCGAACCCCGACGCTCCTTCGAGCGCCGCCCCCGCCCGACCAGGACCAGCGCTAGGCCCGCTGCCGCGCAGACGATCGCCTCGGGGACCGAAAGCGAAAGGTACCCTGGCCAGGCGAGCGCAGAGAGCGCGAAGAGCGCTCCTGCGGCCCAGACCGCCCCACCGAGGACCGTGAAGAACGTCGACGGCAGCGGGCCGAGCACGCCGGCGGAGCGGAGCCCCCGAAGCACGACCCTCCTTCCCGCCGGAGCGTCCTTCCGAGATAGGTCGTTCGCCCGTCGCTTTCGGGTCGCCGGCGGCCGGGCGGTCCTCCCCGTCCGGTCCGCCGAGCGGGGGCGTTGCAGGACCTCCGCATCCGAGGCTTATAGCTCGTCCAGCCCCTAGGCCGGCCATGCAGCGGTTCGTGCTCGTGCCGGGCGCCTGGCTCGGTTCGTGGGCTTGGACGGACGTCGTGCGCCTCCTCGAGAAGCAGGGCCACACCGCGGTTCCCGTGACGCTGACCGGCATGGGGGAGCGGGTCCATCTCGCCGGGCCGAACGTCGGCATGGAGACGGCCATCCAGGACGTGCTGAACGTCGTGCGGTACAACGAACTGGACGATTTCGTCCTGGTCGGACACAGCTTCGCCGGCAAGGTCGCTGCCGCGGTGGCGGACCGCATCCCGGAGAAGGTGCGGCTGGCCCTGTACCTGGACGCCTTCCGGCCCGAGCGGGTCCGCGAGCCGCAGGGAGGCTTCGATCCCTCCGGAGAGTTCGGCCCGCTCCCCGCCGGCGCGACGGGAGTCCCGCTGACCGACAAGACGATCGACACGATCGGCAAGGACGTGCAGGGCGCCGCGAGGAAGCGGCTGTCCGCGCTCGCGACGCCCTGGCCGCTGAAGCTGGCGACCGACCCGATCACCCTTTCGAGCCGTTACGACCAGGTTCGGGAAGCCTACGTCTTCTGCAGCCTGGCCGGAGACCCGGTCGACGAGATCGTCGCGGGCAAGTGGGGGAAGCTCAACGGACCGCACACGGTCATCGCGACCGGGCACTGGCCGATGATCACGGACCCGGGCCAGCTCGCGAAGGACCTCGTCACGCTCTCCCGCTAGGCGGCTAGTACCACACGGTCCCGCCGCGTCGATGGACGGAACGACGACGACGGCCGACGACACCCTCGCCCGTCCGGGGTGGAGCTCGTCTGCGGCGTTCCAGAGTCCGGAGCTGCCCTTCGTTCGGCCCTCGGTGGCCGATCGTGGAGCCGGTCTGTCCGGTCCCTCCTTCGCCGGGGCGTCTCGTGCACGCTCGGACGTTCCTCGAGTCGTTCCGGCAGACTTCGTCGGACGGGCGCGCGATCGCGACGCTCCTTAGAGCATCGGCAGGACGACCCGCCGGAGCGGACCTCGCCCTGTTCCGGTGGAGCGTTCTCGGGCGCTCGCCCCGAGACGTCCGCCCTGGGACGCGGACGGGTACTCGAGCGCCACGCCTGAGGGCAGGGCCGATCCTCTCCGCCCTCCAGGGAAAGCCTTACCGTCCAAGAATCGTAAGTCGGATGTACGCGCCGCCATAGCTCAGTCGGGAGAGCGGCTGATTTGTAATCAGCAGGTCGGGAGTTCGATCCTCTCTGGCGGCTCCTGTTCAGGGGGGATCGCACCCGATCGGGGGTCGGAGAGGCTGACGCTAAGACCGACGTCAGGTTCATCGACTCGGTCGCATTAGCGTCGGGACCGAACCACCCATGGGATCCCAACCTCTCGCGCCCGGACCTGTCACCGATCCGTCCGGGGCCGGAATGGGGGACGAGAGCCTCCGAGCGCCTCCCCGCTCGCGCCCTGGACTCAGGGTCGCGGTGGTCGTCGTTGTCGCGCTGCTGGTGGTGACGGTCGGCGTCTTCGCGGCCTACCGCGTCGCACCGGGACCCTCGGTGCGCGAGGTCACCTTGCTGGACGACCAGCCGCCGATCCAGGTCGTCACGACCGGCCCGAACGCCCTGGAGGCCGACTGGCAGTGGGGCGAGGTCCCGTCGTTCCCGGCTACCGCTCCGGTCGGAGGCACCTACAATCTGACCTTCCTTCTCGAGAACGGTGCCAGCATCAACTTCACGATCACTTCGTTCTATGCGAAGCTTCCGGACTCCTATGCATCTGGGTTGGGCAACGTCGTGCTCAACGACTCTTGGGACCACATCGCCCTGAACCTAACGATGCCCACGACGCCGGGCACCTACCAGATCGGCCTGGTCATCCAGGCCAGCTAAAGGGGACCGAGATACCGCGCACGGGTCTCCGCTCTCGGGCCCGCGCCGGTCGGCGAGTAGGGCGCCGCGGCGCGGCTGCTGAGGACTCTCCGAGCCTGCACGGTAATCGCGCACCGTTCCGGGGCCGTCGTCGGACATCGCCTCTACCCCCTCCGGCAGCCCCGTCTGCCCCGTCTCATCCCAGCCAGTTCCAGAAATCGTCCTGCCAGAGGTCCGCGGCCTCGCGGACGTGTCGGAGCCGCGTGGGCTTCAGCCCCGCCTGCCGGGCGTCGTCGAACCGCTTGCGCAGCTCCTCGGTCGTCTCGTCGGAGAGGGAATCCAGGAGACGGCGCAGGTCGTGGGCGATCCCGATGTCCAGCACGCGGTCGGGGTGCCGTATGACCAGACGGAAGTGGTGCACTCCCGCACCTTCGACGCGAAGGACCTGCCAGGCAAGGGTCTCCCCTCGCTCCTGCTGGAGTCGGAACGCCGCGAGGTTGCCGATCGCTTCGGCGATGAACCCCTCGTCGCCCAGGCCGCCCCTCAGGTGCAGGTCGATCTCAAGTCCGCGATGCGTGCCGAGCGTAGGTCGCGAGCGCGGAAGCCATTTTCGACCGCGGGACGCCGGGACGCCTTGGGTCAGCACCCCGGTTCCACGCGACCCACCCACCCGGGCCCCGGGGCGCGTGGTCGACCGGGGGCCCGACGTTCCGAGCTAACCGGTGCCACGAGCCGCCGGTGTGACACCAGCTGACCCATCCCAGTCACGCTTGCATAGCGGCAGGACTACCGCCTCCGATGGTCGGGTTGCCGAACCCCCCGGATCCGCTCCCCCCTCCCCACACTCGCCTCGGCGTGGGAGGTGTGCTGCTGCTGGACGGGAAGGTCCTCGTCAATCGGGCGGTCTACCGCGAACGCTTCACGATCCCGAGCGGCTACGTCGAGGTTGGCGAGGAGCCCGAGCAGGCCGTCGTCCGCGAGTTCCAGGAAGAGACCGGCGTCGAGGTCCGGGTCGGCTCGCTCCTGCTCGTGCGCCACCGCGTCGTCGGCCCCCACGAGAGCGACGTCTACCTCGCCTTCCGTCTCGAGTACCGGGCCGGAGAGCCCGCGGCGAAGCCCCCCGAGATCGCCGAGATACGGCTCGTCCCCCTCGAGGCGGTGGCGGAGGCCCACTGGATCTCCAGTCTGTCGCGCCTGGCGGTGCGCCTCGCCTTGACGCCCGGATGGCCGCGCTCGGCGTGGCGCGGCGCTGACGTCCCTGCGTCCCCGGCCGTCGCCTACCACCGCTCGCTCGAGGAGGAGGACGCTCGAGCGCCTCCCTCGGACGGTTAGGCGAGCCTTCGGTGCATCAGTACGAAATCGTGGTAGGTACCGGCGCGCTGGAAGGCGCGCGGGGCGACCCCGTAGGCGACGAAGCCGAGCCGTTCGTACAGGCGCCGCGCGCCGGTGTTGGACGGAATGACGGCCAGCGTCACGTCCTCGAAGACCCCCCGACAGCACTCCAGGGCGTGGCGGAGGAGCTCCTCCCCGATCCCGCGGCGCCGGTACCCTTCTAGGACCTCGAGCCCGAGCGCCCCGACGTGCCGCGTCTCCCGGTGGGTGCCCTCGCCGCGGACCGAGCACATGCCCACGACCTTCCCGTCCTCGACCGCGAGCGAACAGACGGTCCGCCGCTCGAGGATCTCCCGGTGGAGCTGACCGAACCAACTGGCGAACTCCGGGAGCGTCGGGGGGGCGGGCTGGGAGACCATGCCGTACGTTGGGTCCCGTTCGATCGCGTCGTACCGGGAGCGTCGGAACGCGAACAGTGACTCGAAGTCACCCCAGAGCACCCCGCGCAGCTCCATGACGACGCGACCTCGGCCCACCTCATTAGCGCGCCATCGGCCGGCCGCTCCTCGCGCCGGGACCCGCGAGGAGGGAGGGTCGGGGTGCGGGACTGCGGCCCCGGGGGGCCGACTCTGCGGCAACCGGCCGCGGGGTCGGTCCGGAGCGGGCCCGGCCCTCTAACGCTAACGGCTAATTCCCCGAAGCCGATCCGGTCTCGGTGAACGCGCGCCCTCAGACGTGCCCGTCGTGCGGTCACGCGCTGCAGCCGGGCTGGTCGACGTGCCGGACCTGCGGGACGCCGGTGCGCGCCCGGCGGACCCCCCGCACGGCCCCGCTCCCCCCGGCCCCGGCGGGACGGGCGACCTGGACGCCTCGTACCGCCGCCGCGCCGAGCGCTGAGCCGGAGGACGACCTCCCGGAGGAGCGGCCGCACCGGCGACGGAGGGGCCGACCGAGGACCGGCTGGGTCTGGTGGGGGCTGATCCCGGTCGCCGTCCTCGTCGCCATCGTCGTGATCGCGATCTATCTGCTGACCGTCGCCCCCGGGGCCCCGGTCGTCGCGGTGCTGGTCAAGAAGGGGACGTCGGCGAACGTCACCAGCGGGTCCTACTGGTTCGCGTCGTTCCAACTGAACGTCTCCGAGCACCTCGGGGGAGGCTTCAGCGCCACCCCGAACGTGACGGCGTACGTGCTGAACCACAAGGGCTACCTGAGCCTCACGACGAACCTGTCGGAGAACCTCTCCACGAACCTGACCCCCAAGATGTCCCCGTGGACCTCGGGGAACGTCTCGTCCGCGGAGATCTCCGTCCGTCTGGGCAAGGGGATCTGGTACCTGCTGTTCGCCAACGTATACGGCTCTCCGCCGGCCGAGGTCGTGATCACGAGCTCGGTCGATCTTACCACCTGAGGTCCCGACCCCCACCGGTCGGAAGCGAACTCGCCTACGTTGTCCATGAGCGAGCACCGCCTCGACGCGGGGAGAGGTTCGCTCGCCGCCGGGAGCCCGCACCTGCGCTAGTACGCAGGGCCCTCGGACGCCCCTGCTCGGGGCGGCATCAGTCGACCGTAGTCCCGCTCTCGAGCGCACGGTCCGAGAACAGTCGCGGGGTCGTTCCGCCGCCCGGCCGGACCAACGCCAGCTCGCGTGACTGGCCCAGGAGATGGCGGAACATCGGGCGGCGCGCCTTGCCGCTGCCCCCGACCGAGACGTGCAGCAGGACGACCGGACCGGTCTGTTCGACCGACTCGAAGCCGTGGACCGTCCCCGAGGGGACGTAGTACGAGTCCCCTTCGAGGATGTCCTGGGGCCCGTCCGGGAGCACGAGCTTGCCGCGCCCGCTGACGAGGGTTCCGTACTCGGGAAAATCGTGCTGGTGCGTCGAGAACGCCATCCCCGGCGCGATCCGGAAGAGGACGAGCGCGTTCCCCTCCCCCTCGACCAGCGACCGGATCTCGATGCCCGTCGCGGCGCTGACCCACCCCTTGCTGGGAGCCTTCACCCCGCCGGAGGCGACCATGAGCTCTGCCCGACCGAACGGGGTCGTGGATAAGGAACTGTCGCAGCGGTCCGCCGACGGCGCAGCTCCGGCGGGCGGTGCGTGGACCGTCAGGGGTTGGGCGACGCGGTCCGGCATCGCGTGCAGCGCGACGACCAGGGCGCGTTCACGAGCTTGCAGTTCGGGCAACGCCATGCGCGGGGGGGCCGGGCCCGGCTCGGCTCGGCCGGCGTGGGCGATTGCCCGGGGGGCGGGGGCGGGATGTAGAGGGGGCTGGGCATCTCACGGGCAGGAGCGGGGGACGGCGCCGCGGGGCGGACCGGGGGCGGGACCGCCCTCGGCTCGAGAGGGGGAGGGGCCGGCGAGGACCGCGGGTCGACCGAGCTCGCACGGGTCGGGGGCGCAGGGGGGCCCGCTGCGGCCGGGGGCGGGGCGGGTCGGCCGGCGGAGCTCGTCACGGAGGCGAGCGTGGCAGGACGGAACTCCCGCAGGGGACCCCGCCGCGCCCCGGGGGCGGGGGAGGGCGCGGGGCCGGTCGGCGCCCGGCTGACGGTCGCGGCGGGTCGAGCCGGCACTGACGAGGGTGTCGTCGCCGAGGGCCGAACGCCGCCTCGGACGGGCGGGTGAGCCCCGACCGGGGGAAGCCGCACGCCGGAAGCGGGAGGGTGGGTTGCGGTGGCGGGGATCTGACGGACAGGACCGTTGCCGACCCCGGGGACCGGTCCGCTCCGGACCGAGCCGCGGAGGCCCAGAGGAGGAGGGGGGAGAACGACGACCGGGGGACGACCGGTCGCGCGTCCGGGGTCGACGCTCGGAGCGACCCGGCTCTTCCGCAGCGCCTCCGCGAGGCGGTCGGCCGTCGGCAGCGCCGGCTTCGGTCGCCCCGACGTCCCGGGTCCTCCGGCGACCGCGGCGAAGATCCCGTCCCACTCCGTCACGGGAGGCCTCGGCGCGAAGACGCGCACCCGGGGTCGAGGCTTCGGGGCGGGCGGGACGCCGCGGGGGAGCGAGCCGGACCACTCGGAAGGCGCTGCCGCGCGCCCGGTCGCGGCCCCGGTGAGGATCCAGCCGGCGACGATCCCGGCGACGACCCCGAGCCCGAAGCCTCCGTAGGCGAAGACGCCCGCGAAGCTGGCGGCGGTGACCGCATATCCCCCCCAGCTGCCACGGACGACGCCCCGGTACGCCAGGAACCCGAGGAGGGCGATGAACCCTCCGGCGAGGAGCCCGATCGCGCACGCTGCGAGAAACTGCTCCGGGGCGAGGCCCCAGAACGCGTGCGCGGTGCAACCGGAGCCGGCGGACGAGCGTCCGCAGCGGCGGACGTTGGCGAGCGCGTCCGGGAGGTACCAGGCGGCGACGCCCGCGGTCGACGCGCCCGCGATGAGCGCGAGGACCAGCGGGAGGCGCAACCGTCGTGCCGGGGCGCCGACCCAGGGCCGCCGGGATGCCACGAGGATCAGCTCCGCCGCCCGGCCGGCAGGCGCGGAGGCGTGACGGGCCTCGCCGTCGCCCTCCCCCGTCGTCGCCTGCCCATCGTCGTGGACGGTGCGGCCCCCGTCGCACCGGAAACCTCGCCCGCGGGTCCGGGGAGACTGGCCGTCCCTACGTAACCATCGAATCCCTCCGGGGCCAAGTAGTTTCCGAGGAGCGAGGGGAGGCGGCCGCCGCTCTCGCGTTGCCGGACCGCTGAGCGAAGACGGTGACCGTAGGCCGGAACGAAGCGCCGGTCTAGTCGCTGCGGGAGGTCGCGGGGGAGGATTCGCCGGCGACGAATCGCTCGAGGGCTCGCTCGACGTGCCGCTTCGGCCGCCAGCTCCGGACGACCTCCAGGACCGTGCCGTCCGCGCCGATCAGGAACGTCGTCCGCCGCGCCATGCCGATCCGGCCCAAGACCCCGAACCGACCGCTCAGGACCCCGTCCACGTCGGCGATCAGTTCGAACGGCAGTGCACACCGTTCCCGGAAGCGGCGTTGCGCCTCGACCGGGTCGACGCTGACCCCGACGACGGCGACCCCCGCGCGTCGGAACTCCTCGTAGTGTCGCGCGAACTCGCGGGCCTCGATCGAGCAGCCGGCGCTGTTGGCCTTGGGATAGAAGTACAGTACCGCGGGGTGACCCAGCAGCTCGGCTCGGCCCACCGTTCGACCGCCCTCCGACCGGGCCGAAAACTCCGGGATCGGGTCTCCGGTCCGGGGAGGCGGGGCGGTCGAGCGGGCGCTCATCGTGCGTCTCCCGCTCGAGCTGCCGCGACCGTGGGCGACCTCTCGCTCGGCGACTCGGCCGTCCCCTCCGCCCGACGCAGCTCCTCCTCGTCCAGGCCGGGCGAGCTCCGAAAGCCGACGATCTCCTGCCAGCGATCCGGGGTCGGGAGCGGGAGGCAGACCGTCGCGACCCAGGGTCGTTCGAGGAGGAACCGCAACGCGGCTTGGGCCAGCGTGCGCTGGCCGGTTCGCGCGAGGAAGCTGAGCCGGGCGACCGGCGCGAAGTCGGCGTCCAGCTGTCGGAGCGTGGGCGGGGCCCCGTGGGCAGGCGCGCCGCTCGGGAGGAACCGTCGTCCGTCGAGGCGACCCCCAGCGAACGGATCGCGTGCGACCCAGCCGACGTCGCCCGTCCCGCTCGCCCGCTCCGCGGCGCGGAGCAGCCGCTGGTCCAGGAGGGAGAGGGCCCCGACGAGCAGCTTCGGGCCGGCACGGAGCGCGGCCGCAGCGACCTCCTCCGGGGTGGAGCAGGGGATGAGGGCGAGGGGAGCGAGACCCGCGCGGTCTGCCCCCGCCGGGAGCTTGACACCGGGATCCGCAGCGCCCTGCGGTACCAGCCGGACGAACGACGGGCTTGCGGCGGGGGACGCTACGTCGAAGACGGGCGGCCGGGGGGGAAGCTGGGGGGTTCTCCCCCACCCTGCGGGACGCCCCGTGGCCTCGGCTCGGGGGCCAGGACCGATCACGACCACGTCCGGGTCACCCGTCGGGAACGCTCGAGCGAGGAGCAGCTCCGCGAGCGGGGGGTCGGGGACGTCGACCGCATCGAACGTCGTCACCCCCGCGCGTCGGGCACGACGCAGGAGCTCGACGATCATCCCCGGGGAGTCTGTCGGGTCGCTCGGAGCGACGCGGAACGCGAGCTCCGACAGGACGATCGGTGTGCCCGCGAACGGCCTTCGGCGGCGCACGAGCTCCCCCGCCATCCCGACCCCCGACCACCGGAGGACGCCCGCCCCCAAGAGCGGTTCGACCGCGGGGCACGAGCGTTATCGCAGGGGAGAGGTCCCGGTACCCGATGGCGGGACCGGTCGATCGCCGTCCGCTCTCCGAACGGTGGCGCCCGACGCGCCTGAGCGAGCTCATCGGCAACGCGAGCGCCCGACGGGAGCTGGCCGCGTGGGCCGACGCCTGGGCCGAGGAAGGACACCCCGCGCGGCGGGCGGTGATCCTGGTCGGTCCGCCCGGCGTCGGAAAGACCAGCGCCGCGGTCGCGCTCGCCGCGGAGCGCGGGTGGGTCCTCGTGGAGATGAACGCCTCCGAGGCGCGGAACCAGGGGGCGATCGAGCGCGTGGCGGGCCGGGCCTCCATCACGCGGACGCTCGACGCCGGACCCGGGACCGGCCCGCGCAAGCGGACGCTCGTCCTCCTGGACGAGGCGGACTGCCTGAGCGGAGGAAGGACCACCGAGGCCGCCCGACGTCCGGTCGAGACGGTCTCGTTGCGGGCGTTCCTGGAGGGGCGCTACCGGACCGTCGAGGCCCTCAACGCCGCCTGGGGGCTGACGGAAGGACGGAAAGGCCGGAGGTTCGAGGAGTGGGCCGGGGTCCCCCGGAGCCCGGGGAACGCCGGATGGGCCAAGCTGCCGGCGGCACGACGGGACCTGGACGACTGGCGGGACGCCGGTCGGGTCGAGGAGACCGGGGACCGGGGAGGTCTCGGCGCGATCGCCCGTCTGCTCCGCTCGACGCGCCAGCCGCTCGTCCTGACGGTCAACGATGACCGACCCCTCGGTCGCTCTTCGGCGTCGTTCCGCACCGCGGCTCGGACGATCCGCTTCGGACCCATCGCCCCGTCCGAGATCGCCGACCGCCTCCGGGCGATCTGTAGCGCCGAGGCGCTCGCGGTACCCCCGGAGACGCTCGCGACGATCGTGGAGCGGTCGCACGGCGACCTCCGTGCCGCGCTGAACGACCTCGAGGCGATCGCGCCCCTCTCCGACCCGACCGCGCAGCGGGCACTGCTGAGCGGACGCGACCAGGTGAGCGATTTTGCCGGGGTCACCGAGGAGCTGCTGAGCCGGCCGCGGTACTACCGCTCGGTCGAGCTCCGGGACCGGCTGGACGCCCCCCCGGACGACCTGCTGCCCTGGGTCGAGGAGAACATCCCGTGGTTCGCGCCGGACGCGGTACACCGGGAGGCGGCGCTGCGTCGGCTCGCCGCGGCCGACCTCCTCCTCTCGCGGGCCCGCCGGTGGAGGGTCTACGGGCTCTGGAGCTACGCCGGGGAGATCCTCTCCGGGGGCGTCTCGCTCGCGATCCGCGAACGACCGGCCGTCGGCCAGGGCTCGGCAGCGTTCCCGAGGTTCCTCGGGGCGATGGGCGCGTCGCGCGGGGCGCGGGCGGCCCGGGACGCGCTCGCCGACAAGCTCGCGCGCCGCGTCCATCTTTCCCGACGAAAATCCCGTCTCGAGACCCTGCCGTTCGCCGAAGCGCTCTTCGAGTCGGTCGCCCGGGCCCCCCGCTCGGCGACCGGTCGGTCCGTCGCGCGGGCGTTGGTCGCCGAGCTCGAGCTGACACCGGACGAGCTGGTGGGGCTCCTCGGGGGGGACGTCAGCCCGGCGCTGCTGCAGCAGCTGCTCCCCTCCGAGCCCGGCGACGGCGAGCCGGACGAGGCGGAGGCGCCGGGCGAGGGCTCGGCGACGCCCCGAGGCGGCTCCGGCCGCGGCGCGAACCAGCGTCGCCTCGGCGACTGGGGCGGCGGTTAACGCTGCGACGACCGGCCTGCCGTTGAGGACGGGAGCCGCCAGCCGAGCGAGCGGAGCTGGCGCCCGACGTCCGGGGCGAGGGGTGGGTAGCGCATCGGCAGCCGGTCGAGCGCCCGATGGAGGATCGCCGCGACGACCACGTCCCGGGAGAGCGGATGGTTGGACGGCACGACGAACCAGGGCGCGTCGGCGGTCGACGTCTTCGCGAGCAGCTCCTCGTAGGCGCGCTGGTACTTCGGCCACCGCGGGCGCTCGGCGAGGTCGTGGACGCTGAACTTCCAGTGCTTCGCCGGGTCCTGGAGCCGGGCCTCGAGGCGACGCTTCTGTTCCGCGCGGTCGATGTTCAGGAAGAACTTGAGGACGGTCGCCCCCTCCTCGGTCAGCAACCGCTCGAAGTCGCGGATCGCCTCGAGGCGCCGTTCGACCTCCCGCGCGTCGATCGTCCCGTGGACCCGGGGCCAGAGGACATCCTCGTAGTGGCTCCGGTTGAAGATCACGATCTCCCCGGCCGCGGGGGTCTTCGGGTGCACCCGCCAGAGGAAGTCGTGGGCGCTCTCGACCTCGGTCGGCGGGCCGAACCGGGCGACGCGGACCCCCTGGGGATTCACCCCCTCGAAGACGCGACGGATCGTCGCGTCCTTCCCGGCGGTGTCCATCCCCTGGAGGACGACCAGCAGGCGGTGGCGCCGTTCCGCCCAGAGGAGCGCCTGGAGACGGTCGATCTTGGGGAGGAGCCGGGCGAGCGTCGCCTTCGCCGCCTTGTCGGTCCGGGCGAGCTCGCCGTCCCGCTCCGCCGGGTCGCAGCGCTCGAGCCGGACCTTCCGGCCGGGGCGCACGCGGTAGCGCTTCCAGGGGTGCATCGTGCTCGCGTACCGTCGGTCCGACGCCGGCTCCGGGGCGCCTCAGCCGAGCCGAGCCCGTACGGAGACCGCGACGTTGCCCTTGAGCGCCCCGGAGATCGGACAGCCCTCGCTCGCGGCCTTCGCCGCCGCCTCGAACTCCGCCGGCGCGATCCCCGGGACCGTGCCGACGACCTCCAGCTCCATCGTCGTGACCTTCCACGCCTCACCGACCTTGTCGAACGTGGCGGTCGCGCTGACCTCGAGCTTGGTCGGGGGCTTCTGCTGGCGGCCGAGCCCCGCCGAGAGCGCCATCGAGAAACAGGACGCCTCCGCGGCGGCGAGGAGCTCCTCCGGGCTGGACTTGCCGCCGGGCGCCTCCGTGCGCGACGCCCACGAGACCGGAACGTGGACGAACGTCCCGCTCGTGCCGCTGACCGTTCCGCTGCCGTGCGCGAGATCGCCGTTCCAGACCACGCGAGCGCTCCGCTTCGCTGCCATCGGACCGGAAGAGCCCGAGGCCCGATTTAACGTGACGCGGCCCCATCGATTCCCCTCGACAATCAGGGTTTTCCGTTCTTCGTCACTTGTACCGGTGTGGTCCTGTCGCTCGCCGAGCTGCCCCGCTACGTAGTGCTGGAGCCGGTCTCGACGGTCCGCTTCGAGGTCGAGCTCGTGCGGCCGGCGTGCGAGATCGACGTCGCGCTCGACGCCCCGGCGCCGGGCCGCTCGTTCCTCCTGCTCGTCGGCCCGCAGGGGGGGCCGGTCCTGCAGAGGATCCGCCTGAGCGGCCGCGCCCGTCTGATGTTCGAGCCGCGGGACGCGCGGCGGCACGTTCTCCTGCTCGCCAACCCCCAGAAGGAGCCGATCGTGCTCCGCCTGCGGGGGCGCGCTCGCCGGAGCCCGGCTTCGGGCGGGAACGAGGGACGATCGCGCCGCTCTCTGCGCGTCCGGGCCGGAGGCGCGCGATCGGCCTCCCGAGCGTCGCGCCCTCCGGCGCGGGTGGAGATCGTCGTCGGGCGGTCCGCCGCGGGCACGGCCGTCGGGGCCCGAAGGCCCCGGCCGAAGGCGTGAAGCGGCCGGACGCTCCGGTCCGCGACCAGGAGGGGAGCGCGCGTGACCGACGTCGCCGTCTACGCCGCGATCGTTCTGAGCATCTTCGCTATCGTCGACCCGTTCGGGGCCCTGCCGTTCTTCGTCTCGCTCACCGAAGGCCTCCCCGAGGAGGACCGCCAGGTCGTCCTCCGTCGGGCGGTGTTCGTTCTCGGCGCGGTGCTCGCGCTCTTCGCCCTCCTCGGGCGGTTCCTGTTCGCGGTCTTCGGCTTCACGCTCGGAGCCTTCGAGATCGCCGGCGGCATCCTGCTGTTCCTCGTCGCGTTCGACATGCTCCAGGGAGAGGTCACCCGGACGAAGCTCGGCCCCGCCGACCGCGCGGAGGCGATCGCCCGGCGGGACGAGGTCGCGGTCGTGCCCCTCGGGATCCCGCTCCTCGCCGGTCCGGGCGCGATCTCGACGGTGATGATCTACGAGGGGAGCGCCGGGGGCGACCCGTGGATCGTCGTCGCGACGTTCGTCGCGATCCTCGTGACCGCCGCTGCGACGTTCGTGGTCCTTCGGCTCGGCCACCCGATCCTGAACCGACTGGGCCGGACCGGTGTGATGGCGATGACGCGGGTCCTCGGGCTCATCCTGGCGGCGCTCGGGGTGCAGTTCGTGATCAACGGCGTTTCGGCCGTGCTGCCGCACCTGTAGGGCGTCGACGCTTGCGGCCGGGGCGCGCCGGGGACGTCCGCACGGCGACCGGGCGGGAGCCCCGGGGACGCCGGGCGAGCACCGCCGCCTGCGGGCTCCGGGGATTGCGCTCGGCGGCCCAGGCCTTCTCGCCGGCGCGCACGGCGACCGGCAGGTCGTTCTCGGCCGGAGGGAAGCTGCACTCGAAGTCGTCGGTGTAGGCGCAGTACGGGTTGAACGCCCGATTGAAGTCGAGCTCGTAGCGGTCCTGCTCGTTCAGCTCGACGGTGAGGTAGCGGCCCGGCCCGTAGCTCTCCCGACCGCTCGTCGCGTCCCGGAACGGGACGAAGACGCTCGTGCCGACCCCCTCGCCGGCGTGGTAGAGCCGCAGCCGGAGCGACCGGCCCCCCAGCGTGAACGCGAGGTCCCCGAGGTACCGCATCACCGCCTGGTTGTCGCGGTTGGTCCGCAGGTACGCCTCCATCGGCTCGGCGATACGTTCGAGCCGCGCGTCGACCCGGAACGCGGGGTCCGGGGGAAAGTAGACGAGCTCGTGGAACGGCACGCGTCCGGAGACGAACGGCGACTCCGGATGGCGGGCCATGAAGTCGTTCTTCATCGCGCGCTCGGTCTCGAGCTCCCGGCGCCAGTCCTGCTCCGCCGTCATCGTTCCTTCGGGGCTCCCGAACGCCGCGCGCCGGACCGGCCGGCCGGGGCCTTCCCATCGCTCAATCGGAGGGTCATCATCTCTTCGTCCAGGTAGCGGCCGTCGCGCTTGACCTCCGCCTCGAGGTGTCCGGTCGTCCGGAAGCCGAGCCGCTCGTAGAGGCGGCGCGCCCGGACGTTGACGGAGAAGACGACGAGGCGGACGATCTCGAACTTCCCCTGGGCGAGCTCGAGGGCCCGGACCATCATCGCCTCTCCGAGGCCGCGGCCGCGATACCCCCGCGCGACCAGGATGCCGAGGACGCCGACGTGCGAGGTCTCCGACGCCCGTCCGGCGAACCGGGAGCCGACGATCGTCACCATGCCGACGGGGCGCCCGTCGATCTCCCCGATGACCGCGACGTCCTCGCCGCGGAGCACGCGCTGGTAGAGCCCGGAGAACCAGCTGACCTCGTCGGCCTCGGTCGGCCGCGGGAGCAGGAGGGTCATGCCGAGGTCAGGGTTCTCCCGGACCTCGTCGTACAGGTCGAGGTAGACGGCCATCCGGCCGGGAAAATCCTCCCAGCGGAGCTCGCGGAGGAGGAACGCCGGCGGCGCGCCGGGGCCCGCCCCGGAAGGGCCCGCACCGGTCACATGTAGCCGAACTGGCGCTTCGCGAACTCGCTCATCCGCTCCGGGGTCCACGGAGGCTCCCAGACGAGCTCGACCGTCGCGCCGTGGACGTTCGGGACCTTCTCGATCACCGTCTTGACCTCCTCGGCGAGGATCCCGGCGACCGGGCACCCCGGGGCGGTCAGGGTCATCTTGAGCTTCACGTCGTCCCCGCTCCACTCGAAGCCGTAGATGAGACCGAGGTCGACGATGTTCATCGGGATCTCCGGGTCGTAGACCTGCTTCAGGCCCTCGGTGATCAACCGCTCCCGCTCGGCATACGGTCCCGCAGTGGGGACCGCCGCGGCGGTGGCGGCGGGGGCGGCGAGTTCGGTCATCGACCGCCGGAGCGGTCCGGCGGGTATAACGGCGACGGCGGCCGGCCCGTGGGGCCCCCCGGGCGCCACAACACCCTTTAGGGGCCCCGCCCGGTGGACGGGCGATGGCACCCGCGCAGGACGTCCACGCGAGCGCGCCCCGGGCGGGCGCGATGCGTCTTCGCTCGGTCGGGCTCGCCGGCATCCGCAAGCCGCTCAGCGTCCAGCGCGACGGGCGGACGCACACGCTCGCGGTCACGTTCGACGTCGGGGTCGACCTCCCCGCCGACCGCAAGGGCTCGGACCTCTCGCGGAACGCCGAGATCCTCGCCGAGATCGTCGACGCGACAGTGACGCGCCCGTGCTCGAGCCTCGAGGGCGCCTGCTCGTCGATCGCCGAGGAGCTGCTCCGACGGCACGGCTACGCACGGGAGGCGACGGTGCGGGCCTCGGCCGAGTACTTCCTGCGCCAGGGCATCGCGGAGGAGCGTCGCAGCTTCGAGGAGTACACCCTGCTCGCGGAGGCGCACGCCGCGCGCGGAGCGGCCGGCGCGTGGACGGTCCGGCGCGCCGTCGGGGCCGAGGCGGTCGGGATGACCGCCTGCCCGTGCGCGATGGAGACGTGTCGGGAACGCCTGCTCCGGGAGTACCCCGCGCTCGCGACCCCGGCCCTTCGCGACCTGCCGATGATCACGCACAACCAGCGCAACCGCACGACGCTCGTCTTCGAGCTCGAGGACGCGGCCGAGGTCGAGGCGGAGGAGATGATCGCCGCGATCGAGGCGGCCCAGTCGAGCCCGACGTTCGCGATCCTGAAGCGGGGGGACGAGGCCGAGGTCGTGCTGCGGGCGCACCGGAACCCCAAGTTCGTCGAGGACGTCCTCCGCGACCTCCTCGCGAGCCTCCCGGGCCGCTTCCCCCGACTGCCGGACGCCGTCGGGGTGCGCGCCCGGACCGTGAGCGAGGAGTCGATCCACAAGTACAACGTCGAGGCCGCCCACCGGGCGACGTTCGGCGAGCTCCGCGAACTCCCTCCCGCGTAGGCCGACCCGAACGGAGGAGCGATGCGCTACGCGTGGGGCGCCCTGCGTCGACGACCGGGTCGATCGCTCCTGACGGCGCTGGGGGTCGCGCTCGCCTCGGCCCTGGTCGTCCTCCTCCTCGCGCTCTCGGCCGGGGTCGAGACCAGTTCGAGCACCCTCGCCTACGGGAGCGGGGTCGACCTGTTGGCGACCAGCGCCGCCTCCGCCGGTTCGATCCTGAACGGTCCCCTCCCGCCGATCCCGCACGCGCACGCGCTCTCGACCGAGATCCCGACCGCCGACCCGAACGCGGTCGTCGCGAGCCCGTGGCTCGTCAGCGACCTCGTCTTCGGCAACGCGTCGCTCTGGTCCGCCGCGAACCGCTCGTCGGTGCCGGCGGGCTGGGGCTACACCGGCTCGGGAGCCGTCGGCTGGCTCCCCGGCGACCTCGGGGGGATCGAGACCCCGACGCTCTACAACGGCTCGGGATTCAGCGCTCCGGGCGACCCCCACTACGCCAACGGCAGCTTCACCGGCGCCTCGACCGGCGAGATCGTGCTCGACCAGACCCTCGCCGGGGTGCTGCACGTCACGGTCGGGGACCGGGTCTGGGCGAGCCCGGTCGCCCCGCCCTCGGATGCGGCGCTCCCCGGCTGGTACGCGAACGCGACCGGCTTCCGCGTCGTCGGGATCTCCGGGGCGTTCTGGCTCGTCCCCTCGGCCGAGCTCGCCTACCTGTACCTCTCCGAGCTCCAGCAGCTCGTCGGAGGGGCGAGCCCCTCCACCGACTACGCCTCATTGGTCCTGATCCACCTGCGCGACCCGTCCCATCCCGGCGGGGACGAGGCGCGGCTCGCGGCGGCGTTCCCGGGGTTGACGATCACGACGCTCGCCGAGATCCTCGGCGAGCTCCAGCACGTCGAGAACGTCTATCGCACGTTCGGGACGCTCATCGGCGCGATCGGACTCGTGATCGCGGCGCTGTTCACGACGACCGTCCTCCAGATGTCGGTTGACGACCGGAGCCGGGAGCTCGCGCTGCTGCGCGCCGTCGGCCATTCGCGCTCGGCGGTCGGCGTCGAGGTCCTCGAGGAGGGGCTGCTGCTCTGCGGCCTCGGCCTCGCGATGGGCCTGCCGCTCGCCTACGCGGGCGCGGTGGCGATGAACCGGTTCCTTCTCGAGCTGGTCGGCGGTCTGCCGGCCGGCTTCTCGTTCGTCGCGTTCGACGCGCAGGTGATCGGCACCGGCGTAACGGCGGTCGTCCTGCTCGGCCTGCTCGCCGCGATCGTCCCCGCCGCCCGGGCGATGCGGCTGCCCGTCGCCGAGGAGCTCCGGGCCCCGTGAGGCGGCGTCGGGCGCGCCCGCTCCGCCACGCGCGCTGGCAGTCCGCCCTCGCCGTCGCGGCGATCGCGTCGGCGGTCGCCCTGCCGGTGATCCTCGTCAGCGTCGGCGGCGGGGTCGCGAACCACGAGCTCTCCGACCTCGAGCAGACGGGCTATCAGCTCGTCGTCAGCGCCCAGGGCGAGCACGGGATCGAGAACGCGCACCACGATGCGCTCGCGCTGCGGGACCTGAGCGGCGTCGCCGACGCGGAGCCGGTCCTGTCGATCGCCCTGGACGTCTTCAACGCGAGCGGCAACGTCTCTCCGCTGCTGGCCGAGGGGCTCGTCCCGTCGCAGTTCGCCTCGACCCTCAGCCCGGCCGAGCGGGGACTGTTCCCGCTGCCGCTCCCCCTCGGACCGGACGCGAACGACACCGTCCACTTCGACAACGGGAGCTACGCCGGCCCGACGGTCTACGACGTCGTGCTGTCGACGACGTACGGTCGCGCCCACGACGTGCGGGTCGGCTCGACGGTCGTCCTCTCGCCGACGACCAACGCCTCCCTCGGGGTCCGGTACAACGTCACCGGTCTGTTGGACGCCCAGCAGTCGCTCTTCGAACCGGCGGGCGCCTTCGCGGCCGTCGTCCTTCTATCCAACCTGCAGACCCTGACCGGCTACGCGGGAGGGCCCCACGCCGTCGTCCCGGACGGGGGCGACACGATCGAGGTGGTCGTGGACCCATCCGTGGCGTCGGACCCGACCGCCCTCCAGGGGGTTGCCGCCGCCGTCCAGCGGCTGCTCCCGTCCTACACGGTGACGACGGTGGGGTCCGAGGCGAGCGAGCTCCACTCCGCGGAGGCGATCCTGACCGGGTTCTATCTCGCCCTCTCGTCGGTAGGGCTGCTGGTCGGGCTGTTGTTCCTCGCGCTCGTGCTCGTGCGCCGCGTGGAGCGGGAGCGGCGGACGATCGGCATCCGACGGGCGATCGGCGTTCCGGTCGGGTCGGTCGCGGCAGGCATCGTCGCCGACGGCGCCCGGCTCGCCGCTGCCGGCGGGCTCGTCGGGGTCCTCGCGGGGATCGTCGTCGTGCGGGGCCTCGCGACCTGGGCGACCTCCACGGTGCAGGAGGCGGCCCAGCTCGCCGAGTTCGCCCCCCAGTTCCTGCTCGAGCTGGTCGCCTCGGTCGTCGGGCTCTCGGTCCTCGCGAGCGTCGCCGCCGTGCGCGCCGCCTGGCGGATCGACCTGGGCGAGGCGCTGCGATGAACGGGACGAACGTTCCCCGGGTCGAGCTCGCCGGGGTCGCGCGGACCTACGCCGCCGGGGACGCGGACGAGGTCCGCGCCCTGCAGGAGGTCGACCTCGCCGTGCCGGCCGGTTCGTTCGTCTCGGTCGAGGGGCCGAGCGGATGCGGGAAGACGACGCTCCTGAACCTCATCGGCCTGCTCGACACCCCGACGGCCGGGGAGGTGCGCTGGGACGCCGAACCGGTCGGTCGACGGAGCGACCGGGAGCGCTCCCGGCTTCGCCTCGAGACGGTCGGGTTCATCTTCCAGCGGTTCTACCTGCTGCCGACGTTGACGGCCGAGGAGAACGTGGAGCTTCCGATGCGAGCGCTCCGCGTCCCGCGGGCCGAGCGCCGCGCGCGCGCTCGGGAGCTGCTCCGCGAGGTCGACCTCGAAGGACGCGCCCACGCCTTCCCCCACCAGCTCTCCGGCGGCGAGGAGCAGCGGGTCGCGATCGCCCGCGCGCTCGCGAACCGTCCCGGCCTGCTGCTCGCGGACGAGCCGACCGGCGAGCTGGACAGCGGAAGCGCGAAGGTCGTGCTCGACCTGCTGGTCCGGGTGCGGGCCGCGCGGACGGCGACGCTGCTGCTCGTCACCCACAACCCGGAGGTCGCCGCGGCGGCCTCCCGCCACCTCCAGCTGCGCGACGGCCGTATCGTCGGCGACCGCACGGGAGGCTGAACCGGTGGCCCGGATCGCCATCCTGCTGAACGAGCGCTGCCATCCGAAGGAGTGCCAGTGGGAGTGCCAGGCCTACTGTCCGCCGGTCCGGATGGGCCAGGAGTGCATCGTCGAGGGCCCGCTCGGCAAGCCGATCATCTCCGAAACGCTCTGCATCGGCTGCGGGATCTGCGTCCACAAGTGCCCGTTCGACGCGATCAAGATCCTCAACACCCCGGAGGCGGACGAGCGGGAGATCGTCCACCGGTACGGCTACAACGGCTTCCGCCTCTACCGCCTGCCGGTCCCCCCCACCACGGGGATCACGGGACTCCTCGGGCCGAACGGGACGGGCAAGTCGACCGCGCTCCGCATCCTCGCGGGCGAGGAGGTGCCGAACCTCGGCGACTACGCGGGGCCCGGGGACTGGTCGAAGGTCCTCGCGCGCTACCGGGGGACCTCGCTGTTCGCCCACCTCGAGCGGCTCAGCCGGGGCGCGGTCCGGGCGGTCCTCAAGCCGCAGTACGTCGACCGCCTCGCGGAGGTCGACCGCACGGTGGGGGAGCACGTCGGGGGCGGGCCGGCCGCCCACCAGGTCCTCGAGGAGGTCGGCCTCGCCCCGAAGGCCTCCCGACGCCTCGCCGAGCTCTCGGGCGGCGAGCTCCAGCTCGCCGCGATCGCACGAACGCTCGCGGCGGACGCCGACCTCTACCTGATCGACGAGCCGTCCAGCTACCTCGACATCGTCCACCGGCTCCGCGTCGCCCGGCTCCTGCGTCAGCTCGGGACCCGAAAGAGCGTCATCGTCGTCGAGCACGACCTCGCTCTGCTCGACTATCTCGCCGACCAGGCGCACCTGCTCTACGGCGAGCCCGCCGCCTTCGGCGTCATCACGCACCCGCTGCCGATGCGGACGGCGATCAACACCTACCTCACCGGCTACCTCAAGGACGAGAACGTGCGGTTCCGGACCGAGGCGGTGCGCTTCGTCGCGCACCCCCCGCGCCCGACGACCGGGGGCCACGCCCTCGTCCGGTACGGCGCCTTCGCCAAGGAGTTCCCGGGCTTCCGGCTCGAAACGCTCCCCGGAGAGATCGCACGCGGCGAGACGATTGGGATCGTCGGGCCGAACGCGACGGGGAAGACGACGTTCGTGCGTATGCTCGCCGGCGCCGAGCGGCCGGACGCCGGTGCCCCCCCGGACGGCGTCACGGTCAGCTACAAGCCGCAGTACCTGAAGGCGACGGCGAGCTACAGCCTGCGCGAGCGCTCGACGGCGCTCGCCTCCGACCCGACGTTCGACGCGCGGACGTTCGAGCGCGAGCTCGTCCCGGGCCTCCACCTCGCTGAGGTGCTGGACGTCGCGCTACCGGACCTCTCGGGCGGAGAGCTGCAGCGGGCGGCGGTCGCGCTCGCGCTCGCCCGGCCGGCGACGCTCTACCTCCTGGACGAGCCGTCGGCGTACCTGGACGCCGACGAACGGATGTCGATGGCCCGTCTGGTGCGCCGACAGGTCGAGCGGTTGGCGGCGAGCGCGCTCGTCGTCGACCACGACGTCTATTTCCTCGACCTCGTCTGTGACGCCCTGTTGACGTTCCGGCATCCGGACGGTGCGACCGATCGCGGGGTGGGCGAGGGACCGTTCACGATGCGGGAGGGGATGAACCGACTCCTGCGCGAGGTCGACGTCACGTTCCGGCGCGACGCCGAGACGGTCCGGCCCCGCATCAACCGCGAGGGTTCCGTCCTCGACCGCGAGCAGCGGGCGAAGGGGGAGTACTACTACGACGCCGTCGGCTGAGCCCCCGGCCGCCGGGCGGACCGACGGGGAGGGGCGCTTCCACATGCGCGGCCGGCTCTCCGCGGCCGTGATCGGTACCTACCTGGTGATGATGCTCCTGATCGCGTTCGTCGCCGGGCCGCGGAGCACGTCGAGCTACCGGTGGGCGCTCTACTTCCTCCTCGGCCTCACCGCTGTCCTGCTGCTGCGCTACCTCACGACGCACTACACGATCAGCGACAGCCACTTGATCGCCTCGCGCGTCCTGGGCGGCCGGCGCGTCGCGCTCGAGGAGATCCGCGGGATCGAGTACGCGAGCCTGCGCGACCTCGCCCCGACCACGGGGGCGTTCGGGATCGGCGCATTCGGCTGGCGGGGCCGGATGCACAGCTCCACGATCGGGGAGTTCGACGCGATCTACACCGACGCCGCGGCCGGACTGCTCGTGACCGCCGGCGCCTTCCCGCTCTACGTCTCTCCCGCGCACCGGGAGTCGTTCGCCCGCGAGCTGTCGCGCCGGGCCCGCTCCTACAGCGGCGCGCTGCTCAAGGACGTCGGCGACCCGACGGGTCGGCCGTCCGCGATCGACTGACCCGGCGGACCGCGCCGTAGGCCGCGTTCCTGCCGCGGGGCGCTCCGGGCCGTTCGTACCGCGGCACGCTGCCGAGCAGGGCCAAGTGCCGCCAAGAATCGTAAAGCATCGCCAAATATCGGAAGAGGTTTATGTAGTATAACTGCGTCCCGCCCCGCCATGGCTCGCGCAGCCTACCGGGGGAGGAGCTTCGCCTTTTTCGCCGTCGTCCTGATGGGACTTTCGACCACGATCGCCGTCGTTGCGGTCGCCGACCAGCAGCGTGCCGCGGTCGGCCTCGACGCGTCGCCGCCCGCGGGGGTCGCCCCCGCCGCGCCGACGTCGCCCGCGACCGCTGCCTCGGTCGCCTACGCCGCGACCGAAGCCGCGCTGCAGTCGCACTACGCCGCCGTCGCGAGCGCGCTGGAGGCTTCCGGCGTTCCTGCGCGGTACATCCATCTCCCGTCGACCGAGCCTGCGGAAGAGCAGGCCGGGGCGGTCGTTCCGGGTCCGCAGTATGCGGCTCAGGTGATGGCGACTGGCCAAGGCTACACCGCCTCACCCGCTCCCGCCGGCGTCGCCTACTATGGCGAGTCGGGGGCCGACTCCGGCGGCAGCGAGGCGACCGCCGTCGTCTACACCACGAGCCTCGCCGGCACGATGAACGTCACGAACCTCAGTGCCCTCTACCTCGACACCGACAACCCGGACCAGTGGGGCGCTCAACTGAACGCCGTGGTGACGAACGTGACCCTCGGGGGCTCCCTGGGGACCGGCAAGAACGGCTACGAGTACTGGACCCAGAACGTCATCGGCTATCAGCAGTTCAACCAGACCCTCCAGTTCGACGAGAACACCTGGAACTTCACCACCACCGCTGAGTCGTTCCCGACGAGCGGCACGTCGACGATCGTGGCCCACGACACGAACGACACGCTCTATGATGGCGAGGTCTACGTCGGCGAGTCGCAGTACTTCTACGCCCCGACGCCGTTCAACCTGACGTTCTATACCAACCTCTCCCTCTACAACCCCCTCGTCTGCAGCCCGACCAGCACGCTCGCCTCGACGAGCACGTGCGACGACCCGGCCAGCGCGATCGCGGCCTACGCCGGCGACCAGACGCTGTTCTACAACTACAGCCTCACCTTCCCCGCGTCGAACACCCACGTCCCGCTCGGGACGCACTACCGGGGCAACTTCGACTGGCTGACGTTCCACACCGCGAAGGGCAACGTCGAGGATAACGGCGCGAACACCCGTTCGGCCGGCCTCGAGGCGTCCGGCAAGCACGCGGACGTGATCGGCCTGCCGAACGACTGGGAGCTCGACTTCGGCATCGGGGCCTACGACGGGGCGACCCAGGCGGTCTACGCCGCGAGCGGGACCGCCTCGCTCGACTACGTCAACGACTGCTCTGCCTACGTGAAGGGGACGGCCGAGAGCTGCACGATCCCCCACGCGCCGACGTACCTGTCGGTCCCGGCCGCGCTCAACTTCGGCAGCGAGACCGGCGAGACGGCGATCGGCATCGACGTCAACTTCCAGAGCGCGCACCACCTTGCGACGTTCTCCGGCGGCCCGCTGAACCTCCACCCGCTCTGGGGCTACGCGAGCGCACCGGGCGTCGCCGCCGGCCAGGTCGCGGTTCACGATGCGATCGGAGTGAGCGGCTCGCCGCTCGCGCTCACCGCGCAGCCGTACCTGTTCGTCTTCCTCGAGGACACCTCGGTGACGGCGCCGGCGGCGGGCTATGCCTGGGCCCCGTACGTCCCCGTGTGGTACCTCATGCCCGGTTCCTACAACTACGAGGCGATGCTCGCCGACTACACCGAGCAGACCGGTTCGTTCACCGTCGCCGCGAGCCCGGTGACGGTGACGGCGACGCTCCCGTATGCGACCAGCAACGGGGTCTACACGCCGCTGTGGGCTGTCGCCGGGCAGGGTACCGCCGCCGACGCGCGGATCGCCGGGATCTCCTCGAGCGGGGCCGGGACGCTGGGGAGCCCGTACGTCCTGTTCAACAACAACGACACCGCGGCGAGCCAGGCCGTGAACACCGTGTTCCAGTCTCACAACGACTACAACTTCCCGTCGTTCGCCGGGGTGCTGTTCTGGAACACGACCGCCTATGTCCAGGACACGCACCAGATCGAGTTCTACACGGGCAGCTCGACCTACGGCTACCTGCAGCAGCAGTTCTACGAGGTCCAGCACGTCACCCTCGAGCGGACCCACAACGTCCTCGGCTGGGGCGAGCTCGCCTCGCTCTACGTCACGACGGCCGCCCAGAACCCGCTCCCCCAGGGGAACGTGATGTTCTGGAACTCCACCAACAACCTCGTGATGTCCAACACGTTCCTCGGCGAGACGCGGCACGGCTCGTCGGGCACGTACGTGCAGGGCGACGAACTGCTGTTCTATGGCGGCGGCTCGGAGTGCTCTGCGGCCTACGTCCGGGCCCCGGGCGCGACGGTCACGGCCCCCTGCGGGGGGACGAGCGGCCCGGCGGCGGGCGGCTCGCAGAACGTCGTCTGGGGCAACATCTTCTGCGACACGGCCTGCACGAGCACCCCCAGCACCCCGGGGACCTACGCCGGCCTGGCCCAGGCCGAGAGCGGGGACCTGATCTACAACAACGAGTTCAAGGTCGACAACCCGGCGCCGCTGATGCCGTGGGGCCTCGCCTCCGAGCTCGGCCCGGTGTTCTACCACGACACCTGGAACGTCCCGGAACAGGCGGCGAGCAACGTGGCCGAGACGGTCGACGGGATCGCCCTCTCCGGTAACGTACTGAACGGCGGCGGGTCGACGTACGCCCTCCAGGGCGGGAACTACTGGTGGAACTACGGCAACTCGCTCAATCCGTACACCACCAGCGACTACACGAACGTCGTCGACTACACCGACGGCGCGACGAGCATCTTCCCGCCACCGTACACCGCGAACGACGAGCCGGGACTCCTGGGAACCGGCGACGCGTCGCCGATCGGCGGGTTCGCGACGACGTTCTCCGAGACCGGCCTGCCCTCCGGCACGACCTGGTGGGCGAACGTCACCCTGCCGGGCCAGCTCGCGCCGTTCGCCGTCCAGAGTAGTGCCGCGAGCGCCGTTCCGCTCTACCTGTCGGACGGCTCGTACGCGTTCTCGGTCGCGTCGCTGAACAAGGGGTACGCCGACAGCTCGCCCCCGACCCCGGTCGTGGTCGATGGCTCCGCTCAGTCGGTGCCGCTCGCCTTCGGCCAGGTCAGCTACAGTGTGACGTTCACCGAGTCCGGACTACCGAGCGGGACCCAGTGGTGGGTCAACATCACCAGCGGTCCCTCGCTCACGACGACCGGGACGTCGGTCGCGACGTCGGAGCCGAGCGGCAGCTACACGTTCAGCGCCGCGTCGCTCGACAAGGCCTACTCGTCGGCCGGCGGCTCCTTTGCGGTCTCAGGCGCCCCGGTAGGGGTCCCCGTGACGTTCACGGAGCTCGTCGTGACGCCGGGGGCATCGCCGAACCCGGTGGAGGTCTCCACCGCGACGACGATCAGCGCGGGCGCCTCGGGCGGTTCGGGTAGCTACACCTCCTATGTGTGGTCCGGCCTACCGGCCGCGTGCGGGGCCCCCGGCAATGTCCCGTCGTTCGGCTGCACGCCGACGACCACGGGGGTCTCGCCCGTCCAGGTGACGGTCACCGATTCGGACGGAGCGGTCGTCACCGCCTCGTTTGAGCTGACGGTCACGAGCGGACCGACAGCGAGCCCGTACGCCGCGCCGGAGAGCGTGGACGAAGGGCAGACGACCACGGTCTTTGCCGACGCGGCCGGAGGTTCGGGCGGCTATACCTACGCCTGGAGCGGCCTGCCCAGCGGCTGCGGCTCGCCGGGCGATGTGGCGTCCTTCGCCTGCTCGCCGGCGGTCGGCAGCTCCGCGGGTTCCCCGTACACCGTGAGCGTTCTCGTCACCGACTCGGAAGGGGTCCAGGGGAGCGGGATGTTCACGCTCGTCGTCGACCCCGCGCTGACCGCGAGCCCGTACGCCACGATCGACCCGGTCGATGAAGGTCAGGCGACGACGATCGCGGCGGCGGCGGGCGGCGGCGCCGGCCCCTACGACTACAGCTGGTCAGGCCTTCCGTCCGGCTGCGGCGCGCCGGGCGACCTCGCGTCGTTCGTCTGCACACCCGCTGCCGGGGATGCTGCGGACTCGCCGTATGCGGTGAGCGTCAACGTCCAGGACGCCAACGGCAACGTCGTTACCGGCGGCTTCGCTCTGATCGTCGACGCGGAGCTGATCGCCTCCCCGTCGGCGACGGTGAACCCGGTCGACGAGGGACAGGCGACGACCATCGCGGCGAACGCGGCGGGCGGGTCGGATTACGACTACATCTGGTCCGGAATCCCGGCGGGATGCGGGAGCCCCG
>DATJUZ010000032.1:0-19700 GCA_035502035.1 Thermoplasmata archaeon
ATCGGGCCTCACGCTCACCATCGCTGCCAGCCTGCTCGTTCCTCTCGTCCTCGCCGTGTAGAACGCTTAAGCCGCGGGGACCCTCGCCGGCGCTCGGGCTCGTAGTCCAGCGGTGAAGACGTCGCTCTCACACAGCGAAGATCGCCGGTTCGAATCCGGCCGAGCCCATTGGCGACCGGCTCGATGCCGTTCGAGCCCACCGGTGCCGGGGACGTTCTTCCTCGGACCCCGGCCGCGGAGCGACCTCCGAAAGCAGTCACGACGCAGCGCCGATAGTCGATTTCGCCCGGAGAATGACGCGTCCCGGCGAAGCCTGTTACTCGAGGTAACCAACCCATGATGGGGTAGACCAGCCGGGACCGTTCGGCCCTCTCGGAGGACCCCGGCAGGGCGCCGTCCTCCCGATCGGGGAAAGGCGGATGGTTCGGCCCCGGATGGAGGGAGGTCAGGATGGCTCGCGCGAGGCCCGGGGCCCCGGTGGTCGAGATTCGCTGGCTCGCTTCGACCCGCCCTTCCGAGGTCTTCCCCGTCCTCTGGGGAGAGCTCTCGTCCTCCCTTCTACAGCGGGGATGGGTGATCGACAGGGGACCCCGGGGGATGCTGCGCAGCGCCGGGAAGCGGGCGCCGAGGCCGGGCGCCGGGAAGGTCGAACGCTGGGATCCCCCGCATGAGGTGGACGTGGTCTGGACGGCGGAAGCGACCGCGGCTGGACCGCCTCCCCGGATGCGCCTGCGGTGCGAGTCCGCGGGAGCCGGCACCGCGATCTCGGTCGAGCACACCGGCGGGACGGGGCTTCGGGGGACCCCTCGGGAGGAGCAAGAGCTGGGATGGGTGGTGTCCGAGGTCGTGGGCCCGCTCCTCCTGGCCCTCGCCCCGGCGCGGCTCCTCGAGTGGGCCGACGATCGCGGGGGCCGGAGGCCCTCGGGCCCAACCAGCAAGGCTCGCTACCGTGAGCCGATCTACCACCTTCCGGGGTTCCACGCCATCCTCGAAGGCCTGGCGCTCCAAAAGAGCGACGTGCTCCTCGAGGTAGGCTGCGGGGGCGGGGCGCTGCTGAAGCGGGCGCTCGCGACCGGGTGTACCGCGGCAGCGGTGGACCACAGCGCGGACATGCTGAACGTCGCCTCGCAGCAGAACGCGCGAGCCCTCGCGGCCGGTCATCTCCAGCTTCGCTACGGGGATGCGGCGGCCCTGCCGTTCCCCAGCGGACGGTTCACGTGTGCTGTGATGTCGGGAGTGCTCCCCTGGCTCCCGGACCCCAGGACCGCCTTCCGAGAGGTCCACCGAACCTTGCGAGCCGGTGGCCGGTTTGTCGCGTGGACGGGCACCCCCAAGATGTACGGCACCCCCGCGGCAGGCCCGAAGCGAGCGGGCGGTCCGAGACTCTATTCGGACGGCTCCTTGGTCCGGCTCGCCCGGGGCGCAGGCTTCTCGGACGTTCGGGTCGATCACCCGGATCTTCGATCGATCGCGAAGAGGCTCGGCGTTCCCCGACCGGCGCGGTTCCTCTTCGGCCCGGAGTACGGCGTCCTGCTCTGGGCCAAGCGCAGCTGACCGGGTCCCGGAGGGGTCCGGAGGAATCGGCCCCGGACCCGGGGGGTCCCGTTGACAGGCCTACGAGCGGGGCCTGTGGGAGTCCGTCGCCGTTCCGCCCGGAGCCGGTCGGGCCCCTCCTCGTCCGGGAAGGAACCAATGGGCGGACTCCTGCCGGCATCGCGTGTCCGGCCGCACGAACGTGTGCGACGGCGGCCATCGCGCGCTCGGGCGACCTCCGCGGCGTAGGCTACGACGACCCCTCGCGGAGACTTTGCACGAGCGACGGGAACAGGGCGGTGAACCGCGGGGAGCGGTCGAAGTGGCCTCCGACGAGCTCGTCGTGGACGACTCGGACCCCCTGGCGACGCGCCACCGCGGCGAGCCATCGCGCGCCCTGGTCGAGCGACCACTCGTCCGCGTCGGACGCGGCGAGGTGGAGGAGGCGAAGGCGTCGCAGCGCGGCGGCGCCCTCGGGGGAGGCGGCGCGCGCGACCGGGTCGAACGCCTTCCACCGGGCCCATACCCGGGGAACGAACTCCGAGCTCTCCCAGTCGATCGGCAGCTCGAACGCGCCCGGCTCGGCGTCGATCGGGGAGTAGCTCGCACCGGTCGCGGCGATGAACAGCGCCGCCCCGCTCGGATGGGTCGGGCCCTTCAGGAGCGTCGGGTCCTCGAAGAGGTGCGCGAGGAACGCGGACGGCCCGCCGTGCCGCTGGTACTGACGGACCGCGGACGCCAGGTCGGGAAGGTAGGCATACTCGAAGCCGACGTCCCCGGCGCTCGAGCCGACGGCCGCGCAGACGCCGGGGTGCTCCAGCGCGAGGTGGAGGGCGCCGAAGCCGCCGCTCGACTGTCCCAGGAGGCCGACCTCCCGCGTCCCGTACCGCTCGCGCGCCCACGGCAGGAGCTCCCGGATCACGAAGTCGTCGTAGCGGCCGACCGCCGACGAGTTGACGTACTGGGTCCCGCCGAGCGAGGTGCGGCAGTCCGGCGAGACGACGGTCGCCTCGGGCGACGCCCCGCTCCGCATGAGCCGGTCGAACAGCTGGAACAGGTTCTCGTCGAACGGTCCGCCGCGTCGGAGTTCGGCGGGGCCGGCTCCGAGGAAGCCGGGGAGGAACACGACCAACGGGCCGCCCTCGCTCCGGCCGGACGGAGGCTTCAGCACGGCGATGTCCCGGGCCACCGCGTCGCCGAGCGGGTTGTCCCGCAGGACCGAGCTCTCCAGCGAGACGACCTCCGCGCGCCCCGCCAGCGTCGGGGGGAACGACCGCTCCGTGCGGGGGCCCCGGGGGACGCGGACGACCGTCACGCCCGTCGTCCTCGCGAGCTCGGCGGCCGCGTCAGCCGCCGCAGTGGTGCGAGCCGTTCGAGGAGAAGCGGATCGTCACCGTCACGCTGCGGTCGGTCAGGTCGGCGGTGCCGGAGCCCGGGCGGGCCGTGTAGCCGCTCACCGCCGAGACGTTGAACGCGTAGCTCCCCGGGGAGAGGCCGGAGAAGACGATCTGGCTGCCCGTGCCGCACTCGGTATCGTTCACGGTCACGCACCACCGCGTCCCGCGCGGGAGGCCCTGCTCGTCGAACGTGAGGGAGAGCTCGGTCGTCGAGCTGCAGCGGCTGAACGTCACCTCCACCGTCACGTTCGCCCCGGCGACCGTCACCGGCGACGACGGGGTGGAGGACGCGACCTGGTAGCCGCTCGGCGCGTCGATCGTGTAGGCGTAGACCCCGTTCGGCTCGACGAACGTCAGCGAGGTGTTGTTGGTCGTCCGGGTGACCCCGTCCACGGTCACGCTCCAGAACGGAAGCCCGGAGCCCATGCAGCAGCCCCCTCCGCCCCCGTGGCCGCCGCGTCCGCCGTAGCCCCCGCGACCCCCGGTGAGCCCGAGCGCGTCCGAGGCGGGGTCGTGCCCGCCGCGTCCGTGGGACCCGCACGAGGGGCTGAGGCCGGTCTCCACGAACGTCAGGCGGTACGTCGCGTTCGCGGTCGGCGCGAAGGTGACGTTGACCGTGAGGCTCACGTTCCGGACGGTGAGGGGGGAGCCCGGGCTCGCCCCGAGCAGCGTGTAGCCGGTCGGCACGCCGATCTCGTAGGCATAGGTGCCGGCCGGCTCGTAGAACCCGATGCTCGGGCTCTCCGACCCGTTCGTCCTCCCTCCGAGCGAGACCGACCAGCCGACGCCGGGCCCGAGGCCGGTCTCGTTGAACGTCACGGCGTGCGCGTTCGCGAGAACGCTGACGTTGTTGGAGCCGGAGTTCACGACGTACACGAGGCCGGTGACCGGGTCGGACGTCCCGGCGACCGGGTACGAGCCGACCGGGAGCGTCTCGACCAGGGTCGTCCCGTGAAGGACCGTCACCGCGTTGGCGTAGGCGCCGGCGACGAACGTGAACGAGCCGTCCGGGCTGAGCCCGATCCAGTCCGGACCGGCAGCGACGTCGACCGTGCCGAGGACCGAGGTGCCGGTGAGGATCGACAGGTTGCTCGAGTTCGTGTTCGCGACCTCCACTCCGCCCACGGTCGGGTCGTACAGGACGTACGTCGGGTCCGTGCCGACGGGGACCGTGCCGACCAGCGCGAGGTCGCCGAGGACGCTGACGTTCGCCGAACCGTTGTTCGCGACGTAGACCCTCTCGTCGGCCGGGTCGTAGGCGACCGCGTCCGGAACGCTCCCGACGGCGACCGTGCCGACCACCGCGGTCCCCGAGAGCGCGCTCACGTTGTCGGAGCCGCAGTTCGCGACGATCACCTCGGCCGCCGCGGTGTCGTAGGCGAGCGCGCACGGCGCGGTTCCGACCGTGACCTTACCGAGGGAGGAGGTCCCCGACAGGACCGACACCGTCGACCCGCGGGAGTTCGTGACGTAGACGTCCCCGGTCTCCGGGTCGACGACGGCGGCGTTCGGCCAGGGCCCGACGGGGATCGTCGTGAGTACCGTGGTCCCGGAAACGACGTTCACCGCGCCGCTCTGCGTCTCGGCGTCGAACCGCTGGAGGACGTAGACGAGACCGTTCACCGGGTCGTAGACGACGTCCGAGGGCGGAGCGGTCTGGTTGGCCGTGAAGCCGATCGTGGCGATCAGGGACGTGCCGTTGAGGACGCTGACCGTGCCCGAGATCGAGTTGGCGACGTAGACCCAGCCGTTGCCGGTGTCCGTCGCGGCGGCGACCGGCTCCGCCCCGACGTCCACCGAGGCGATCACCGCCGGCTGGGTCGGCGCCGGGGGGTCCAGCGGGCGAACGGCCGGATGCGAGGCGGCGACGGCCGGGAACCCGGGGAGCCCGCGGTCGCCGTCGGCCCCCGCGACGACGAGAGCGCTCGCCACCAGCGAGACGACCAGGGACGCCAAGGCGAGCCACAGGATCCCGGTCCGCATCCCGCGGCCGCTCGACCGAACGGCGAACATCGCGGGCGCGGATATACATCACGCGGATGAAGGTGCCCGGTCGCGGGGGTGCCCCCGGGCCGCGGCGCCGCCCTCGCGCTGCCGGGGCGCGGAGGGGCCCTCCGCCAAGGTAGAACTACCCCCGGGAGCGTACGAGGGGGACGGTGGTCGGCATGAAGTGCGAGGGATGCGGGGCAGAGCTCGCCGAGGGAGCGAAGAGCTGCACGGCGTGCGGCCGGCACGTCGGCTTCGGCCAGCGAGCCGAGGCCGGAACGGTCCACGTCGCGGAGAAGACCGGAGAGGTCGCCGGAAAGGTCGGCCGCGGGATCGTCGGCAGCATGAAGGGGCTCGCCTCCGGGGCGAAGAAGGGGTTCAAGGGCTCGGACGAGGAGCAGAAGCAGAGCTGACCGACCCGACGCCGGACGGCCCGCCTGCTCGTCGATCCGCCGGGCCGACCGTCCTGAGGCCGGCTCGCGGCTCGGAGGGGCTCACACGCCGGGCGCGGGGGGCCTCGCCGCCCGCTCGAACCAGGCGACATCCCAGTATCGCCCGAACTTTCGACCGACCCGGGTGAACACGCCGACCTGCCGGAAGCCGAACCGGAGGTGGAGGGCGACCGAGGCGGGATTCGGCAGGCCGACCCCCGCGACGATCCGCTCCAGGTCCTGGCCCCGGAGTGCGTCGAAGAGCGCCGCGTACAGGCGAGCACCGACCCCACGACCGGTGGCGTCGGGACGACAGTAGACGGAGGACTCGACGGTCGTCGCGTAGGCCGCTCGGGGACGGAACGGACTAGTCGAGGCCCATCCCAGGACGACCTCCCCGGGACCGAGCGCCACGATCAGCCGGTGGGGTCCCTCGGTCCCGTGTTCCCGGAACCAGGGGAGGCGATCCTCGGGGCGGACGGCGACGACCTCGAACGTCGCGGGCGTGTGCAGCACGTAGTGATTGTAGATCTCGACGATCGCCGGCAGGTCCGACTCGACGGCGGGCCGTATCGTCTCGGGCATCGAGCGGGAGTCGTCCGAGGCTAGTTGAAGCGAGCGGCCCGGCCTCTGGTCGATCGACGAGCCGGGGGCCGCCAGAGCGGTCGACCGTCCCCGCGGCTCGCGGCGACGGTCGACGCGCTCCCACCCACCGGGCGGGAAACGGGTCCTTGCCGCCGACCGTTACGACTGGACCCACGCCATGCTCGATGCCCCGTAGCGCTCGCCGGCGGCGGCCCCGGCGGGGAACGCCGCGTCGATCGCGGCGAGCTCGGCCGGCGAAAGCCGGAGCGACACCGCACCGACGTTCTCCTCGAGGTGGGAACGCTGCTTCGCCCCGGGGATCGGGACGACGTCCGCCCCCTGGGCGAGCACCCAGGCCAGGGCGAGCTGGGCGACCGTGCACCCGTGCGCCTCCGCGAGGGGGAGGAGGCGGTCGACGAGGGCGAGGTTCCGCTCGAGGTTGCCCGGGGCGAAGCGCGGGAGGTCGCGGCGGAAATCGTCGGCCGGAAGCCCCTCGGTCGAGCGCACGCGACCGGAGAGGAACCCGCGCCCGAGCGGGCTGAACGGCACGAGCGCGACCCCGAGCTCCCGGCAGGCCGCGAGGACGCCCGCCTCCGGCCCCCGGGTCCAGAGGGAGTACTCGCTCTGGACGGCGGTGATCGGGTGGACCGCGTGGGCGCGGCGGAGCGTCTCGGCGTTCACCTCCGAAAGTCCGAGATAGCGGACCTTCCCCGCGTCGACGAGCCCGGCCATCGCGCGCACGCTCTCCTCGATCGGCGTCTCGGGGTCGATCCGGTGCAGGTAGTACAGGTCGATCGTGCTCACGCCCAGGCGGCGCAGGCTCGCCTCGCACGCCTCCCGGATGTGCCGAGGGCTCCCGTCGACGCGCCGGGGCGCGTCGGGCGCGACCGGGACGAACCCGCACTTGGTCGCGAGGACGACCGAGGAGCGATGGGCCCGAACGAACGGCGCGAGGAGCTGCTCGTTCGTGTACGGTCCGTAGATGTCGGCGGTATCGAAGAGCGTCACCCCGAGCTCGTGCGCGCGCTCGAGCGTCGCGCGCGACTCCGCCTCGTCCGGCGTGCCGTACGACGACGACATCCCCATGCAGCCGAGCCCGACCGCGGAGACCTCCGGGCCGTGCCGGCCGAGCCGTCGCGTCTCCACGGAACGTCCAGGGCCCGAGCGTCCTTAGCGCCGACGGCCCCCGGCGGGGACGGTCGGTCCGGGCCGCCGGCTCACCCGGAGCCGCGCCCCGTGAGATAGAGCAGGACGCGCTCGCCGGACCGGATCGCCCCCCCGGCCTCGAGCGCCGGCAGCGCCGCCCAGGTCGCCGCAGCCTCGACCGCGACGGCCAGGCCGTGCTCCCGAGCGAGCGTTCGTTGGGCGGCGACGATCGAGGCGTCCGGCACGCTGACCCCCGCGCCGCCGCTCGCCCGCACCGCCTCCAGGACGCGCTCGGAGGCGAACGGGGAAGGGACGGCGAGCCCCGGCGCCAGGGTCGTGGAGATCGTCCAGGGAGCGACGGCCGCTGCCCCCTCGCGCAGGGCCCGGACGACGGGGGCGCACCCGTCGGACTGGACCGCGATCAGCCGCGGCTCGCGGTCGATCAGGCCGAGGCTCCGCAGCTCGGCGAACCCCTTGTGGAGGCCGACCAGGCCCGTGCCGCCGCCGGTCGGGTAGACGATCGCGTCCGGCAGCGCCGCGGACCCGAGACGCTCGGCGATCTCGAACGCCATCGTCTTCTTGCCCTCGACCCGGTACGGCTCGCGCAGCGTCGAGAGGTCGAACCCGTGCCCCCGCTCGCGCCGGCGGGCTTCCTCCCCCGCCTCCCGTATCGTCGCCCCGACCCGCACGACCGTCGCGCCGTACCGCTGGACGCTCTCGACGGCCCGGGGCTCCACCCCCTCCGGTAGGTAGACGACCGCCGGACGATGGGCGCGCGCGGCGTAAGCGGCGAGCGCGATCCCCGCGTTGCCGGCGCTCGGGGCGAACAGTCGCTCCGCTCCGAGCTCGAGCGCGCGCGAGACGGCGACGGTCATCCCGCGCGCCTTGAACGAACCGGTCGGCAGCCCGCCGTCGTCCTTGGCGAGGACCTCGACCCCGCCGGCGTCGCGGCCGAGCTCCAGGATCGGACCCTCCCGCTCCCCGAGGGTGACGACCGCCGACCGCTCGCGGACGGGCAGGAGCTCGCGGTACTTCCAGAGCGTCGGCTCGCGGTGCGACAGCTCGTTCCACCACGCCGGCCCGTCGAGCCGGCCGAGGTCGTACTCGGCGGAAAGGGTGTGGCCGCAGGTCGGGCACGTCCCTCGGAGCTCGTCCGCCCCGACCTCCGCGCAGCAGGCGCGGCAGACGAGGGCCCGCAGGAGGGAGCCGGTGGCGGCCATCGCGGCGACCTCGAGGGGAAGGTTGCGATAACAGGGCCGGTCCGGTCCCGGGCCGGCGCGGGCCGGGGGCCTCCGTCCCGAACGGACGGGGCGCGTTCCCTAGGCGGCTCCGGCCGGGAGTGCACCCGCTCGGCGGCGCCGACGGCGGAGCGCGAGCGCCACGCCGACCGCGGCGCCGACCCCGAGCAGCCCGACCACGAGCGCGTAGCCGTCCTCTGCCGGAAGTCCGAGGAACGACGCCTCGACCTGGACGGTCGCCCCCGCCCGCGCCGAGACCCCGTTGGCGTCGAGCACCGTCACCGTGACCGCGTACGACCCGACCGCGCCGGGCCGGCAGTGGATCACGGGGGCGTCGGCCGCGGCGCAGCCGGCGGGAAGTCCGGTGTACGAGAACGCGAGCGGCGGTCGACCGCCGCTGACGGTCACCGTCAGCGTCAGCGCGGCGCCCGCGAGCACCCCGGACGGCGATGGCGTGAACGCCGTCACGGCCGGTGCCGGGTAGACCGTGAGCGACCGGGAGGAGCTGTTCGTCCCACCGTTGGCGTCCGTGACGGTGATCGTGACGGTGTAGGTGCCGCCCGTTACGGGAATACAGGAGAGGACGAGCGAGCCCATCGGGAGGGGGCAGCCGAGGCCCGAGGACGGGCTGACGCTCCAGGCGTAGCCGTCGCCCCCGGCCCCCGGGTCCGTCAGCGTCGACGAGAACATGACGACCGTCCCCACGTCCGCGCTGGACGGCGTGCGAACCGAGACCGCCGGGGCGTCGTCGACGGCGTAGTCCAGGCTCGCCGAGCCGGTCGCCGCGACGCCGTCCGCGTCGACGAACGCGTAGCCGATCGTGTACGACCCGCGAGCGGTCGGGGTGCACGCGACCGACGCCCCGGTCGAGCTCGCGCAGCCGAGCGAGGGGGAGGCCGTCCAGACGTAGGCGCCCCCGCCGGCTCCCCCGGAGACGTTCGCCCGGAACGTCACCGTCTCCCCGACGTCGGCCGCGTCGCGGGTCGGGACCGGGGGACTGGCGACCGGCTCGGGGTGGACGGTGAACGGGAGCGCGGGCGACGCGTTCGTCCCGCCGTTCGAGTCGGCCGCCGAGACCGCGATCGTGTAGCTGCCCGGCGCGAGCGGCTGGCAATCGACCCCGGTCCCGTTGCCGAGGGTGCATCCGAGCTCGGTCGAGGACGGGTGCCAGGTGTAGACCGTCGCACCGGAGCCTCCGCCCGGAACGATGCCGAACGCGACCGACTGGCCGAGGTCGACGCTGGAGCGGTTCGCCGTCGGCAGCGGAGTCGCCGGCAGGGCGTAGACCGGGAACGGGACCGAGCCGGCGGTCTGCGACGTCACGTTCTCCGCGTCGGTGACGTTCACGTCGACCGTGTAGGATCCCGGGGCGACGGGGACGCAGTCGATCGAGGAGAGGTTCGCCGGCGTGCAGCCGAGCCCGACCCCCGAGGTCGACCAACGGTACGTCAGCGGCCCGACGCCGCCGGCGGCCGAGGTGGAGAACGCGACGGGCTCGCCGACGTCCGCGCTCGACCGGTTCGCGAGCGGCGAGCTGACGGCAAAGAACGTCACCGGGAGGGCGATCGGTCCGTTGTCCACCGTGACGAGACCCGACGGCACCGCGGGGGCGTAGCCGGCGAGCGCCGTGGAGACGGTGTAGGCGTAGGTGCCGTCCGTCTCGTTGAACCGGACGGTGTCCGTCGTCGAGGTGAGCGGCTGGCCCCCGAGCTCCACGGTCCAGGCGGTCGACGGCGGGAGGCCGACCTCCTGGAACGTGACGGCGAAGCCGCCGAGCAGAAGGCGGGTCAGGTTCCCGGCGTCCGGCGACCCCCACCCCGTGACGAGATCGTAGCCGACGAGGGCGGCGTAGAGATCGTTCTGCCCCTGCGTGACGTCGTGGAACGGCGCGAGGGGCTCGTGGCCCTCCTCGGCCGCGCTCGCCAAGGCGTAGAGGCCGGGGTCGAAGAACCCGAGGACCGGCTGCCCCTCGGAGCTCAGGGCGAAATCGACCTCCGCGAGGAGCCCCGCGACGAGGGGCGAGGCGATGCTCGTCCCCCAGACGAAGTAGAACGGGGCGTCGAGCAGCGAGGCGTTCGTAGCGCGGTACTGGATCCCCCCGACGGTGATCGTCACGAGGGTGTTGTTGGCGATCGCCGCGATGTCGGGGACGCCCCGGTGCACGCCCCCGATCACGTCGTTCGCCTCGCTCGTGGACTGCCAGGACGGCTCGGGGAACTGGTCGCTGAGCCCGCCGGTCGAGCCGGCGGGGCCGCCGTCGCCCGTGTCCGCGGCCGTGATGTTCCAGGTGACCTCGCTCGTGAGCGCGAGCGTGCTCGGGTCGAGCTCGACGGTCGTGCCGCCGACCGCGAGCATGCCCGCGCCGTTGGTCGCGGCGGTGGAGGGCGACTCGACGGTCGAGCCGACGTACTTCGAGCTCGCGGTGTTGTCCCCGGAGTCGCCGGAGGAGGCGAGGACCGTGACCCCCCGCAGCGCCGCCTGGACGAGGCTCGAGTACCAGGAGCTGTCGTTCATGTCGGTACCGCCCCAGGAGTTCGAGACGACGGTGACGTTCGACAGTCCGTCGCGGACCGGCTTCGAGAACGACAGCGGCGGGCTCAGGATGTCGGCGAGCGCACTGTCGAGGTCCGTGTACGACGCGACCGGACCGTAGACGTTGTAGATCGACGCGCCGGGGGCCATCGAGCCGACCATCTCGAGGTCGAGCGTGTTCTCGACCTGGGCGCCCGTGCCATCGCATCCCGCGCTCGGACCGGGCTTCGGAGCGCCGGCGATCGGGACGCCGTAGAGGGTGGAGTGCGGCTGACCGGACGGCAGCGTCTCGTTGTAGAACGTCTCGATGTCCGACCACCTCCATGGGCCGACGTCCTGACCCAGGGTGAGGTCGGCGCAGGGGGTGCCAGGCTGCCCCTCGTAGGCACCGGACCAGAGGATCGTGGCGACGTCCTCCGTCGTGGGGTAGCCGTAGGTGCTGAGGTCGCCGGTCTCGTTGTAGGCGACCTGGAGATCCGGGCCGTACTCGAGCTGCGCGCCCTCGTAGGACGGCGGCGTGAGATACGCCCCGCTCCGAGGGGCGGCGACCCCGCCCGGACCCGATACGCTGCGCCCGAGCTGGCGGCCGAGGTCGGTCGAGAGGACGAGCTGCGAGTAGGTGCCGAGGCCCGAGACCTCGGCGACCGAGGCGGCGAGCGGTCCCGGGAGCGTGGGAACCCCCTCGACCGCGTCGTAGCGCGCCCCGTCGTGATCGAACGGAGCGATGCCGACCCCGAAGAGGGAGCCGAGGACCGCGGGGGTCGCCTCGAACGAGAGCGCGACCCGGTCCGGCAGCGGCGTGAGGTTCGAGATACCGAACTGCCCGAAGTACCGCATCGCGGCTGCGTACATTCCCGCCGCCGGCGAGAACCGAGCATCGAACTGCGCCGACGTCAGGTACTGCCGATACTCGGGGGAGCCCGGGGTCGTGATCGCCGCGAGCGTCCGGCCGAGCTCGGAGCTGTTGGAGAGGCGGAACGTCACCTCCACGGAGAGACGACCGGTCGCCGGCAGCGCGAGCGCGGTCGACCCGGCGGCGACCCGGTCCAGCGGCGAGTCCGGCACCGGGACGCGGCTCGCGGCGTCCAGGGCGGAGATCGCCCACCGGCCCCCCGCCCCGGACGCCGCCGATGCGTCGGGGAGGACGCTCGCGAACGGACCCGGCGCGTGTCCGGCCTGCGGGATCGTGGCGAGAAGGCCCGAGAGCCCCAACCCTAGCGCGACCGCCCAGCTCGCCGCGAGGGTGTTGCGGGACCGGCGGCAGCGGTCCCGGAGACCCGGCCGTATGCTCCTTCCACCGCTCATTGGATCAGCTCACCGGACCGAGGTCGATGCCCGGGAAGTGCTGCTCCAGCACCGACCGCCAGGCACCGGTCCATCGTAGGATCGCGGCCAGCGTGACGACGTAGCCGGCCAGGACTCCGACCCCGACCAGGAACAGCTCGATCCGTCCCGTCACGGCGAGAGCGAGGAGGTTGGCGAGCGCCGCGCCGAGCAGGGCTCCGGTCACCAGCCTCCGGCCGTTGGTCGACTCCCGGCGATCGAGCGACTGCAAGAGCCAGTCTCCTGCGGCCGCCGCGGGGAGGACGGCGCAGACGACCTCCGCCGGCCAGGCGAACAGGGCGACCGAGGCCGGCCGCACGGTGACGAAGACGACGAACCATGCCGTCAGGCCGAGCACCTGGCCTGTGCAGCGGGCGCAGAGATGCACGAGGCGCCCGCCGACCCGCACACGGAGCGTCCGGCGGTAGCGGTCGGGCAGGTGATGCGAGAGGAGGTACTCCCACGCCGGCGGGTCCGGCCCAGCGACGGCGCCCAACGCCGCTCGCATCACCGGGCGTATATATGCGAATGTCGTCCGCGCCGCGTGCCCGCCCAGGGTCAGTTCGTTCAGGTCGCCGGGCCGGTCCAGTACAAGCGGAAGTACACCCTCTGGGTGCTCATCCTGCTCGTCATCGTTTGTTGGCCGATCGCCATCATCTACTATTTCACGCGCGACAAGGTCCCCGTGCAGGAGCTGTCGACCTACAACAGCCCGGCTCCGATGCAGGCGTACTCGGCCCCCCCGCAGGGAGCCGCGGGCGCCGGGACCCGCTTCTGCCCGGCCTGCGGTGCGGCCGGCCAGCGCCCCGGTTCGTTCTGCTCGAGCTGCGGTAAGCCGATCCCCGCGTGAACACGGTCCCGGGGCCCACCGATCGGGCCGCCTTCAGCCGTCGGCCGCGGTGCCCCGCCCCGTCGCCGGGAAGCTGAGTCGGTAGGCCTCTTGGCCCTGCGGGTATTCCTTCGTCCGGACGACCGCGCGCTGGAGCGCGACGCCCGAGCCGGGGTCCCTGCGGCTCCCGTGCTCGAGCAGGCTTCCGAGGTGAACGTTCGCGTACGTCTCCCCCGCGCGCGCCCCGGAGGCCATCCGGGTGGCCCCGACGATCGGGCTGCCCACGATCGTCAGGGAGTCGCCGATCCGGACGAGCTCGCACGAACCGGAATCGAGGCCGAGCGCGAGCCCGACGCCGATCGGGAAGTTGCGCGAGTTGCGGCGGAGGTTGGCGACCAGCAGCTCGGAGGCGGGGAGCACCGCCTGGCAGAACTCCGGCACGACATCGGCCGGGATCGCCTGCTCGTCCCGGTACAGCCAAAAGGCGACGAACCCGTCGCCGGTGAACTTGTCGAACCAGCCGCGGGAGCTCGCCGAGAGGCCCCGGACCGCCTCCGTGAACCCGACGACGAAGCGGGCGTACAGCGACGGGCTGACCGCCTCCCGCAGGACGAGGCCGGAGAGCCGCAGGTCCCCGACGACGACGACCGCTTGTACGGGCGTCGAGCCGTGGGCGAGCAGGTCGTCGCGGGCCGTGGCCGCGAGCTGCTCGGCGACCTCGCGCGGAGCGTGACGGCCCAGGAGCGCGTCGAGATCGGACCCCGCCGGCACGGCGAGCGCGGTCGGGGTGGGGGCGCCCTCGGACACCGTCGTATCGTCCCGCTCGTCGGCGGTCCGCCTCGTCTGGGGCCCGCCGTGCGCGCTTCCGGCCATCGGAGCGGCCGGTCGATGATAACGGCACCTCACCTGAGGTGAGCACGCCCGCGACGGAGGACCGGGGAGTCGCCCCCCGGCGGCGGTCCCCGATTTCTCGGGAGGGGGCAGCGACCGGGGCGCCCGGTCAGCGCGCGGTCCCGGAGACCGCTCCGCCCGGGACCAGCGCCCACTGCAGGAAGATGGAGAGGGGGCCGGAATAGCTCCCCGCCGGGGCCTTCACCGTCAGGTTCGTGTACTGGATGCCCGCGTAGGTGACGGCGAAGCTCTCGACCTGGAACGGCGAGCTCGCGTTCGCGCCCACCCACGGAAGGCAGAGGGAGCTGCAGCTGAGGGTGAAGGCGACCGCGGTCGACGGCCGCACGCTGAAGCCTCCGCTCGTGTTGAGGAGGATGCCGCCCGGCGCGTACCACTCGACGGAGGTGACCCTCACGACCGCCGGAGGGCTCTCGAGGGCGGCGACGTCCGCTGCCACGAGGCCGAGGAGCATCAGCGAGGCCGCGCCGACGGCGACGACCTTCACGGGAACGTGCCGGAGGCGGGCGCGTCGGCCGATCTCCTGGTCGTAGCCGCCGTAGAACGACGCAACGTAGTCGTGCATCCGCTCAGTCGAACTCCCCGCGGCCGCATCGGGCCGAAGCGCACTGCGTCCGTCGTCCGAGCATCCCGCCGAGCCGGAGCTTGACCCGCACGCCGTTCCCGACCGTACTCTAGGTGGGGAGGTCCTACTTGAGCCCGCGCGGGCGCTCGCGCCGGCCGGGGTGCCAGGGAGCGGTCAGGAGGCCCGGCCCGCTCGCGCCGTTAAGCCGACCCCGCCGTTCCCTGCGCGGGGCCCCGATGGCCGAGATGAACCGACTGGCGCGCTGGATGGTGAACCGCCGGACCGAAGGTCGGGCGGCTCGCGCCGTCCGCCGGTTGGGCGACCATCTCGCCCTCCCCCGCGGCGCGACGGTCCTCGAGCTCGGGTGCGGGGGAGGCGGGCTCGCCGCCCTGCTGCAGGAGCGCTGGTCGCCGGCTCGACTCGTGGCCACCGATGTCGACCCGCGGCAGCTCGGGGCGACCCGGGAGTTCCTCACCGCCCGATGGGGCCGGATCCCCGCTACGCTCGAGCTCGCCTCCGTCGACGCCCTCGAGCTCCCGATGCGCGACGGGGAGTTCGACGCCGTCTTCGCGATGATGATGCTCCACCACGTCGAACAGCACCACACCGACTACGCGCGGCGGCCGGCGGCGCTGAGGGAGATCCGCCGGGTGCTCCGGCCGCGCGGTCGTCTCGTCTACTCCGAGCTGTTCCGAAGGAGAGAGACCCGAGCGAGCCTCTCGGAGCTCGGGTTCGAGCCGGAGTTCCTCCGCTCCGGCTGGCGGGTCGACCTCGCGATCTATCGCGCCCCCGGGCCCTCGGGAGAGGTCGGGGTCAGCGGGGAGGCGACGGCCGCCTCGGGCTCTCGGGTCTCCCCTGGGTAGGTACGACCGGAATCCTCTCGGCCGGACCGGCGGCGAGCCGGTGCCGCGACCGCTACCCCTCGGGCGGCGGCGGTCGCCGCGGGGCGACCGCGAGCGCGACGATGGCAGCGACGGCCGCTCCGAGCATCGCGATCGCCAGCCAGCTCCCGTCGTTGGTGAGGATCCCCGGACCGCCTCCGCCCCAGGGGGTCCGCTCGCTCCAGCCGCCGTGGTCGAAGACCAGGACGTCCTGCCAAGGGCCCGAGAGCCCCGAGAAGTCGGCCCAGCAGCAGCCGGCGACGACCATCACCCCGCCGTCCATCGGGTCGTCGACCGAGCCGCCCGAGTACCGAGCGGCCGGCTCCGGCCGCGCGTTCACGGGCGACCAGCTCCCGTTGCGGAAGGCGAACGTCCCGTAGGGCTTGGCGCACGTGTAGCCTGCGTTGCTCGAGCAGCCGGCGAGCGCGATCGGCGCGCCCGCGGTGGAATCGTACGTCAGGGCGGCGAACAGCTCGATCGTCGGCTCCTCCTCGTCGGCGCCGCTGAGGTTCGTCCACGCGCCGTGCGCGAACGTCCAGACGGCCGCGCAGTTCGGGAAGCAGCTCGCGAGCGGGTCGTAGTAGAGCAGGTAGCCGGCCGCGGGGTCGTCGACGAGTCCGAGGACCGCGGTCGGCAGGAACGCCGCCCCCGGGAGAGGAGGGGGCGCGCCGATCGAGAGGTTCGACCAGTGACCGGCCGCGTACGTCCACGTTTCGTTCACGAACGTGGTGGTACCCGCGAGCGTGCCGCCGAACAGGACGACCTCGCGGTCCGTCGTGTCGTAGGCCATCACCCCGAGCAGGCGGGGGGACGGTGCGCCCGTCACGCTGGCGGTGATGTTCGTCCAGCGGCCGTCCTGGAACGCCCAGCTGTCCGTGAGCGGCTGCGGGTCGGGCCCACCGGTCTCGCCTCCGTAGAGCAGCACGTAGCCATCGCTTGCGTCGAACGCCATGCGCGCGTTCTCCCCCATGTGGCTTGGTGTGCCGGCGGTCGCGGTGATGTTGGACCAGCCGGCGCCGTTGTACGTCCAGCTCGCCGCCCCGGCGATGAACCAGAGGTCGACGCCGGCCGCGCTGTCGTAGACCGACGGGGCGCCGTCGAAGAGCGGCCAGGGAGGGGCATCCCCCCGGGGGACGGAAGGAGAGAGACTGCCGTGGTCGATCCAACCGGCGCCGAAGACCGCCCCGCCGACCGCGAGAGCCGCGACGGCCAGCACGACAAAGAGGCGGGGACCGGGAGCGTTCATCGCATGACGGAAGGACGGCCCCGGGATCGCCGGATTGACTTATAGCGGCGGCGTCGGTGCACGGGCCGGCCGTGACACCGTGGGAAAGCGTTCCCCACGGTCAGGGCCGTCGTGAGGACGATCGATGGCGAGGGAGGTCGGGCCCCGTCCCGAGCCGTCCCATCCCTCGGCGGGACCGAGCCGGCGACGGGGTCTCCTCGAGACGGCGATGCTCGTGAGCGCGGCAGCGCTGGTCGTCGCCTCGCTCGCGCTTCCCTGGTGGGGCGAGACCGAGCACCTGGGGCCGAACGAGTGGTCGCAGACGTTCTCGCCGCTGACGGGGATCACCGGAAGCTGCCAGCCGGGGTGCAACGTGCTGGTGGGCGGCGGTCCGCCCACCGGGCCGATCTCGGGCAGGCACTCCTTCTCTGCGGTGTACCTGAACCGAACCGGGGAGATGTACGATGTTGCCCTCGCGCTGGCCGTCGTCGGGGGAGCGGCAGCGCTCGCCACGGCCGCCGTTCCGTTGGTCGTGCGGCGCGCGGGCTCCGGCCCCTCCGCAGCGCGGCTCGGGCGCGGGATGCTCTCCGTGGCGCTGGTCGCCCTCGCGCTGGCGCCCGGCCTGCTGGCGGCGCTTCAGCCGGCGGCGATGCGATCGGACACGATCGCCCGCTTCTCCGGACCGAGCGGGTGGACGGCCTCGCCGTCCCCGGAGACGAGCTTCTGGGGAAGCTGCAGCCCCGGTCCGCACAACGGAGTGTGTGACGGGGGCGGGCCCGTCTCCTGGGGTCCGGGTCTCGGGTGGTTTGCCCTCGTCGGCGCAGCGGCGCTCGTCCTGATCGTCGCCCTGCGACGCTCCCTCCGACCGCCCTCTGCTACGACGGCCCTCTCTCCCCCGCCGCCGTCGTGACCCGGGGGGAGGCCGCCCAGGAGTTGGGCCCGACGAAGAGGGACCTGACCTCGGCAATGGAGCTGCACTCGGCCCCCCTCCTGCCGACGTACCCGACGGCGGGACCGCCGGGCGCGCGAGAGGACGCGCCGCGGAGGCGGGGTAACGGCTCGTCCCTGGGGGAGCGGCGAGGCGGGAGACCGCCCGGGCCCGCAACGCCCGGCCCTCGGGGCGTTCCAGGGCGCACCTCGGAGCGCTAAGTACGTCCCGGGGCTCCGGCGACCATGCCGAAGGCCACCGCTCCCGCTCCGAGGACCGCGCAGCTCGCCCGATCGCTCCTGACCAAGAACCTGGCGGTGAAGGCCGGCGAGACCGTCACGATCGAAGCGTGGCCGCACACGCTGCCGTACGCGGTTGCGCTGGCCCGCGAGGCGCGTCGCCTCAAGGCGCTCCCGCTCGTGCTCTACGAGGACGAGGACGGCTACTGGGATGCTGTCTCGCACGGCGACGCGAAGGTCGTCGGCGCTTCGCCAGGCCACGAATGGGCGGCCCTCGGGAAGACCGACGTCTACATCCACATGTGGGGCCCGGGGGACCGCGTTCGCCTGAACGCCCTGCCGCCCGCCCAGCAGGGCCCGCTCTACCAGTTCAACGACGGATGGTACGCTTCGGCGCGGCGTGCCGGGACCCGGGGGCTCCGCCTCGAGCTCGGCCGACCGTATCCGGCGCTCGCCGAGGCGTACGGGGTCGACCTTCGGAGCTGGGTCGCGCAGGTCGAGGCCGCCTCGGCGCTGGAGCCGACGGTCCTCGCCCGACGGGCCGCCCCTCTCGTGCGCGCGCTCCGCTCCGGGAAGAAGCTCCGGATCCGCCACGAGAACGGGACCGACCTCACGGTGGGGCTCGCCGGTCGCACCCCCCGGGCGTACGACGGCCGCCCGCACCCCGGCGAGAAGGACCGGCCGTTCGACCTGCTCGCGAACGTTCCCTCGGGGGCGATCCGCGTCGCCCTGGACGAGACGGTCGCCGAAGGGACCCTCGTCGGCAACCGCACCTGCTACTACGACGACGGGGTCGCCCGCCGGCCACGCTTCGAGTTCGCCCGGGGGAAGCTCGTCCGCCACGAGTTCGCCTCCGGCGGCGAGAGGTTCGACGCGGGCTACCGGGCCGGGGGCGCGGGGCGCGACCGGCCGGGGATGCTCTCGATCGGGCTGAACCCCGAGCTCCACGACACTCCCCAGGTCGAGGACATCGAGTCCGGAGCCGTGATGGTCTCGGTCGGGGGGAACCGGAATCTCGGAGGGAAGAACCGCTCGCCGTTCTTTGGCTGGGCGATCGTCGCCGGCGCGCGGCTCGAGCTGGACGGGCGGACGCTCCCGATCCCCAGCTAGCGCGGACCGGGTCCCGACCCACGGACCGGCCGCGGGCCTAGCGGCGCGGGCGCCGCCGCCGGAAGGGAGGACCGGCCACGAGAGCGGCGAGCGGGACGGTCCGCGGGGAGCGAACCCCGTCCGGACGGCTGACGAGCTCGATGAGCGTCCCTTCCGGATCGGCGAGGAACGTCAGCCGCACGTCGCCCTCGGTGAAATCGACCCGCACGCGACCGCCGTGGCGCTCGAGCCGGCGCAGCAGCGGCCCCGCCCGGAGCACCGAGAAGACGAGACGCGTGTCGAAGCGGCGGGTCGACCGCATCGGCTCGAAGAGCCGGGATCGACGCGGGACCTGGTACAGCTCGAGGAGCTGGCGGGACCGACGGTCCCGGAGCCAGAGCAGGCGCTCGCCGTTCTCCATCGTCCACCGCGCGACCGGCCGCAGGCCGAGCGCTCGGTAGAACCGCTCGGCGCGCGCGAGGTTCCGGACCCGGATCTCCGAGCATACCAGCGTCGGGGCGTCCCGCGTCCCGCCGCGGGCGACCCGTGCGACGCTCCTCGCCATGGGCGGCCCGCGCGTCAGGAGCCGCGCCCGGCTCAGCGACGACCCGGCCGACGGGAGACCGACCTTCGGGAGAGGCTCGACCTCGGTCGGGTCCGAGCGACGCGACGGCCAACGGGGGCCCGGTCCCTCAGCGTGCGACGTACCATGGACGGGGGGACCCCGAGGAGCCAGAAGATGTTCCCGTCCGGGTCAGCGAACTTCGCCATCGCGCCCCACGGCTCCCGGTGCAGGGGTTCGGGAAAGACGACGCCGTTCCGACGCATCCGATCGACCAGCGAGTCGATCTCGTCGGTCACGAA
>DATJUZ010000033.1:0-2690 GCA_035502035.1 Thermoplasmata archaeon
GAGGTAGAGGTCGTTCCCGGTGATGCCGATCGCCGGGCGGTAGTAGTTGGTGTGGTTCGTCGCGGCGGAGAGGACGGACGAGCTGTCCGGAGAGACCACGATGCCCCCGGACCAGGTCGCGCCGTTGTCGGCCGATCCCGAGACCCCGACGGCGCTCCAGCGCCACCCGGGGGCCGTGTTCGGGGAGACGGTGTTGTTGATCGTCCCGGACCAGGCGGCGTAGATGTCGCCCGAGGCGCTGAACGCGACGGCCGTGCTCGGCCCTCCCTGGAAGAAGAACGGCAGGCACGCGCCGACCATGCAGGTCGACTCGCCGAGGAACTTCGAGGTCACGAGCGACCCGGCGGCGTATCCCGACGGGACGCCCATCGAGACCGCCACCGGGGTCGACCAGGAGGTCCCGTTCGCCGAGCTCGTGGCGACGTCGACGGTCGAGCCGTACTTCAGGCAGGTCGTCGAGGACGGCGCGCCTGAGTAGGCGACGCAGCTTCGGTCGGTCGCGAAGGCGAGCGCGAGCTCCCCGCTGGAGCTCAGCGCGATCGACGGGTTCATGGCGTTGTAGAGCGAGGTCGCGTTCTGGCCGACGGGCAGGATCGCGGGGGTGCTCCAGGTCGAGCCGGCGTTCGTCGAGTAGACGAACTTCAGCGCGATCGGGGAGTAGCCGCCGGGGATCTTCGAGGAGGAGTTCGCGATGTCCTCGTAGACGATGTAGATGGTCTGGCCGAAGACGGCGATCTGGGGGACCGCGAGGTTCCCGGAGGTGTCGATCTCCTGGACGGCCGAGAAGGTGAGGCCGCCGTTCGAGGAGGTGACGAACCCGAGGGCGTCGGCGGGGCGGACGCCGTACTGCAGCGGACGGATGTTGAGGCTCGAGTTCTCCTCGATGAAGGCGCCGAAGACCTCCCCGGCCTTGTTGACGGCGAACGACGGCTCGATGGCGTCGAGGTAGGCGCAGGAGACGGTGTTGCCGATCAGGACGGTGCTGGAGAAGCTGGAGCCGTTGTTCGAGGAGAGGGCGAAGGCGACCCGGCTGTTGGTGTTCGAGGAGGCGCCCGGGCAGGAGTTGGTGGTGGAGGAGGTGTAGACCGAGTAGCCGACGCCGAGGACGCCGGAGGCGAACTGGACGATCGAGGGGTCCTGGGACTGCTCGTAGCAGGTCGCCGAGTAGAACGGCGAGTTGTTCGTGACGCTGCAGAGCCTCGAGCTCGACGGCTGATCGGTGAAGCTCGTGCTCATCGGAACATAGAGCAGCGGCACGGCGGCGGGGTTGATCACGACCGTGAGGGTGCTCGTCGTCGAGTTCCCCGTAGGATCGGTGGCCTTCGCCACGACGACGAAGGTGCCGTACTGGGTCGGCTTGCAGGTGACCTGGGAGCTGTTCGCCGAGACGCAACCGGGGGGCAGGCCGGTGTAGGAGTACGAGGGGTATCCGTGCGTGCCGATCCCACCGACGACGACGCCCAGGAACCCCTGCGCGATGGCCGTGAACGTCGTGGAGGTCAGCTGGTAGGCCGGCACGGGGGTCACCTGCCACGTGGTGAGCGTGAGCGGCGAGATCGTCAGCGAGACCGAGTGCGAGCTCGTGTCCCCCGCGGTATCCTTCGCGGTGACCACGACGCTGAACGTCCCGGCCTTCCTCGGATAGCAGGTGAGGCTCGCCGCGTTCACCGTCGTGCAGTTCGTCGGAAGGCCCGACCAGGCGTAGGTGACCGCCCCGATAGTCCCTGAGACGGTGGCGGTGAAGGTCACCTTCTGGCCATCGTAGATGGCCGACGGGGAGGCGCCGAGGGAGGTGACCGAGACGGGGGTGATGGTCAGGGAGACCGAGGCCGCGTTCGCGGGTCCCGCGCTGTCGACGCCGGTCAGCTTGACGGTGAAAGTCCCCGCCACCGTGGGCGTGCAGGTCATGACGGTGACGTTCGCCGTGGCGCAGCCGGCGGGGAGGCCCGACCAGGTCCAATCCACGTAGCCGCCGACGCTCACCCCGCCGTAGTGGGCGAGGAAGGAGCTCGAGGCCCCGAGACTGACCGAGGTCGGATTGTCGGTGAACGAGAAGATCGTGAAGGCCTTGACCTGGAGGACGAACGCGTTCTTGGTCACGTTGCCGCCGGCGTCGCTCGCGGTGAGGACCACCGTGTAGTTACCGACCGTCGTCGCCGTGCAGGTCAGGGTGGAGGAATTGACCGACGAGCATCCGGGGGGGAGTCCGGAATACCCGTAGGTGTAGGGGCTCTGGCCGCCAGAAACCGTTGCCGAGATGACCGTGGCGTTCCCGATGAACGCGGGGTTCACCGACGCAGAGAGCGCGGTGATGGCGAGCGGGGTCCACAGGAGGGCCGGGGTGGCGTGCAAAGGTTGGGGGGCATGCGTCGACGTGGGTGCCCCGTTCCATGCGAGGGACATCCCGCCGATCGCCAGGATCAGGACCAGTAGTGTCCAGAACGTCGTGCTGCGCTTTCGGCTAACGATTCCCCCGGTCGGGCGAGAGCTTAGCATGCGGCTCCCGCACCCTTGCTGCGATATATACCTCACCTAGGCCCGCCTCGCTCGCGCCGAGATCCCCCGCACCGTCGGATGAAATGCCGGGTCCGGAAAGGAGGGCGCGGGGGTGCGCTCGAGGGCCGAAGCGACCATCGGCGGTCCCCCTGACTCCTCCGCAACGCCCCGCGACCGTGGGACTTCGGAATGGG
>DATJUZ010000034.1:0-2602 GCA_035502035.1 Thermoplasmata archaeon
TCGATCCAGGGCGAGGGCCCGTACACGGGGGTCCGCACCTCGTTCATCCGGACCGCGCGGTGCAACCTTCGCTGTGCGTGGTGCGACACCCCGTACTCGTTCGGTCCCGGCACCGAGCGGTCGATCCCGTCGCTCCTCCGGGAGATCGCCCGCCACCGGACCCGGTACGCGTGCCTCACCGGCGGCGAGCCGCTCCTGCAGAGGGAGGCGCGCGCCCTCCTCGAGGCGCTCTCCGCCCGGGGGTACACCACGGTCGTGGAGACGGGGGGCTCGCTCGACATCGCCCCGGCGCTCGGGATCGACGGGGTCGTGGTGAGCCTCGACGTGAAGTGCCCCTCCTCGCGGATGCAGGCGCACAACCGCTGGTCGAACCTCGACCGGCTCCGGCCCGACGACGTGGTGAAGTTCGTCGTCGGCGACCGGAAGGACTACCTCTACGCCCGCTCGGTCCTCCGAAAGCGCCCCGTCCGGTCGACCGTCGTTTTCCAACCGGTCTGGGGAAGCCCCGCCGGGCGGCTCGCCGACTGGGTGCTTCGGGACCGGCTCGACGCGCGCGTCCTCCTGCAGGAGCACAAGGTGCTGTGGGGAGACGTGCCGGGCCGCTAGGGGGCCCGGCGCGGAGGGAAAGATAATGAGCGCAGGACCCTCCCCGCCTCCCGGTATGGCGACGGACGCCCCCGCCCCGCCGTCGTCGACCGACCTCCCGTCGATCGCCCTCGAGTCGCCGTTCGGCAAGGCCCGGGCGATGACGTTCCCGCGGACCGTGCTCGCGGGACACGGCGTCCTCGCGGAGCTCGCCCACACCGTCCGCCAGTTCGACTTCCCGACGCGCGGCGCGATCGTGACGGGACCCCGGACCCTCGAGCTCGCGGGCCGGCGCGCGGTCGAGATCCTGCGCGATGGGGGGTACGACGTCGCGACGATCCTCGCCCACGAGGCGACCGACGCCGAGGTGGAGCGCGTCGGCGCGGAGGCCGTCGCGGCCGGGGCGCGGTTCTTGGTCGCCGTCGGCGGCGGGAGCAAGATCGACATCACGAAGGTCGTCGCCGCGCGGCACCGGCTGCCGTGGGTGAGCGTGCCCACCTCCGCCGCGCACGACGGGATCTCCTCCCCGCGGGCGTCGCTCCACGATCCTCAGACGGTGACGAGCATCGAGGCCGTCGTGCCGGTCGGCGTCCTCGCCGACACGTCGGTCATCGTGAAGGCCCCGTTCCGGCTCCTGGCCTCGGGCTGCGCGGACGTAATCAGCAACGTGACCGCGGTGCTCGACTGGAAGCTCGCGGCGCGGCTTCGCAACGAGGAGTACTCGAGCACGGCCGCGACGCTCGCCGAGTACGCGGCGCACGAGATCGCCGACCACGCGCCGCTCATCAAGCCCAACCTGGAGGAGTCGGTCTGGATCGCGATCCGGCCGCTCATCGTCGCCGGGATCGCGATGAGCGTCGCCGGGTCGTCCCGACCGTGCTCGGGGAGCGAGCACCTGTTCAGCCACGCGCTCGACCGGGCGGCGAAGCGACCGAGCCTCCACGGCGAGCAGTGCGGCGTCGGCGCGATCATGATGATGTACCTCCACGGCGGCGACTGGCGGCGGCTGCGGAGCGCGCTCCACGCGATCGGGGCGCCGACGACCGCCCGGGAGCTCGGGGTCTCCGCCGACGAGGTGATCGAGGCGCTCGTGGCGGCCCACCGGATCCGCCCGGAACGGTACACGATCCTCGGGGACAACGGGCTCGCGCGCGACGCGGCCGAGCGGCTCGCGTCGATCACGGGCGTCGTGGGGTGAGGGGGCGATGGCCGAGATCACCCTCCTCGCGACCGCGCAGGCGAAGGCCGGCTTCGTGTTCACCTACATGGGCCCGGCGCCGGTCTGCCGGACCTGCCCGTACCGGCACGCGTGCCTCACGCTCGACGTCGGCCGCCGGTACCGCGTCGACCAGGTGCGGGCGGTCCGGCACCCGTGCGCGCTCCAGGAGACCGACGCGGCGGTGGTCGAGGTGAAGCCGGAGACCCGCCCGCTCGTCGTCGACCGGGGCAACGCGATCGTGGGGAGCTCGGTCGAGACCGGCCGGTACCCCTGCCGACGGCTCGACTGCCCGAACTGGGATATCTGCGCCGGCCCATCGCTGCCGCCCAAGCAGCGGTTCCGCGTCACCGCCGTCCGCGGGCCGGCCGAATGCCGCATCGGCCGGACGCTCGCGACGGTCGACGCGGCGTAGGGCGATGCGGGGCTGTGGGGTAGCTACGGGCCGGGGGCCGATCCCTCGCCCGCTCTACTGGTCCATCCTTCGGGCTTTGGGAGCCCGAGACCCCGATTCAAATTCGGGCAGCCCCATCACACCCTCGATGCAAACGTAGGTCAAACACCGCGACGCCGTGGGGTCCGGGATGCCCTACGTCGCCAAGCGTCGGCTGATCGAGCCTCGCGCCGAGAAGTGTTACCGGGCGATGGCCCGGAAGTCGAAGATCACGGCCGACGTGAGCTACCGGCGGCTCCGGGCCTCTGCGAGCGGATGGGGGTGACGCCCGACCAGATCCTGCCTACGTGGCGCGAGTTAGGCAGAGCCTGAAGCTTCAAGGGTGGGCGCGTCCGAGCACCTGGAGA
>DATJUZ010000035.1:0-50685 GCA_035502035.1 Thermoplasmata archaeon
GGCGACGAAGTAGGTGCCGGCGGCGGTCTGTACCGAGGCGGGCGGTGCGAGCAGGTGGACCGCGGTGACCAGCCCGACGGCCGCCGCGGCGAGCGCCCCGAGCCGGCGGACCAGCCCCCGGGCATCGACGAGCGCGACAAGCGGGTAGAGCGACGCGACCAGGAGGGGAGCGACCTGGGCGCCGGAGAAGACGAGCACGGACGTAGCGGGGGGGACTCCGGCCGCGGGGAGGCAGGCGCTCGTGCAGGCTCCGACGAGAGGCGGGGGTTGCTCGTAGACCCAGTTCGCGATCGTCGCGAGGAGCACGAGCGCCTCCAGGACCACCACGACGGCGACGAGCAGGACGAAGCGCCGGCTGCGCGGGAGCCCCGGCGCGGAGGGCGCTCTCGCCCGCCCTCGCAGGGACCGCGCGTCCCGGGTGCTCCCGCCCGCCATCGTCCGGCTCCCGGCCGTCGAGAGGAGGCGGTACGGTTTCCCGTGCTAAAGAGGTTCCGGACCGCGCGCGCGCGGGACGGCCGGGGGCGCCGGAGCCGGACCGTTCAGAGGGCGGAGAACAGGTCGAGCAGGAGGTTCCCGGCGAGCAGGCCGGCGACCGTCCCGGCGGCCATCAGGACGACGAACGGAAGCTGGGGGCTGACCCAGACCCGCTCGACGCCCTGCTGGCGCAGGCGCTGCGCGACCTCCTCCCGCCTCCGGACGTCCTCCTCGGAGGTCTCGGCGTCGTCCTGGAACGTGTCTTCGCCGACCGCCGGGTCGCGGACCCAGACGAACCGGCGCGGCAGCTCCTCGACCGGGATCGTGTAGCGCGTGAACCCGCGCGCCACCGTGAACTCGCCGCGGGCGGCGTTGCGCGCCGCGATGGCGAGCGGGAAGGCGATCGAGAGCAGCGCGGCGTTCGTCAGCACGGTGACGGCGAACGGCAGGATCGCCGCCAGCGGAGCCTCGACGGCGGGGGCGTAGAGCCACGGGGCCGCCAGGACGGGGAGGAGCACCCCGACGACGATCAGCGCCTTCGCGTCCGCCCCCCCGTAGAGCACGCCGAGCTCGAACAGCGCCCGGGCGGCCAGGATCGTGGCGAGCGCCGCGAGGACGGCCACCGGAACGGTCGTCGGCCCGACCCCCCAGCGCGCGACGGCGAGCCCGACGACCGCCAGCACCGCGGCGTAGACGACGAGCTCGATCGCGATCGCCCGCCCGAGCTGGTCCTCCGCCAGCACGTCGTCCCAGGGCAGGAGGTGTTCGAGCGCGAACGCCCCGACCACGAGCCAGAGGACGAGCGGCAGGCTCCCTCGTCCCAGCAGGCCGACCGCTCCGGCGGCGACCCCGAAGCCGCCGAGCAGCTGCCAGAGCCGGTCGGAGACCTCGCGGCTCGCGAGGTCGCGCCAGCCGGCGACCGCGAGCCCCGCGACGAGGACGACCGCGCTCGCGGCCTCCAGGGGGTCGACGGAGGAGGTCACCGGCGCTGCGCCCTCGCCGGGCGAGGAGGGCCCGGCCTCTTAAGCGAAGGGCCGGAGCGGTCGATTCCGGTCGGGGGACGGGCCCCCGGGGCCCTCGGCACGCCGCCCCCTCGCTCGCAAACGCTTTTTAATCCCCCCGACTCGCGCGCCTCCGCCTCACCGTCAGCATGGTCGAGTACAAGCTCGTCATCTCCGAGCGCGCGAGCTCCATCGCGCGCACCGTCGCCGACCCCCAGGCCGCCGGCTTCCTCGGCAAGCGCATCGGCGAGACGGTCGGCGGCGAGCTGCTCGGCGCGAGCGGCTACACGTTCCGGATCACGGGCGGGACCGACAAGAGCGGCTTCCCGATGCGGCCCGACCTCCCGGGGGCCCGTCAGGTGCGGCTCTACGTCGGCGACGGCTTCGGCTTCCACGCCCCCCGCCGGGGAATGCGCAAGCGACGAACGTACCGCGGCAACACGATCAGCGAGGAGACGGTCCAGATCAACCTCGTCGTCGACCAGAGGGGACCGAAGCCGCTCGCGGAGCTGTTCGCCGCGTCATGAAGGTCCCCCGGCAGCCCGAAGTGAGCATCGGCCTGGTCGGCCACGTCGACCACGGCAAGACGACCCTCACCCAGGCGCTCACCGGCGAGTGGACCGACCGCCACTCCGAGGAGCTCAAGCGCGGCATCTCGATCAAGCTCGGCTACGCCGACGCGGCGTTCTACCTCTGCCCGAAGTGCCCGAAGCCGACCGGCTACTCGGTGACGCCGGTCTGCCCGAGCTGCGGCGGCGAGGCGAAGTTCCTCCGCGCCGTCTCGTTCGTGGACGCTCCGGGCCACGAGACCCTCATGGAGACGATGCTCTCCGGGGCCGCGATCATGGACGGGGCCCTCCTGCTCGTCGCCGCGAACGAGCACGTCCCGCAGCCCCAGACGCGCGAGCACCTCTACGCGCTCGACATCATCGGCGTGCGGAAGGTCGTGGTCGTCCAGAACAAGGTCGACCTCGTCACCCCCGAGGAGGCGGTCGCGAACCAGCAGGAGACCGTCGAGTTCCTCCACGGCTCGCCGATCGCGGACGCGCCGATCGTGCCGATCAGCGCGAACCACAAGGCCGGCCTGGACGGGCTCATCGGCGCGATCGAGGAGACGATCCCGACCCCGAAGCGCGACGCGGCCAAGCCCCCGCTGATGTACGTCGCCCGGTCGTTCGACGTCAACCGGCCCGGCACGCGGCCGGCCGACCTCCGCGGCGGCGTCCTGGGCGGCTCCCTGCTGCAGGGGCGCCTCACCGAGGGCGAGGAGATCGAGATCCGGCCCGGGGTCGCGGGCGGGGCGAACGGCCGGAGCGAGGCCCTCACGACCCAGATCACCTCGATCGTCGCGGGCGGCGAGAGCCGCGACGAGCTCCGTCCCGGGGGGCTCGCCGCGATCGGCACGAGCCTCGACCCGTCGCTGACGAAGGGCGACGGGCTCACCGGCCGTCTGATCGGCACGGCCGGGACGCTGCCGCCCGTCAGTCAGAAGATCCGGCTCAAGGCGACCCTGCTCGACCGGGTCCTCGGCAGCCAGCGGGAGATCAAGGTCGAGAAGATCCGGACGAGCGAGATGCTCGCCGTCACGGTCGGCACGACCATCGCCCCGGGGAAGGTGACGAGCGCGCGCGGCGACGACATCGAGCTCGCCCTCGGCCGCCCGGTGACCGTCTTTCCCGGAAGTCGCGTCGCGATCTCGCGCAAGCTCAACGCCTGGCGCCTGATCGGATTCGGGATCGTCGAGGCGCCGGGCCGATGAGGCCGGATCTCCTCGAGGTCCTGCGCTGCCCGCTCTGCCGCGGCGAGCTCACCCTGACGGTCGCGGCGGAGGACGGGGAGGAGATCGTGCGGGGGAACCTCGCCTGCGCGCACTGCCGGGTCGACTATCCGATCGCCGACGGGATCCCGGACCTGCTTCCCCCGGACGAGCGGGCCTGACGGCACCGCTAGCGGACGGCGTAGTAGTAGGCGAACAGCGCTCCGAACAGGAGCGCGGCGACCCCGATCGACGGGAGCACCCAGCGGATCGCCCCCCGCGTGCGCGCCTCGATCGAGCTGCCGACCGTCACGATCGGGATGGCGAGGGCGAGCCAGTAACCGGTGAGCACGGTCTCGAACAGCGCCCAGGAGGTCCGATCGCCATGCGGGTCGTGGACCGCGAGCACGACCACGAGGGCGACCGACACGACCAGGAAGCCGAGGCTCACGCCGGCCGCTTCGAGGTAGCCCTCGAGGCCGCGCTTGCGCTGCGGGTGGATGGCGCGGAGGAGGAACAGCATCCCTACGAACACCCCGAGGGTCGCGACCAGGGCGGCGAACGAGGGGGTCGCGAGGTCGAGCGGGTACGGACCGGGACCGGGGGGAGCGAGCAGCGACCTCCCCCCTACCGCGGCCAGAGGACCGCCCGGCTCGGGCCGCCGTCGCCCCCGCGCACCGCGAGCGGAAGGCATCCGAGCCGGTACGTCCCCGCCGGTGCCGCCTCGAGGAGCAGTCCCTCCAGGATCGGAACTCCCGCCTCCAGCAGCCGTCGATGGACGGGGAATCGTCCGCTCGGGTCGCGCTCGACCGACAGGGCGTCGATCCCGACGAGCCGGACCCCGGCGCGCAACAGGCGCTCCGCGCCGTCGAGCGACAGGGCCACGAAGTCCTCGAAGAACGCGAGCTGGCGGGCCCAGCGGGGCGAGTTGCCCGTCCGGAGGAGGACCCGCTCGGTCCCGGACGCTACCCCGTCGAGCTCCGGCACGCCGACCCGGGGCCGGTCGGGAGCGACCTGCACGACCTCGCACGGCCCGTTCAGCGCGGTGAGGTCGAGCCGTTCGATCGACGGCGACCCGTCCCGAAAGTGGCTCGGGGGATCGACGTGGGTCCCGGCGTGCGACCCGAGCGACCAGAGGCTCAGATTGTAGGCCTCCCCGCGCGCGAGCCGGCGCACGGGACGTTCGACGAACGGAGGGTCGCCGGGGAACGCGGGCATCCCCTCGAAGATCGGCATCGAGACGTCGATCGGCCGCACGGGGGCTCGCGCGAACGTGGTGCTCCTCGGGGATAACGGTTGACGCGCTCGCGCAGCCCGCCGTCACGAGCACCCTCGACGCCAAGGGTTAAGCGGGCCGAGGCCGCACGGGGGGCGAATGGCCCACCGTCCGTCGGACGACGACGAGGACGACGACCTGGACGAGCTCCTCGGGGGGTCGTCCAGCCGTTCGTCCTCCCCCCCGCGCAGCCATCGGCGACGCGCCCGGCCGTCCCGCAGCCGGCCGGCCCCGGTGCGTCGCTGGCGGCAGACGGAGGAGCTGGACGAGCTGGACGACGAGGGGCTCGACCTGGGCGAGGGGGGAAAGAAGCGGTCGCGGACCCCCGTCTTCTGGCGCGCCCGCGACTCGCTGTACTTCGAGCCGCTGGTCGCGCTCGCGATCCTCGCGGTCCTGCTCGTCTCGCTGTTCGCCTACACGGCGAACTGGCCGCCGGTCTACGTCATCGAGTCGAACAGCATGCAGCACGGGCAGGGCGACCACGTCGGGACCCTGAACGCGGGGGACATCGTCCTCGCGCAGAAGGTCGGCCTCTCCTCCGTCGTCACGTACGTCCAGGGGATCCAGAACGGCTTCTCGACGTACGGGCTCTCCGGGGACGTCCTGCTGTACTACCCGAACGGTTCGTCCAAGGCGACCCCGATCATCCATCGCGCGATCATCTACCTCCAGTGGGACAAGCACAACGCGACGTACAACGCGACCGGGCTGACGAGCTCGGAGTGCGGCAACGGCAGCGGGCTCTACGTCACGATCAACTCGGTCGGCACGGCGACGTGCGCGACCAGCGGGCTCTCGAGCACGGAGAAGCTCGTCCTGTACCACGTGGGAGGACGCACGGTCGCGGTCAACTTCGGCTACACCAACGAGCTCGGGGACCACTCGGGGTTCCTGACGCTCGGGGACAACAACTCGCACCCGGACCAGGCGCCGGGGGCGGTCCACCTCAGCAGCCTGGTCGAGGCCGGGTGGGTGATCGGCGTCGCCCGGGGGATGATCCCGTGGTTCGGGGCGGTCAAGCTCCTCCTGGACGGCAACTCCGGACGGGTGCCGACCGCTTCCTGGGAGTTCATGGGCCTCACGATCGCCGGCATCATCTTCGCGGCGGCGGGGCTCCACGTCCTCCTCCGCCGGGCCCGGAACCGCGAGGAGGACGAGCGGGACGAGCTCCCGGAGCCGGCGGCTCGGGCGGAGCGGCCGGCGCGGCCGGTCCGCGCCTCGGCCTCCTCGGACGGAGGAGCGCCTCCCCCTCCGCCGGTGCGCCGGGGCCCGGCCCCGGTCCGCGCCTGGCAGGCCCCGCCCGAACCGACGACCGCGGCGAGCGCCCCGAGCGCCCCGGCGGCCCCCCGGCGGATGACCTACGAGCAGCGGCGTCGCGCGCACTTCGTCACGCCCCGCGAGCACCGCGGCGGGCGGCGCCGTCGCCCCGAGACGCAGGACGAGAGCTCCTCGGACGACGAGGACGACGACCTGTAGCGGCGGCCGAAGGCGTCTTTAACCGCCCCGAAGGTCCCGCCGCGCTCGGCGGAACGATCGATGCACGTCATCGGTGGGAGCGCTTCGACCGCGCTCGCGGAGCGGATCTCCCGCGAGCTCGGGAACGCCCCGTTCGGCATCCCGTTCACCAAGCGGTTCCCGGACGGCGAGCTCTACCTGCGGGTCGGGGGCCGCCTCGAGGGCGACGACGTGGTGGTCGTCCAATCGACGCGGACCGACCAGGACCTGCTCGAGCTGCTCCTCCTCGAGGACGCCGTCCGCGAGGCCGGCGCGCGCCGGACGTTCGTGGTCGTCCCGTACTTCGGCTACGCGCGGCAGGACCGCCGCTTCTTCCCGGGAGAGCCGGTGAGCGCGCGCACGCTCTGCCGGCACGTCGAGCTGGATGCCGACGCGGTCGTGACGGTCGACCTGCACTCCTCCCAGACGCTCGCCCACTTCTCGAAGCCGGCGTTCGAGGCGAGCGGCATCCCGGCGCTCGGACGCCTCCTGCGGGAGCGGCCGATCGACGTCCTCGTCTCCCCCGACAAGGGCGGCGTCGAGCGGACGCAGCGGATGGCCAAGCTGCTCGACCGTCCGTGGTTCGCCCTCGACAAGCGCCGCATCGATAGCGACCACGTCGAGCTGAGCCTGGCCGCCGAGCCGCCCCCCCCGCTCGCGGGCAAGCACGTCGTCCTGGTGGACGACGTGATCACGACCGGCGTGACGATCGTCGAGGCGGCCCGCCTGCTCAAGCGCCACGGCGCGCGCGCGGTGACCGCGGCGTGCACCCACGGCCTGTTCCTCCGCGACGCGTTCGAGCGGATCAAGGCCGTGACCGACGAAATCCTCTCGACCGACACGCTGCTCAACCCGGCCGAGAAGGGCTCGGTCGCCCCCGACGTCGCCCAGATCCTCCTGCGCGAGTTCGCGTCGTGAGCGGCCCGGCCGGCCTGGCCCCCCTGAGGGCGACCGCCGGCGCCCCGAGAGCCCATCTCGAGGAGCTCCTGCACGCGGTGCGGGCCGAGCTGCGCGCCCGGGACGAGGACCCGTCCGGTGCCTGGATCGAGGAGACGGCCGCCGAGCTCGCGGGCGGCGGCAAGGTCGGCTGGTACCTCGACCCTCCCGAACGGGGCGGCCTCCTCTTCTATGCCCGCCGCGGCCCCGCGCTCTACGCGCACCTCCACGCGGCCGGGGGTCTCGCGCCGGCGCGTCGGCTGGTCGCGGAGCTGTTCGAGCGACTCCCGCCGGACGCTACGTCGCTCGACCTCGGGTTCACGGGCCTCGCGGTCGGGGACGAACACCTCCTCGTCGCCGAGCTCGCCCGTCGTCCCGGCTCGACGGTGATCGCGCGCGTCGCCCTCGACCGCGACCTCGCCGCCTCGGATGCGCAGCTAGCCTCCGAGCCCCCGGGGCGGCTCGAGCGGGTGCCGGTCGACGCGGTGACCCTGGACGCGCTCGCCGAGCTCGACCGGGTGGCGTTCGAGGGGTCGATCGACGCCCTGCTGGTCGGGGAGGAGCCGGGGGCGAACCGACGCGCGCTCGAGGCGATCCTCGCCGGCCGGCTCGGGCGGTTCCTGGACGAGGCGTCGACGGCGCTGGTCGCCCTCGAGCCGACCCGTCTCGTCGGCGCGGTCCTCTGCGCCGAGCGCAGCAGCCGCCGGGCGGTCATCGTCGCGCTCATGGTCGAGCCGGCCTCGCGACGCCGCGGCCTCGGTCGCTTCCTGCTCGGGTGGGGACTGCGCGCGCTCTGGGCCCTGGGCTACGAGAGCGCCCGGCTGTGGGTCTCGCTCGAGAACGTTCCGGCGCGCGAGCTGTACCGCCGCTTCGGCTTTCGCGAGGTGCTCCCCGCGACGATCTACCGCTGGGGGCGGCCGGCGTCCGTGGCACAGCGGCAGGACGCCGCGTAGGGGCAGCCCTTCGTCATCCACGCCGGGCACGCGGAGAGGCCGTACGGCTCGCCGTGCTCGATCGCGGCGGCGACCGCGGCCCGCCGCTCCTGCCAGGCCCGGTCGAACGTCGCGAGCGAGCCGGCGAGGTCGACGTCGAAGACCTGGACCGGCAGGCGGTCCGGGCCGCTCGCCTCGTAGCTGACGACCAGGCGGCCGCGAGCGAGCCGGCTCGCCGCGGCCCGGAATCCGAGCTCGACGAGGTACTGGGGGAAGCGGGACTTCACGTCGTCCACGCTGAGTCGGCCGTGCGCCCGAGTTCCCCGGACGAGGCAGACCGCCCCGTGCCAGCCGAGCACCTCGTCGTCGGGGGCGTGCGGCCCGGTCGGCAATCGATGGAGCTCACCGGCGGGTCCGCTCTCGAGAGCCGCGAGCGCCCGCTCGTAGGCGTCCAGCGGCGCGGCGGCGGGGCGGGAGCCCGACGGCTCCCCTGCCGCCCCGCCGACGGTCCGGCGAAAGTAGGTGCGCCGAAGGTAGAGTCCGTCCCGGAACCGCTCCGGGTCCCCTACCGTGGGTGCGGCGAGCTGCGCGAGGCGGGCGGACCACCGCTGCCGCACCTCGAGGTTCTCGGAGACCACCACGGGAGGGGCGTTGAGCGCGTCCGACGCGACGTTCTCGTTACCCGTGCAGTCGCAGAGACCGGCGGCCCGGTACTCGCATGTCGGTCCGAACCACCGGCAGCGGGAGAGCGGGCCCGGATCGCCCGCCGCGATCGCCGCGCGCAGGCCGGCCTCCCGGCGCTCGAGGGCGCTCGCGAGCTCCGTGACGGGGCCGTAGGCGACGTCGACCGACGAGACCGACGGGCCGGCCTCCGACAGGGCGACGTGGACGATGCGGCCGTCCGGCCGGCCGAGCAGGGCGCAGTAGGCGGCGAGCTGCTCGAGGTACTCCGGTCGCTCGCCGGCGGGGGTCGTGTCGGCCCGGGCGGCCCCGGTCTTCAGCTCGACCGGCCGGTCCGAGAGGAGGTCGACCCGCGCGGAGATCCCTCCCCGCCGCAGGCGTACCTCGAGCTGGCCCTCGTCGGCGACGGCGTCCCCGAGGCGACGGTGCCAGGCGCGGCCGAGCTCCAGGCGCAGCTCGCGCTCCGGCGTCATCGGTGCCGGCCCCCGCTGACGGCGCCAGTAGGCGCGTCGCGGGTCGATGAGGTCGGTGACGCTGAGCGGTCGGGGAGCGCCGGCGGCCGGCCATCGGGCGGCCAGCTCGGCGGCGAGCGCGGGGTCGTCGGCGAGGCGCACGTCGGCGACGAGAGGGCTGAGGTCGTCCGCCATCGGGGAACCCGGGACGCGCGAGCGGAGGCGCGAGGGGAGATGAGCGGAAGCCCCGCCGTTCCGACGGCGTCCCGAAACCCTTTCTGAGCGACCGCCTCCGCTGCGCGTGACCGACCGGGCGGCCCGTCCCCTGATCATCGGGAGCGGCATCGCCGGGCTGTACGTCGCCCTCCGCTGCCGGGAGCTCGGCCTGCGCCCCACGGTGGTGACGAAGGCCCGCCTCGAGGAGTCGAACACGCGCTACGCCCAGGGAGGGATCGCGGCCGCGATCGGGCCGGACGACACCCCGGCCCGCCACCTCGCCGACACGATCGCCGCGGGGGCCGGGCTCGTCGACCGCGCGGCCGCGACCGTCCTCACCGGCGAGGCACCGGCCCGGATCGCCGACCTCGTGCGGTACGGCGTCCCGTTCGACACCGTCGAGGGCCACATCGCGCTCGGGCGCGAGGCGGCGCACTCGCGCTCGAGGCTGCTCCACGCCGGCGGGGACGCGACCGGCTACTCGATCGAGGAGACGCTCAAGCGGCACGTGCTCGCCGCGGGGATCGAGGCCCGCGAGCGGACGGTCCTGCGGGCGCTCCGGCCCGGCGACCGCCTCGGCCCGGTAGCGGTCCTCTCCGCGCCGAACGGCACCGGCGTCGAGATCGAGCCCCCCCGGCCGGTCGTGCTCGCCACCGGAGGGGTCGGCAGCCTCTACCTCCAGAGCTCGAACCCGGCGGTCGCGACCGGGGAGGGGGTCTCCCTCGCCTTCCGCGCCGGAGCGCTGCTGAGCGACATGGAGTTCGTCCAGTTCCACCCGACGGCGTTCGCCCGCGAGGGAGCGCCCCGGTTCCTCATCACCGAGGCGCTCCGCGGCGAGGGGGCGGTGCTGCGCAACGAGGCGGGCGAACGGTTCCTGGTCGGCCGGCACCCCGACGCCGAGCTCGCGCCGCGGGACGTCGTCGCGCGGGCGATCCAGGAGGAGATCGCCCGGTCCTCGATCCGGTGGGTCTACCTGGACGCGACCGCGCTCCCGCGCGACCTCCTCTTCGCCCGCTTCCCGTCGGTGTCGAACTTCCTGCTCGCCCACGGCGTCGACCCGTCCCGCGAGCCGATCCCGGTCGCGCCGGTCGCCCACTACATGATCGGCGGCGTGGCGACCGACCTCGAGGGTCGCTCGAGCGTCCCGGGGCTGTATGCGGTCGGCGAGTCCGCCGCCACGGGGGTCCACGGGGCGAACCGCCTCGGGAGCAACTCGCTGGTCGAGGGGCTCGTCTTCGGCGAGCGCGCCGCCCGCCGCCTGCGGACGCCCGCGGCGGGCGGGCCCCGTCCCCCCTCGCAGGTGCTCACGGTCGAGGTCGCCGCCGGCGACGGCGGGGCGCAGGAGGGCGAGCTGTTCGAGGAGGTGCGCGCACGCCTCTGGACGGACGTCGGGATCGTGCGGGAGGCCGACGGCCTCGCCGACGCGGTGGCACGCTTCGACGCGATCGGGCGCCGGACCGGGCCGTCGTCGCCGGACGAGCTGCCCGGCCGCGTCGCGAACGCCGCCCTGACGGCGGCGCTCATCGCCCGCGCCGCCCTCGCTCGTACCGAGAGCCGGGGGGTCCACTTCCGGGGGGACCACCCCGCTCCCCGGCCGGCGTGGCGACGTCACCTCGGCCTCCGCGTCGCCCGTCGAGCGCGCCGGGGGCTCTGACCGACCGACAAGGGTTATCCTCGGCGGGAGGTCGCACGGCCGTGGAGCTCGGCCTGACGGAGGACGAGCGTGCCCTGCGCGACGCGGCGCGGGAGATCGTCCGGCGCGAGGTCGCCCCGATCGCCGACCGGATGGACCGGGAGGACGAGTTCCCGAAGCCGGTCTTCGAGCGGCTGGGGAGCCAGGGGCTGCTCGCGCCGACCGTTCCCGCGGAGTTCGGCGGCCTCGGGCTCTCCTACCGGGCCCAGGCGCTCATCCTGGAGGAGATCGCGCGCTCGAGCCCGGCGCTCGCGCTGAGCGTCGGGGCGCACTCGAACCTCTTCGCCGACAACGTCGCCCGCAACGCGAGCCCGGAGCAGCGGCGCCGGTTCCTGCCGGACGTCGCGAGCGGCAAGGCGGTCGGAGCGCTCGCCCTGACCGAGCCGGACGCCGGCTCGGACGCGGTGGCGATCCGCACGCGCGCCGAGCGACGGGGAGGGGAGTACGTCCTGAACGGCTCCAAGCAGTTCATCACCAACGGACCGGTCGCGTCCGTCCTCCTCGTCTACGCGAAGACCGCCCCCGAGCGGGGGCCGCGGGGGATCAGCGCGTTCCTCGTCGCGGCGGGGACCCCGGGGTTCTCCGTCTCGCGGTCGCTCGACAAGATGGGGATGCGGGGCTCGCCGACCGGCGAGCTCGGCTTCCGGGACGTCCGGGTCCCGGTCGAGGACCGGCTCGGGGCGGAGAACGAGGGGGTCCGGATCATGATGAGCGGCCTGAACGTCGAGCGGGCCGTCCTCGCCGCGATCCCGGTCGGGATCCTCGCCGAGTGCCTCGAGCGGTCGGTCGCCTACGCACGTCAGCGGGAGCAGTTCGGCCAGCCGATCGGCCGGTTCGAGCTGATCCAGGCGAAGCTCGCCGACATGTACACCGACCTCGCCGCGGCGCGCCTGTTGCTCGCCGCCGCGCTCGACGGCGTCGTGCGCGAGCCGGAGCACCGGTCGGCGAGCGCGGCCGCCCTCACCTTCGCCTCCGAGGCGTCGACCCGGGCGGCGCTCCAGGCGATCCAGGTCCATGGCGGCTACGGCTACATGCGGGACCTGCCGCTCGAGCGGCTCGCGCGGGACGCGAAGCTGCTCGAGATCGGCGCCGGCACGTCGGAGATCCGACGGCTGCTGATCGCGCGCGAGCTTCTAGGCCCGGGGTTCGAGTCGGAGTCGGCCGCCTCGGACCGCCCGGGCCCCCCGCGGGCGCCCTAGCGGTCCGACGCCTTCCGCAGCCCGAGGCCCTCCTCGATATAGAGGGCGGCCTGCGTCGAGGCGGACCTGCGGTCGTGGTCCGCCGCGTCCTTGAGCTTCCGCAGGATCCCCGGCTCCAGATAAACGGCCAATCCGATTCGTCGCTTCGCCTTGCTCTTCGCGGGTCGTGGCATGTCGCCTCGTACTCCTGGGACGCACGGTGTCCGAGGGAGCCGTTCCCGGCGGCCCCTCGACGTACGTCACTCAGTATCCATTCAACAACTCCCTTTTAAGCCACACGCTCGGACCGGCCAGGTCCTTACCCGTGCGCCACGTTGGCGCGCGTCGCCGTCCCGTTCGCGTCGCGGCCGCCGGCTTCGCGCCGAACGTCGCGCGTTCCGCGGCCAACGTATATAGCCCGAGGCCCCCCATCCGACCCCGATGGAGGCCGGCTCACCGACCGGCGCGGGGCCCGCCTCGACCCTCCGGGTCGAGGTGCTCAAGGAGCTCCAGGCGATGGTCGACGACCGCGACGTCCGCGACCGCGTCGACCGGGGGCCGCTCGCCGAGGCGAAGGGCCGGGAGCACTGGGTCCTGCACCTGCTCCTCCGCGCCCAGGAGCTGAGCCAGGCGAACCTGACGAACCTCGTCCGCAGCGCCTACACGAACCTCACCGGCCGGCTCCAGAACCTCGAGGAGCGCCTCCAGCGCGTCGAGACGAGCCAGCGCGGGCTCTCGGACGAGGTGAAGGGAGAGCTCGGAGGCCTGCGGACGACCGTCAAGGAGACGGTCGAGGTCGCGGTCGACCACGGGCTCACCGAGGGTCGCGAGCGGATCGGGACGGCGCTGCTCACCGACCTGGACGCGAAGTGGAAGCCGATCGGCGAGTCGATCGAGACGTTCGCCCGCTCCTCGCATCAGCTCAGCAAGGACCTCTCGGACACGTACCGGGTCTCGACGCAGACCCGCCTGCTGCTCAACGAGAACGCCCGGCGCATGATCGACCTCGGACGGGACCTGGTGGCGCTCGAGGAGAGCCTCAAGCTCGCCCTCACGAAGGCGCTCGAGGACGGACTCCAGCCGCTCGAGGACCGCATCGCCGCCCTCGAGGGACGGCTCGGTGTCAGCGAGCCGGTCGTCGGCGACCCGCCGGCCGGTGACCCTCCCGCGGGATAGTCGGGCGACCGCGCGATGCGGATCTCGCCCCGCCACCCCCGCTACCGCAGCCTGCTCGTCCGGGCCCGGCTCGCCGACGCCGCGCGCCGGGGCCTGGTCGTCCCCGAAGGGCTGATCGCCCAGGGCCGTGCCGAGGCGTTCGACTACCTGCTCGGGGAGCGGAGCTCCCCTGCCGCCGCCCGCGCCGAGCGGGCCGCGGCGGCCTGGCTGCTCGCGGCCCGGCGCCCGGTCCTCAGCGTGAACGGCAACGTCGCGGCGCTCGCGGCGCCGGCGGTCGCGCGCCTCGCCCGGATCCTCCCGGGCCTGGGCGTCGAGGTGAACCTGTTCCATCGCACCCCCGCCCGGGCCCGGGCGGTCGCGCGCGCGCTCCGCTCGGCGGGGGTCCGCGAGGTCCTCGGCGTCCGTCCCACGGCGCGGATCCGCGGCCTCCCGTCGGACCGCGCGCTCGTGGACGCCCGCGGGATCGCGGCCGCGGACGTCTGCCTCGTGCCGCTCGAGGACGGGGACCGCGCGCTCGCGCTCCGTCGGGCCGGCAAGCGCGTGATCTCGATCGACCTCAACCCGCTCTCGAGGACGAGCGTCACCGCCGACCTGCCGATCGTCGACGAGCTGTCGCGCGCGCTCGACGCGATCTCCGCCGAGCTCGGGCGCCTGCGGCGCGCGGGCCGCCGGCCGACGCTCCGTCCGTTCCCGGCGGCGCGCGCGCGGGCCGAGGCGCTCGCTACGATCGCGCGGCGGCTGCGTCGCCGGGCCCGCCCGCGCTCGCGGTGACGACGGCGCCGAGACGCGCGGCGACCTGCTCGAGGAACGCCCGGTCGCTCGGGTCGAACGCGGCGAGGCGGTCGCTGTCGATGTCGATCTCCCCGACGACGGTCCGCGCGACGAAGATCGGGACCACGATCTCCGAGCGCGTCGAGAGGAAGCAGGCGAGATACTCCGGGGAGGCGCGGACGTCGTCGACCGTGACGGTCGCCGCGTCCCGGACCGCCCGGCCGCAGAGCCCCCGGTCGATCGGGATCCGCGTGTGCTCGGTCGCCGCCGGCCCCTCGTAGGCGGCGAGCACGAGCTCCTCGCCCTCCCGGCGGTAGACCCCGACCCAGTGGTAGTGGGCGAACGACGCGGCGAGGAACCGGCAGACCTCGGCGAGCGCGTCCCGCCCCGCGAGGCGGGAAAGGATCGCGTCGACCTGGAGGAGGGCCGCCGTCGCCGCCGGTCGCGCGACGCTCACCGGGCCCTCCGCGGGGTCAGCGGCCGTGCCGGAGGGAGAGCGCCGAGGGGGAGAGTCTCCGCCGGAGCGGGTCGGCCGCCGCCGGCGTTTGAACTCCCGAGGCGAAAATCGCCACGAGCTTTCCAGGCTCGCGCCGTACCGGTCTGAGCCACCTCGGCACGCCCGCGACGAACGACCCGAGGGGGTCGATAAGCTTGGCGGAATCCGGCGGGACGCGCTAGCCGCGCTCGGGGTACCAACCGCACTCGGGGCACCCGAGGGCGCGCTCCTCCCCCGGGATCGGCGAGCCGCAGCTCGGGCACGGGCTCGCCGGGGCGAGCGAGAGCGCGAGGCAGTCGAAGCAGGAGCCGCGCCGCCGGTCGTCCGGCAGCAGGACGAGGTCGCGCCCGCAGTACACGCAGCGCGAGAACCGCTCCTCCTCGGTGGCGAACCCGCGCAGGTCCGAGAACAGGAGCATTCGGCGGCCTCCACGAGGCGCTCCGTACATAAGGGCTCCCGCGTCGCCGGCCGCTCAGGGCTCTTTCCAACGCGCCTTGAACGCCGCGACGGCGAACAGCGCCGCCGTCACCGCGCCGAGGACCCCCCAGTCGACCGCCGCGCCCCCGAGCGACAGCGGGGCGAGCCCGGTCGCGCCCTGGACGAGCTGCGCGGCGTAGGTCGTCGGGGAGAACCGCGCGGCGAGCTGGGCCCAGCCCGGGAGGTAGCGTATCGGGTAGTAGACCGGCGGGAGGACGGTGAGGACGAGGGAGATCAGCGGGCTGAACATGAACGTCTCGCGCACGTCCTCGAAGTACGTCGCGAGGGTGAACGCGAGGGCCGTCGCGAACCCCCAGACGAGCAGGAGGACCCCGAGGATCACGGCGACGCTGAGCGGCGTCGCGAGCCCGTCCGCCGCGAACAGCGTGACGAAGACGGCGAGGCCCGGGACCGAGTAGACGAGCTCGCTGAGCGCCATGCCGGCGACGTACGTCGGCGCCTCGACCGGCGAGGCGACCACGATGTCCTGCAGCTTGAGGTCATGGCGGTAGTGGGTCAGGTCGGACTGGAGCCCGGTGCCGGCGCTGAGCATCGTCAGGATCAGACCGCCGGTGATCCCCCAGCGGAGGAGCGCGCCGTGGGAGACGACCGTGAGGAAGAACAGGAACGAGAGCGGCGAGGCGAGGAGGTTGACGAGGTAGAGCGGCTGGCTGCGGATCGGGATCAGCCCGTTGATCGTGACGAGCGTGACGAGGGAGCGGAGCCGGTGCCGTTCGCTCACGCCGCCGCCTCCTCGGTCTCCTCGAGCGGGGCGTCCTCGTCGATCGACCGCCCGACGACCTCGAGGAAGATGTCCTCGAGGCTGACCGGCCCCATCGAGAGGCGGAGCCCGCGCTCGAGCGCCCACCGCGCGAGCTCGCGCGCCTCCCGCTCACCGGAGAAGACGAGGTAGCCGCCCTCGATCGCCGAGACCCGGCCGTACGAATCGAGCTCCCCGGCCGGGACCTGGCCCCAGAGCGTGACGCGGTACGGGTAGCGGACGCGCGCGCGCAGCTCCGCCGGGGTCCCCTCGAGGCGTCGCCGGCCCTGCTCGATCAGCGCGAGGCGCCCGCTGAGCGCCTCCGCCTCGTCCAGGTAGTGGGTCGTCAGGACGATCGTGCGGTGCTCGCGGCTCGCGCGGCGGACCGCCTGCCAGACCTCGCGGCGGGCGATCGGGTCGAGGCCGGTCGTCGGCTCGTCCAGGAACATCACCTCGGCGTCGGAGGCGAGGACCATCGCGCAGAGCGTGCGGCGGCGCAGCCCGCCGGAGAGGCGGCTGACGAGCCGCTTGCGGTACTCCCCGAGCGAGAGCTCGTCGAGCGCCTCGTTCGTCCGCCGGCGGGCCTCGACCGGCGGCATGCCCCGCATCTTGAGGTAGAGGAAGACGACCTCCTCGGTCCGAAGGAAGTAGAGCGGCCGGGACTCCTGGGGGACGCAGGCGATCCGGGCACGGATCGCCCGCTCCTCGCTCCGGACGTCGTGGCCGAGGACCGTGAGCGAGCCGGACGTCATCGCGAGCTGGGTCGCCGCGATGCGGATGAACGTCGTCTTGCCGGCGCCGTTGCGGCCGATCAGCCCGTAGATGCCGCCGTCCGGCACCTCGAGCGACAGCGCGTCGAGCGCGGGCGTCCCGCTGCGCGAGCCCGGGTAGACCTTGGTGAGCTCCTGAGCGACGATCGCCGGGGCCATGGAGGACGGCGCTCGTAGCGCGGGCCGCTCTTAACGGGGGACCGCGCCGGCTAGCTGAGTACTTCAGCGAGACGGCCGGTCCGCTGCGCCTCGACGATCTCGCGGGCGATCCGGCGCCCGGTCGACAGCCCCGGCTCCATGAGGTCGGAGTACGGGCTCCCCGAGACGTAGAGGTTCGTCCCGGCGACGATCCGGGTCGAGATCTCGAAGACCTTGAACTCGAGCTCCTCCGTCATGATCCCCTCGACGCAGAACGGACCGACCATCCCGCCGAACAGCTCGATCGACCGCTCGACGATCCGCGCTCCGACCTCGAACGTCTTCTCGAGGAGCGACTCGCGCAGGACGACCGGCACGTTGCCTGTGACGACGAACGTCGGACGGATCCCGGCCTTGAGCAGCTCCTCCTGCGCGCCGAGCTTGTAGAGCTCGTCGATGTTCGCCTCGTCGCGCCGGTCCATGCCGAGCAGCTCGAGCGAGCCGTGCCCGACCCGGTAGCCGGCCTGGCGGAGCGGCGAGTAGAAGAAGTGAACGTAGTAGCGCGTCCCGAGGACGTACTCCTGGATGACGTGGGGGCCGCTCGGCCGGAAGTCGGCGAGCGCCTCGCGGTTCTTGGCGAGGTAGAACCCCTTGCCGCCCTTCGCCCCGTAGTACTTCACGATCACCGGCCCGTCGACCTCGCTCGGGTCCTCGAACCGCTTCGGCATCTCGACCCCGGCGCTCTCGAGCCACTCGCGCTCCTTGCGCCGGTCCGACTCCCAGGCGAGGACGGCGCGGTTCCCGAAGACCGGGACGTCGATCTTGCCGAACGCCTCGGCGCCGAGGTACTCCACGAACGAGCCGTGGGGGACGATCACGGCGCCGGCCTCGCGCAGGCTCTCCGCGAGCGCCGGGACGTTGCTGTGACGTTCGACGGTCAGGAAGCGGTCCGGCCGCGCCCTCGGGAAGGCGTCGTAGAACTTCGGTGCCTTGCCGATCGCGATCCCGATCGTCGGCAGCCCCTCCGCCCGGGCGCCGTGGAAGATCTGGAGCGACGAGTGCGAGCAGACGGTCGTGACGGTCGGGCGGCGGCCCTCGAGGGAGGAGAGACGCGCCGCGTTGGCGAGAGAGACCCCCATACGGGGGAGTACCGGGGGCCCTTCAAAGCGCTTGCCCGCGTTCGGGAGCTACCGGCCGTTCCCCTCCGGCTCCTCGAGCTCCCAGTACCATCGGACCTTGCGCGAGCCGGTCTCGGCGACCCGGCGGCGGACCGGCGCCGGAACGCTCGGGTCCCGGAGCAGCCGGCGGACCGCCTCCGCGGACTCCGGGGGCGGTCGGGGCGCCGTCCCCGAGCCTTCGACCATCGGCCGCACGACCTCGAGCGGGTACTGCCAGCTCACCTCCCGGTGCCGGACGGCGACCGAGCGGGAGCCGGGGACGCGGTGCAGCCCGAGCTCCTCCGCGGCGCGGTGCAGTTCGGCGGCGGTCTGCGCGAGCTCCCGCTCGAGGCGGCGCTCGTCGGCGCGCAGCGCGTCGAACCGGTCGACGAGCGCGGAGAGCCGCGGGAGCTCGTCGGTCGGGATCGGGCGGAACTCCGGGCAGATCGAGCGGAAGTCGCAGCGGCCGCAGTGCCTCCCCGGGGTCGGCTCGAACGCCTCCTCTCGGATCCCGTCCGCGACCTCCCCCATCCGCTGGTGGAGCGGCTCGAGGGTGCGCGAGCCCCGCGGCGGCGTGCGGAGGGGCGTCAGCGACCGGAGGTGGAGCAGGGTGAGCCGCTCGACCGGGGCGCGGAAGTTGTGCTCGACGAGCACCTGATACAGGCTCAGCTGGTCGGAGGTCGCGGCGTCCCCCTCCGAGAGCTCGCGGCTCGTCTTGTAGTCGAGGACCTCGAGCCCCCCGTCCTTCGTCCGGTCGATCCGGTCGATGTAGCCGTGCACGGGGAGGCCGTCCCAGGTCGTCGTGAGATGCTCCTCGACGGCGACCGGCGTGGGGGGATCGAGCGCGAGGCGGTCGCGGTAGCGGAGCAGCAACTCCCGCCCGAGGGACCGGTAGCGCGCCTCCTCCTCGGGGGAGGTATAGCCGTCGCTCGACCACAGACGGTCGTAGAGCGCCGCGACCGCCTCGGCGCTCATCGGCTCAGCGGCCGGCGGCGCGGTCCCCTCGGGGGCCGGCTCGTTCCAGTCGCGGAGCGTCGTCTGGCTGTCGCCACCGTCCTTGCGTCGGGCGATGGGGAGGACGAGCGGGCGGAGGAGCTCCTCGAGGACGGAGTGGACGACCCGTCCGAACGTGAAGTAGCCCCGTGGGGTCTCCGGCCGCTTCTCGACGTAGAGGTACTTCCAGCGCAGGGGGCACTCGAGGTACGTCCGGTACGACGAGTAGCTCAGCGGTGCTGCGCCCGGCACGTCGCTCGACCGTCCCGGAGGTTCATCTCCCTTCCCCGTAAGGGAAGCCTCCGGGTCGTCCCCGCGCCCCCCGGGGGAGGGTAGGGCGAGGGGACGGCCCGAAGGCCGTCAGTGGGCTGCGGCGGTGGGAGTCGACTCGAGCTTCTCCGAGGCCTCGGCCCCGTCCGCGACCGTCGGGGCGAGGCCCCGGGCCTGCGGGTTGGCGAGGTTCTTCGGCAGTCCGAGGAGGTCGAGGAGCTCCTTGTAGTGGTTCCGGATCGTCACCGGGGTGACGTTCGCGACCGCGGCGATCCGGTCCTGGCTGCGGGGCTCGCCCATCAGGTTCGACGCGATGTAGATGATCGTCGCGAGGATCCCGTTCGGCAGGACGCCGCTCGTGGAGTAGACCTGTTCGACCTGCTCGAGCAGCTGGAGCACCTTCTGTCGGACCTCCTTCGACAGGTTGAGGTCCTGGGTGAACCGAACGAGGTAGTCGCGCGGCTCGACCGGCTTCAGCCCGAGCTTGAGCTCGCGAGCGAGCAGCGTGTAGGCCCGGCCGACCTCGATCTTGGTCGCCTTCGAGTGGGCGATGATCTCCTTCATCGTCCGCGGAACGTGGCATTGGCGGCACGCCGCGTAGACGCTGGCGGCGACGAGCGCGACGATCTTCTTGCCGCGGGTCGCCTTGTGCTCCAGCGCGCGACGGTAGATGTACGTCGCCGACTCCTTGACCTCCCGCGAGAGGCCAAGGACCCCGGCGAGCCGGTTGAGTTCGCCCAGCGCGACCACGAGGTTCCGCTGGTGCGTGCGTGCCGCGCGGAGCCGGTGGTTGAGCTTGCGGAGATGGTAGAACTTCAGCGAGGTGTTCCGGGAGAGCGAGTTCCCCTGGAAATCGCGCGTCGGCACGCCGATCTCGCTGAACAGCCCCTTGTCGGGCATCAACGGGGAGATCACGGGACCCCAGCCCCGAGCCTCGCGTCCGGTGTCCTCCTTGGAGCCGCGCTGTCCGCGGTCGCTCACCAGCGCGCTCTGGTCGACGACCAGCCCGCAGTCCGCGCAGACGATCTCCCCGCGGATCTCGTCGCGGATCAGGTGCGTGGAGCCGCAGTTCGGGCACGTGTCCTCTGCGGGCGACGCCGCCGCGGGGGGGGCGGGAGCCGGCGGGGCCGGCGAGGGACGCGCGGAGGTACGGCTACGGCTGCTTCCCGGGCTGCGTGAAGAGGGCGTCATAGCTTGTACGGCTCCGAATCGGGGCCGGGTATTTATACGTTCATCCCGCCCGTGTCGCGTTTGTAATTACATATGCTACACCATGCCAAGGCCGTCCTCGGGGCGAGGCGGAGCCTAGGCCTCTCGATCCATCGGTCGCTAGGATCGTCGCCCCGTCGTTGGGAGCGGGGTCACCTCGACCGGCGAGCCCGAGTCAGCTTCGCCGCGAGCGACCCCGGCGAGGGTCCGCAGGCGAAAGCAGGGCGGGCAGGCATGAAGACCCTCCGAGGGGGGCCGTCGCCATCACCTGCAGCCCTTGGTGCGGGCGGGCTGGCGGGTACGACGCGACCGGTCGTCTCCCTCGGTCCGCGGCCCTTCGGCAGTTCCGTGTCCCTCAGCAGGGGAGCTCCTCGAACGCGACCAGGGCGGGCAGGTACCCGGTCGGGACCAGCCCGACCGACGAGGGTCCAACCGGGGAGAGCATCCAATTCCCGCCGCCGGGGACCGAATAGTACGCTGTCGTCCCGCCGATGGGTGAGAACGGGTCGAACGCACCGCCCTGCCAGGACTCGAAACCCCGTATCGAGATCTCTCGCCCGCCGTAGGGAACGTTCACCACGACGGGGATCTGCGCCGGAGCGGTGACGATCAACGGGTAGCTCCCGTTCAGCCCGCAGAGGTCATACGGTGCGGGAGCGGCGATGCCGGAGCCCTCGGCGTGGAACGACGTGTCGAACCACAGGTAAGCCCCCGGCGTCGCAGGAGGGCAGCTCGCCGGGTCCCAGCTCGTTTCTCCGGTGCCGTTCCAGGCGTGAGGCTCCACGACGTCGCTGGCGTTGTTGGCCAGGGGTAGGGTGACGAACCCGCCGCACGAAGGCACTGGCTCCGTCGCCTCTTCGGCGACGAACGGCTGCGTGCACGCTCCGGCCGAACCGCCGATCTGGGACGTGTTCCGCACCCCGTACAGGGTCCAGTTGATCTCGACGCCCATCGACGAGATCCCCGCGTTCGTAGAGAAGTCCCCCCAGCCGCCGGAGTCGCGGCTGTCCTGGCGGAGGGCCCCTACGGTGAGTGACCCGGAGACGAACGTGAAGTTCACGGCTCCCTGTTCGGCATAGGCGGAGACGGTCACGCCGGGGGGCTTGTTCAGAGGCATGTCCAGGGTCCACATCGTGTACGTGCCGAGAGGCGCCCCCAGCGCGCAAACGGTGACCCGGGGAAGCAGGAGCCCCGGCGGCCCGACTCCGACGACGAGGACGGCCGCCACAACGACGCCCGCCAGCGCGCTTAGCCAGAGGTGGGACGAACGCTGACGAACGGTCGTTCCGGTCCCGTTCATGGTCGCCGCGGGCTTCGACGCGCGAGACCCGACTGGTCCGACTGGCGTAGGGCGCGAGGCCCCATAAGCTGCGGTCGTGGGTTGCCCCGCGCGGACCCCGCGGCGCCCCCCGGGGTGCGGTCCGGCGGCGAAGCCGGGGTCCCGTGCCGCGGCGGGTTCCGCGTCCAGGTCCTCGCATTCGCGCCCGCGCCGGCGAGCCGCCGGACCTCCTCGGGCGCTGCTGCTGTTCGATCGTCGGGGAACCGCCGAGGAGATCGCGCGGCTCGTGGCCTAGCCATCACACCCGCCCGGGGAGCGCACGCGGGCGGCCCTCGAGGGGCCGGCGGGTGCGAGCCGGTGCGAGCCCGCGCGCGACGGGCTCGTGCGCGTTCGGCTGGCTGCCCGACCGTCATGGTCCGGGCGGGTTGATATTCGGAGGCCCATTCGCGTCGGGCCGCAGGGTCGCGCATGGTGTCCCGAAGCGAAGGGCCCGACGGGCCGGGACCGGGGACCGCCGCCTACCGCGCTCTCGTGAGATCCGCCCGAGACGACCCGAACATCCTCGGCATCATCGTCTCCGGCTCTCGAGGGGCCGGCAGGGGGAGCCCTCGCTCCGACCACGATGTCAAGGTCGTGGTTCGGGACGCGGTCGAGCGGGAGTACCGACGTCGGTTCGTTCGCCCTCCCCCCGGTCTGGATCTCCGGGTCGAGGGAGTTTCGGCATTCGAGCACGGTGCGGACCGGGGACCTCAGACCGAAGGCTACGGACCGGCGTTCGCTCACATCCGCGTCCCGGTCGACAAGACCGGACGCGTTGCCAGGATCGCCAGGGACAAGGCGCGGGTCCCCCGAGGCCGCGTGCGATCCTATACGGCGGCCCAGTTGGACGGCTACCTCAACGAGCTCCTCCGATCGCTCAAGAGCTTCCGCGAGGGGAACGCGCTCGCGGGCCACCTGGAAGCGACTCGGTCCCTTCCCTACTTGTTCGAGGCGCTCTACGGAAGCGAAGGCCGGTGGGCGCCGTACGCGAAGTACCTCGAGTGGGAGCTTCGAGCGTTCCCCCTTCGGAACACCCCGCTCCCCGCCGCGCGGCTGCTCGGGCTCGTGCGGCGCATCCTCAGGAGCGGCGACCGCTCGAGCCAGCGGGCCGTCTTTCGCGCCGTGGAACGGAGCTTCCGAAGAAGGGGCTACGGCCGGGTCTTCGACAGTTGGGGACCCTCGCAGCTGAAGCTGTTTCGAACCGGCAAGCCCTGACACCGAGGGCCAAGGATCCGGCGCGCCCCGGGTCCCCTCCGGCCGGGGCCGCCGGGATTCGCGAGGCACGGGCCGAAGCGGCGGCGGCGCCCACCGTGCGCCTTCCGACGTCGGGCTCCCCTTCGACGTCGCGGAGGGGGAACGGCCGCGAACGTTGCCCCTCGCGGCACGTCGCTAGCGATCGTCGCGGCCCCCCGCAGCGCTCAAGCGCTCTCTCCCCTCCGGAAGACGTGACCCGGCTCGAGCGGATGCGCGCTGAGGAGGCCAGGCCCTATCTCGATCGACTGATCGCGGGGTACGCCGCCGACCACGTCCGGAACGGCCGCTGGAGCCCGGAGGAGGCGCCCGCCGAGGCACGGAAGGAGGTCGAGCGGCTCCTGCCGGCGGGGGTCGACACGCCGAACCACCTCCTGTTCCGGATCCTCGCCGGCGAGCCGGAGACGTACGTCGGCGAGCTCTGGATCGCCCTCGAGCCTCGCGGGGCGTTCGTCTACGACCTCGAGGTCGCCGAGCCGTTCCGCCGCCGGGGGTACGCCGAGGCGGCGATGCGGCTCGCGGAGGAGATCGCGGTCGGCCGGGGGGCCCGGAAGATCCTGCTCCACGTCTTCGGGGACAACGCGGGGGCGCGCCGGCTCTACGCACGCCTCGGCTACGCCGAGACGAACGTGCTGATGGCGAAGCCGCTCGACGGTGCAGCGCGCGTCCCGCGCGACGCTCGGGCCTAGGTCGGGCTCGCGTTGAACAGGCAGCCGCGCCGGGCGTGCTGCGTCGGGTCCGGCTTGGAGACCGCCCAGACCTCTCCGAGCCGCGTCTCGAGGACCGCGCGGAGCAGCCGCGGGCAGAGCTCCCGGCCGATCTCGGGGGAGTCGGCGGTGCAGGCGAAGCAGCCGGTCACGCGCAGCGCCATCGGCCGCTCGCGCTCGACCGTCAGCTTGCCCATCGTGTGGGTCGCGTAGTACCGCGAGAGGCTTCGGGCGACCTCCGCCGGGGTCGAGCCCTCGATCTCGCCGGCGATCTCCCGGCCCAGCTGGCGGGCGACCGCGCCGATGAGGTCCGGCAGGTCGAGACGCACCTCCCGCACGCCGGAGGCCCGCATCCCGAGCTTGGTGATCTCCTTCAGCCGTTGGAACGCCGCCGCCTCGCGACCGGAGACGACCGGCAGGAACGCGCTGGACGGCTCCTCGAGCTCGACGATCCGCGCCTCCGACTGCTCGGCGGTCGCCCAGAGCCGGTGGTGATACTCGCGCGCCAGGTCGACGAACTTCGGCTCGGCCGACCAGAGCGCCACCTGCTCCTCGGGCGCCCGCCCCAGTCCGATCTCGCCCGAGACGAAGACGAGCGCGCCGCCGCGGTCGAAGACGAGGGTCCGGCTCGTCACCGGGACCGGGGCGTGCCGGAGGCTCACGTGGGCGGCGAGGATCTTCGCCTCCGCCAGGTTCGTCGGCCGCACCTGGGTCACGAGCCGGACGGTCACGCCGCGTCCGGCGGCGGCGGCGAGCGGGCGGTCGAGGCCGGCGTCCAGGAGCGTCGGCAGCCACCGCGCGGTGGCGCTGACGAGGATCTCCCGCCGCGCCGACTCGATCCGGCGTCGGAGGAACCGGCGGATCCCCTCGCGCCCCTCGAGGACCGTGAACTTGCGGGGGTCCTTGTCGAGCAGGTCGTCGCGACCGGCCTCCCACGCCGCCAGGATCCGGTCCCGGTCCCGCTCGAGACCGCGGAGCCGGTCGGCGGTGTCGGAGATCCAGCGGTCGAGGAGGTGCTCGGGGGGGGTCGCGGCGAAGCGGCGCGGACGCGAGCCGGTCGACGCGAGCAGGTGCGCGTCGACCAGGCTCTGGATGAGCCGGTAGGCCTCCACGCGGTTGACGTCGGCGAGGCGGGCGAGCTCGCTCGCCGTCTGCGGTCCCCCGCGGCAGGCGGCGAGGTAGAGGCGCGCGGATTTCTCCGGCACGCCGTGGGCGACCAGCAGTTCCGGTAAGCCGGGGGCCGGTCGGCTCACGAGGAAAGTACCCCCGGATTCGATAAGACGGTTCCCCGAGGCCGGCGGGCGACGGGACGGGCGGCTACAGCGCCGCCTGGAAGTCGTCGATCGACAGCGGGTAGTCGACCTCGGCCCCACCGGCCCGGGCGCGCAGCACCTCGCGGGCGAGAAGCCAGTAGACGGTCGCGAGCGCGACCCGACCCTTGTTGTTCGCCGGGATGACGAGGTCGACGTCCCGCGTCTCGTTGTTGACGTCACACAGGCCGACGACCGGGATCCCGATGGAGACCGCCTCGCTCAGCGCCTGCTGGTCGGTCGCCGGGTCGGTCGCGACCAGCACCCGGGGCTCGAAGTATTCCGGCAGGTTCGGATTCGTCAGGCAGCCGGGGACGAACCGTTCGGCGAACGAGACGGCGCCGACCGTCTTCGAGAAGATCCGCACCGGCTTCTGGCCGTACTGCCGCTGGGAGACGGCGAGGATCCGCTCCGGCGGCAGGCGCGCGAGGAACTTCGCGGCGTAGCGGATGCGACGGTCGGTCTCCCGAACGTCCAGGACGTGCAGCCCGTCGAACCGGACCTTGTAGACGAACCGCCGCATCGAGGCGGACTTCTGCTGGGTCCCGATGTGGACCCCGCTGGTCAGGTACGTCTCCTCGGGAACGAGGAGCTCGCCCGGCCGGATATCCTGCCCGTCGGCCGAGCTGGCCGACTCCTCCGGTAGGACCTCCTCCTCGGGCATCATACGGCGAAAGCGGCGCGGCCGAGCCGCAGGAGCTCATTTAGCTTTGCCACCCGCTCACCGCCGAGAACGCCGCACTTGAGCCCCCAGGCGCCGCTCGCGAGCGCGACGTGCGCGAGCCAGCCCTCCGGCAGGTCGCCGGACCGGTGGCTCGTCACGGTCGCGAGGCCGCTCGCGCGGGCGAGGTCGACCGTGGCGAACGTCGCCGTCAGCGTGCCGACCTGGTTGACCTTCACGAGGACCGCGTTGGACGACCTCGCGGCGATGCCGCGGCCGAGGCGGCGCGCGTCCGAGACGTAGAGGTCGTCCCCGACGACCGTCACGCGGCTCCCGACGGCCGCGGTGAGCTCGGCGAACGGGTCGAACGCCTCCTCCTCGAAAGGGTCCTCGACGTAGGCGAGCCCGAACCGGTCGACGAGCTCGGCGACGAACCGGACCTGGCCAGGGGTGTCGAGGCTCTGCTCGCGGTAGCGGTATCGGCCGTCGCGGAAGAACTCGCTCGCGGCGAGGTCGAGGCCGGGCCGGACGTCCTCGTGGAGCTCGTCCCGGGCGCGGTCGCAGGCGTCGCGGAGGATCTCGAGCGCCTCGACGTTGCTGACGCCGGCGACCCACCCCCCCTCGTCCCCGCGTCCGAGGGCGGTCCCGGGGAAGCGCCGGCGCAGCGCCTCACCGACCAGGTCGTGGACGCGGACGGCGGCCGCGATCGACCGCTCGGGGGTCGGGGCGCGCGCGATCGCGAGGAACTCCTGGATGTCGGGACCGCCGATCGCGTGGCGCCCGCCGTTCAGACAGTTGCCGACGATCGCCGGGAACTGGGTGCCGTCGACGCCCGGGCGCGCGAGCAGGCGCCAGAGCGGCACGTGGCGCTCGTCCGCCTGCGCGAGCGCGGTCGCGAGCGAGAGCGCGGTCGCCGGGTTCCCTCCGATCGTCCCGAGGTCGGCGCTCGGGTCGAGCTCCCGGAGCGCCCGGTCGACCGCGGCGACGTCCCCCTCGACCCCGAGGAGCTTCGGGCGGACGGTCGCCCGAAAGACCCGGATCGCGCCCGGGACCCCGTCGGCCGGGAAGGCGCGGACCTCGTGGCGGCCGGTGCTCGCCCCGCTCGGCGCTCCGGCGACCCCCCGGGCCCCGGAGGAGAGCACGACGGTCGCCTCGACCGTCGCGCGACCCCGGCTGTCGAGGACGGACGCGAGCTCGACGCCCGCGAGCCGGCTCACACCGCCTCCACGAACTCGACCAGCACCCCGCCGAACGCCGACGGGTGGGCGAAGCCGACGCGCCGGCCCCGCGAGCCCGGGCGGCCGACGCGATCGACGACGCGCTCACCGCGTCCGGCGATCTCGGCGAGCGCGGCGTCGACGCTCGGGACCCGGAACGCGACGTGATGGAGCCCCTCGCCGCGCCGCTCCAGGAAGCGACCGACCGGCGACTCGGGCGAGGTCGGCTCGAGGAGCTCGACGTGGGCCGAGCCGGCCGTCAGGAAAACGACCCGGACCCCCTGGCTAACGACCTCCTCGGGGGGCGCCTCCGGCTCGCCGAGGATCGGGGCCCACCGCGCCAGCGCCTCCCCGAGACGGGGGACCGCGACGCCGAGGTGGTCGAGCTCCACGATCGCCCTCCTAGAACGCCGTGGACGGCGGTTGCTCGCCGAAGAGGCCCCGCCAGAGCTCGGCGATCTCGCCGAGCGTCGCGCCCGCGCGCACCGCCGCGATGACCCCCGGCAGGACGTTCGCGCCGGAGGAGGTCGTCCGTTCGAGGGCGGCGAGGGCGTCGGCGCACGCCGTCGCGTCCCGGCGTCGCCGCCAGGCGAGGACGCGGGCGACCTGTCGCGGCTCCTCGGCGTCGCCGATCCGCTGGCCGCTCACGCCGCGCCCCTCGAGAGGGAACAGCGAGAACGCGCGGTGCGCCTCGGTGAACGCGTTGACGCCGACCACCAGCTCCCGGCCGGCCTCCCGGGCGCGGGCGACGCGGTAGGCCTCTCGGGCGATCTCCGCGGCGAAGAAACCGCGCTCGACGGCGACCGCTGCGCCGCCCATCGCCTCGACGCGCGCGAGGTAGTCGCCCGCCTCGCGCTCGAGGCGGTCGGTCGCCTCCTCGATGGCGTACGCCCCCCCGAGGGGGTCGACGGTCGACGCGACCCCCGACTCCTCGGCGAGGATCTGCTGGGTCCGCAGGGCGAGCCGCGCCGCCGGCTCGGTCGGCAGGCCGATCGCCTCGTCCAGCGAGTTCGTGTGGAGCGACTGCGCCCCGCCGAGGACCGCGCTCAGCGCCTCCACCGTCGTCCGGACGACGTTGAGCTCGGGCTGGTGGGCGGTGAGGCTCGAGCCGGCGGTCTGCACGTGGAAGCGCAACTGCTGCGACCGGACGCTCTTCGCCCCGAGCTGCTCGCGCACGACCCGCGCCCAGATGCGGCGCGCGGCCCGGAACTTCGCGACCTCCTCGACGAAGCGGACGTCGGCGGAGAAGAAGAACGAGATCCGGGGCAGGAAGGCGTCGACGTCCAGCCCCCGGCGAGCGACGGCGCGGACGTAGGCGATCGCGTTCGCGATCGTGAAGGCGAGCTCCTGGGCCGCGGTCGCCCCGGCCTCGCGGAGGTGATAGCCCGAGACGGAGATCGTGTTCCAGGACGGCATCTCGCGCGTCGCGAACTCGATCAGGTCGACGGTGAGGCGGAGCGACGGCTCCGGCGGAAAGATGTACGTCCCGCGCGCGATGTACTCCTTGAGGATGTCGTTCTGGACCGTCCCGGCGAGGCGCGCGCGGGGGACCCCCTGCTCCTCGGCCGTGGCGACGAGGAGCGGCAGAAGGATCGGCGCCGTCGCGTTGATCGTCATCGAGACGGTCGCCTCGCCGAGGGGGAGGCCGCGGAACAGCGTCCGCATGTCCCCGAGCGTCGCGATCGGCACGCCGCACCGCCCGACCTCTCCCCGCGCCCGCGGGTGGTCGGAGTCGTAGCCGTTCTGCGTCGGGAGGTCGAAGGCGACCGAGAGCCCGGTCTGGCCGCCCTTCAGCAGGAAGCGGAACCGACGGTTCGTCGCGGCCGCGCTCCCGAAGCCGGAGTACTGCCGGAACGTCCAGAGGCGTCCGCGGTACATCGTCGGGTGGATCCCCCGCGTGAACGGGGGAGCGCCCGGGAAGCCGACCCGCTCGAGGAACGCCCCGTCCGGGTCCTCCGGACGGTCGGAGAGGAGCGGTAGCGCGCCGCCCTCGGCCCGGTCCCCGAGGGCGTCGCGCGCCGCCTTCTCCCACGCGGTGCGGGAGGGCGCGGCCCCCGGCTTACGGCGAGCGCGAGCCATCGTCCGCGCACCGGGGCTCGCTATTTGGTGCTGTCGCGGCGGGCGAGGAGCGGCTCGAGCGCGGTCAGGTCGACCTCCGCCCAGGCCGCCGCCACCGGCACGGCGAGCTCGACGAGCAGCTCCGGCACGAGCTCCCCGAGCTCGGCGACCGTCGCGCCGGCGACGCGCACGCGGGCCCCGCGCCCCGCGATCACGCCCGGAAGCTCCGCCGGTTCGCGGACCGACCCGACGTCGAAGGCGCGGAGGAGGTAGTCGACGGTCGCCGCGACGTCGGCGAACCCGGCCCCTTCCCCGGCGATGACGAGCCCGGCGTGGTACCTCGTCTCCGCCGCGGCGCCGGTGCTCCGTACGACGACCGGGGCGACCTCCGCGAACCGCTGCGGGTAGCCGTGACGGGTGTTGCGCGCGAGGACGTCCAGGTGGGAGGCGAGCAGGCGGTCGCGGACGGCGGCGAACTCCCTCGAGACCGGGTTGACGAGCGGGATCGGCGAGGAGCCGGGGAGGCGCGCACCGGCGCTCTCCGGCACGAGGACCGTGGTGTTTGGCTGGGCGAACCCCAGCCCGAGGAGCAGGCCGGCGACCTCACGTCGGAACCGGGTCGAGCCCCGCCGGCGGCCCCGCGCCGTCGTGGGCGGGACGACCCCGTCCTCCGCGCGCAGTCCCCGCGCCAGCACGACCTCCTCGACGAGGTCGACCGCGCTCAGCAGGTCCGGTCGCCAGGGGGGGATCCGGACCGACCACCCGCCGCGCGCGCGCCGGGCGGCGAGACGCGAGCGGGCGAGGGCCGCCGCGATCTCCCCGACCGGCAGGGGGGAGCCGACGATATCGCGAACGAGCGTTGCGGGAAGGAACCGGGCCGGCGGCTCGAGGAGCCCCGACCCGTCGGACCCGGGCCCGGGGGCGCCGTCGATCGGCACCGGCATCACCGACCACCCGCGGGCGACGAAGACGACCAGGAGCAGGCCCAGCCCCTCGCGGACCGCTCGCTCCCGCGTCCCGGTCGCCTCCAGCAGGAGCGCCCGGTCCCCCGGCGCCGCCTCCCCGACCTCGCGGCCGTTGAGGATCGGCGGCAGGCTGAGGACCGTGCCCCGGGCGTCGCGCAGGGTGAGGCAGCCTGCCCCGCTCCGTCCGAGCGCCCCGTACCGGGCCGCCTGGGGATGGGTGGCGAAGAACGCCTCCGCGCCCGTCCGATCCTCGGCGCCGAGCGGTCGGAACTCGACCGCCGACAGCGGCTCGAGGGCGTACCGCACCGGGGGCCGGATGCGTCGCGCCCGATAGATCCCGAGGCTCATCGCCCGCCGGTCGCGGCCCACGGTCGCGTGCAGCAGCTCCTGGAACCGGACCGCCTCGGCGAGCAACCCCTCGTCCAGGGACGCCCCGGCGGGAGCGCGGACGACGACGCCGGCCAGGTGGGGCCGGAGGGGAGCGACGGAGGGGTCGACGGAGAAGCGCCAGCCGGCCGCCCCCGCCCGCGAGCGACGCAGGCGCACGGCGCCGTCAGCGAGGCCCAGCGCCCCCTCGAGGTGGAGCGCGAGCCCGCCCTCGCTCAGGAGGTCGAGCCGGTCCGGCGTGACCGAGACCTCGAGGGCGTCGCCCTCCCCGAACGTCGCCTCGGCCTTGGAGGCGAACAGCGCCGCCTCGAGTCGATCGGACGCTACGTCGCCTCCCAACCGGGCGAGCAGCCGCGAGCGCGAGAGGGTCGAGGTCGGCATCGCTACGGGGTCCCCCCCCGGAGCTGCTCGAGGTCGGTCGCGAACAGTTCCCGGATGTCGCTGCAGCCGAGAGCGACCATCGCGAGACGCGTGACGCCGACGCCCCAGGCGACGACCGGCACGTCGATGCCGAGGGGCCGCAGGACCTCCGGCCGGAACAGGCCCCCGGGGAAGACCTCCATCCATCCGAGCCGGGGGTGTCGCACGTACCCCTCGATCGACGGTTCGGTGAACGGAAAGTAGCTCGGCCGGATCTTGAGCTCACGGATCCCGATCGCCTCGGCGAGCTCCCGGAACAGGCCCACGAGGTGGCGGACGTTCATGCCGGGCGCCCCGACGATCCCTTCCGACTGCCAGAACTCGAGGTGGTGCTGGGCGTCCAGGTTCTCGCGACGGAAGTTGCGGTCGACGGCGTACATGCGGAACGGCGGGCTGGGGTGGGCGGCCAGGAACCGCGCCGAGACCGCGGTCGTCTGGGATCGGAGGACGGCCCGCTGGGCGACCGCAGCGTCGTACGCAACGCCCCATCCGGGGCTGAGCGCCGTCGCCTCCCCGGGGAGCGGTCGGCCCTCGTGCGCGGCGGCGACGCCGGCCAGCAGCCCCTCGGGCGGCGGCGTGCCCCTGACGCCCTCGACCGAGAGCACGTCGTGGACCGACCGCGCCGGATGGTCCTGGGGCATGAACAGCACGTCGTTGTTCCAGAATTCCGTCTCGAGAAGCGGGCCCTCCGCCTCCTCGAAGCCGAGGCCGATGAGGATCTCCTCGAACTCCTCGAGCCAGGCGAGGTAACGGTTGCGTCGGGCGCCGAGGAGGTACGGGACGCTCGCGCGCACGTCGTACGGTCGGAACGGACGCGAGCGCCAGCTTCCGGAGGCGAGGACGGACGCCGTCACGGCGCCGATCGGCTCGACCCCCTCCGGGGCGAGGACGAGCCGGCCGCCCTCCTCCGAGACGGCCCACCGCTTCTCGGAGCGGTGCTCGCTCTTCAGCAGGCCCCGGCGCTCGAGCCGGGCGACGAGCTCGGCGTCCGCCACGGGCCGGCCGGCCGCGGCCTCGCCGAGGGCGGCGGCCTCGTCGCGGCCGACCTCCGCGTGACGCGCGCCCGCGCGCAGCCGCAGCGGGACGCCGTCCTCGAGCAGGCCGTGGCGGCGGAGCACGCCGATCGCCGCGCCCCGCTCCTCGTCCTCGAGGGCGGCCCAGGCCGGATCCCCCGGGGCGACCGTCCCGGCCGCCTCGAGCGCTTCGAGGAGGCGGCGCTCGGGCAGGCCGCGCTCACCGGCGACGACGCCGCGCGGGGTGAGACGGAGGACCGTCGCGTGGCGCTCCTCGACCACGGCGAGGTGCTTCGAACGCAGGCGCTGAAGCGTACCGCGGACCTGGTCGTCGGCGAACCCGGTGCGGCGGGCGACCTCGGCCTCGTCGAGCGGCGTCGGCGCGTGGCTCCGGAGCAGCTCGAGCACCGCGCGCTCCGGCGCGGAAAGCGCGAGCGGGACCGCCCGATCGGGGCTGCCGTCCGGGGTGGAGGTCACGGGCGGCCGAGGAGAGGCGGGCGCGATTAAGGGTTTGGAGGCGCCGTCGGCGGGCTCGGGGTGGCCGGGGCGGTCGGGCCCGGACCCGTGGGCGCGGTCGGGGGAGGGGTCGCAGGAGGGGGCGTCGTCCCCGCCGGAGGGGGAGGGGGCGGGGGCGTCGAGCCGCCGGTCGCCGGCGGAGGCGGCGGGGTGGTCGCGGGCGGGGGAGCGGGCGGGGCCGGGCCGGCCGCAGCGCCCCCGGACGGGGCCGGCCCCCGGGGTCGCCGGGGGACGGCGGAGGCTCGGGGCCGCCCGAGCCACGCTCCGAGGATGCAGGCGCTCCCGACGACGACGACGAACGTGGCGTAGGCCCAGGGAGGCCGGTCGAGCTGCTCGAGCGCGGGGTCGAACGCGAGGAGGTTGACGCCGACCCGTTCGCCGCTCGATCCGTACAGGCGGCTGGTGCTGACCGTCGCGTTGACGTTCGCGTGCTGGCCGAGGTAGCAGAGCGGCACCGAGACGGTCGCCTGCACGCCGCCGCTCGCGTTCGTCACCCGCTCGGCGAGGGTGAACGTGCCGGTGCACGGCCCGAGGTCCGTGTCGGCGGCGATCGACAGGTTCACCGCGATGCCGGCGAGCGGCGCGCCGGTCGTCCGGTTCGCCACCTCCGCGGAGACCGCGAGCGATCCTCCGGGCGGCACGGCGGAGTGCGCGACCTGGAGGCGGATGTTGACGAACGACCCGAGCAGGTCGTAGTAGAGGATGTTCGCGCGGGGGGAGCCCCAGCCGGTCGCCTCGTCCCACCCCGGTCCGGCCGACGCGAGGCAGTTGTGGCCGGAGGTGATGTCGGCGAGCCCGGTGCCGATCGCGTGCGTCGCCTCGCTCGCGCCGACATGGTAGAGGTTCGGGGTGAAGAACCCGAGCGCGTGCCCCCACTTCGCGTCGATCGAGGTCACCAGGCCGGCCCAGAGGGGCGTCGCGAAGCTCGTCCCCGCGGCGGCGTCGTTGAACCCGTTGTAGTAGACGAGGTTGAACGCCGCGGTCGCGCTGACGTCCGGCATCCCCCGGTGGCCGTTCGCCTTGATCGGACCGGCGGCGCTCCCGACCTCCTGCCAGGACGGTGCGCTGAACTGGGAGGAGAATCCCCCGCCGCTGTCGTTCCAGGCGCTCTCCGAGAACGTCGTCGGGCCGCCGGTCGGGTGGTGGATCGTCACGTCGGTCCCCCCGACCGCGATCACCTGGGGGGCCGAGGCCGGGTACTGGGGCGAGGGGACCCCGGAGCAGGCCGACGTGTCCCCGCCGAAGTCGCCGGTCGCCGCGAGGAGCGTCGTGCCGCGGGAGGTCGCCGTCGCGAACAGCGACGACCAGGACGAGCTGAGCGAACCGTCGCTGCTCTCGGCCGTGCCGAACGACATCGAGATCGCGGAGGCGTTGAGCGCGACGGCCGTCGCGAGAGCGGCCGTCAGGTTCGCGGAGGTGGGGCTGAAGCTCGGCCCCGGCCCGTTGGGAGCGTAGACGACGTCGATCGTCGCGCCCGGGGCCATCGACTCCGCCCACTCGATGTCGATCGTGAGCTCTTCGACGGTCTCCGAGTTCGCCTCGGTCGCCGCGCCGTCCTTAGGGTACGGCGCGTCCCCGATCGGGTGCGGGACGACCGCCCCGATCGGGAACGAGCTCGGATAGTCCTGCGCGTAGAACGCGCTGATGTCGCTGGGCTGGTAGCCGTTCCCCCAGAGGATCACCGCGATGGAGAGCTTCGACGCGTTGCTCGCTCCGCCGGAGATGTTGTAGAGGTCCGAGAGCCCGTACAGCTGGCGGGCGAGCCCCGGCGTCATCTCGTTCGGTCCGGTCGCGAGCGCCGCGCCGTCCGGGTCCTCCGACGCTGGCACGGCGGGGGTGACACTGAACGAGAACGACGACAGCCCGTTGGCGAGCCCGGTCACTCCGGCGACCTCCGCCTGGAGCGGGGCGGGCAGCGAGGGGGCCGAGGTGGGGAGGCGGACCTGCGAGCCGTTCCAGCGCGCGTCCTCGAGGCTCGTGCCGAACGCCCGGCCGACCGCCGCGGCTGGCCCGACGAGCCGCATCGCCAGCCGGCCGGCGTCGTTCGGGCCCACGGTGAGCCCCTGGGCATGGAAGTACGAGGAGGCTGCCCGGTAAGCCACGGCGTCGAGCGCCGAGGTGAAGGTCACCTCCACGGTCAGGTTTCCGGCGGCGGGCCCGATCGGCACCGCACCTGCCAGAACGTCGGGGGAGAAGCCGGCCCGGGCGGCGAACGGGCTCCCCGCGAGGCTGGGGCTTGGGGAGAGGACGGAACGACCCCCCAGGGAGGAGGGCGCGCCGACCGGGACGATCAGCATCGCCGCGAGGACGCTCGCGGCGCCGACCAGCAGCGCGATCGCCGAGCGCCCGGCGAACGGGCGACGCCGGCGACCGCGCGGGAGAGGTTTCCGGGTCCGCGCCATCGCCCCTCCTTCCTACCGTCGTGGATCCGTGACTAGGATCGGATCGGCTTGGTGTAGCCGGGCGGAAGGTGGAACGGCGTCGGGCCACCGAACGGATCCGGACGCGGGGCCGGCGGCTCGCCCCGCCGGGCCCGGAGCCGGGCGTCGAGCGCATCGATCGCCTCCATCGCGGCTCCCATCGCGTAGACGACCGAGCGCCCTCCGACCGCGTAGACGCCGTCGACCGCGGTCGCGTGGCCCGCCCCGGTCCCCTCGGGCCACCCTTGCGCGGTGATCCGCAGGCCGAGGCTGCCGGGAAACCCCTCGAGGTCGGCCCGTTGCCCGACGGCGACGACGACCGTGTCGCACGGGATCGTCGTCTCCGAACCGGGGACCGGCTCCGGCTTCCGCCGGCCGCCCGCGTCCGGGGGCCCCAGCTCGACCGACCGGACGACCAGCCCCTCGACCCGGCCGTTCCCGACGATCGCGACCGGGGCCTTGCGGAACAGGAACTCGATCCCCTCCTCCTCCGCCCCGTGGACCTCCTCGGCGTCGGCCGGCATCTCCTCGCGGTCCCGCCGGTAGACGACGCGGACCCGGGCCCCCGGCGACGTGCGGAGGGCGGACCGGACCGCGTCCATCGCCACGTCGCCCCCGCCGACGACCAGGATCTCGCGACCGAGGCTCGTCCCCCGACCGGCGTGCACCTCGCGCAGGAACGGCAGCGCGGGGACGACCCCGGGAAGCGACTCCCCCGGAACGCCGAGCACGCGATGCTCGGGCGTGCCGAGCGCGAGGACGACCGCCGCGTAGCCGTCCTCCAGCAGCCGCTCGGCCGGAACGTCCGAGCCGACGCGCGTCCCGCGCACGAACGTGACGTCCAGGTCGCGGAAGCGGGCGAGGTCGGCGCCGAGGTCGGCGTCCGTCATCCGGTAATCCGGGATCGTCAGGACGAGCCCCCCGGCCTCCGGCTCGCGCTCGAAGACCGTCACCGAGTAGCCCCGGACGCCGAGCTCCCAGGCGGCCATCAGGCCGGCCGGCCCGGCGCCGACGACGGCGACCCGGTCGCGCGTCGGGGTCGACGGCACGTAGACGAGATCGCTCGTGCCGAACTCGAGCGCGGCCCGCTTCAGGTGGCGGATCGCGATCGGGACCCCCTTCTTGGCGACGACGCAGTACTCCTCGCAGTAGCGGTAGCAGACCTTGCAGAGCGAGCTCGCGAGCGGGTCGTCGCGCAGCGTGACGCGCGCGGCGCCGTCGAAGTCCTCGTCCGCGATGAGCCGGATGTACTCCTTGCAGTCCTGCGTGATCGGGCACGCCTCGACGCACCAGGGCCGGTGGCACTGGATGCACCGCTTCGCCTCGAGCACCGCCTCCTCCCGGGTGTAGGCGTGGAGCACCGTCCGGAAGTCCTTCGTGCGCGCCGCCGGCGCCTCCTCCCCGATGGGGACCCGGACCGGGTTCAGCTTCGGGGGGGTCGGCTTCGGTGCGGCGGAGGGGGCCGCAGACATCGTCCTCACCGTTCGAGCCGGGGACGGACTTATGAGGTTTCGTCCGGCGCGGCGCCGCGGAGGCGGGACCCCGTGCGGCGGGGCGCGCGCCGCTCCCTCCTTATAGGAGCACCGGCGTCGCGAGGGCGCCGGCCCCCGGCGGCTCGGCCCTACCGATGGTCCTGGACGCGCTCGGCAAATCCCTCCGCGGCGTGCTCCAGAAGATCGCCCGAGGCTCGACGGTCGACGAGGCGCTGCTCTCCGAGGTCGTCCGCGACATCCAGCGGGCCCTGCTCCAGGGCGACGTCAACGTCCAGCTGACGCTCGAGCTGACGAAGCGCGTCCGCCGCCGGGCGACCGAGGAGAAGCCGCCGGCCGGCGCGAGCCTGCGCGACTTCCTCGTCCGCATCATCTACGAGGAGATCCGCGGCATCCTCGGGAAGGATCGGCCGTTCGAGGCGAAGCCGAAGAGGATCCTCCTCGCCGGACTGTTCGGCCAGGGGAAGACGACCTCGGCCGCCAAGCTCGCCCGCTACCTTCAGAAGAAGGGGATCCGCGTCGCGCTCGTCGCCGCCGACGTCCACCGGCCGGCGGCGGTCGACCAGCTCGAGCAGCTCGCGCGGAAGATCGGCGCCGACTTCTACTGCGAGCGGGGCGAGAAGGACGCCGTCAAGGTCGTCGACCGCGCGCTCGCCCAGATCGCCCCGCACGTCGCGACGATCGTCGACACCGCCGGACGGAGCGGCCTGGACGCCGAGCTGATCGCCGAGCTGCGGCGGGTGAAGGAGCGGCTCGCGCCGGAGGAGGTGCTCCTCGTCCTGGACGCGACGATGGGCCAGAGCGCCGGCCGCAGCGCGCAGGCGTTCCACGAGGCGGTCGGCCTCACCGGCGTGATCCTCACCAAGCTCGACGGCTCGGCGAAGGGCGGCGGGGCGCTGAGCGCCGTCGCGGCGAGCGGGGCACCGATCGTCTTCCTCGGGACCGGCGAGCACGTCGACGAGCTCGAGCGGTTCGAGCCGACGCGCTTCGTCTCGCGGCTGCTCGGGATGGGGGACATCCAGACGCTCCTCGAGCGGTTCGAGGAGCTCTCCAACAAGCAGGCCGCGGAGGAGGCGGCGAAGAAGCTGATGAGCGGGAGGTTCTCGCTCCGCGACATGCGCACGCAGCTCGAGTCGCTCGGCCAGATGGGGCCGTTCTCGAAGCTCGTCTCGATGTTCCCGACGATCGGCGCGGTGAAGCTCGACGACAAGCAGGTCGACGAGTCGCAGCGCCGCCTCCTCCGGTACCGGGCGATCCTCGACTCGATGACCCCCGGGGAGCTGGACGACGCCGGGACGATCAAGGCCGAGCGGGTCCACCGGATCGCCCGGGGGAGCGGCCAGCGTCCCCAGGAGGTCCGCATGCTCCTGCGGCAGTACGAGCAGACGCGCAAGGCGGCCCACGGCCTCGTGTCGAACCGGCGCCTGCGGCGCCAGCTGGAGAAGCAGTTCGCGGGCGGCTCCGGGCCGGCCCCTCCCGACTGAACGGGAGCCAGGATGTCGTCACCGGTCGCGCTGCTGGAGACGATCGTCGGCGGCGCGCTCGTCTTCTTCGTGCCGGGGTTCGCGGTCGCCAAGGCGCTGTTCCCGGAGCGACGCGTGCGCGGGCCGGACGGGGTCCGGTGGGCCGTCGAGCTGGCGGCGCTCGGCCTGGTCCTGAGCGTCGTCCTGACGGTGCTCGTCGGCTACCTTCTGCTCTCGGCGAGCCCGGGGGGCTTCCGCGCCAGCTGGAGCGACCCGCTGCTCGAGGTCGCGCTCGCGGCGGTCGCTGCGGTCGCGTTCGTCGCCGGGGCGCTGGAGGGCGCCTACCGCGCCGTCGCTCCCCTCCGTCCGACGCGGGCGGCGGACGACGCGCCGGGCTCCGACCCGTGGGAGCTCGGCCAGCGGCTCGACCGGCTCCAGCGCGAGCGCCGGTCGCTGGAGCGGCAGCTCGCCGCGGCACCGCCGGCCGACGGCCCGGACGGCCGCCGGGCGCGTCTCGAGGCGATCGTCGCCGAGGAGACGGTGCTGCGCCGCGCGAGGGAGGCCGACTATGACCTCTAAGCGCGGCCCGCTCCCGCCGGGGCGGGACCACAAGCTGGTCGTCGTGGTCCGCGGCGAGCTGCGGCTCACGGCCGGGAAGATCGCCGTCCAGGTCGCCCACGCCGCGGTCGACCTCGCCCGGCGCGCGGAGGCGCGCGACCCGCGCGAGTTCCAGACGTGGTGGGCCGGCGGGCAGCGCAAGGTCGCCCTGCAGGTCGCCTCGCTGGACGAGATGCTCGAGCTCGAGCGCCGGGCGCGGGCCGCGGGGATCCCCACGGCCTGGGTCGAGGACGCCGGGCTGACCGAGGTCCCGCCCGGGACGAGGACGTGTCTTGGGCTCGGTCCCGCGCCGGACGCCGTCCTCGACCCGGTGACCGGCGCGCTCGACCTGCTCTAGGCCCGGTCGGCGCGCCGGCGCTCCTCCACGCCTACGGGGACGGGGGAGCCGTCCCGCCGGGCGGGGGGCTCGAGGAGGAGGAGCTCGCGGACGAGGCGTCGGCGGCCGCGGGGGCCTGCTCGCCAGACCAGGTCGTGGGGGGCTTCTTCGGTCCCGCGCCGCGGCGGGCGGCGAGGACGAAACCGACGACCGTGGTGAGGGCGAGGACGCCGATCAGCACGTAGGCGAGCGGACTGAGGTAGTCCCAGGCGGTCTTCTTGGCCGCCTGGAAGACGATCACGAGCGCGCGCGGGGCGCCGTTCAGCACGAACTCGCCGCTGAGCGGGCTCGCCGTGTAGCCGGAGGACGCGGCGCTGTAGGCGATCGTCCCGTTGATCTCGTAGACGGTGATCGATGACGAGGTCGACGTCAGCGTGTAGCCCGCCCCCGGCGGGCCGACCGTCAGCGACCACTTGGACCCGTTCGCGAGGCCGCCCTCGGTGAACGTCACGGCGAACGTCTCGTTGAAGACGTAGCCGTAGTCGAGCTCCACGCCGGTCGCGGTCGTGCCGAGCACGACCGAGCCCGCGGTCGGAGCGACGTACCCCACGACCGGCTGCGGCGTGTAGGCGTACGTCGCGCTCACCGGCAGCGGCACGACGATGCTCGACGCGGAGGTGGTGACCGTCCCGTAACCGGGGATCAGCACCGACCAGGTCGTGTTGGTCGCGAGGCCGGTCTCGTTGAAGTAGATGCTCGCGGTCGTCGTCCCCGCGGCGAACGCGGTGTAGACGACCGAGGCGCTCGCGGTGGCGCCGTTGATGGAGACCGTCCCTCCGGTCGGGCTGACCGAGTAGCCGGGCGTGAACGCGACGCTGTAGTTGTACGTCCCGTTCGGCAGCACCGGGAAGGTGATCGACGCGCCCGTGCCGCTGATCGTGTCGTTCGCGACCGTCGCCGACCAGCTCGTCCCGGCCGGTAGGCCGGACTGCGAGACGGTCGTCGCGAACACCGAGCGGTAGTGGAGCTGGAACCAGATGATGTCGCCCCCGCCGCCGATGACCGGGTTCTCGTTGACGGACGACGGGTCGATCCACGGCGCGAAGCCGATCAGCTCGTTCGTCTGTCCGTTCCACACGTACAGGCCGAGCGCGTTGGTGATCTGCTCGATCAGGTTGTAGTCCAGCACGCGCTGCGGGCTCGCCGGCAGGGCGCCCGCGGCGAGCATCCAGTACGAGGCGACCCCGTAGGCGGTCCCCTGGCAGGAGCTGTCGATCGCCCCGCCGGCGGGGTTCCCTGCCTGCGCCGCCCAGTACGTGAGGTTGGCGTAGGCCTGCGCCTCGGTCGTCGTCCCGTTGTGCCCGCAGGTCGCGTTGTCGGCGAACTGCGCCTTGAACATCTGGTTCGCGACCGTGTCCGGCGCGGTGTAGTCGCCGTCCGGCTGGACGATCGGCGCGACGTAGTCGGTCGGGTCCGGATAGTCGGGCGCCCAGCCGAAGCCGACGACCGAGACGAACGGGCTCTCGTACGGCCCGACGAGCGCGTCGGTCAGGAACTGGGTGAACGACAGCGCGAACGGCCACGGGGAGAGGCGGTGGCCGCTGAGCGCGTAGACCTCCGCGGCCCAGTCCTCGGTCAGCGGGAGGTTCGCCGGGGCCCCGTCGAAGTAGCCGATCGGCCAGGTGCACGGGTTGCTCGGCGTGCACTTCGTCGCGAGCGTCGCGTTGTAGTACGGGCTCGTCGGGTTCGTGAGCTCGGCCCACCACCAGGCGGCGCTGTTGACGACGGTGGGACCCTGGGTCGGGTTGCCCATCAGGTACGGCCAGGAGACGTTGCTCGGGTAGTAGTTGCCCATCCCGTACGGGATCGGACCGCCCGCGTTGAAGCTGAACTGGATCCCGTCGACCGTATTGATCGTGTCCTGGATCGTCGTGTACGGATAGGCCGCGATGTAGAAGTTCCGCAGGCCGATGCTCGTGAACAGGTTCGGCGGGATCGGGTTCGCCTCGAGCGGCGTGCCGGCGAACGTCGTGTTGTAGGCGGCGTAGGAGACGCCGAGGTTGATCGGCGTGAACGCGTCACTGAGCGTCGGGAACAGGACGTACTGCCACAGGCCGGAGTGGACGTAGCCGAGCAGGGTCGTCGTCTGGGTCGAGTAGATCCCCGCGAAGTCGGCGGTCCCCGCCTCGATCGCGTCGGTACCCAGGCTGTCGCCCTCCTTCGACGTCTCCCAGGTGACGTCGATGTGCGGGATGTACTTGCCGGCCTGCGGGTCGCAGTAGCCGCTGTACGTCGCGAGCGAGGCCGCGCCGGAGCAGCCGGACGGCTGCACGTAGGCGGGGTTCGGGGCGAGCGCGTAGCTGAGGCTCGGCGTCACGGAGGCGTAGTACGGACCGGAGCCGACCATGTGCCACTGGACGTTCGCCTGCGGCGCCGGGTAGTTCGCGTTCAGCTTGATGAACGTGTCCCAGGCGGTCGTGCTCAGCCCGCTGACGTACGTCGACCAGGCGCTGTTGTTCGTGGTGGTGCCCCCGTCCGGGAGCGCGCACGAGCCGTCGCCCTTCGCGGCGTGGGTGCCGGACCAGCCCGGCACGCCGGCGCTCTCGTAGGTGAACCATCCGCAGGGGACGACGCTCGCGCCCAGGTTGTCCTCGACGAAGTCGAGGAACTCGGGCCAGACCTGGCCGCTGCCGTTCGCCACGAAGGTGATGCACCCGTTACCGTGCACCCCGTCCATCGCGGTCGAAGGACAGTAGGCCGTGTCGTTGACGATCATCGAGTCGAGGATGTTCGCCGGGGTGTTGTTGAACGGGAAGTGGATCCCGTCGTCCCACTTCGCGTTCCCGGGCGGGAGCAGCGACTGGGCCAGGATCCATCCGGCGGTCTTCGTCGCCTCGGGATACGTCGACCAGGCGAGCGTACGGGCGATCGAGAACATGACGTCCGAAGGATAGACCTGCCAGGACGCCCCGGTCGAGGGGTCGTAGAAGTGCGCCGCCGGGTCGATCACGAACGTCCAGTACTGCGGAGCGCCGTTCGAGCCGGTGAAGTTGCCGCCGGTCGCGTTGTAGACCCCGGTGAAGCCGGCGCCGTAGTCGCTCGCGCACTGGGGTCCCTGCAGCGGGACGCACGTGGCGAGCGTGGGCACGAACGTCGCGGTCGAGCTGCCGTTGAAGCTCACGAGCGTCTGGTAGACGTTGAGGATGACCTCGTAGCTCGTGGTGTCGTAGGCGACCGCCGGGTCCTCCGTCGTGGCGCCGCCCGGCACCGGCTCGTAGGCCTGGATCGTACCGGGGTGCGGTCCGGCCGTCGAGGGGCTCACGGAGGCGCTAGCGGAGGCACCGGAGGAGCCTGCGGTGGGGCTCGCCGTGCTCGAGACCGTGACGCCGACGCCGGAGGCGGCCGACGAGCCCGATCGCGGGTTCGCCGCCACGCCTCCGGCCTGAATGACGCCGAGGCCTAGCAGCGCGCTGATCCCGATCACCACAAGGACTTCCTTCCAAGCTTTCCGCCGGGTCTGCATTTCCATTCCTACAGCGACGGTCGGCTCCGCGACCCGCCCGTCTTCGCGTGTACTAGCCCGGGGGGGTGTTTTACACCTTTCGAACGAGTGGTCGTGCCATCCCGGCGGCCTCCCGGTGGCCTCCCGGGGCCCCGGGCGAGCCGTCCGATGGGCTCGGACGTCGGTCGGCGGTCGGTCTCCGCGCGACGGCGAGCGATCGGCCGATGCCGGGTCCCGGCGACCGGCGGCGACGCCGAGAGGCGGCCCCTCCGAACCCCATCATAAATAGTGCCGCCCGCCTTTCTGAGGTGGACCCGCGTGGCGGGAACGCGGACCGGGGGTAACGGCCGTGCGGATGTGGACCTATGTCGCACGTCGCGCCCTGCTGATCCCGCCGGTGCTGATCGGCGTCGTCACGATCACCTTCATCCTGTTCACCGCCCTTCCGATCCAGTACCAGCTGCTGTCGCACTTCGGCAGCCCGACCCAGAAGGAGCACTGCGGCTACCAGAAGCAGTGCAACTGCGCGACGCTCGACCCGACCTCGGTCCACAACGGCCAGTGCACGTGCATCTCGCCCCCCGTCGTCACGACCCCTTCCGGCATCTGCCAGAATCCCGTCTATCAGGAGTACGTCCATCGGCTCGGCCTGGAGAAGTCGATCCCCGAGCAGTGGGCCACGTACGTCTACCGCACGTTCACGTTCCAGTGGGGGAACGTCTCCAACACGAGCCAGGTCTCGCAGGTCTATCCCCAGCTCAAGGCGCTCCCGGTCACGACCGCGATGGAGTGGGAGCTCCCCTACACCCTCGAGCTCGCGGCGCTGTCGCTGCTGATCATCCTCGTCATCGCGATCCCGATCGGCAACGCCTCCGCGGTCTACCGCAACCGGCCGATCGACCAGGCGTCGCGCGTCCTCTCGTTCTCCGGCTACGCGCTGCCCGCCTTCCTGCTGAGCTCGCTGACGGTGATGGGGGTCGTCCTGCTGTTCCTCCCGCACACCGGCTTCCTCGTGCACACCCCCTGGTGTCCCGCCGGTGAGCCGATCGACCAGGAGTTCACCTACTCGTTGCCGATCTCCACGGCCTGCTACCCTGGCCTCGCGGTGGGCGCCGCCTACCCCGGATGGGTCGCGAACGGCATCCACTCCTCTCCCACCGGCTTCGTCACGATCGACGCCGCGCTCCACGGGAGCCCCTGGCTCGCCCTGGACACGATCGTCCGGATCCTGCTGCCGGCGCTCGTCATCGCCTACGGCTCGGTCGCGGGTCTGCTGCGGTTCGTCCGCAACAGCATGCTCGAGGTGATGAACCTCGACTTCGTGCGCACGGCGCGCGCGGGCGGCGTCCCCGAAGGAACGGTGGTCGGCCGCCACGCCGGCCGCAACTCGCTCAACGTCACGATCACCGTCCTCGGGCTCACGTTCGCCTCGTTCCTCGGGGGTTTCCCGATCATCGAGGACGTCTTCAAGCTCAACGGGATCGGCGAGCTGCTCGCCGTCGCCGCCGACCCGAACCCGGCGGTCGACTTCGCGGTGATCTTCGGCTCGACGATCCTGTTCACCTACATCGTCGTCTCGGCGAACCTGATCGTCGACGTGCTCTACGCCTACCTGGACCCGCGCGTCCGACTGGGGTAGGGGACGATGAGCCACCTCACCCCCTCCGGGCAACCTCGGCCGTGGGGGCGTCCGCACCCGCGGCTCGACCAGATCCAGCGGACGTGGTACTTCTTCCGACGGAACTCGCTCGGCCTCGTCGGCCTCGGGATCGTCCTGTCGATCACGGGGATCGCGGCCTACTCCGCGGCGCTCCCGATCCCCTGGACGCAGGTCCCGATCTGGTGCGCGACCGACTACGGTCCCGCCGGGCTCCACTCCGGCTACCCCGGCAACTACACCCAGGTCTGCCCGACGACCGGGCCGATCATCTGCACCTACGAGGTGACCCCGCCCCCGAACGCCGCCCACTTCTGCGACGGGCTCTGGTACAAGGACATCGTCCGTAGCGGCATCTCGTTCCCCTCGATCATCGCCCCGACGCTCTCCGTCTCCCCGCCGATCGCCGGTCCGATGCCGCTCGGCGCGCTGTCGGTCTCCTCCGGCTCCCGGACCCCCGTGTACAACCTCGCCGGGATGCTCGCCCGGGGCTCGGACTGGACCCTGATGTACTCGCTGTCGATCGTCGGCGCGGGCGCGCTGGTCGGCCTGCTCGTCGGCTCGGCGGCCGGCTTCTACGGAGGCCGGGTCGACGAGATCAGCATGCGGATCGTCGACATCTTCCTCTCCATCCCGACGATCCTGTTCGTGATCGTCGTCGTCGCCGTCCTCGCGGCCGTGCTGCCGTCCTCCGCGGGCGGGGACCTCCTGGTGAAGTCGCTGGCCCTCGTCGGGGGCTTCACGGTCGTCTGGTGGCCGTTCTACGCCCGGATCGTGCGAAGCCAGGTCCTGACCGTGCGCGAGCAGAAGTTCATCGAGGCGGCCCGCGCCTCCGGCGCCCCGCAGCGCCGGATCCTCTTCCGGCACATCATCCCGAACAGCGTCTATCCGGTCTTCATCCAGTTCTCGCTGGACGTCGGAACGATCCCGCTCCTCATCGGCACGCTCGTCTACCTCGGGTTCTCGAACCTGATCTTCCCGTCGACCCCGTTCCCGGAGTGGGGGGCGATCTCGGCGACGTCCGTCCTCGACCTCCAGGGCGACTTCCTCAACTCGTGCTACACTCCGGGGATCGGCTGCGTCATCCCCTGGTGGCAGCTGTTGTTCCCGGGCCTCGCCCTGTTCTTCTTCGCGATCAGCGTCAACCTGATCTCCGACGCGCTGCGGGACGCCCTCGACCCGAGGATGCGCCGGTGAGCGGCGCGGCGACGGTCGCCGCGACCGGCGAGGTCTCCCTCCCTAGCACCCGGGGTCCGGGCGTCGCGCCCGCCCCCGAGGCGGCCCCGGCGGCGTCGGGCGACGCCCCCCCGGTCGTGCTGGACGTCCAGGACCTGAAGACGTTCTTCTTCACCTACGAGGGGGTCGTCCGCGCGCTGGACGGCATCTCGTTCCAGCTCCGACGGGGCGAGACGACCGGTCTCGTCGGCGAGACGGGCTGCGGCAAGAGCGTCACAGCGCTCTCGATCACCCGGCTCGTGCCGGATCCGCCGGGGCGGATCTTCGGGGGCCGGATCCTCCTCGGGTCGATCGACCTCCTCCACGGCCTCGACCAGGAGGCCCGCTTCCGCCAGCGCGCGAACTCGCGCAAGGTCCGTGTCCTGCGCAGCTTCCGGCGGATCCGGGCGGCGAACGCCCGGATGGAGGCGGTCCGGGGTCGGCGGATCGCCATGATCTTCCAGGAGCCGTCCCAGGCGCTCAATCCGGTCTTCTCGATCGCGAACCAGTTCGGGGAGATCCTGTTCCTCCACCACGGTCCGGCGATCGTGGACGAGATGCTCGCGACGACCCCGGATGACCCCGCGGTACCGCCGGCGATCGAGGCGCTCGTCCTCGCCGGCGAGGGCGACGACCGGGACGACCTCCGGGCCGCGGCCGTCGCCCTCGGCGAGGCGGCCCGTTCGCCGCGCCTCGCGACCGAGGCGTTCTACGCGGTCCAGACACGACGGGGGCGGGCCGAGCACCGCCGCGCGCTGCAGGAGGCGGTCGCCCGCCTGCGGGTCGGCTCCTTCCGCCGACGCTACCTCGCCCACCGCCGGCGGCTCGCGGTCCTCCGGGAGCAGATGAACCGCGTCCGCCTCGCGGAGCTGGGCGGGGACCGGAGCGCGGGACCGGAAGGACGACGCCTCGCGCGGCGGACGAGCGTCGAGCGCCTCACCCACGCCTACTTCGGGATCGTCGGCGTCCGACGTTGGGTCAAGGCGCCGCTCGAGCGGGAGCTGTACTGGAGGGTCGTCCGGGGCCTCGAGGGGGTGCGGATCGCCAATCCCGCCCAGGTCGCCCGGGGGTTCCCCCACGAGCTCTCCGGTGGGATGATCCAGCGCGTGATGATCGCGATGGCGCTCTCGGGGGAGCCGGACGTGCTGCTCGCCGACGAGCCGACGACGGCGCTGGACGTCACGATCCAGGCCCAGATCCTCGAGCTGCTGGACGAGCTGCGCCGCCGGGTCGGGACGGCGATCCTCCTGATCACCCACGACCTCGCGGTCGTCGCCGAGGTCGCGGACCGGGTCTGCGTGATGTATGCCGGCCAGATCATCGAGCAGGCGACGGTCCGTGAGCTGTTCGACCGCCCGCTGCACCCGTACACCCAGGGGCTGCTCGCCTCCGTCCCCCGGGTCGACCAGCCCGAGAAGTCGCTCAAGGGGATCTCCGGCTACGTCCCGGACCTGATCACCCCGCCGAGCGGATGCCGGTTCCACCCGCGGTGCCCGCACGCGATGCCCGTCTGCAAGGGCGAAAAGCCCCCGACGACGCGCGAAGGGAGCGACCACACCGTCGCGTGCTATCTATATCATGGGCCGGTCGTGGGGAAGTAACCTGGAGGGTGGCACCCGATGGCGGCCCCGGAACCCCCGATCGTGCTGGCGGCGCGCAACGTCCGCAAGTACTTCCCGATCCGCGGCGGGCTGTTCTCCAGCCACATCGGCGACGTCCGCGCGGTCGACGGGATCAGCTTCGACGTCCGCGAGGGAGAAACGGTCGGGCTGGTCGGCGAATCCGGCTGCGGGAAGACGACCGCCGGTCGCCTCCTGCTGCGCCTGATCGAGCCGACGAGCGGGCACGCGTTCTACCGGCCCCCGGCGGAGGTGATGGTCCGCCTCCAGCAGCTGTACTCCTACCTCGCGCCGTACGCCTCCGCCGAGGACAACGGGGCGGCGAAGCCGCTCCCCGCCGAGGTCCGACCCGCGCTCAACGAGCTGAACCTGATCGCGAACCGCTACTCGCTGTACCGGATGCCCCCGCGGGAGATGCGCAGCCTACGGGGCAAGCTCCAGATCGTCTTCCAGGACCCGTTCAGCTCGCTCAGCCCGAGGATGCTCGTGCGCGACATCATCGCCGAGCCGCTCGAGATCCACCACATCGGGACCCGCTCCGAGCGGCGCCGCCGGGTGAGCGAGCTCCTGCGGGACGTCGGGCTCAACCCGGAGCACGAGTGGCGGTTCCCGCACGAGTTCAGCGGCGGCCAGCGGCAGCGCATCGGGATCGCGCGGGCGCTCGCGATGCGCCCGGAGTTCATCGTCCTGGACGAGCCAACGAGCGCGCTGGACGTCTCGGTGCAGGCGCAGATCCTCAACATCCTGCGTCGGCTCCAGTCCGAGCAGCGGCTCGCCTACCTGTTCATCTCCCACCACCTGTCGGTCGTCCGGGCGATGAGCCAGCGCGTCGTCGTCATGTACCTCGGCAAGGTCGTCGAGCAGGCGCCGACCGAGGCGCTGTTCCAGCGGCCGCTCCATCCGTACACCCAGGCGCTTCTGTCGGCGATCCCGATCCCGGACCCGGAGCTGAAGCGCGACCGGATCGTCCTCCAGGGCGACGTTCCGAGCCCCGCGGCGCCGCCGCCCGGCTGCCGGTTCCACACCCGGTGCCCGGCGGTGATGCCGGTCTGCTCGAAGGTCGACCCCCCGCTGCTCGAGGTCCGCCCCGGCCACATCGTCGCCTGCCACCTCTATCCGACCCCGTACCGGACCGCGCCGATGCCCGAGCCGCTCGCGGAGGCGGAGCGGCCGCTCGCCAGCGCATCGCCGGCCGACGCCTCCGCCTCGTAGGAGCGCCGGCCCGTGTGGCGGGGGACGGACGACGCCGACGAGGACGAGCGGGAGCTGACCCCCGAGGAGGAGGCGGCGTTCCGCGTCGGCCTCGAACGGGTCCAGGAGGAGAAGCGCGAGGCGCTCGTGGACCCGGGCCCGAGCTGGCGCGAGTGGTTCTTCTACGACGCGATGAAGTGGTGGCTCGGGATCGTCTTCCTGATCGCCGACGCCTGGGTCGTCACCTCCTGGATCTCGGACGGGGTCGCGACGGCGACGGACATCGTCGGGGTCGTGCTCTCCCTCGCGGCCGCGCTCTACCTCGAGGTCCTGCTCTACCGCTACCTCTGGCGACGCCCCTCGGACCCGGACCTGGTCGGCCGGGGGACGTTCCGCCCGGGGTGGAAGGCGCTCCGCGAGGTCGGCCGCTGGACCCCGGAGGCGTCGCGGGTCGCCTCGCGCGCCGCCCGGCGCCGGCCCGAGCAGGGCGGCGTCGACCCGAACGAGTTCCTCTGAGCGTCGCCGGCCGCCCCGCCCTCTAATAGGGCGCCGGAATGGGGCCGACCGTGCCCGTCCGACGACGGCTCCGTCTCGCCCCGTCGCTGCTCAGCGCCGACTTCGCCGACCTCGCCGGAGCGATCCGGGCGGCGGAGGACGGCGGCGCGGACGCGTTCCACCTGGACGTGATGGACGGCCACTTCGTCCCCAACCTCTCGTTCGGCCCGGCGCTCGTCCGCGCCGTGCGGGCGCGGACGAAGCTTCCGCTCGACCTCCACCTCATGATCGACGACCCGCTCCGGTACGTCGAGGCGTTCCACCGGGCCGGCGGCGACACGCTCGTCTTCCACGTCGAGGCGAGCTCGCCGCCGGCCGAGGTCGTCCGGGCGGTCCACCGCCTCGGCGGGGCCGTCGGCGCCGCGCTGCGGCCCGAGACGCCGTTCTCCGCGGTCGAGCCGCTCGCCGACGACCTCGAGCAGATCCTCGTGATGAGCGTCCACCCGGGGTTCTCCGGCCAGGCGTTCCTGCCGGAGGTGCTGCCGAAGGTCACCGTCGCGCGGCAGCGGCTCGAACGCCTCGGGCGCGAGACCGACGTCTCGATCGACGGCGGGGTGACGAGCGCTACGGCGGCCGACGCGGCCCGGGCCGGGGCGTCGTTCTTCGTCTGCGGCAACTCGGTCTACGGGACCGGCTCGGTCGGCGAGAACCTGCGCCGCCTGCGCGCGGCCGTGGAGGACGGCTCGCACCGTGCGGTTCGCTGACCTCGCCGCGGCCTACGACCGGCTCGAGGCGACGAAAAGCCGCCTCGAGATGCGGAAGATCCTCGCCGAGCTCGTTCGTCCGCTCCGGGGGCGGGAGCTCGAGGACGTGCTCTACCTCTCCCAGGGGCTGCTCCGGCCGGAGTACGAGGGGGTCGAGCTCGGCGTCGCCGACTCGCTCGCCCGCCGCGCGGTCGCGGCCGCGACCGGCACCGACGAGGCGACGGTCGCCGCGCGCGCGAAGAGCTCCGGCGACCTCGGCCGGACCGCGCAGGAACTCCTCGGGACCGCCGCCTCCACCGGGCGCGGCGAGCCGCTCGACGTCCCCGAGGTCTACGACGCGATGCGGGCGATCGCCGCGGCGAACGGGGAGGGCTCGCAGGAGGTCAAGGTCCAGCGGCTCGCCGGGCTGCTCGGCCGGGCGTCGCCGCTCGAGGGACGGTTCCTGGTCCGGTTCGTCCTCGGCACCCTCCGGGTCGGCGTCCGCGAGATGACGATCCTGGACGCGCTCAACGCGGCGTTCGCCGATGGCACGAAGGCGTCGCGGACGGCGATCGAGGCGGCGTTCAACCTCTCGAGCGACCTCGGACGGGTCGCGACGACGCTCGCCGGCGGGGGGGTCGCGGCGCTCGGCGCGATCGGGCTGGAGGTCGGCCGGCCGATCCGGCCGATGCTCGCCGAGCGGGAGCCGACGCTCGAGGCGGTCCTGGAGCGGATGGGGGGCCGCGCGGCGCTCGAGTTCAAGTACGACGGGCTCCGCGTCCAGGCGCACGTCCCGAAGGACGGTCCGGTCCGCCTGTTCTCCCGCCGGCTCGAGGAGATCAGCGCGCAGTTCCCGGAGCTCGGTCCCGAGCTCGCCCGCGCGATCCGCCACCCTCCGGCGATCGTGGAGGGAGAGTGCGTCCCGGTCGATCTCGACACCGACGAGATCCAGCCGTTCCAGGACGTCGCGCGACGGCGCGGCCGCAAGCACGACCTCGACCGCGTCGCCGAGGAGGTCCCGGTCTGCCTGTTCCTGTTCGACGTCCTGATGGACGCGGGCGCCCCGACCTACGCGGAGGATTTCCCGTCGCGCCGCGCGCGCCTCGAGCGGCTCGTCCGGCCGACCGAGCGCGTCCGGCTCGCCGAACAGCGCCTCGTCGCCTCCCCCGACGCGGCCCGAGCGTTCCTCGAGGAGGCGATCGCCGCGGGCGGCGAGGGCGTGATGGCGAAGTCGCTGAAGGAGGGGAGCTCCTACCGTGCCGGCGCCCGTGGCTACTGGTGGATCAAGTACAAGCGCGACTACACGGTCGGCCTCAGCGACTCGATCGACGGCGTCGTGATCGGGGCGTTCCACGGCCGGGGCCGGCGCGCCGGCCGGTTCGGCGCGTTCCTCCTCGCGGTCTACGACCCGGGCCGCGACCGGTTCGAGTCGTTCACGAAGGTCGGCAGCGGCTTCGACGACGCGGCGCTCGCCGAGATGCCCGGCCGCCTCGCGCCGTGGGCGAGCGACGGACCGCCGCCGTCCGTGGAGACCGGCATCGCCCCGGACCGCTGGTTCCGTCCCGGCGTCGTCCTCGAGGTGCGCGGCGCCGAGCTGACCGTCTCCCCGGTGCACCGGGCGGCGCTCGGCCAGGTGCGGAGCGGCGCCGGCCTCGCGCTCCGCTTCCCGAGGTTCACCGGCCGCTACCGCGACGACAAGGGTCCGACCGAGGCGACGACCGCCCACGAACTGCTGGAGATGTACCGACGCCAGGTGCGCCAAGCGGCGCCGGAGCCGCGGGAACCGGCCGACGCCGCCTGACGGGGCCGACGCGCGTGCCCTTGCGC
>DATJUZ010000036.1:0-58732 GCA_035502035.1 Thermoplasmata archaeon
GGGCTGGCCGGGGCGGCGCCGGCGGCGGAGCAGCAGGAGGGCGAGGAGGAGGGCGACCACGACCACCGCGATCGACGTCGCGACGGCCCACAGCGGGAACGTCTGCGACGCCGGGCACTGTCCGTACGTGCAGTTCGAGGCGGCGCGCACCACCCCGGTGTTCGGGCTCAGGCCGGCGGCGACGACGACCCCGAGCATCCCGAGGCCCAGCGACAACGGAACGATCGCCCGCCGTCGGAAGTTCATCGCACCCTTGCCGGGTCGCGGCGCGCCCAGCACGGTTCCATGCCGGTGGGCCTATGTAAGCATACCGAGAGCCTCGGGACGGGCGCACGGCTCGCACCGTCCCGCCGGGACCGTGCAGGCTCCGGCCGGCCCGCCGTCCGCGTCCCTCGAGAGGGCTCGAGCGGCTACCGCGACGAGCGGGTCAGCGCCCGCGCGACCCTCCGGACGAGCGGGAGCGGCTTGCCGTATAACCGCTCGATCGCGTCGAGGAGCAGGCGATCCCCGTCGTCCACGCTCCGCGTCGCCAGGATGGCGACGACGTAGAGCACCGCGACGCCGACCGCCAGGGCCGGGAGGGCGAGCAGGGGAACCCGGGGGTGCCAGAGCGCGAGGACGGCCCCGACCGGCAGGGCGGTCGCGGCGAGCGGCACGACGAAATCGCGCCCGAACGGATGGAAATGCTCGCGGGCGTTCAGTTCGGCGAGGCAGAGCGAGAAGTAGAGGACGTTCGCGACCGACCAGGCGACCGCGGCGCCGACCTCGCCGTACGCCGGGACGAGCGCGACGGCGAGGGCGAGGTCGGTGATGCCGGCGACCGTCGCGTTGACGGCGAGCAGGCGCGCCTGACCGACCGCCACCTGGGCCATCGCGGCCGGGCCGAGCAGCGTCCCGACGAACGCGCCGAGGACGACGATCTGGAGCGGCAGGATCACGTTGGCGTACTTCGCGCCGTAGACGAAGTTGAGCGAGGCGGACGGGAGGAAGACGAAGACGATCGTGAGGGGGAGGGAGAGCAGGGTCAGCCACTTGGTGATCGTCGCGTAGGTGAGCCCGACCGCGCGACGGTTGCCCCGGGCCAGGAAGGCCGAGGCGACCGGCAGAAAGATGTAGGAAGCCGCCGAGATCCCGACCTGGATCAGCCGCGCGACCGTCAGGCTCGCCGAGTAGGTGCCGACCTGGGCGAAGTGGATCGCCCCGAGCACCAGGGTGTCGCCGAGGCCGGCGATGCTGACCATCGTGCCGTAGACGAACAGCGGGGCGGAGAGCCGAACGAGCTGCCGGCGTACGCTCCGTTCGCCGGGGCCCTGCAGGAGCCCGGGCGGCAGGCGACGGAGCGCGTACACGGCGACGGCCGCGAGGGTGACGAGGCACGCCGCCGCGAAGCTGAGCATCGTCGAGGTGAACGTGAGGGTGCGCGGCGGGAGGACCAGCACGGTCGCGAGGAAGACGAGGAAGAGGCCGGGGTTCACGATCTGCAGGAACAGCGCGTTCGGGGTCACGTTCGCGAGCCCCTGGAACACGGAGGCGAGGACCGAGGCGACGATCAGGCAGGCGAGCGCGAGGGCGCCGATCTCGAGACCGACGCCGACCTGGGACGAGCCGACCCAGCGGCCGATCGCGGAGGAAGCGACGAACAGCGCGAGCCCGCTCGCGATCGCCGCGCCCGCGCCGAGCATCGTGCCCGTGCGGACGATCGTCCTGCGCTCCGGCTCGGTCCGTGCGTACGGGAGGCTGCGGGCGACCGCGACGGTGATCCCGTAGGTCGCGACCGCGAGCAGGACCTGCAGGAGCGCGTAGTCGAACGAGAAGGCGTTGAACGCGTCGCGCGAGATCCCGCGCGTGATCAGCACGCGGGCGAGGAACGTGAAACCGACCAGGAGGAACGTGGCGATCAGGAGGAACAGCGTACCGATCGTGACGGTCGCGAACCCGGACCGCAGGCCCCCCGGCTCCTCGGTTGCCACGGTGACGACCGTCCGACCGCCGGCTCGCCCTCGGGCCGAGGAGGTCTGCGGCAGCGCCCCCGTTCCACCGTGCCGTGCGGGGAGCAGCGCGGGCTCGGCGCTCTACGACGAGCCGCCGTCGGAGCCGTCGCCGCCGCCGGTGTTCCCGTCGTCGGTGGAACTGCTCTCGTTCCAGTCCTGGCCGGAGCCGCTCGTGCTCTCGTTCCAGCCCTGTCCACCGCCCGCTGCGCCCTCGCTCGCGGCCGCCGTGCCGCCGGTCTCTCCGGCGGGGGGTCGGCGGCGGCTGCGCCGGAGCAGGAGCAGCGCGAGGATGATCGCGATGACGACCACGGCGATGGAGGCGCTGACCGCCCAGAGCGGGAACGGCTGGGACGACGGGCACTTGCCGTAGCTGCAGTTGGAGGCGGCGCTGACGACGCCGGTGTCCGGCAGCAGCCCCGCGAGCACGACGATCCCGAGCATCGCGAGAGCGAGGCCGAGAGGCACCGCACGCCAGAGCCTGCGACGAGAGCCGGTCGTCAGTGGGACCACCTACCCGAGGAGGACGGTCTCCTTCGGGCGGACTTAAGCCTACCGCCCGAACCGCCGGTGCGCCGCTACCTCGGACCTCCGGGAGGGGGTCGGGGGTTCGCCGCCGCCCGGCGTCTTAAAGCCGGGAAACGGTGCCGCCGGTCGTGAGCGTGCCCGGCCCGTCCACGGGGCTGTGGGGGCTGGCCCTGGTGCTCTGGGGGGTCCAGGCCGTCGTGGTCGGCGAGGCGCTCCGGGGGACGCTCGCCCGGTGGCTCCCGCTCTGGGGGAGCGGCGAGGTGGTCGAGCGGGCGGTCCTCGACCTGTACCTCGGCGGCGCGAGCCTCTACCTCGTCGCCGCGGTCGAGCTCGGGGCGTTCACGCCCGTGGTCGTCCTCGCGCTGCCGCTCGCCGCAGGCGCGGTCCTGGTCGTTCGGGTCGCCGCCCTCCGGCGCAGCGGGAAGACCGCCCCGGCCGTCGATCGGCTCCTCGGGGGCCTACGCACGGTCTGGCCGTGGGTCGCGCTCGCGTCCGGGCTCGGGTTGTTCGGGGTCGAGCTCGCCGCCGCCGGTCCCGTCGCGAGCGGGAACACCTACGACTCCTCCCTGCTCAGCACCTACGTCGCCCTGCTCCTCCAGCACGGCAGCCTCCCGCTGACGTTCCGGCCGTACGGCTCGTCGGCGCTGTTGTATCCTCAGGGGAGCACCGTCTGGTTCGGCTGGGCCCAGATCGACTTCGGGCTCCCGCCGCCCCGGACCGCGCTGCTCGTCACCCCGCTCTTCCTCGGCCTCCCGCCGCTCGCGGGGTACGTCCTCGGACTCCGTCTGGTCGGCAGCGAGCGCGTCGGCGCCGCGTTCGCCCTCGCGCTCGCCTTTCTCGGCCCGTCCACGCGTGCGCTCGCGGGGGGGAGCAACGACTTCGTCCTAGCGACGCCGCTCGTGCTGCTGGCCGTTGCCTGGTGCGGGCTCTGGGCGAAGGAGGCGCTCCCCTCGCTCCGGGACGCCGTCGCCTTCGGGCTCGTCCTCGGCTACGCGGGCGCGCTCAACGTCGTCGGCACGCAGTGGATGCTCCCGGCGATCGTCGTGCTCGGCGCGACGGGGGCCCGCGCGTTCGGTGGACGCCCGATCCGCTGGGCGGCACGATGGCTTGCCTCCGCCGGGGCGGCGCTGCTCGCGGGACTGCCGTCCGTCGCCGTGCTGCTCGCCGCCCGGCTCCACCCGTCCGACCTCGCGGCGGAGCTCAGCGTGCCGACGAGCCGGCCGCTCGGCCTGACGCCGGCCCAGGTCATCGGCGACCTGGACCCGTTCCTGTTCCGTCACAGCGACGTGGCGCTGTCGCCGATCCCGCTCGTGCGGATCGAGCTCGCCGTCCTGCTCGTCGTCGGGGTCGTGGTCCTGATCGTCGCGGCGATCGACGATCGGCGTCGCAGCCGCTGGTCGCTGTTCGGCCGCTGGGCGCTCGCGGCCGGCGTCTCGATCGGGGCGTGGGAGCTGCTGCTCGCCGCCGCGAGCGTCCCCGGCTCGCCCACGCGGGAGCTTCCGTTCGTCACCAACGCCGGCGAGCTCGGGATCTCGCTGTTCCTCGTCTACGGGCTCGTCGCCGCGGTCCCGATCGCGCTCGCGCTCGACCGGCTCCGGACGCCCTCCCCTGCGGAGCCGGAGTCGGCTCGGCCCGCCGGCGTCCGGGAGCGGCGCGTGCTGCTCCCCCTCGCCCTCGTGCTCGTCCTGGTCGTGCCGGCGCTGGTCCTTACTCCGGCCTCGCTCGGCCCGGTCCTCGGGAGCTACTACCACGATTTCGGGAACGTCACCGGGGCGGACTACGCGATGCTGGAGCACGCCCGGACGTTCCTCACCCCCGGGATGCGGGTGCTGGTCGCGCCGGGAAGCGCCGGCGAGTTCCTGCCGGGGTACGTGCGCGGCATCACCCTCGTCTACCCGATGGCACCGGGCTGGTCGCGGGCGAACGCCTCGTACGGACTGGTCGTCCGCGCGCTCACGAACGGAACCGTGGACACCGGCGTCCTCGCCGCGCTCGCCAGCCTCGAGCTGGAGGCGATCGTCGTCACCGGCAACAACACGGTGCTCTGGCCGGCGTTCTGGGCCGCCCCGCTCGTCGCGCAGACCGACCACGGCACGGCGACCTTCCCCGTGCTCTGGCACGAGCAGGACGCCTGGATCCTCGGAGCGAGCGCGTGCCGGCCGGGCTCTTCCGCCTGCCCGTAGGCGGCCGGGCGACTAGACGAACTCGTCCAGCAGCTTGCCGAGCTCCGGGATCCCCGCCGGCTGGCGGGCGAGCGGGCCTGCGTGCAGGACCTCCTCGAGGTCCTCGTAGGTCGGTCGCTCGGCCTGGTAGAACAGTCCGATCGGGATCTTCTCGCCCCACTCGAGCGCCCGCTGCCAAGCGGCGACCTTGTCGTGGGGGTCGTGCCCGGCGCTCTCGAGCTTGTAGACCCGCTGGCGGAAGAAGTCGAACGTGTTGATCTTGTTGTAGGTCACGCACGGGCTCAGGACGTCGACGAACGCGAACCCCCGGTGCCGGATGCCGTTCGCGACCAGGTCGGCGAGGTGCTTCACGTCGCCGGAGAACCCGCGGGCGATGTACGTCGCTCCGCTCGCGAGCGCGAGGGCGACCGGGTCGATCGGGGCCTCGATCACCCCGTCCGGCGTCGACTTCGTCTTGTGGCCGAGCTCCGAGGTCGGGCTCGCCTGGCCGGTCGTGAGGCCGTAGATCTGGTTGTCCATCGTCACGTAGGTCAGGTCGACGTTCCGGCGCATCGCGTGGACGAAGTGACCGACCCCGATCCCGAAGCCGTCGCCGTCGCCCCCCGTTCCGATGACGGTGAGGCCGTGGTTCCCCCACCGGATCCCTTCGGCGACCGGGATCGCCCTCCCGTGGATGCCGTGGAAGCCGTAGGAGGAGAGGAAGTGCGGCAGGTTGGACGAGCAGCCGATCCCCGAGACGATCACGACCTCGTGGCTCGGGATGCCGAGCCGCTTCAGCGCCATCTCGATGCCGGCGACCACCCCGAAGTCCCCGCACCCCGGGCACCAGGTCGGGCGGATCTCCGACTTGCCGACCATCGGCAGCGCCGGCCCGCTCGGCGCCGGCGTGGGGCGCGCGCTGCTACTGTCGGCCAACTCCGTTCACCTCGAGCGCCTTCGCCACGATCTCGTGGGGGAAGAACGGCTCGCCGTCGTATTTGACGAGGCGGTCGCTCGGGACGTAGCCGGTCTCGGCGCGCAGGAGCCGGCCGAACTGGCCGGAGTAGTTCCCCTCGACCAGGAGCGATCGACGGATCCCCCGGAGCCGCGGCGCGAGCCGCTCCGGCGAGAGCGGGTAGACCGCCGGGAACCACAGTAGGTTCGTCGCGGCGCCGCGCCGCGCGAGCTCCTCCCGCGCGTCCCGCACGGCCCCGACGGTCGAGCCCCAGGCCAGGAACGTGAGCGGGGCGTCCGCCGGCCCTTCCAGGACCGGCTCCGGCACGTCGCGCGCGAGCCCGACGAGCTTGCGCATCCGCTTGTCCATCATCCGCTGGCGCTCCGAGACCCACTTCGGCAGCCCGGAGCGGATGTCCGAGATCAGGTGCCCGCGCTCGTCGTGCTCGTCCGAGCCGGCGATGAACTGCAAGCCGGGCTGGCCGGGGAGCGCCCTCGGCGAGACGCCCGAGTCGGTGTACTGGTAGCGCAGGTAGCCATGACCGTTCGGCGCGACGACCTCGAGCGGGGCGATCGGCCCCGCGCTCGGGAGCTCGTCTCGGTCGACCGTCGCCACGTTCTCCGACAGGTGCAGGTCGCTCGCGAGCAGGATCGGTGTCTGCCAGGCCTCGGCGAGCCGGAACGCGTCGACCGTCGCGCGGTAGGCCTCCGCCGGCTGCGAGGGAGCGAGGATCGCGCGCGGGAACTCGCCCTGGCCCGCTCCGAGCATCAGATTGAGGTCTCCCTGCTCGGTCTTGGTGGGCAGGCCGGTCGACGGGCCGGCGCGCTGCGACTCGACGACGACCAGCGGTGTCTCGGTCATCCCGGCCATGCCGAGCGCCTCGACCATCAGCGAGAACCCTCCCCCGCTGGTCGCGGTCATCGAGCGGACGCCGGCGAACGAGGCGCCGATCGCCATGTTGATCGCTGCCAGCTCGTCCTCCGCCTGCTTGACGACGATGCCCAGCGCGGTGGCGTGCGACGCCATCCAGTGCATGATCGAGGAGGCGGGGGTCATGGGGTACTGGGCGAGGAACTTGCATCCCCCGGCGGCGGCGCCGAGGGCGATCGCCTGATTGCCGGTCATCAGGAGCTTCGGCGGACCCTGGCGGCCGAGCGCACGGTCGTTCGTCGCGGCGTGGCTCTCCGCGAAGCGGTAGCCGTCGGCGCTCGCGCCGAGGTTCCAGTCGACGACGTCGCCCTTCTTCCGGCCGAACGAGTCCGAGAGGACCGTCTGGAGGACGTCGAGCGGGATGCCGGCGACGAACGCGGTCGCTCCGAGACCTCCGGCGTTCTGGAGGATCGACTGGCTCGTGTACTTCCGGGCGATCTCGAGGGTCGGCACCGGGAGCGCCTTCACCCCGGCCGGCAGCGCGTCCGGTTCGAGCGCGAACTTCTCCGGGTCGAAGATCACCGTGCCGCCCGGGCGGAGGTCGTGCGCGTGCACGTCGACCGTCGCGCGGTCGAGCGCGTACAGGACGTCGGCGCCGTCGCCCTGGGAGTGGACACGACGGTCGGAGGCCCGGGCCTGGAACCAGACGTGACCGCCCCGGATCACCGACTGGTAGGCGTTGAGCCCGAAGACATGGAGCCCCAGCCGGGAGAACGACCGAGCGACCGCCTCGCCGATCGAGGCGATGCCGTCGCCGGCCTGACCCCCGGCGCGGACCGCGATCTCCGCCATCGGGACGAATCAGTTTCGGCCGCTATTAATCGGCTCGGGTGCCGAGGCAAGCCTTAGACGGTCGCACGGTGCTGCCGAGGCGTGCGCCGGACGGTACGGGTCCACCTGTTCGCCACGGCACGCGAAGCCGTCGGCCGAGCGAGCGTCGCCGTTGCCGTCCCCGAGGCGGGGCTGCTCGCCCGGGAACTGATCGCCGAGCTCGCCCGCGCCTACCCTCGGCTCGCGCCGACCCTCCGGGCCAGCCGGTTCCTTCGGAACGACCGGGTCGTTCCGGACCTCGAGTCGCGCGTGATGCCCGGGGACGAGTTCGCGGTCCACCCGCCGTACGGAGGAGGGTGAGCGTGTCGGTCGCGCTCACGGGCCGACGCCTCTCGCTCGCCGCCGCCGAGCGCCGGCTCGAGCGGGTGCCGGGCGGGGCGGTCGTCCTCTTCGCGGGGCGAGTGCGTGCGGACCGCCACGCCGGGGGCCGGACCCGCGCCCTCGACTACGAGGCCGACCGCGTCCCGGCGCTCGCGGAACTGCGCCGTCTCGAGCGGGAGGCGCAGCGCCGGTTCGGGACCCGCGAGGTCGTCCTCTGGCACCGGCTCGGGCGGGTCCCGGTCGGCGCGACCTCGGTCGTGGTGGGCGTCGTCTGCGGCCACCGGGCAGAGGCGTTCGCCGCCGCCCGGTTCCTCATCGACGAGCTCAAGGCGTCGGTCCCGATTTGGAAGACGGAGCGAGCACGACCCGAGCGTCGACCGCGACCACCCCGCGCCCGGCCGCGCCGACGATCAGCGGGTTGAGGTCGAGCTCGACGATCTCCGGCCGTTCGACCGCGAGCTGCGAGACCCGTTCGATGACCTCGGCGAGCGCCGCGATGTCGCTCGGCGGCTCGCCCCGAACACCCTGGAGCAGCCGGTAGCCCCGCACCGACTCGATCATCCGCTGCGCGGAGAGCGGGCGCATCGGCGCGAGGCGGAACGTGACGTCCCGGAGCGCCTCGACGTAGATCCCGCCCATCCCGAAGACGACGATCGGGCCGAAGCTCGGGTCCCGCTGCACGCCGACGAGCACCTCCTTGCCTCCGCGGACCTGCGCCTCGACCTCGTAGCCGTCGATCGGGGCGCCCGGCGCGGCGGCGCGGACGGCCCGGTCCATCTTCGTCCACGCCGTGCGGACCGCATCGGCGTCCCCGAGGCCGACCACCACCCCCCCGACCTCGGTCTTGTGCGAGATCGCCGGCGAGGCGACCTTCAGGACCACCGGAAAGCCGATCGCCGCGGCGGCGTTCGCCGCCTCGTCCGCGCCGGTCGTGAGCGCGCACGCCGGGAAGCGGATGCCGTAGGCCTCCAGCAGCCCGCGGGCCGCGTACTCGGGAAGGATCGATAGGCCGGCCGCTCCGGCCTGGCGGATCACCGCCTCCGCGCGGGACCGGTCGACGTCGAACGTTCGCACCGGGGTGTGGGGACGGCTCTTCCAGGCCCGGAAGCGCGCGAGCGCGCCCAGCCCCTCGACCGCCTCCTCCGGGAACGTGTACGTCGGGACGCCGTGCCGCTCGAGGAACGTCGCCTCCTCCGAGAGGTCGTTGAGCCCGAACAGGCAGGCGACGATCGGCTTCGGGCTGGCCGCCTTCGCCTCCAGGATCGCGTGGGCGACCGTCTCGCCGGTCATCGTGCCGGTCGGGGTCGAGATCACGAGCGCGCCGTCGATGCCGGTCGAGCCGAGGAGCGCCTCCAGCGTGCGTCGGTACTCCTCGGCGCCGACGTCAGCGGTCATGTCGAGAGGGTTCGCCACGGCGGCGATCGACGGAAGCTCGGCCGCGAGCCGCTGCCGGACCGGCTCGGGCAGCGCCGGCAGCTCGAGGCCCTGGCGGATCGCGGCGTCCGCCGCGACGATCCCCGGTCCGCCCGAGTTCGTCAGGATCGCGAGCCGCGGGCCCTCGAGCTCGAGGCCGCTCGCGAAGATCTTGGCCAGGCGGAACAGCCCCCCGAGCGAGTCGACGCGGTAGACGCCGGACTGGGCGAAGACCGCGTCGTAGAGCTGGTCGCGGCCGCTCTGGGCGAGCGAGCCCGTGTGGCTCTTCGCCGCGCGCTCGCCGGCGGACGTCCGACCGCTCTTGATGACGAGGACCGGCTTGTGCTCCGTGACCTCGCGCGCGGTCTCGAGGAACTTCCGCCCGTTCGCGAGGCTCTCGACGTAGAGCAGGATGACGTGCGTGCGCGGGTCCTGCGCGAGCGCGGTGAGGAGGTCGTTCTCGTCGACCCCTGCGCGGTTGCCCACCGAGACGAAGCGCGAGAAGCCGATGTGCTCAGAGACCCCGTACTTCAGGATCCCGGCACCGAGGGCCCCGCTCTGGGAGACGAACGCGATGTTCCCCTCCGGGGGCAGAGACTCGCTGAACGTCGCGTTCAGGCCCACGGCCGGGTCGGTGTTGATGACCCCGAAGCAGTTCGGCCCGACGAGCGACATGTGGTGCTCGGCGGCGCGGGCGACGACCTCCGCCTCCAGGGCGGCCCCGGCCTCCCCGACCTCCCGAAATCCCGCCGAGATCACGATCGCCCCCCGCGCGCCGGCGCGACCGAGCTCGTCGATCGTGCGCGCGACCGCCGGGGCCGGGACGATCACGACCCCGAGGTCGACCGCCTCCGGCAGCGATCGCAGGTCCGGAAAGCACCGGACACCCGAGACGCTCTTCCAGGAGGGGTTCACCGGGTAGGCGGTGCCCTGGTAGCCGGCCGAGAGAAGATTGCGGAACAGGCTGGTGCCGACCTTTCCGGGGCGGTTGGACGCGCCGACGACCGCGACCGAGGCGGGGCGGAACAGCTCGTCCAGCTGGGGAGAACGGCCGGCGGTCATCGGCCCGAGAACCGCGGGACGTTGCCGCCCGTTATATATCAACGCTCGGTGAAAATCGTTCGATGAGCGGTCCGGAGCCGACGGCCGGCGCGCCCCCCGGCGGGCACTCCCACCCGCCGGCGGCCGGGGGACCCGCGCGGGGGCCCCGAGGATTGCTCCAGCGGATGGACAAGGGCCAGATCGCCCACGTCGTCGCCGTCGGGAGCGGCAAGGGCGGTGTCGGGAAGTCGTCGGTGGCCGCGCTGATCGCCTCGGAGCTCCGCCGGCGGGGCCGGACGGTCGGGATCCTGGACGCGGACATCACGGGCCCGTCGATCCCCAAGCTGCTCGGCGTCGGCGGACCGCTGCTCGACCGGGGCGAGGGGATCGAGCCCGCGAGCAGCCCCGAGGGGGTCCCGATCGTCTCCTCGCAGTTCATGGTCGAGGACGAACAGACGCCGGTGATCTGGCGAGGTCCCCTCGTGACCCGGCTGATCACGCAGTTCTTCGGCTCGGTCCGGTGGGGAAAGCTCGACTACCTGCTGATCGACATGCCTCCCGGGACGAGCGACGTGCCGCTCACCGTCTTCCAGACGATCCCGATCGACGGGATGGTCTTCGTACTGACACCGCAGGAGCTCGCCGCGCTGATCGTCAAGAAGGCGATGAACATGGCGCGCGACCTCCACGTCCCCCTGCTGGGCGTCGTGGAGAACATGGCGTTCGCGACGTGCCCGCACTGCGGGGAACGGTTCGAGCTGTTCGGCCCGAGCGGGGTGCCGAAGGTCGCCGCGGAGTACGGGATCCCGGTGCTCGGCCGCCTGCCGGTCACGCCGGCCGTCTCGGAGCTCGGGGATGCCGGTCGGCTCGCGACGCACACCAGCGAGGCGCTCACCGCGCTCGGGACGGCGTTCGAGAAGGCGATCGACGACGCTACGAAGAGCTCGATGACGGTCCTGTAGAGCGCAGCTCGCGGAACCCGATCGCCTCGACCGGCACGCCTCTCCGATGGAGCGCCTGGGTCAGCCCGGGCAGATGGGCGTCGCCGACGACCGCCGCGATCCGTCCGTAGCCTTGGGCGCGTAGCGACGCGAGCCGGTCGGCCATGTGCTCGTTGCGGTCGTCCAGGAGCACCCGCGCGAGCGACGGGCTGACGCGGCGGAGCTCCGTCGCGAACTCGGCCGGATCGTCGGTGTAGCGGTCGACCTCGCGCGTGACCACCCGCGCGGGGACGAACAGTCCCAGGACCGCTCCGACGAGCAGGCTGACCCGTTCGCGGACCGACAGGGAGGCGAGCAGCGCAGCGAGCGTCGCGCGGATCGGGTCGTCGATCAGGAACAGGGGGAGCTGGCGCTCGTGGGCGATCCGCGCGGCGACCTTCATCTCCTCGCCCGCGCCGCCCCCGATCTCCGAGCCGAGACGACGCTGGAGCATCCCCCAGAGCCGGGCGACCAGGGGCACACCGCGGGGCCGACGCGGGCCGGTGCCCGAGGGGGCGAGCAGCGCGGCGGCTCGCTCCGGATCGAGCTCGACCGCGATCCCGTCCAGGACCCGCCCGCCCAGGGTCCGCTGGATCGGCACGGTCAGGTCGATGACGTGCGCGGCCCCGAGGAGAAGCACCGGTGCCTCGTTCGTCCGGGCGTACACGAACGCAGCAGCCGGTCGGTCCGATATCTGCTCTCGCCCCGCGGCGGGGGCGCACGGGACCGGCCGCCTCCGGGCGGAGAACCCCAAATACGGGGACGCGGTCGCGGCCGCGATGGCGTGGGCGATCTTCACCGTGCCGAGCGAGCACCGCAGCCAGCTGGACGCGGTCCTGAAGGACGACCTCGTCTCCCGCCAGAGCCAGAAGGTGCGCGACGGCCCGAGCGTCGGCGCCGCGGCCGGCACGACCGTCGTCCTCGTCGAGGGGTCGACCGAGTCGCTGCAGCGCGCCGAGGGGTTGCTCGGGAGCGCGGGGACGAAGCTCGCCGGCGAGGACGCGGAGAAGCTCTACCGGCGCCTCAAGGACGAAGAGGAGTCGGCCTCCGCCGGCATGGGCCTGTTCTTCACCGAGGAGTAGGGTCCGCGGCTCAGTCCGTCGTCGGCTCGTGGGACGGCTCGAGGTCCTCGCCCCCGGCGAAGATCCGCTGGCACTCCCGGTAGAACTCCTCGAGACCGGTGCGCTCCTTGGCGGAGGTCGGCCGGAGCCCCGCGACCGGTCCCATCGTGTCGATCGCCCGGAACAGTTCGGTCGAGAGCTGAACGTCCGGCGTCGGGGGCGTCGACTGGACGGCGTCGTACAGCTGGCCGGGCTCCTCCGACCAGGCGACGACCTCCCCGAGCTGCTCGGGGCTGAGGACGTCGGCCTTCGCGAGCACGTTGACCTGCGGGAGCCGGAAGCGGAACTCGATCGTTGCGCTCAGGAGGAGGAGGGCGACGTAACCAGACGGGGTGCGGGCGAGCGCCGGGTCGAACAGGAAGGCGAGGAGCGCTCGGTCGCCCCCGAGCGCGTCGACGATCGCCTTGGATGCCTCGCGGAAGGCGAACAGCTCGATCTGGCCCGGCGTGTCGACGAGGAGGTAGTCGCTCGAGAGCTCGCTGATCGCCTGCTTCACCTCGAAGATCTTGAGGGCGATCAGGTCGGCCGCGGCGACCTGCGCCCCGTTGGGGCCGAGGCCGTACTCGTCCTGGAGGTCCGCGAGGCGGACCCAATCCCGGATGTCCACGTCCGGCTCGAGGTCGTCTCCCTCGAGACCCGGGTCGAGGTTGACGACCGCCGGGTCGTAGCCGCTCGACTTCATCCAGTCGGCGAACGCGCGCACGAACGAGGTCTTCCCCGCGCCGGCCGTGCCGGTGACGAAGACCGCGGCCGGCTCTTCCGTCACCCGCTCCCTCCGGCGGTGCGCCGCCGGCGCAACTCCTCGGCGAGCGCGCGAAGGAACGCCGCCTTGGCGATCCCGGAGCGCTTGAGGACCTTCACCCGACCGGCATACGTGAAGAACCGTCGGGGGTACTGGCGCTCCGCCTCGACCTCCGCCTTCGCCCCGAGGCGTCGAGCGGCGTCGACGATCTCCTCGGCGGTGACGTCGGTGAGCGCCTCCGCGGCCGGGACGCGTCGGCCCGCGGCCCGGGAGATCTTCTCGAGGTACGCCGGGTAGACGTAGAAGTGATCGGGCATCGCGCCCGCCGACCGAGCTAGGCGCTCGGGGCGGCGACCCGCACCCCGTTCAGGACCCCGTCCTGCCCGGGGCGGGAGAGGACCCGTACGAGACCGACCTCGGTCTCGAGGATCGCCCCTCGCGTGATGATGTTCCGCTGAACGTAGTTGGGGTTCGCTGGGTTCTCCCGGACCGTGACGATGCGCGCCTTCTGGGTCTTGCGCGACGCCGGGTCGTAGACGTTGATCGAAGCGGCGGTGAGGATGCGGAGCTTCTGGTTGTGGCCCCGGACCCGGTAGGGCTTGACCGAGCCTGCGCCGACGGTGGCGATCTGGAGCTCGCGCGCGATCTCGAAACGACGCTTCTTGCGGATCGGGCGGAGGCGACCGCCGGTGCGCTTGCGCCTCGAACGTCCCTGCCAGATCCCCATCGTCTTCCGCCGAGAGGGGCGTGCGACCGTTGCTCGGTATTTGAGGCTTTCAGCGGGAACCGCTCGAGGCGCGCGGTCCCTAGGGGCCGGGGGGCGTATAGACCGCGACCGGCTCCGGGCGTCGTGCTCGGCGCCCGCCCCCCGACCCTCGTCGGCATCGACGAGGCCGGCCGGGGAGCATGGATCGGGCCGCTCGTCGTCGGTGCGGTCGCCGTCCCTCGGGAAGCGAGCGCGGGGGTCGCCGCGACGGGGGCACGCGACTCGAAGACGCTGTCGCCGGTCCGTCGGGAGGAGGTCCTCGCTCGCCTCGAGCGGTGCGCGAGCCTGCGGGCGCTCGAGGCCGAGCCGGCCGAGATCGACCGGCACGTGGCGGGGCACCGGCTCAACGAGCTCGAGGCCCGCCTCTTCGGCCGGCTCGCCCGCGAGTTCGCGCCGGCGGAGGCCCGCGTGGATGCGTGCGACGCGAACGCCCGGCGCTTCGGCGCCTCCGTTGCGCACCACGCCGGCCCGCACGTCGTCGTGCTTTCCCGCCACCGGGCCGACGCGCTCGACCCGCTGGTCGGCGCCGCGTCGATCGTCGCCAAGGTGCGACGCGACCGCGCGATCCGCGACCTCGCCGCGGCGCTCGGGGAGGAGGTCGGGAGCGGCTACCCCTCGGACCCGGTCACCGTCGCGTTCGTCCGACGCTACGTCCGTCGGGCCGACGCGCGGCCCCCCTGGCTGAGGTCGTCCTGGGCGACGACGCGAAGGGTTATCGGCGGCCCGGGCCCGACGCGGAGGCTCGGAGCGGGACGCGCGTGACGGTCGAGGAGACGCTCGCCGGACTGGTCGAGCGGTTCAACCGCAAGGTCGAGCGGACCCCCGCGCTCGCAGAGGAGCTGCACGGGATCGCCCGCACGATCGCGATCCGGCTCGGGCCCGCCGGCAGCTTTGCGGTCGACCTCTCCGGCGGGCGGCTCACGAACCTGCGCTCGGGCTCGCCGGCGCACGTCGACCTCGCCATCGATACCGACGCGACGACGTTCGAGGGGCTGGTCACGAGAGAGATCGGTCCGATGAAGGCGATCGTCACGCGGCGCCTGTCGATCGAGGGCTCCCTCGAGGACAAGCTGCTCCTGCGACGCCTCTTGTAGGAGCGCTACGGCAGGAAGACGCACGCCGCGACGCAGACCCCGTAGTGGTCCATCGGGATCGACAGCTCCTCGGTCCGGTAGTGGATGCGGCGGAGCTCGACGCCGCGGAAGTGGGCGATCTCCTCCATCCGCCACTTGAGGAACTCCTTGAGCGACTTCTGCGTGCCGTGGAGATGCCCCTCGGCGACGTAGCCGCCCTGGCCGTCGACCCGGAATCCGTAGGCGATCCCGGCGCTGATCACCTCGCCCTCTCCGCCGCCGTGGCGCGCGAGGACGCAGTGGGTGATCGCGCCGCGCGCGATCCGCTCGCGGTCGATCTGCCGGATACCGATCGGGAGGACGGAGGAGACGCTGACGAGGTTCTGCTCGCCGATGCCGGCCTGCAATAGGGCGAGGTCGAACGCGTTGAGCTCGCTCGTCTTGTTGATCCCTTTGCCGCTCGTGACGAAGAAGCGCGACGGGACCGGGACGAGCGTCTGCGGCCGGGGCTCGCGCTTCGAAGGCACGCGCCGTGGAGCGTCCCTGTCGCTTAAGGTTTCACTCGAGCGAGGCGGCTAGACCATGATCGCGTGGCGCCCGCGCATGGACGCCTCGGTCTCCCCGCGGGCCGCGATCAGCTCGGCGATGAGCGCGTCCGTGAGGCGCAGGCTCGCCGACTCGAACAGCGTTCCGAGCGGGGCGAGGCGGGGCCGCTCGGCGTCCTCGCCGAGTTCGAGGGAGAGCAGGAGCGACGCCGCGTGCGCCAGCTTCGAGGACGGGTGGGCCGTGAGCACGAGAAGGACAGCGCCCTCGCGCCGGACGATGTTCGCGGTCTGGATCGACGAGTAGCTCTCCCCCTGTCCCGAGAGGATGAAGACCGCGTCGCCGGCCCGTACGATCGGGGTGACGCTTTCGCCGATCACGTAGGCCCGCAGGCCGGCCTGCACGAGGCGCATCGCGAAGGCGCGTCCGACGATCCCGCTTCGGCCGGCGCCGTAGACGAAGATCTGCGGGGCCTTGTCGAGGATCTGCACCGCGCGCTCGATCAGCGCCGGGTCGACGCGCTCCAGCGCCTTCGTGACGCGCTCGCCGATGTACCGTTGGGCGCGAACGAACGTCGGGCCGCTAGCGTCGTCGGCCACTGCGGCCTCCCTCGCGCCGTCCGCCCCGCCGCTTCGAGCGTGCGCGGCGCTCCGAGGACGGCCGAGCGGGAGCGGAGCTCCGGGTCGGTTTCGGTCGCGGGGGGGCGGGTCGGCCTTTCGGTGCCGGGGCCCGCGGTCCGCCGGCGCGGGCGACGGGGGCCGCCGGCTTCGGCGGGGGCTTGGCGACGGCGGGCGGGTGGAGCTTCGTCCAGCGACGCGTGAGCCCGCGCTCGTAGAGGAGCTTCATGTACATCGCGTCGTGCTCGAGCAGCGGCGAGCTCGAGATCACGGTGACGTCGTAGTCGCGCTCCGCGAGCAGCTCGGCGAGCGGGTCGAAGCGGACGAGCCCCCGCTTGATCGGGGTCAGGCGGAACTCCCCCGGACCGTAGAACTCGACGCCCGAGAAGTTGAGGTAGAGGGGGCCGCTGGTCGCTCGAGCGAACTCGCGCACGACCGGCTCGAGCTCCTCCGCCTCTTCGAAGCTCGTCCGCTCCCGCGCGGCGAGGTGCGGCAGGTTGAGCACCGGGACCGTCCCCTTCGCCTTGCGCACCAGCTCGAGGACCTCCTCGCGCGAACCGAAGACGTCCGGGTGCCCGCTCGGCTCGATCGCGAGGCGAACCTTGCCCTTCGAGAACTTTCCGAGCCAGCCGGCGAGGTCGGTCGCGATCTCCGTGAGCGACTGGATGGAGTCGGCCCGGTCTCCGGGGCCGTAGAAGCCGAGGTGCGTCACCGCGAGGCGCGCCCCCAGGCCCTGGGCGAGCACCCCGCTCCACTGGATCTGGCGCGTCGACTGCTCGCGTGCGTCCGTCGAGCCGAAGAAGTCGACGTAGTAGGGCGCGTGCAGCGTGAGCTCGACGTCCAGCCCGCGCGCGAGCGCCTTCGTCTGGTCGAGGTCGGCCGCGTCCTTCGCGAGGCTCCACGTGAGCGTCGTGATCGAATCCCGTCGGCGGAGCGGCTGGCCGAACGCCTCCGGGCTCGGCGGAGCGACGCTCGAGGCGTCCTCCCCGACCCCCACGATCAGCTGCTGCGGGATCTCGCGCGGCAGCTTGCCGATCTCCTCGTCCAGAGCCCGACGCGTGAGCGGATTGACCTTGATGAACTGAATCTCCATCGCCGTGAGGCCCAGGTGGTGGACGTCGGCAATACCGTCACGGAGCGTCCGCCCTTTACAGGAAAGGGGGATCCCCGCCGGTCCGAATCGGATCACGAGCGATCAAGCCCCAAGCGAGGGTTTCGGGGCGAAGAATCGTAGCTATATAGCGGAACCTCGGGCCGGCGGGACCTCGCCGGGCCGGCCCCGAAACCCGCGCGCGACCAGATACAGCTCCGAGGAGGCTTCGCGCGATGCCGGGGGCTTCGTGCGCTGCACCCGCTCGAACACCGCGGCGAGCTCCTGCGCGAGCCCCTCGACCAGGTCGCCGTCGAAGACCTTCGCCACGAACGACCCGCCCACGGCCAGAACCGAGCGGGCGAGCGCGAACCCCTCCCGGGCGAGCGCCACCGAGCGCGCGTGGTCGGTGGCGTAGGCCCCGCTGATCCGCGGCGAGAGGTCCGAGAGCACGAGGTCGAACGGCGCGGACCCTAGGCGAGAGGCCAGGCCGGCATCGCCGACCCGGCCGCGGACCGTACGGACGCCGGCGATCGGCTCGAGGGAGCGGAGGTCGACCGCGACGACGTCCCCGCGTGCTCCGACCGCCGCTGCCGCCACCAACGACCAGCCGCCGGGCGCCGCGCCCAGGTCAAGGACGCGGAACCCCGGACGGAGCAAACGGAACCGCTGGTCCAGGTACTCGAGCTTGTAGGCGGCGCGCGACCGCAGGCCCTCCCGCTGGGCGGCGCGGTAGTACGGGTCGCGCCGGCGCTCGGCGACGAATCGGCGGCCCATGCGGAAGCGGCGAACCGCCCCTCCTAGAATAACGCACGGGCCCGGCGCGTCCGCCGCCGCCGGCCGCCGTGGGTTCCGGGTGGCGTTCAGCGGCGCGGGGAGAACGTCACCCCGACCGTCGTCGGCGCCCCTGCGACCCGCACGGGCGTGGGCACGACCTTGGCGGAGAGACCGGCCTCATGGCCGACCTTGGCATGGTAGGTGCCGTTCGGCAGCTCGAAGACGATCGGTCCACCGGTCGCGTTGGAGAGCATCACGCCGTGGATCGTCACCGACCACGGGGTCGACCCGAGGCCCGAGGCGACAAAGGTGACTTCGTACGGGTAGGTGAACGTGACCACGAGTCTCGCCGAGCGCGTCAGGTCGACCACGCCGGCCGGCCCGAGCTCGGTGTGCCCGACGCGGACGCCGATCGTTTCACCGGCGAGCGGGGTGGTGACGCTGTAGGCGTAGTCGCCGGCCGTGAGGTTCGCCAGCTGGGAGGCGCGGCCGGCCGAGCAGACGGGCTCGCCGGCGACCGCGACGCACCAGGTCGTTCCGGTCGGCAATCCCTTTTCCTCGAGGCGCAGCCGGACGGTCGCGCCGTGGACCCAGACGACCGCGTCGTTCGCCCCCGCGTCGTGCACGGAAAGGGTCCCGGTCGAGGGGAAACCCGTCGCGCGGTAGCCGTGGGGTCCGACGATCAGGTACGGGTAGCTGCCGTTCGCCACGGCGAACGTCGCCGACGGCCGCGTCCACAACCCCGGGGTCGAGATCCCGTCGACCGAGACCGACCAGCCGTCGCGCCCGAGGACCTTCGCCGGCAACCCGCCCTCGGTGAACGTGAGGAGGTACCGCGGCGATACCTCGGAGACCGAGCCGGAGTAGAAGTTCGTGACCAGGATCGTCCCGCGCGCGGCGTCCCACGCGACGGCCGTCGGATACAGTCCGACCGTCAGCAACCCGAGGAAGGAGTCGTTCTCCGTGTCGATCACGGCGAGCGAGAACGAGCCGTCCGATACGTACAGGTAGCCGCTGCGGGGGTCGAGAGCGATCGGTTGCGGGTAGGGGTCGAAGTTCAGCAGGGCGGGAATCCTCACCGTCACCTCGTTGTCGGTCGGGTCGACCAGACCCACCCAGCCCTCACCGGAGCACTCGGCGACGAGGTCGCCATCGCCCGGTTCAACGAACAGGTCGGCGGAGAAGCACCCGAGCGCTACCTCGCCGACGACCGTGTCGTTGGAGGTGGCGACCACGGTAATGTTCTCGGAGTCGGTCGCGACGTACAGCTCCCCGTTCACGGCGTCGTAGGCGAGGGCGTACGGTGAGGAGGAGAGGGGTATGGAGCCCACCGTGGAATCGTTCGAGAGCAGGATGACGCTGATGTTCGCGGAGCCCTCGTCGGAGACATACAGCCGGCCGTCGGCCGGGTCCAGCGCGAGGTCGCTCGGCGAAAGTCCGACCGGGATCCTGGCGACCGAGCGGTCGCCGGCCGGATCGAGCACGTAGACGGCGCCGGAGTCGCTCGCCACGTAGAGGAGCCCGTTCGCGGGGTCGAAGACCGAGGCGCGCGGGCCAGGGCCTGCCGGGAGCGCCTCGACGATCGAGCCGTTGGACGGGGCGACGACGAGCACTTCGGAGGCGGCGAAGTCGACGACCAGCAGATCGCCGTCGATCGGGTCGACCTGGATCGAGACGGGTTCGGACCCGAGGCGGATCGTGGACCGGACCGCGGCCGTGGACGGGTCGACCGCCGTAAGGTTGGAGAGCCCGGTCCCACCGTACAGCAGCCCATCCGTAGCGTCCACGGCGAAAGGGGTCGAATCGGGCGGCAACGGCACTACGCCGAGGGTCGAAGCGTTCGTCGGGTCGATGAGGGTGAGAGCAGCCCCCGGCCCCGGGTTCGAGAGGACGGCGAGCTCGCCGGCGACGCCGTCCCACGTGGCCGCCCACGGGTCCACGCCGGTGGGGATCGAGGCGACCGCCGTATTCGAGCCGCCGTCGATGACCGTAACGTTCGTCCCGCCGCTGTCCGGGGCGTAGATCGTGTCGTTCTGCGCGTCCACGGCGAGATACCCCGGGTCAAGTCCCACGGGGATCGACCCGAGCACGCGTTCGTCGGCCCCGGAGACCACGGTGAGGGTGCTCGTACCGGGACTGCTCCCGTACAGCAACCCGTTCGCCGGATCGTAGACGACCGAGACCAGGGGATGCGCCACCAGGATCGACCCGACGAGCGAACCGTTGCCGGCGGCGACGACGTCGAGGGTCCCGGTCCCGTTGCGATTCGAGAGGCCGATGTAGAGATCCTGGGTCGCGTTATCGACCGCGAGCGACTCCGGATACCCTCCCAAGAGGGTCGTTCCGACGACGGTCTCGGTCGTCGGATCTACCGCGAAGACCCCGCTCGGTCCTCCCTCTCCGGTCACGTAGAGCAGCCCGTTCCCCGGGTCGTACGCCAGGGCCCGCGGGAGGCCGGGGAGGGAGATCTCCGCGACGACCGTCGCGGCGCTCGGGTCGACGGCGAGGACGCCGCCGCTCTGCACGGAGACGTAGAGCCGGTCGACCCCCGGCACGAAGGCCACGGCGAGGGGCTCTTCCCCATTGGCGGTCGCGAACGCGCCGGGGAGCCGGGTGCCGTTGAGCAGATCGAACGTGTCGTTGACGACCCCCGGTTCGGCACCGCCCGGTCCGACGACCGAGGTCCCGACCGCCGGGAGGACCGAGGAACTCGACCCCGCCCCCGCCGCCGGTGAGGCGGGCGCGTGCGCGCCCGGCCCGCTCGGAGCGGGGGACGGGCCGCCGGGGAGCGAGGACGCACGTCCGAGACCCCCGGCCAGCGAGGAGCTCGAGGAGAGGACGAGCAGGAGCACGACCGCTCCGATCCCAGCGACCCAGTAGGGGCGCCTTGCCCCGCTCCGAACCGGCATGCTACGCCACCCCACGGTGCTAGGCAGCAGAGGTAGATGAGCGCGCAACGAAGCGTGCGGGAGGAGAGCTTATCCGAGAGGTGTTCGCCAAGCCGCGAACCCAGATGACGGTTCGCGCGACGCCCGGCAGGCGGGCCTACGCGGATCGCGCCGACCCCGCCGATGCGGGGTGGGGCCGTCCGAATTTGAATCGGAGTCTCTTGCACCCCAAGCAAGAAGGATGGTCCAAGCTACCCCACGGCCCCTTCCACCGCGGCGGGGCCGCCGACCCGGGTCCGCGAGATAACCCTTCCGGCCGCGAGCGCCCGGCGAACGGTCCGGCGACCCCCGGCTCGGCTAGTGGACGAACCACCAGGTAACGATCCCGACGACCGCGATGATGAGCGTGTTGAGCATCGCGAGCCAGAAGAATCCCCAGAGCTCGTGCTTGCCCTCGGTCGGGCCGACCGACGCGCTCGGCGTCGAGCCGCCGGCGTACGGCGTGAAGGCGGTGCGATACCCCGGCTCGTCCATCGGGCGTTGCACCGCGGGGGCGGTTCTTATCGCCTCGGTTCGAGCCGTGCTCAGCCGGCGAACCAGGGCAGTCGTGCCGCCGGACCGCTCGGCTTGAGCACCAGCAGGTGGAGGTTCGCCCCTGCGTCGCCGGGCGCGAAGGAGTCGCGCTGGGCGAGCTGGTAGAGCAGGAACAGGGCATCCTCGTCGCTCTGTACCCCCAGGGAGCGGTGGACGTCGACCCCGAAGCGGCTGCGCAGGAGGGTGAGCAGCTCGGAGAAGTCGATCGCCCCACCCCCGTCCTCGTCGCGCGCCCGGCGGAACAGGCCGACGACCACCCCGGTGGCGAGGCGGAGCACCTCGCTCGGCCGCACGCGACGGAGCGCGAAATGGGCGGAACGCTCCGGGTCCGCCGTCGGCGGAACGACCAGGATCGAGACGTCGTGCTCGACGCTGCCCAGTCCCTCGCCCCCCAGGCGGTCCCAGGCTTCCTCGGCGGCGGCATCGCTCGGCGCGACGAAGATCGCCCGCCGGGCCGAGGCGACCGAGCCCCGGGCGAGCCAGCGGTCGACCCCCTCGGCGACCGACGGCAGCTCCTCGTGGGGGACGAACACCGGGAACGTTCGGCGGGGTACCCCCGCCTCCTGGACCCAGAACGCCGCCTCCGGCTCGCCCGGCCTCCGCGTCGGGGCGACCTTGGCGAACCCGAGCTTGCGGAGGACCGCTTCGGCGTTCCGCGAGCGGTCGCTCGGTGCCGGTGCCCGCGCTCCCTCGACCATCGGTGCCGAACTAGTCGCGCCCCCGAGATAAGCTGTGCGCGCCGCGCGCGCTCAGAGCCCCGTCGCGACGCCGCTTCGGACCCAGAAGACGTTCGCCGCGATCACCGCGACGACGCCGAGGAGGTACGGGCCGGAGAACAGGAACCCCCGACGTGCCCGCGGCTTGCTTGCCTCCTTCCAGAGCGGGGCGGTCACCGCCACGAACGCCACCCCGAGAGCGACGAGGGCAACGCTCGCCGGCCACGCGGTCGCGCCCGTCCACCCGAGGAGCGCCGCCGCCACGACCAGCGTGCCGGCCGAGAGGACGACGACCTTGCCGGAGTAGGCGGGATCGTCCATCCGCGGAAGCATCGGGAGGCCGGCCTCCGCGTAGTCGTCGCGCAGCAGGAGCGCGAGGCTCCAGAAGTGCGGCGGGGTCCACAGGAAGACCAGGAGGGCGAGGGCGAGCGCCCCGACCGTCCAGTGGCCCACGGCCGCCGCGCTGCCGGCGAGCGCGGGGGCGCTGCCGGCAAAGCCGCCGATGACGATGTTCCAGCTCGAGCGGCGCTTCAGCCAGACGGTGTAGACCCCGACGTAGGTACCGGCGCCGAGGGCGATCGACAGACCGGTGAGCGGGTTCAGGACGAGGCACGCCGCGCCGACGCCGGCCGCGACCAGGAGCGCCCCGAGCGCGGCGACCGCGCCGCCCGGAGCGATCCGCTCCGCCGCCAGGGGCCGGTCCCGGGTCCGACGCATCCGGGGGTCCAGGTCCCGGTCGAAGTAGTGGTTCAACATCGCCGACCCCGCGCTCGCGGAGGCGCCGGTCAGGACGACCAGCCCCAGCCGCACGAGGTCGACCGTGCGCGGCGAGGCGATCAGGAACCCCGCGACCGCGACCAGGCAGATGAGCCCGGTGATCCCGGGCTTGGCGAGCGAGACCCAGTCGCCGAGCGTCGACCGGCCCGCGTCCGGGGCGGAAGCGACGGAGGCTCCGACCGGCGGCATCGCGAGCCCGGCGGGCGGCTGGCCCGCTCAGCCCCCGCGGGGTCGCGAGAACGGCGCCGGGGCGCGCGAGCCGGACGGCTCGGCGCCGCCCGGCTCGGAGGCCGGGCGCTCCTCGGTCGCCCGCCGCGCCCACTCGAGCCACCGGCGGGGCATCTCCCGCAGGTTCGCGAGGAACGCGAGGATCAGGAGGAGGCCGAACAGCGCCGTCGCGACCGCGAGGTGGACGAGCACGAGCTCGACGCGCAGGGCGCTCTCGACGACCAGGCCCCCGAGCAGCGCCTCGACGACGACGAGGCCGAGCGAGGCGAACGAGAGCCCGAGCAGGATCGGTCGGCGTCGCTCGTAGGCGAGCGCGAGGACCGACAGCGCCAGCACCGCGCATCCGAGGAAGAACGCGGAGACCCGGTGGCTCCACTCGACCATCGCCGCGCCCTGGACGTGCGGGTCGAGGTTGTTGTTGGCGTAGCACGTCGGCCAGTGGGGGCACCCGAGGCCGTCGTCGCTCGCCATCACGGTCCCGCCGAGGAGGATCGTCGAGTAGCAGAGCAGCGCGCAGACGAGCGCGACGCTGCGGAAGAGGTCGTGGCCGCGCACGCTACGGACCCTCCGCCCCGGTCACGGTCGGCACCGGGTGCGGGACACGCGCGGGGAGCGGCGCGCTCGCCGGGCCGGTCATCGTCGACGGGAGCGGCTCGCCCCACGGGTCCGGGCTCGTCACCGGCGCCCCCGCGTAGTAGGAGTAGACCATGTTGAAGACGAAGACGAGCTGGCCGATCCCGAAGATGTAGGCCCCCAGGGTCGCGAGGAAGTTGAGGAACTGGAAGTTGCCGACGTAGAGGTAGGTGTAGACGCGCCGCGGCATCCCCTCCGCCCCGAGGATGAACATCGGGAAGAGCAGCAGGTTCACCCCGACGTAGGTGAGGAGGAAGTGCAGGTGGCCGAGGCGCTGGTTGTACCAGCGCCGGGTCAGGATCGGGAAATAGAAGTAGATCCCGGCGAAGATCGCCATCAGCGTCCCTCCGAGCAGGATGTAGTGGAAGTGGGCGACCACGAAGTACGTCCCGTGGTAGAGGTAGTCGATCGGGATCGAGGCGAGCATGAGGCCGGAGAGCCCGCCGATGACGAAGCCGGTGATGAACGCGATCGAGAACCACATCGGGACGGCCATCCAGATCCGGCCGCCCCAGAGCGTCGCGACCCAGTTGAACGTCTTCACCGCGCTCGGCACGGCGATCGCCATGGTCGTGAGCATGAACACGAACCGGATGTTCGTCGCGATCCCCGTCACGAACATGTGGTGCTCCCAGACCGCGAACGAGAGGACCGCGAACGCCCCGAGGCTGATCGCCATCGCCCCGTAGCCGTAGATGTCCTTGCGCGCGAGCTTCGGGATGACGGTCGAGATGATCCCGAACGCCGGCAGGACCATGACGTAGACCTCCGGGTGCGCGAAGAACCAGAAGACGTTCTGGTACAGCAGCGCCCCTCCGAGCGGCGTGCCGTCGGTCGCGGCGAGGATGTGCGTACCGAAGAGCCGGTCGGAAAGGATCATCGTGAGCCCGACCGACAGCGACGGAAGGGCGAAGATCAGCAGGACCGAGTTGATGAGGGTCGCCCAGACGAACAGCGGCATGTTCCAATAGTGCACGCCGGGCGCCCGATGCTTGACGATCGTCACGAGGAAGTTGACGGCGCCGAGCATCGAGGAGACGGTGAGGATGTGCAGCCCGAGGATCCAGAGGTCGATCCCGTTCCCCGGCAGCGTGACGGACAGCGGGACGTAGCCGGTCCATCCGGCGTTGGCGTTGGAGAGGATGAGGATCACGCCGGCCGGGGGGATGAGCCAGAAGGCGATCGCGTTGATCCGCGGCATCGCCATCTCGCGCGAGCCGATCATCGAGGGGACGAGGAGGTTGCCGAAGCCCGCGAGGGTCGGCATGATGAACATGAAGATCATCAGCACCCCGTGCATGGTGAACAACGTCGAGTAGACGTCCGGCGAGATGCCGAGCGTCGTCTGCGGGTCCAGCCCGAGCCCCTGGACGAAGCCGAGGTCGGTCCGGATCAGGATCGCGTAGATCCCGCCGATGAAGAAGAAGACGATACCGGTCGTGATGTACATCAGGCCGATCTTCCGGTGGTCGGTCGTGAACAACCACTTGCGGATCGCCGTGACGAGCCACGGCCCGCGGTAGCTCAGGACGCCCAGGAGGAAGGCGGCGAGCGCCACGATGAGCACCACCTCGGTCTCGAGGCTGGTGGCGCCGGTCGCGGGGGAGGCGAGGCTCATGCGATCACCCCGGCGACCAGGTAGGCGATCGCCGCGACCGCGAGCGCGACCACGAGGACCTTCAGCAGGCGGACCCAGCTGAGCGTCGAGAGCAGCGACGGCCGGCTCGGCCGGAACCGCCGGCCCAGCGGCCAGACGCGGTAGCTCCGATCGACGAGATGGAACAGGAGCGCGCCCATCAGGGACATCAGCGCGATCGCGAAGCCGAACGAGCGTTCGTTGCCGGGAGCGTTGAGGGGGCCCAGGGTGAGGACGTAGTAGACGAGCGCGGCCATGCCGAGGAGCATCAGGAACGTGATCGCCGCGTACAGCTCCAGGGTCCGGCGCTGGTAGGCCGCGGTCGCGGGCTCGGGGGCGCTACTCAAAGAGCTCCACCCTCCGGTGCGGGACGCCGCGGTAGCGGTCGACCCGGTACAGGATCCCGAGCGTGAACAGCAGCGCGAGGACGGCGGTGGCCGCCCCGACGGCCGCGACCGCCGCATCCACGAGCGAGCCCGCCCACCACCCGAGCACCCCGTAGACGACCGTCGCGCTCCCCGCCGCCCCGAGCACGAGGAGCACGGCGAGGATCCCCCACAGCGCGCCCGTGTGCCACTCCGGCTTCTCGGCCGGCTCCCCGTCCTCAGTCACGGACGCTCGCCTCCGCGGCGCCACGCGGCGCCGGTCCGCCGGTCGGTCCTCCGCCGGCCCCTGGCAGGGAGAGGTCGCGGGCGGCGAGGCGCCGCCGGTAGCTGCGCGCGTAGCGCGCGTAGAACAGACCGACGACCAGGGCGTTGACGACGAAGATCGGCGCGAGCGTCTGCGCGACGACCATCGGCAGGATCTGGATGCCGGGCGTCTCGCCGCCCCAGACGGTCATGACGATGAAGAAGCCGAGGAGCGACGTGCCGGCCCAGACGAACAGCGGCCGATCGCGAGGATGGGTCCGCTTGGAGCGGTCGAGGAACGGCAGGAACAGGACGAACAGCAGGAGCACCGTGGTCGCCGCTACGGCGACCACCGGAGTGACCCCGTAGAAGTCGACGAGCTTGAACAGCCAGAGGAAGTACCAGTCCGGCTCGGTGACCGGCGCGGCGACCGCGGTGTTGCCGTAGTACGACGAGAGCGTCCACGGCCACAACGCCGCGATCCCGAACAGCACCCCGACGTAGAGCAGGCCCCACTTCGTGAGGTAGAACAGGATGTGGGGCATGAACGGGACGTCCTTCTTCGCCTCCTTCTCCGTGAACCGGCGACGCTGCAGCGGGTCCGAGGAGGCGGGGGGAGCGATGCCGTGCGACTCGAACAACGCGATGTGGGCGTACAGGAGCGCGGCGATCCCGAGCGGGATGAGCAGGACGTGCGCGTCGAACATCCTCGAGAGCAGTCCCTGCGGCGTGCCGTCCGCCAGCACGAACGGACCGAGCATCGGCCCGAGCGTCGGCAGCCCGAGCGCGAGCACGATCCCTACGTCCGTCGCGTTGTAGGCGAGCTGCGTGTACGGCAGCAGGTAGCCGGTGAACCCCATCCCGAGGGTGAGGACGAGGAGGAGCGTTCCGACCATCCAGGAGAACTCGCGGGGGGCCTTGTACGCCCCGAGGTAGTAGCCGCGGTAGAAGTGCACCAGCATCAGGAAGATCATCGCGTAGGCACCGTACAGGTGCGTCGAGAGGAGCAGCGAACCCATCGGCACGGAATGGATGATGTAGTACGTCGAGCACCAGGCGGCCGGGGCCGGCGACGGGGTCCCGAGCGGCTGGCCGCACGCGGTGTACGTCGCGTTGGTCGCGACGCTCGGCTGGTAGTAGAGCAGGAGGAGCGCTCCCGAGACGACCTGGTACAGGAACGCGGTCGCGACGAACCCTCCCGTCCAGTACGACGGCTTGAACGTGAACTCGGGCTGGGGCCGCAGCGCCCACCGTCGCATGGACGTCCGGTCCTCGACGAACCCCCAGAGGCGGTTGAGGGTCCGATTGTACCACCGTCCGAGCCCCACCTGTCCCTCCTCCTACGACGGGAAGCTGCAGAGGATCACGGGAGGATCCTTCGCGAGCTGGCTGGACGGGCCGACCGAGTAGCCTCCCTGGAGGGTGTTCAGGTGGCCCTTCACCGGCGCTCCGGAGACGCCGACCGCGTAGATGTTGCCGTCCGTGTCCGTGTCGAGCATGACCTGCGGGAGGGGGATCACGGCCGGGCCGGTCAGGTTCGCCGCCCCGTTCGTCACGTCGTACGTCGAGCCGTGGCAGGAGCAGTGGATGTAGAACCCGAGGCTCGGCTGGCCGGAGGTGGCGAACGTCTTCGGACAGGTCCCGGGAGGATAGTAGGAGATCGACGGCACGATGCAGCCGAGGTGCTGGCAGATCGCGCTGAAGGCGACGATCGACTTGTTGGGTCCGATCCCCCCGGGGACGTTCATCGCCCCGGGGTTGGTCGGCGACGGGGCTGCGCCGTTCGCCGGATAGAGGTTGAGGAGGAAGTTCGGTTCGTTCGTCAGCGGGTAGTCGAAGACGAGGTCGTCGGCCGTCCCGACGTGGTACTCCTGGTTCTGGTAGACCGTCGGGGAGCCCGTCGGGCTCCCGCCGACGCGGGTGAGCGTGAGCGCTTTGCCGTCGACGTCGAACAGCTGCGTCTTCGGGAAGCTCGAGATCCCCACGGCAGGCGGGCGCACGTACTGGAGCGCTCCCCCGACGACCCCGCCGGCCCCCACGCCGAGGACCCCCGCGACCGCCGCGAGCTTGAGCAGGTTGCGCTTGGTCTCGTCGACCTCGCCCTCGACCGCCGCCAGCCGACGGATGTAGCCGGGGGCAAGCCCCGTCCGAGCGCCGAAACGGCCGGCGCCCGGGAGCGGGCAGCGCGAGGCGCACGCCGGCGCCGCAGGGTTCACGACAGCGTCCTCCCGGTCGTCTCCGGTGTCGCGTCGTCGACCTCGCCGGGGGCGGGGATCGGCGCCTCGCCGGGGAGCTCGGCGCGATCGCTGTCGTAGTAGACCGCCCAGATGATGACGACCCCGACGACGATCGACAGCACCTCGCTCAGCTGTACGACCTGATTGGGGGAGAGACCGGTCATCACGACCTCCGCTCGGTGTCTGGCCCTTCGAAGAACGTCGGGGTCCAGCTCGTTACCGCGTAGCCTCCCGTGCTCGCGAACGGCTGCGCCGGGACCGGCCCGGTCGCGATCGGTCCGGTGCGGCCGACCAGCGGGGTGCTCAGCTCCGCCCGAGCCTGGGGGCCGAGCTCGGCGCCGAGGAGGGCGGTGCGGAGCGAGGCGCCGGATGCGTCGGCCGGAACGGGCAGGTCGGCGGCGCGCGCGACCTCGCTGACGAGCTCGTGTTTCAGGCGGAGCGCGCGGCCGTACCAACGGCCGAGCTGGCGGACGGTCCGACCCCCGTCCTGGCCGAGGAGCAGGAACGCGCCGACGCCGAGGACGATCAGCCAGTCCACGTCCGAGAACAGCCCCACTAGCCTAGCCTCCCACCGTGGCGATGCGGGGCGGCTCGCGCGCCGACCGGCGTCGCTCCCAGCGGCTGGCGAAGTAGGCTCCGCCGAGGTAGAGGCCGAACATCGGCAGCGCGATGAGGCACATCGTGATGCCGGAGTTGTCCGGCGTGACGATCATCCCGAAGACGAGGGAGCCGATCACCGCACCCCGCCAGTGCTGCCGCCAGGCGGAGGCGCGGACGATCCCGAGCCGCGTCAGGGCGTACAGGAACACCGGCAGCTCGAAGACGACCCCGAACGCGAGCGAGTAGAGCAGCGTGAACGTCACGAACGACTGGACCCCGAGCACCGGGGCGAGGCCCATGCCGGCGACGTACTCGAACAGGAGCCGGTAGGTGAACGGCGTCAGCACGAACAGTCCGGCGAGGAAACCGGCCGCGAACAGCACGGTCGCCGGGATGCCGACCCCTCGGAGCAGCGCGCGCTCGTTCGTCCGAAGGGCGGGCATCAGGAACGCCGCCGCCTCGTGGACGATCCAGGGCATCCCGACGACCACCGCGAGCAGCAGGCCGATCTCCATCTGGGCGACGATCGAATCCGCGATGCCGACGTTGAGGAGCGTCACGTCCGACGGCAGCTGGTAGCGGACCAGCGCACGGAAGACCTGGGCCGTGACGTTGTAGAACGGGCTCGGCCACGGGTAGGCGAGCGGCACGGCGCGGCCGGCGACCACCGGTGCGACCGGAACCAGCTTGAAGAACAGCACGAAGCCGAAGATCCCGGCGAGGACGACGGCGACCCGGACCACGCGGCGTCGGACCTCGGCGACGACCGACAGGATCCTCTGCAGGTCGCCCATCGTTCACCCGGACCCGCCCCCCTGCCGGCGGAAGCGCGCGCTCCCCCGGACGGAGCGGGACGGTCGCTCGCTCGCCCGTCGCATCGTCCGCGGACCGACCCGAATTCCTAGTGGGCCGGGCCCTGGGTCGGCGGGGTGGGGACAGCGCCGGCCTGCTCGGCCTTGAGCTCGCGCTCGACCTCGAGCCTCCCGCGCTTGAACTCGCCCACCGACCGGCCGAGGCTGCGGGCGAGCTGGGGGATCTTGCTCGAGCCGTAGAACAGAATTCCGGCCACGACCGCGATGATCAGCCAATCGTCTATGGAGTCGAACATCAGTGCCCTCCGGGCGAACACCCGAGTTCCGCCGATATGGCGTTCGTACGTAGGGCCCGACCGGTGCGAACGGTCCGTACTCCCGGAAGATAAACTCAGGTTCCCGGAGGGGTCCGCCCCGGGAGCTGCCGCCCCAGCCTCGCGCTCTGCGTCGGGACGGTCGGCAGGCTCCGGCCCGTGCTCTCGCCTGAAGAGGCAACGGTCGCGGACCCCGCGCTCGGCCGGACGCTAGGCCTCGCGGGGACCGGTCCTTAGGCCGCGTCCACGAGGACCGTCTCGTTCCCCGCGGCCACGGCGCGGTCGATCGCAAGCTCGGCGAGGAGGTCGACGCAGAGGCCGCTGCGCTCCAGCAGATGCCGGGCGAGGCGGGTGCCCGCGGGACCGCGGGCCGGTACGCTCGCCCGCCGGTTCTCCCCGTTCGGACGGAACGTGCTCGTCCCCCCCTGGTAGACCTCGCACGCGCGCTCGAGCGAGCGATGGACCAGGGCGTCCACGACGTCCTTGAGCCGGCTCTTGAGCTCCGGAACACGGTGGGTGATCGGCGCGCCGTTCTCCCCTGCGAGCCGGTCCGCGTCGTCGTTCAGCAGCGCGAGCGCCTCGCCGTAGTAGGAGGTCAGCTCCTCGAGCGCGTGGACGACGACCCGCCACTCCAGCAGTTGGCGGGGGTCGGGGCTCCCGATGCGCCGGGCGAGCGCCCAGTCCCGGCTGGCGAGGGAGAGCTGGCGGACGAGCAGCGAGAGGACCTTCCTCGACTCCTCGTCCAGGGTCGCCCCGCGGCGGCTGCGCGAACGCCGGCGGACGACCTCCTCCATCTCCTCGAGGAACGCGACCAGGATCATCTTCATCCGCTGGACCAGCTGCGGCAGGCCGTACTTGGACGGGTCGATGAAGTTCTGCAGGAGGACCCGGTTGGGCTCCTGCGCGACGACCGACACGCCCAGGAGGCCCCGCGCCGCCCCGACGACCTCCTCGACCCGTTCGGCCGCCAGCGGCACGGCGGTGCGGATCTCGATCGCGTCGTGCCCCGCCCGATAGGCGCCCACGATCAGGCGCTCGAGCACTCCGTCCGAGTCGAACGCAGGGGCCTGCACGAGGTACGGCGCCACGGCGTCGCCCGCCCCGGGAGCCGGCGCCGGCTTCAGGTAGAGGGCCCCGTCGTCGTTCTGGTCGAAGACCACGAGGTCGCCCGGCCGCAGGTTCATCGCTTCGGCCCACGGCTTCGGCAGCGTGACCGCGATCGACGAGTGGCCGGCCTTGAGAACGCGCCGCTCCCGGTTCGGTGTCGCCCACGCCATCGAAGTGCTCCTAACCTACTACGAGCTGCGTAGGTTAGCCGGGGGGCCTCTTGAACCTTGCGCGCCGCGTTCGCGGCGCCCCCGCCGCGACTACGGAGCGCCGGAGGGCGGGCGGCTCGCCGGTGCCTCGGGGAGCGACGGCTCGGGATAGCCGAGGCGCTCCGGGGGCATCTCGTGCTCGGCGCCGCGACGCTGGCCGACCACGAACCCGAGGACGATCGCGAGGACCGTCAGCGCGACGATCGTCCCGATGATGATGAAGACCGCCAGGCCGGGCCCCGGGGCGCTCGAGCCGAACGTGAGGTTCGCCGGGAGCGCCATCCCGAAGGCGACGTAGCCGTACATGCCGGACTGGAAGTGCCCCTGCTCCGTGCAGACGAACTCGTACCAGCCCGGAGCGCTGATCGGCGCGATGGTGCCGGTCGGAGCATAGCTGCCGCCGCTCGCCGACACGTTGACGAGCGTCCCGTAGGTCTTGAGGAGGCTCCCGAGCGCGGAGTTGGAGAACGTCGCGGGATCCTTGACGGCAAAGCGGCTGCGGTTGAGGATCGTGAACGTATGGGGTGTGGACGGGTCCGAGTTGAAGAACTTGACCGTGATCGACGTGTTCAGCGGCAGCTCCTCGTAGGAGCGATTGACGAAGCTGAACGGCGCCTGGGACGTTTCCTGCAACGTCGTGCCGGTGTCGACGACGACCGCCCCGGCGATGGCGACCCGACCGGTCAGCGCGACGAGCGCCGCCCCAGCGACCAGGGCCAGCGCCGTCGCGACCGCCATCACCCCGCGCGTACGCCGCCCACGACCCATGCGCGATGCAGACCTACCGGGCGGGGGAACCCGAGGCCTTCTACAAAGCCCCTGCGTATGTATCGGGGAGCGGCGACGTCCGCTCCGAGGGAATCCCCCGGGACGGCCGACGCGCGCTGCGATACGAACGCCGGCGATAAGAACGCAGGCTCGCCCTCGTAGGACGTGGCCGTGGAGGGAGCCGCCGTTGCCGACGCGATCCATCGGAGCGGGGCGCTGGTCCGGGCGGCCAGCGAGAGCAACCTCCAGCTGACGAGCCCGCTCGTCTGGGTGATGATCGCGCTCAGCGCGGCCGGCGCCATCGTGACGTTCGCCTTCCTCGTCTACGCGATCGTCAAGTTCCGCGATCCGGCGACCCGGAAGAGGCGCTATGGTTGAGCGGCTCGAGGTCGCCTGGACGCTCGCGGTCGTCGGGCTGATCGCCGGCGTCGCCGTCTACTCGACGATCCTGCTCTACCACATCGACGCGCTGAACCCGCACCCGAACGAGTACGTCGACGTCACCGGCCACCAGTGGTACTGGGAGTTCTACTACCCGGCGAACAACAGCTACTACAACTCGACGTACAACGCCGCCAACAACACCGTCAGCGGCGGCGAGTTATGGGCGCAGCCCGGCTGGGTCGTCCAGCTCAACATCACCTCCTCGGACGTCATCCACTCGTTCAACATCCCGCAGCTCGGCATCCGGCTGGACGCCATTCCCGGTCGGATGAACTACATCGACGTCAACATCCCCTCGAACGCCGCGGTCGGGACCCTGTACCTGATCCAGTGCACGGAGTTCTGCGGGACGTTCCACGGGACGATGCGCTCGTTCCTCCAGGTCGACTAAACGGCGGGGCGCGGGCCGGACCGTCGCGCCGGCGCTACGCGTGAGGCGGCTCGGGCGGTCCGCCGCCCCTGGGCAGGCGGCCGATGTAGGCCGAGCCGAGAGCGAGGACGCAGCCGATCCCCAGGAGGACCCCGGAGCCGATCAGCACGGGGACGGCGACGATCGCGGTCGAGGGGGTCGGAGGGGCGGGCGGGACCGGCACCCCCACGTAGAGGAAGCCGTACATGCCGGCCTGGAAGTGCCCGGCGATCGTGCAGGCGTACTCGTAGACGCCGACGCCCGGGACGGTGAAGTTCGCCCATACGGCCCCCTCTGCGACGGCCGGAACGGTCTTGTTCACGAGCGGCGCGTGGGTCTTGAACCAGCCGACGGAGGTCAGCGTGTGGTTCGACTGCGCCTCGACCGTGAACGTGTGGCTGAGGCTCCCCAGATTGATCACGCGGACGTCGAACGTGACCGCCCCGGTGATGCCCGGTCCCGCGCTCAGGACGTTGGGGACGAACTGGAGCGCGGTGGTCGTGTTCTCCTCGAGAGCGAGGGTCGGTCCGACCGGGGTGAGGTTGAGGAAGCCCCACATCCCGTCCTGGAACTGGTAGGGGATCGTCGAGACGAACTCGAACGACTCGAACGTCGTCGACGCCGGAAAGGAGATCGTCGCGACGCCGGTCCCGTGGGCCGAGAGGTTCACGTTCGCGAGCGTCCCGTTCGCGACGAAGTACTGGTCGAGCTCCTGGGGCGTCCAGGAGCGGTTCAGGATCACGCCGGATTGGCTCAGGTTGACCAGCGTGAACGTGTGGTCGAGCGAGCCGCTGTTCGCGAGGTTGACGGTGATCGTGACGGCCCCGCTGACCGTGGCGTTGAGGAGCCGGGGGGTGTAGGACGGCGCGTCGGTGAGGCTGACGCTGAACGTCGTCGGGCCGGTCGCAAGCGGTCGGCCGTAGCCGACCGTCGGCGCGGAGCGTACCAGGTGAGCCTGGGCGAGGCCCCCCGGCAACGCGATCCCGGCGAGGACCAGCCCGGCGAGCAACCACGGCCCCGGGCGTCGCCAACCGCCCGACGGGCGCACGGACGGCGCGTCGGTCACGACAGTTCCTGACGGCGAACGACCAGGGTCCCGTTGATATGGACGTTGTACGAATCGCCGTCCGTCTCGGCCGTCGCGCCTACGACTCGGCCCCGGACGGCGTGGGGGACGCCGCTACCCCGGGGCGCGAACCGCTCCCCTCGGGTGCGAGCGGCTGCTCGCGAGCGAGGCGAAGCGGCCGGCTGTCCGCGTAGCTCCTTCGCAGCAGATAGCTGACCTCGGTGACCATCACGAGGGCCATCGTGGCGCCGAAGGCGAGCACGGCCAGGACCGCGGCGCCGCTCGCGGCGACCGCGAGACCGGTGAGCGTCATGCCGAGGAACGCGGAGGCGAGGGCGACCAGGAGCGGGGCGTCGGCCGCCGCGGCCCGGCCCCGGAGCAGGTGGCGCAGCACCGCCACGAACGCCGCCCCCATCAGCGCGGACATCGCGAGGCCCCCGACCAGCGGGTACGGCCGCACCCACGGCCCGACGACCGCCGCCGCCACGAGCGCCCAACCCCCGGCGCGCGCGACCGGCGAGAGCGGTGCCCAGAGGACCAGCGGCGCCATCACCCCCGCCATCGACCAGAAGAACCAGACCGCCGAGAGACCGAACGCGACCGCCGCGGTCGCCCCGATGCTGCCGTTGACGCCTCCGACCACGAAGAGCACGCCCATGAGCACCTCCGAGCCGGTCACGGCGACCCCCAGGGCCGCGGGCCAGAGCCAAGCCCCGCCGAGGATGCGTCGGTCCCGGAACAGGATGTGCCCGACGAACCAGAGACCGGCCGGGGCGGTCATCATGAAGTTGAACGCGAGGAGCACCCAGGTCCAGGCGTCGGTCCCGTTCGGGTCAAGGAAGACGAACAGGAGCGCGAGCAGCAGCACGGAGCCTCCCCCGACGACGGAGAGGGCGAGCAGCGCCTGCGTGACGAGGGGAGGCCGGCCGTCCGTCGGCCGGACGAAGCCGAGCACGATCACCGTGATGGCGACCATCGCCACCGCGATCGCCGCGAACGGAGCGAGGGTGGAGTCGAGGTCGAACGCCGGTACCGGGAGCGCCATCGCTGCGGCGTCGGAGCGGAGGTCGCTTGATATCGGAACGGTACCGACCGGCGCCGGCCGCTAGTCGCTGAGCGCGTCGGCGCCGATCCGCGGTTCGAGCCGGCGGAGGAGCTGGGTGGTGACCTCCACCAGCGGATGGTGCGAGGAGCGGTCGATCTCGACGTCGGCGATCGAATGCAGGTGGTGTTCGGCGGCGACGCGCTCGAAGCCGGTCTCCTGCGCCGCGAACTGCTCGGGGCGCTCGCACGCGAGGACGAACGCCTGGAGCTGGGCAAGCCCCATCTCGCGCGCGGCGAGCGCCCGATGGTGTCCGTCCACCAGCAGCCAGTTGGCGCCCTTCTCGACGACCAGGACCGGCTCGGCGAAGCCGCGCTCGAGCTCGTAGCGGCGCCCCTCGAGCTCGTCCTCGAAGACCTTCCACTGCGTCGGGGTCAGGCGATCGATCGGCACGAGGCCGCGCCGCACCGAGAAGTCGAGATGGTAGCGGTCGGCGAGGAGACGACGCAGCGTCTCGGCCTTCACCGGGGAGGCGCGCTCGAAGTGCGAGCGGACGACGTCCAGGTTCGAGAGCACCCCGCAGAGCCGCCCTTTCGCGTCGATGATCGGCAGGTCGCGCAGGCCGAAGCGGAACATGATCCGCGCGGCGTCGTCCAGCGCCGTCTCCGGCGTCGCGGTGTACGTCCCGGGCCGGATCATCTCCGCGAGGCGCATCTCGCGATCGGCGGCGTGCCGCAACAGCTCCTTCGCGCTGACGAACCCGACGAGCTTGCCGGCGACGTCCGTCACCGGCAGCCCATGGTGCCGGCTCCGCGTCAGGCGACGGATCGCCTCGCCCACCGTGGTCGAGGACGGGAGGTGCTCGACCTCGAGGACCATGTAGTCCCGGACCTGGACGGTCATCCGTCCGGGGCCGGGTGCTCGTCCCTCAGGTAGGCGGTGACGAGGTGGAGGAACAGGTGGTGGGCATCCTCGATGTGCTGCATGTTGTTCGAGGGAACGACGATGGGGATGTCGCAGAGCGGGCGCATCTTCCCGCCGCCCATGCCGATGAGCCCGACGGTCGTCAGCCCCCGCGCGCGCGCCTCCTCGAGCGCCCGCAGGACGTTCGGCGAGTTCCCGCTGCCGGAGATGCCGATCGCCACATCGCCGGCGCGACCGTGGCTCTTGAGCTGCTCGGCGAAGACCTCCGCGTAGCTCGCGTCGTTCGCCCACGCGAGGAGAAGCGGCAGGGGGTCGGCGAGCGAGTGGGTCCGGAAGCGCAGGCCCTGGCCCCGGATCGTGAGCTTGCCGAGGTCCTGGGACATGTGGCTCGAGGTCGCGGCGCTCCCCCCGTTCCCGAAGAAGTAGACCGCGCGACCCTCCGCCCGCGCCCGCAGGAGCACCGGCACGAGGCGGCGCAGGCCGTCCAGGATGTACGGCTCGTCCAGAGCCGCACGGGTCTCCGCGAGGTAGCTGCGAGCGTAGCTCTCGAGCCGGGGAAGATCGCTCATCGGCTCACGAACAGGATGCGGGAACCCTCGGGAGTGATGCGCACCGAAAGTCGCTCCATCGGCGAGAGGGCCTGCGCTATTTGACGGCTCCTCTCGGGAGGGTGGAGGAGGAGCAGGAATCCCCCGCCTCCGGCGCCGGTGATCTTGCCGCCCCACGCCCCGGCCGCCTTCGCGGCCGCGTAGCGGGCGTCGATCGCCTCCGTGGAGATCCCCGAGGAAAGCCCGCGCTTCAGCGACCAGCCCTCGTCCAGCAGCGTGCCGAGTCGCTCGAAGGCGCGGTGCGCGATCGCGTCCCGGGCCTCGCGGGCGAGCTCGCGCATCCGCTCGAGCGCTCCCTGGTTCGTGGCGGTCCGCTCGCTCTGGCGGTGCAGCAGGTCGTCGGCCCGGCGCGTCACCCCGGTGTAGTACAGCGAGAGGTGGTCGCTGAGCTCCTCCCGGTCCCGGGTCGACAGCGGGATCGGCGCGACGCGGACGGTGTCGTCCGGGTGGAACTCGAAGTACTCGGTCCCCCCGAACGCCGCGATGTACTGGTCCTGCTTTCCGGAGGCGCCGTGGAGACGGTCGATCTCGATCTCGCACGCCTCGCGCGCGAGCTCGGCCGGTTCCTTCAGGATCCCCTGGTAGGCGTAGAAGGCGTTCAGGAGCCCGACCGTGAGCGTCGAGGAGGAGCCGAGCCCGGTCCCCTCGCCGGGGATGTCGGCGATCGTGTGGACCTCGATCGCCTCGGTGAGCCCCGTGAGATGCATCGCCTCGCGGAAGAGGCCGTGCTGGAGCTCGGACGGTCGCTCGACGTTCTCCGTCCGGGAGTAGGCGACGCGGATCGAGCGGTCGAACTTCTTGTTGACGAGCACGTGGACGTACCGGTCGATCGCCGCGCTCGTGACGGCGCCGCCTCCGTACGAGCGGTAGAACGAGGGGAGGTCGGTCCCCCCGCCCGCGAAGCTGATCCGCAGGGGGGTGCGGGTGATGATCACGCTCCGGGCTTACGCTCGCGCGACTTGAGCGTATGCCCGGGCGCCCGTCGGCGACCCTACAGGCGTGGCTCGTCCCCCGGATCCTGTCCCGCGGCCGCGTCCTCCGGTGGCGGGAGCTCGAGAGGAGGACGGATCGAGGGGATCGGGCCCCGCGCGCTCGACCAGCGCGCCCGCCGGCCGTAGAACTCGCGGGAGAGGCCGCTCAGGTCCTGCATCGGCTGCAGGCCGGGGAGGACCGTCGCGAGACGGGGCGCGCGGTCGTCCAGGACGATCGCGAGCCCCCGGTCGTGCTCGGAGCGGAGCATCCGCCCGAACGCCGCGCGCGCCGCCCGTTCGGCCGGGGCGTCCACCGCGTAGGCCCGCCCGTGCCCGCCGTGCGCGTCGAGCGCCGCCTCGAGCGCCTTCCGCTTCGCCGTGGGGGCGGGATACGGCACGCCGACCAGCACGACCGCCTCGATCTCGGCGTCCGGACAGTCGACCCCTTCGGCGAGCCGGCCCCCCGCGACCCCGAGCAGCACGGAGGAGTGCGGGTCGCCCTTCCATCCCTCGATCGGCCTCCAGAGGTCGGAGGTCGGAAGGCGCGCGTACTCGATGAACGGGTTCGGGGGGAGCTGCGACTGGAGGCCGGCGTCCAGGACCTTGCGCATCAGCTCGAAGCTGGGAAAGAAGATCGCGGTCTTCCCCGGTAGCGACTCGAGGAGGCGCCCGAGCCGGTCGGCGAGGCGGGAGATCGCCCGAGGGTCCTCGCGGAGCACCTCCTCGCGGGTCGTGACGCTCGGGTCGTACAGGTAGCGGCAGTTCTCGGCCGGGAAATGCGACGGGAGCTCGAGCCCGCGCGCCGCCGGCCCGAGGCCGAGGCTCTCCCGATACTCCTCGAGGGGGGCGAGCGTCCCGGACATGTGGACCGACAGGTGGCAGTCGAGGACCGGCCGGGCGGCCTCGACGGCGTCGACCGCGAACGCCTCCAGGGCCGGTCGCGGCAGCCGGCTGATCACCTTGGCGTAGCGGGGCGGCTCGAGCTTCGGCCAGCTCAGGAGCGTGATCGCGACGGTGTGGACCCAGGAGCGGGGCAGCCGGCGTTCGCGCCGCCGCTCGTCGCGGAGGTTCTCCCCCCAGGTCGCGAGCGCCCCCAGCCACGTGTCGAGACGATGGCTCGTCCCGCCCACCGCGCCGAGCAGCGCCTCCTCGAACAGCCCGGGAGGGAGCACCGCATCGTCGTCCCGGGCGACCGCCTGCACGAGCTCCTCGATCGCCGCCCGGACGACGTCGAAGAAGCGGGTCGCGCTCGGTCCGTCCGGTAGCTGGAAATCCCCCCGCTCCTCGACCTCGTCACGGGCACGGCGGACCGACTCCTCCGGAAGGGAGACGCTCGTCAGGTCGCGGAGGTAGCCGGGGAGTCCGTGGGCCTCGTCGACGACGAGGTCGACCTCCCCCGGGGTGCAGTTCAGCCAGGAGAGGAGGGAGCGGCGGACATGGGGGTGGAAGAAGAACGCGTAGGGGGCCACCACGACGGTCGCGCGGGAGAGGAGACGCTTCGTCAGCTCGTAGGCGCAGAGGTTCTCGTCGCGGCCGAGCTTGTCGAGGTCGTGGGGGAGGAGCGGCTTGGACCGCATGCGCTCGGCGAGCGCTTCGACATCGGTCGCGGCCACGCGGGCGTAGTAGGGACATCCGTCCAGGTCGGTGAGGTCGATCTCCCCGTCCTCGGGGAACTCCCGCGGCGGCGTGAGCGCGAGCTCCCCCCGGAGGGCTCTCTCGGTCGCTCGCTTGCGGTCCGCGCAGAGCTTGCCGTGCTCCTCCGCGGTAGCCCCCTTGACCTCGGGCTCGTTCTCGAGCAGGAAGCAGCGGCGGGAGCGGCCCTCCAGGTCGACCGCGAGCGCCGGCTGGTCGAGCCGGTGGCCGATCGTCGCGGTCTCGCGCAGCACCCGGACCTCCTGGGCGCGCGTGCGGACGAGGTAGACGATCCGGTGGCCCGCGGCCTGGGCGTGCTCGATGAGCGGGGCGAGCGCCGCGACGGTCTTCCCGGAGCCGTTCGGCGCCTGGACGAGGAGCGGACCGCCGCGTCGGACGAGCTCGCCGACCTCCCGGAGGATCGTTTCCTGGGGCGGTCGGGCCCGGTACGGGAACAGCGGGGAGAGTGCGGGGACGGCGGCGCTGGACGTAGTTCCGGCTCCGGGCGTTCCACCCCGCGGTCGGGGTTTTAATCTGTGCGTAGACAGGAAGGCGGCTCGGACGGGAGTACGGGCCGACCGGCGGCCCGCGCGGCCTCAGCCGTAGGCGTAGCGGACGCCGAAGCGCCCCCGGGGAAGGGTCCAGGTGACCGAGCCCTGGTCGCAGGCGATGTCGCACGCCCCGCACTCGACGCAGTCCTCGTAGCGGAAGACGAGGCGCCCTTCGATCCGCTCGTAGCATTTCGCCGGGCAGACGAACGTGCACCTCGAGTGGGGACAGCGGGCGCAGATCTCCGGCTTGACGGTGATGTGGGCGTGGTCCCGCGCGTCGGTCGCGTAGCGCAGCGTCGCGAGACGGCGCTTCACCTCGACGAAGCCGGTCGTGCCTGAGGTGTCCGGGCCGGACATCGTCCCTACTACCCGGAGCGCGGAAGGCGCGCGAGGACCGCGAGGTCGTCGCGCACCGCCCGGACGCTCGCCGCGAACGCTTCCCGCTCCGCGGCCGACAGTTCGACCTCGACGATCCGCTCGACCCCGGCACGGCCCACGACGACCGGCACGCCGACGTAGACCCCCCGTTCGCCGAAGGCGCCGTCCAGGCTCGCCGACGCCGACAGGAGGCGGTGCTCGTCACGGGCGATCGCGCCGACCAGCTCCGCCTGGCTCGCGGTCGGGGCGAAGTAGGCGCTGCCGGTCTTGAGGAGGTTGACGACCTCCGCGCCCCCCTGCTTGGTGCGCTCGACGATCGCCCGGAGCCGCTCCGCCGAGAGCAGGCGGGTCAGCGGGACCCCCGCGACGCTCGACAGCGAGAGGATCGGCACCATGGTGTCGCCATGGGTCCCGAGGACGAACGCCGTCACGTCCCGGGCGGCGACGTGCAGCTCCTCGGCGACGAACGCCCGGAACCGGGCCCCGTCCAGCGTACCGGACTCTCCGAAGACGCGCGTCGCCGCGAGCCCGCTGCGCTCGCGGAAGTAGCTGGTCATCACGTCGACCGGGTTCGTGACGACCAGGCAGACCGCCTCGGGGGCGGCGGCGCGCACCGCGTCCGCGTGCGCGCCGACGATCGCGGCGTTCTTCTCGAGCAGGTCGGAGCGGCTCATCCCCGGCTTGCGGGCCAGTCCGGCCGTCTCGACGACGACGTCCGCGCCGCGCAGGGCGTCGAGCGACGTCGAGCCGGTGACGCGCGTCGAGAAGCCGACGATCGGCGCCGACTCGGCGATGTCGAGCGCCTTGCCCTGGGGCAGGCCGTCGACGATGTCGACCAGGACGACCTCGCGGGCGAGGTCGGCCTCGGCGAGCCGCTGGGCGAGCGAGCCGCCGATGTTGCCCGCTCCGAGCACGACGACCTTGCCGAGGCCCGTCACAGCGTCCCCCGGCGGGCGCGAAGGGTCCTCGGACTTAACGGTGCCGGCGGGAAGCCCCTCGGGCGAAAGGTTGATTCACGTTCCACCCCGTGCACGTCGGGATGGGCCGCGTCGACTCCGCCTTCGCCGGCGTCCAGGAGCGGGACAAGTGGCGACGGCGGCTCGAAGCGCTCGAGCGGGCGCTCGAGGAACTGACCGAGCGCCGACGGCGTCTCGAGCTCCGGCTCCGACGGGTGCACGCCGAGCTCGGCAAGCTCGAGCGGACCGCAAGGGAGTTCGTAGAGATCCACGGCCGTTTCCCGACCGGGGAGGTGACGGTTGCCGCGCGCGGACCGTTTCTCCGCTAGGCTCGAGTTCCTGAAGGCGACCGAGCGCGACCTCACGGGGGAGGTCGGCCGGCTCCGGCGCGAGGAGGAGTACCTCCGCCTGAAGGTGCGACAGGCGCGCGACCAGGTGCGCTACTACGAGGGGCTGCTCCAGCTCCTGCACCGCGACCTCGGGCGACCGAGCTCGCTCACCGACGTCGTGCGTCGGCTCGGCTAGGGGACCGGGCGCCGTGCGCATCGTCGTCGTCGGCGCCGGGGCCGTCGGGAGCTTGTTCGGCGCCCGGCTCGCGGCCGCCGGGCACGACGTCGTGCTGATCGGGCGGGCCGACCACCTGCGCGCGATCGATCGCGACGGGCTCGTCGTGGAGGGCACCGGGCCGCTCCGGGTCCGCGTCGCGACGGCCGAGCGTCTCGCGCCGGGGACGCGGGGGGAGCTCGTCCTCGTCACGACCAAGTCCTACGACCTGCGCAAGGCGCTTCGGGCGATCGGCTCGTGCGTCCCCCGGACGGGCGTCGTCCTTCTCGGGAACGGCCTCGGTCTGGAGGAGGTCGCGCTCGGCGAGCTCCGTCTCGCCGGCTGGCCGACCCCGGAGGCGTGCCTCCTGCGGGTCGTGCACACCGTGCCGGCCCGCCGGCTCGGACCGGGGGTCGTCCGGGCGACCGGCACGGGCGAGGTCGTCGTCCCGACCGAGCAGGCCGCAGGGGCCGCCGCGCCGGTCGCCGCCCGCCTTGCGGAGGCGCTCGCGGGGACCGGCCTCCCGGTGCGCCGGACCGACGCACCCGACCGGGAGATCTGGCGCAAGCTGGTGGTCAACGCCGCGATCAACCCGGTCACGGCGCTCCGCGGCCTCCCGAACGGGGCGCTCGCCTCCGGGGAGCCTCGGCGCGAGGCCGAGAGGCTTCTGGGCGAGGCGGTCGCGGTCGCGCAGCGCGCGGGCGTGGCGCTGACGCTCGACGACGCCCGTGCCGACCTCGAGCGGATCGTGCAAGCGACCGCGGAGAACCGTTCGAGCATGCTCGAGGACCTCGACCGAGGACGACCGACCGAGATCGACGCGATCCTGGGCGAGGTCGTGCGACGCGGGACGGCGCTCGGGGTCCCGGTCCCGGCGACGCAGGCTGCGCTGGGGGCGATGGTCGAGCGCCTCGCCGCGCGCCGGAGCCCGGCGAAACGTTGATGGCGCGCGCTCGGTGCCGCCCGCGGTCACCTTTTCCATGAAGAACAAGCGCGGGATCGGGTCGGCGCCGCTGCGGGGACGCCGCGTCCTCCTCCGCGTCGACTTCAACGTCCCCCTGGACGGCCATGGCGGGGTCGCCGACGACCGACGGATCCGCGAGGCGCTTCCGACGCTCGACCACCTGCGGACGAGCGGGGCCCACACCATCGTGCTCAGCCACCTGGGACGTCCTGCCGGGCGGAGGGAGATGGGCCTCTCGCTCCGCCCGGTAGCGCGCCGCCTCTCCTCGCTGCTCGGGCAGCCCGTCCCCCTCGCCGAGGACGCGGTCGGTCTGCCGGCGCTGGAGGCGATCTCCCGCCTGTCGAACGGCGGGATCGTGCTGTGCGAGAACCTCCGCTTTCATGCGGGCGAGGAGGCGAACGACCCGGCGTTCGTCAGCCAGCTCGCCCAGCTCGGGGAGCTGTTCGTCCAGGACGCCTTCGGGGCCGTGCACCGCGCCCACGCGTCGACCGTCGGGCTCCCGCGGCGCATGCCGTCGTTCGCCGGCCTCCTGGTCGAACGGGAGCTGCGGGCGCTCGCCCCGCTCGTCGACGGGCCCGAGCGGCCGTACGTCGTGGTCGTTGGCGGGGCGAAGGTCGCCGACAAGCTTCCGTTCCTCGCGAGCTTCCTCGGGCGGGCCGACCGGCTCGCGATCGGGGGCGCGCTCGCCTTCCCGCTCCTTCGCGCCGCCGGCGCGAACCTCGGTGCGACCCCCCGGGAGGAGGGCGTCGAGGCGGCGGTCGACGCGTTCCTGCGGGAGGCGGCCGGCTCGACCACGCAGGTGCTCCTGCCGACCGACCTCGTCGTCGAGCGGCCGGGCAGCAGCGAACCCAGCGTCGTCCCCGTCTCCGGCGTGCCGTCGGACGCGGTCGCTCGTGACCTGGGCCCGGCGAGCCGGGCCGCGTTCGCGCTCGCCCTGGACGGCTCCCAGACGGTCTTCTGGAACGGGCCGCTCGGGCTCGCCGAGGACCCTCGGTTCTCCGCCGGCACGGTCGAGGTCCTCGGCCGCCTCGCCGCGATCCCCGGCTACCACGTCGCCGCCGGGGGCGACTCGGCGCGCGTCGCCGAGGAGCTCGGGCTGCTCAGCGGGTTCTCGTTCGTCTCGACCGGCGGGGGGGCGGCGCTCGAGTTCGTCCAGGGGCTCGAGCTGCCGGGCCTCGCCGTGCTCCCGGACGCGTAGCGTGGGCCGTCGGCGCCCGCGCCGAACTGGGGTCGACGACCCCGGCCAGCCACCGGAGGTAGGCAGGCTCCGCTCTCGGCACGTCCACCTCCGCGATCTCGGGGACCTCGTACGGATGGTGCTCCGCCAGGTGCGCGAAGAGCGCCCCGACCGTCTTCGGCGCGGTCTTGAAGACGACGAGCGTCTCCTCGGCCGTCTCGCGACGACCGCGCCACAGGAACGTCGAGCGCTGCGCGATCAGGCTCGCGCAGGCCGCGAGCCGGCGGTCGACCGCGGACTCCGCCGCCCGGCGCGCCGTCGCCTCGGACGGATAGGCGCTCAGCACGAGGCGCATCGGGCCCCGGGCCCGGATCGGGTCCTCCGGGTACGGGCTCACGCGGCCGGCCCCCTCACCCGCGGCTCGCCCGCGGTGCAGTCGACCGTCGCGACCGCGAGCTGCTGCAGGTCGACGATCGTCGCCTGCGACGGATGGGGGACGATGTTGCGCATTCGTTGGTAGTCGGTCTCCGCCTGCCACGCGGAGGCGTTGACCATGAGCACGTCCCGGTAGCGGTCGACGCCGTAGGTGTGCAGATGGCCCGTGACGAGGATGTCGGGCACGGGGTCGATCACGAGCCCGTCCCGCTCCGCGGGGGCGAGGGGGGTCCGGCTGCCGTAGATCGGGGCGAGGTGGCGCATCTGGAGCATCCGACGCATCACCTCCGTCGGGCGACCGTAGCTCGCGCCGGGGAGCGCCGGGATCAGGTCGTCGAAGCCGCGGCCGTGGTACGCCGCGACGACCGTTCCCCCCAGGCTGAACGTCGAAGGGTTCGGGAGGACCCGGACGTTCTCGCCCAGGCTCCGGGCGAGGGAGGGAGGCAGCGCCGGCTGCGGCTCGGCCGGCGACACCGCATCATGGTTCCCGGGAATCGCGACGACCGCGAGGCGTCGCGGAAGCTCGGAAAGCCGCCGTCCGAGCTCGGCGTACTGCTCCACGATGTCCGGGATCGCGACGTCGCGCTCCTGGTGTGGGTAGATCCCGATCCCGTCGACCAGGTCGCCCGCGATCACGACCGTGTCGACCGAACGTGCGAGCTCGGGGTTCGGCCCCCGCTCCCCGAGGAACGACGCGAGCGCCGCCCAGTCGCCCGCGAGGAACGTCTTGCTCCCGACGTGGAGGTCGGACAACAATAGGACGCGACGGGGCCGTCCACCCCGGGCATGACGGCGCAGCGCCGGCACGTCCGGCCGCTCCAGCCCCACGGCAATCGGGATGCGGTCCCGCGAGCCCGACCACTTCACCCGGAGCCCGACGACCTCGTCCGGCAGGATCGTCAGCTTCGCCGCCGGCGACTCGGCCGGCACCAGCACCTCCACCGAGCCGCTCTCGTCGTCGAGCGTCACGATCGTGTGGTGGCGCCGGGAGGTCCGGCGCACCTCCCGGACGAGGCCGACGACGCTCTGCACGCCCTCCGCCGGGCGCAGCTCGCGGACGGAGCGGGGGTTCTCGAGCGTGGGCCGGTGGCGCAGCAGCGGCGCGAGCTGGCGGTAGCGGGAGGTGAACAGGCGCGTATAGCCGGCGACCGGCGTCTCCGCCCGGGACGGGCCGGCGTAGCCCTCCCGGACGACGCTGAACTCCGCGGGCTCGGCTGACGGGGAGGTCCCGGACGGCCCCCCGGGGGCGGCCGGGGCGGCCCGTTCCCCCGCGGGCGGGCCCCGTCGGGCGAGGACCTCCTGGACGATCTCCTGCGTGACGAACGGGGAGGTTGCCCCGACGCGTTCGACGACGTCGCGCGAGACGACCAGCGGCTGGGCCTGGCCGAGCAGCAGGGTCAGCGCCGGTGCTTCGACGAGCTTGTGGTGCTCCTCGAAATAGGCGACGAGGTGCTCGCGCAGACCCTCGGCGACCATCGTAGCCGGACGCCGCGTCGCGCCACGGGTCCGGCTCGCCGCGCGTCCGGTCGCCCGAGAACCCCCGCGTTATTTCAACCCTCGGGCGGGCGCGTGCCGCGCGGCGCGCGCCGAGCCTAGCGGTAGGACTCCTTCGCGTAGGAGGCGCCCTTCGGGTACTTCTCCTTCAGGTGCGCGACCAGCGTCGCCGGGTTCTTCTCGAGGTGGGCGGCGTACCACTGGACGACGATGTCGCGCAGCACCCGATGGAGGTCGCGGACGCTGACGTCGTCCTCCGCGGCGTCGAACAGGACCGCCTGGCTCATCATCCGCATCCAGCCCGAGTAGCGGTGGTAGCTCTCGCCGTCGCACCATTCGAAGATCCCGCGGAGGTGCGCGACGCCCTCGGCGGTCCGGTAGTACCAGAACCGCAGGGTGAAGCCGACCCAGCCCTGGGCTCGGTCGCCCAGCTCGATCGTCTTGACCTGACCGAAGTCGAACGTCTCCTTGAACGTCCATTTGCTCGGGTACTCGGCGAACGTCGCGAACAGGGTCTGGGACGGGTCGAGCGTCAGGTGGACGCTGATGTCCTCGAACTGGTTGTGGACCTCCCAGAGGTCCTGCAGCAGCCGCTTGTTCAGCTCGCCCCGGTGGGAGAGGTCCTCTCCGGTCCGCGAGTCGACCGCCTCCTGGCGCCGGGCGAGCTCGCCGCGGAGCTGGCTGACGAAGTCGTCCTCCGGCAGCTCCGGCTCCGAAGCCGGGGTGCCGGGTTCGGGGACCTCCGGGACCTTGCGCGGTGCGCGTCGGGGCATGCGATGCTCTCCGCGTCGGCGTAAGGGCCCGTCTATAAAGGCCCTGTCGTTCGTTAGGGCGGAGCGCGTCCGGGCCGACGGTCCGATGCCGACCGGACCGGGGCGGATCGGCGCGCGGTCGCGTGAGCGGCTGTCGCACGCCCCTCGGGCGCGGCCGGTCGGCTTAAATAGGCACCCCCGCTCCAAGCGCTGAAGAACGTTCCGGGGACGCGAGGAGGCTCGCTCCGAACGCCGCCGGAAGATCCGGAAACGCGACTCATGCTCAACCCGCGCCCCTGTCGCAGCCTCCGCGCATCGTCCGGCGTCTCCGAACGGACCTAGCCGGTCCTTCGACGTCCGGCCGGAACGCGCTTCGCCACTCGAGAGGAGAGCATCGAACCATGACCAGTGACCCGAACGCCGCCAAGTACCAGATCCGCGCCCGCATCACCGCCGAAGGCGTCATCGACAAGCCGGACGTCGTCGGAGCCGTCTTCGGCCAGACCGAAGGTCTGCTCGGGGACGAGCTCGACCTCCGCGACCTCCAGAAGTCCGGCCGCATCGGCCGGATCGAGGTCGAGATCGACAGCCGGAAGGGCAAGAGCGAGGGCGAGGTGATCATCCCGTCGTCGCTCGACCAGGTCGAGACCGCGATCGTCGCCTCGGGGCTCGAGACCGTCGACCGCATCGGCCCGTGCCGTGCGAAGATCGAGGTCGTCAGCGTCGAGGATATCCGGATCTCCAAGCGCCAGAAGGTCGTCGAGCGGGCCAAGGTGATCCTCGGCCGCCTCCAGGAGGACTCGAAGGGCGTCGGCATCGACCTGACCGAGGCCGTGCGGGCAGCGGTGCAGGTCGAGGAGATCACGACCTACGGGCCGGAGCACCTGCCGGCCGGGCCGAACATCGACCAGGCGGACGCGCTGATCGTCGTCGAGGGCCGGTCCGACGTGCTCAACCTGCTGCGGTGCGGGATCAAGAACGTGATCGCGGTCGAAGGGACGAGCGTCCCGCAGACCGTCAAGGACCTCTCGCGGGGGAAGACCGTGACCGTCTTCACGGACGGCGACCGCGCCGGCGAGCTGATCCTGCGCGAGATGCTCCAGACGATGGACATCGACTTCGTCGCGCGCGCCCCGAGGGGCTCGGAGGTAGAGGAGCTGACGCAGAAGCAGCTGCTGAAGTGCCTGCGGAACAAGATCCCGATCAACCAGTACCTCGAGATGAGCGGGTTCGAGTCGACCGGCGCGACCCGCGAGCCCCGGGACGAGCGGCCGGAGTCCTCCGGCCGCCCGGAGCGCCGGGACGACCGGGAGGGTCCCGGAGGCGGTCGCCGCGACGACCGGGACCGGGCCCCGAGCCGACCGCCGCCGATGCCGGCGCTCGCCGCCGCGCCGCCGTCGATCCCGATGACCCCGGAGCTCGGCCACTACTTCGAGCTGCTCAACGGGGTCGAGAATGCCTCCCGCTGCCTCTTCGTCGGCGACGACGACGCGGTCGTCGGCGAGGCCCCGGTGAAGGAGATGATCGAGGCGATCGGCCAGCTCGCCACCCCGGCGAAGGCGGTCGTCTTCGACGGGATCGTCAGCCAGCGGCTCCTCGACGCCGTCCAGGAGAAGGGGATCGGCACGGTCGTCGGTACCCGGCTCGGCCCGATCGGCAAGTTCCCCGACCAGGTGAAGATCTACACGCGGGCCGACCTGCAGCCCGGCCCGCCGCCACGCTAGGGCGGAGCCCCGTCGCGCCCCTCGGCGCGGGACACACCTATTAGCGGGGAGCCCCCTCTTCTCCCGGAGACGGGGCGATGGCGACCGAGGGGACGCGCCGGCTCCCGGCGGCGGTCGACGAGATCGAGACGACCGCCGACATCTCGATCCCGGGCGACCCGCTCGAGCGCGTGATCGGTCAGGAGAAGGCCGTCGAGATCGCGCGCATCGCCGCCTACCAGCACCGCCACCTGCTGCTCGTCGGACCCCCCGGGATCGGCAAGTCGATGACGGCGCAGGCGCTCGCGCTGCACCTCGACCGGCCCCGCTCGGAGCTGCGCGTCGTGCACAACCCGGAGAACCCGGAGCGTCCGACCGTCGAGCTCGTCTCGCGCGAGGAGGTCCACCTCGAGCGGGAGGCGCTCCGATCGGTCGAGGGCGAGCTGATCGCCCCCACCGACGCCCCGGCGTCGGTCGCCGAGCGGCTCGGCTACCGCTGTCCGCGCTGCAGCTTCTACTCGCTGCCGAGCGAGCGGTACTGCCCGAGCTGCGGCAACGTGAAGCAGCTCCTTCCCGGTATGGCCGGCAGCGGCAGCTCGAACCCGTTCCGCGACCTGGTCGGCGGGATCCTCGAGTTGACCGTGAGCCCGGGCGGCAACCCGCAGGAGTCGGTGCGCACGACGCGCCTGCGCAACGGCGTCGAGGAGGTCGTCGCCTACGAGCGCGCCGGCGACCGCATCAAGGTCCTCGACCAGCGCGCGCTCGAGCGGCGCCGCACGCTCCAGCGCGAGAGCCCGCGCAAGGTCCTCGTGAAGCTCGACCGCAACTCGTTCGTGATGGCGACCGGCGCGAGCGAGACGGAGCTGCTCGGGGACGTCCGCCACGACCCCTACGGGGGACACCCCCAGCTCGGGAGCCTTCCGTACGAGCGCGTGATCCCCGGGGCGATCCACGAGGCGCACGAGGGGGTGCTGTTCATCGACGAGCTGCCCCACCTCGGCTTCCTGCAGCGGCACATCCTCACGGCGATGCAGGAGCGACGGTTCCCGATCTCCGGGCGCAACCCGCAGAGCGGTGGGGCCGCGGTCCGGGTCGACGGGGTGCCCTGCGACTTCATCCTCGTCGCCGCCGCGAACATCCAGGACCTCCACGGGATCCTCTCGCCGCTCCGCTCCCGGATCGCCGGGGGCGGCTACGAGGTCCTCCTCGAGACGACGATGCCGGACAACGAGGCGAACCGGATGCGGGTCGCCCAGTTCTGCGCGCAGGAGATCGCCGTCGACGGCCGGATCCGTCCCGCGACGAAGGACGCCGTCCTCGAGCTGATCAAGGAGGCCCGCCGACGTGCGGAGACGCTCGACGGCCGTCGCAACGCCCTCACGCTCCGGCTGCGAGAGCTCGGAGGCCTGATCCGCACCGCGGGCGATCTGGCCGCGGTCGCCGGCAGCGAGACGGTCGACGCCTCGCACGTCCGCCGGGCCCTGGAGCGCGCCCGCTCGATCGAGGAGCAGGTCCGGGAGGCCTACGGGTCGTTCCAGAGCGGGCTCCGCCAGGAGTCGACGGAGGCGCAGCGGCAGCAGGCGATGGGCTACTACCAGTGGACCGAACACCCGGACCCTAACCAGTTCCCCGGCGGCTACGGCTAGCCGGCTCCGTCACCGCTAAGAGCGGGGGGCAGGTCGGCGCCGCCCGGGCGCGTGGTCTAGTGGTCATGACGTCACCCTGACATGGTGAAGGTCGCCAGTTCGAATCTGGCCGCGCCCATCGCTCCCCAGCCGCGCCGACGCTAGGCGAAGGCACGAACCGGCCCGGCGGTCCGGCCGCAAACCGGGACCCAGCGAAGAGACGCCGAGATCGCTCTTCGCGCCCGTTGGGCGGCCCGATTCCGCGCCTCCAGGGACTGCTCCTCGAGTTGGGAAAAGGCAAACAACTTTAACCGCACCCTCGCTACCCGCGCCATGTCCCTCACGCGGCACGCCGGGAGCCTCGCGAGTCGATGCCGAACGCCCCTCCGATCGGGCGGGGGTCCTCACCACCGGACGCTGTGGGGGATCGTCGTCTTCGCCGTGCTCCTGGTCGTCCTGAGCGCCGTGCCGGCGAGCACGCTCGTCGCTCCCTCCTCCGGAACGACAAGGAGCATCGTCCGTTCGCCCCCGACGGCTGCGACGGCCTCCCCGGCGGCCTCCCCGGCAGCCGCCACCGCCCCCGCCTCCCCGCTCGTCGGATCGCCGGCCGCGTGCGACGCAGGCGCCCCAGCGGGCGCTCCCCCGCCCCTCCCGGCCTCGGCTGCCCCGGTACGGACCGACGGACCCCTCTACAACTCCCAGGTCGAGCCGTACGCGGTGCTCACCGGCCCCTATGCCTACGTCGCGGGCGGGGCGGCCCTGCGGGACCAGGGCTACGGGATCGTCAACCTCACTTGGCCGGGCTTTCCCTCCACCGCGAACGTCGTCGGGGCCTACCTCATCTGGTCGATCATGGACGACGTCGAGCCCCCGGCGTTCGGGACGCTCAACGGCGCCGCCATCGTCGGAACGTGGGTCGCCTACGCGAGCCCCTCGCCGTGCTGGGCTCCGCCGTACATCTACACGTTCATCGCCGACGTCACGCCGCTCGTCGTGAACGGGGCGAACGTGCTCACCGGCTTCCCCTCCGGGGTGACGAACGGCCTCGACCCGTGGGGGGAGCCCCAGGTCGACCCGATGGACGAAGGCGCGAGCCTCGTCGTCGTCTACCAGAACGGGGGCCCCGCGATCGAGGAGGTCGCCGTCTACACCGGCGCGCTCACGCTCGCTCCGGGGACCCTGACCGCGACGCTCGACTACCCGGCGGCCGCCTCGACGGTCGCCGAGACGACCTACATCGTAGAGGACGGGCAGCTCTCGGGGAACGCGGCGATCTGGAACGGCGTGACGATCGATGGGAACGCGTTCCCGGGAGGGGATCCGAAGCAGAGCGCGGCGGGCTGGTCGGCGGGCAATCTCTCCGATACCCGGACCTACGACGTGACGGTCCCGCTCGGCTCGACGGCCTCCGTGGCGCAGATCTACGGCGGAGACGATTGCCTGACCTGGGCCGGCCAAGTCCTGGCGACGGCGGTCCAGCCCGGCCCGGCCCCCTACCCGGTCGGCTTTGTGGAGCAGGGGCTGCCGGACGGAACGACCTGGAACGTCACCATCAACGGGGTCACCGCTCAAGGAACCGTGGTCGACCAGAACAGCTCGATCGGCTTCAACCTCCCCAACGGCACCTACGGCTACACGATCGGCTCCCCCCGCGGATACTCGACCAGGAGCTCCGGGACGATCGTCGTCGACGGGGGCCCGGTCCTCGTCCGCGTCCCGTTCCACGCGGCGACGTACACCGTCCAGTTCGACGCGACCGGACTGCCGGCCGGCATGCTCTGGTCGGTCGAGCTCAACGGGACCTCGGTCGGGTCCGATACCGACTCCCTGGCGTTCGTCGAGCCGAACGGCACGTACCCGTACTCCGTCCAAGCCCCGCCCGACTTCCTCGCCGTCCCCGATGGCGGGACCCTGAACGTCTTCGGCGCGGACCTCACGCAGGTCATCGGGTTCGTCAAGATCACGCTGTACGACGTCACGTTCACGGAGACCGGCCTACCGGCCGCGGGCTGCTGGTCGGTCGCCTACAACGGCACGAACGGCTCCAGCTCGAGCGGACTCGCCGGCGCCGGCGAGGGGATCGTTCTCGCGATCCGCAACGGGTCCTACGTCTTCGACGCGCCCTCCTGGTGCAACTCGAACTTCTACGCACCGCTCGGGACGTTCGTCGTGCACGGCGGCCCGGTCTCGGTCGTGGTCGCCTTCCACGAGGAGGTCTATGTCCTCAGCGTCCACGAGGTCGGGTTGCCGGCGTCCAAGCTGGCGCGGAGCGGCTGGACGGTCGTCCTCAACGGTACGGTCGTGCACACGGTGGAGCCGGCCCTCAGCTTCTCGGAGCCCAACGGGACCTATCCGGTGCTCATCACCGGCCCGGCGGGCTACCAAGCCGGCACGTACGATGCATTGACGGTGCGCGGAACGACCACGGTGACCGTCACCATGTCCAAAGGCCCGACGCGCGCCCTCGCCTTCGCCAAGAAGGGGCTTCCGAAGGGAACGTCGTTGTGCGCGAGCGTCAATGACTACCTCCAGTGCACCGCGCGCTCGAGCCTGAAGTTCAGCGACCTGACCCCGGGAGACTACAGCTACGCCATCGACGCCATCGCGGGCGGCTCGATCACCGCGACCGTGGGGAAGACAACGATCCCGACCTCGGGGTCGATCGCCGTGGCGAAGAACACCAAGGTCGTCGTGCACTACCACCGGGCGGGCGACGCGCTCTCCGTCGCGACCTCGTACGTGCCGGTCGCGAGCGCGGCGATCGCCGCGCCGGTCGCCCGTGCGCGGGGACTCGCTCCGCCCCCCGCCGGAGGGAGGGGGCTCGCGGTCGTGGCGCTGGGCGCTCTCGCCGGCCTGCTCGCCGTCGGACGGCTCCGACCCGGTGGAGGGTCCCCCCTCGCCCCCGGGCGCCGGCGCTAGGGGCGCGGGCGACGCCGCGGCCGCAACGCGAGGCGCATCTCGCTCCCGTTCTCGAAGCCGAGGCGCTCGTAGACCGGCCGCCCGAACCGGGAGGCGTGGAGGAGGACCCGGCCGTAGCCGCGGGCGCGGGACCAGGCGACCAGACCCTGGACGATCCACGTCGCGTACCCTCGGCCGCGTTCCGGCCTCTCGGTGTACATTGAGAGGATGTACGGGATCTCCCCTCGTCCGAGCGGCCCGGGGCGGGGCTGGGACGGCATGAGCCACAGCGCGCCGCTCGCGAGCACGGTGCCGTCGGGCCGCTCGGCGAGGAGGGCGCGGAACTTCCCGGCCGCCATCTGGCGCCGGACCCATCTGCGGTAGACGAGGTCGTGGCGGTCGAGCTCGCCGGGCCGGAACCGACGCAGCTCCCGCCACATCGCCCGACGGTGCCTCACGAGCGTCCGGAGGTCGGCGCCCGTCGCCCAGCGCAGCCGGGCCGTTCGGCCCCCACCCTCCGTCCGCGGGCCGGTGCGCCGCGGCATCCGTCGCGCGCTAGCCCTGCTTGAGGGCAGCGACGAGCTGGCCGACCGCGGCCTGGGCGTCGCCGTAGAGCATGCGGCAGTTGTCGGCGTAGAACAGCTCGTTCTCGATCCCCGCGAACCCCTTGCCCTGACCCCGCTTGATCACGATGACGTTCCGGGCCTTGTCGACGTCCAGGATCGGCATGCCCTCGAGCGGGCTCCCCTTGCGCCGCGCCGCCGGGTTGACGACGTCGTTCGCGCCGATGACGAGGACGACGTCGACCGCCGGGAACTCGTTGTTGATCTCGTCGCGGTCGAACAGCTTGTCGTAGGAGATCCCGGCCTCCGCGAGGAGCACGTTCATGTGGCCGGGCATCCGGCCGGCGACCGGGTGGATCGCGAACTTCACCGTCACGCCCTTGGCGGTGAGGAGGTCGGCGAGCTCCTTGACCTTCTGCTGCGCCTGGGCGACCGCCATGCCGTAGCCGGGAGCGATGACGACCTCTCCGGCGTACTCCATCAGGACCGCCGCGTCGGCGGCGTCGATCGCCCGCAGGCTTCCCTGGAGCGCCGTGCCGCTCTCTTCGGTCGCGCCGAAGGCGCCGAAGAAGACGTTGCCGATCGAACGGTTCATCGCGCGGGCCATCAGCACCGTGAGGAGCGAACCGGCGGCGCCGACCAGCACGCCGGCGATCACCATCGCGTAGCCGGCGTCGCCGAGAGGGCCGCTGACGAGCGCGAAGCCGTCCAGCGCGACCGCGATGCCGGTGAGCGCGTTGAACAGGCTGATCACGACCGGCATGTCCGCGCCGCCGATCGGCAGCGTGAGCAGCACGCCGTAGACGACCAGGAGCGCGAAGAACGGCGCGAGGTAGCTCGCGTGCAGCCAGCCGACCGCGTAGCCGCCGAAGCCGAGCGCGACGGCGAGCACGGCGAAGTTCACGACCTGCCGGGCGGGGAGGACGATCGCCTTGGACGGCATCCAGCCCTGCAGCTTGAGGAAGGCGATCACGCTGCCCGAGATCGAGATCGCCCCGATCACCGCCCCGGCGACCGAGAGGTAGGCGGTGGCGCCGCGCAGGCTCGTGAGCAGCTCGACGCCGGCGATCGCCGCCGCCGCGCCGCCGCCCATGCCGTTGAAGACGGCGACCATCTGGGGCATCGCCGTCATCTTCACGACGCGCGCCCAGTAGTAGCCCGCCCCGCCGCCGAGGGCGACCCCGAGCGCGATCCACGTGAAGTTCGAGAGGCCGGGCGACAGGACCGTCACGGCGACCGCGATCAGCATCGCGATGCCGGCGTAGACGATGCCCCGCCGCGCCGTCGCCGGCGAGCTCATCGCCTTCAGGCCGAGGATGAAGACGAGGATCGCGACGACGTAGACGGCGTCGACCAGGTCCTGGGCGACGTGCGTCACGGCTTCGCGCCCCCGCGCTTGGAGCGGTCGAACATCTGCAGGATCCGCTCGGTGACGGCGTAGCCGCCGGTGACGTTCATCGCGCCCATGACGACGGCGACGAACCCGACGATCCGCTCGAGGTCGTTCGTCGCGAAACCGAGCGCGACGATCCCCCCGACCAGGACGATCCCGTGGACGAAGTTCGAGCCGCTCATCAGCGGCGTGTGGAGGAGCGTGGGGACCCGGCTGATCACCTCGTAGCCGGTGAACGCCGCGAGGAGCGCGATGAACAGGGCCGTCCAGAGGTCGGCGGCCATCTACGCCTTGCCTCCGGCCGTCAGGGCGTCCGCGGTCGGCTTGTGCACAACCGTTCCGGCCCGCGTGAGCAGGCTCGCGGCGAGGATCTCGTCCGAGTAGTCGCCGACCAGCGCTCCCTGAGGGTCGACCAGCAGCTTGACGAACGCCTCGAGGTTCCGTGCGTACATCTGGCTCGCGTGGAAGGCGAGCTGGCTCGGCAGGTTCAGGGGGCCCGCGATCGTGACCCCGCCGACCTCCAGCGACTCCCCCGGCTTCGTCAGCTCGCAGTTGCCGCCAGTCTCCGCGGCGAGGTCGACGATCACTGCCCCGTCGTGCATCCGCTGCACCATCTCCCGGCGTACGAGGATCGGCGCACGGCGACCGGGGATCGCCGCCGTCGTGAGGACGACGTCCGCCTCGGCGACCGCCTTCGCGAGCATCTCGGCCTCCTGGGCCTTCTCCGCGTCGGTCAGCTCCCGCGCGTAGCCGCCGGAGCCCTCGGCGTTGATCTGCAGCTCGAGGAACTTCGCCCCGAGGCTCCGGACCTGCTCGCCGGCGGCCCGACGCACGTCGTACGCCTCGACGATCGCCCCCAGGCGCTTCGCGGTGGCGATCGCCATCAGGCCGGCGACCCCGGCGCCGAGGACCAGCACGCGCGCCGGCCGGATCGTGCCGGCCGCGGTCGTGAGCATCGGGAAGAACTTCGGCGCGAGCTCCGCCCCGATGAGCGTCGCGCGGTAGCCGGCGACGGTCGCCTGCGAGGAGAGGACGTCCATGCTCTGGGCGCGCGTGATGCGCGGGATCAGCTCGAGGGCGAAGGAGGTCAGCTTCGCGTCGCGCAGCCGCACGACGCCGTCCGTGTTCCGCGACGGGTTGAGCAGCCCGATCACCACCGTGCCTTCGGCGAGGGGCTTCACCTCGGCGGCGGCCGGCGCCTGGACCCGCAGGACGACCTGGGCGCCGTCGTAGAGCGACCGGCGGTCGCTGAGCACTCTCGCCCCCGCCGCGGCGAAGTCGGCGTCCGGGTAGCGCGCCGCCTCCCCGGCTCCGCTCTCGACGCGCACCTCGTGCTTCGCCTTCGTCAGGCGGAGCACGACCTCCGGCACCGCGGCGACCCGACGCTCACCGGCGGCGCTCTCCTTCGGAACGGCGAAAACGACGGCCATGGAGGACGGCCGACCGGTGGCCGGGGAGATTATACGGTTGATGTCTCGCGCGCTCGACGCCCGCGCTCCGAGCCCCAAGCCCGGGGGGCGAACGCATATGCGGCCTCCCCTGCCTCGGCGGGCGGATGAGCCCCTCCGAGGCCGGGTCGGGCGTACCGGACCCTTTCGACCGCGTCCTCTGCGACGACGCGAAGGCGGCGCTCGACCGCCTACCGCCGGGGAGCGTCCACCTCGCGATCACGAGTCCCCCGTACAACGTCCGCATCCCCTACCGCGGCTACACGGACGACCTGCCTCCGGACGTCTACCTCGCCTGGCTGCGCGAGGTCTGGCGCGCGCTGCACCGGACCCTCGTCCCGGGGGGCCGCTTCGTCCTGAACGTCGCTCCGACCTCGATCAAGGAGTTCCGCCCGATCCACCACGACCTGTCCACCGAGCTGCGCGAGCTCGGCTACATCATGCGGACCGAGATCATCTGGTACAAGCAGACCATGGGCCGCCGCACGGCCTGGGGGAGCTGGAAGAGCCCGTCCAATCCCCACATCATCCCTTCGTGGGAGTACGTGCTCGTCTTCTCGAAGGAGCGCTGGCGCTTGGACGGCGACCGTCGGCTCGCCGACATCGACGCGAAGGAGTTCGAACGGTTCTCGGACGGTTTCTGGGCGATCCCACCGGAGCGGCACCGCCAGGGTCACCCGGCGCCGTTCCCCGAGGAGCTCATCGAGCGGCTCGTCAAGTTCTACAGCTACCGATCGAACGTCGTGCTCGACATGTTCGGGGGGACCGGCACCGTGGCGGCGGTCGCCCGGCGCCTCGGCCGCCACTACCTGCACATCGACGCCTCGCCGGAGTACTGTCGGCTGGCCTCGGAGAGGATCCGTCGGGCGCGGCCCCCGGCTGGTGTGCGCATTCGCGCGCCGCCGCGGGAGGCGTTCGCCGCCCGGGAGGAGGCGGCTACGGCACCCGCGGCAGGATCGGCACGCGCGGCCCGAGCAGCCGTGCGCTGAGCTCGCGCACGGCGAGGCCGAGCAGCGGCTCGAGGTTCGAGGTGTCGGCGCGGTTGTACTTCACCAGGCGCTCGAGCGCCGCCGCGCTGCCCCGTCGGTACTCCTGCCACAGCCGAACGGCTGCGAGCCCGTCGACCCCTTCGACGCCGTCGCGGCTCCCCACGCCGAGGGTCGCCTCGATCCGCTTGAGCCCGCCGCTCAGACCGAGACGGTAGAGCACGAACCGCAGGTCGATGTGCGCCGGCGGCGGAACGAGCTGCGGGAACGTCGCCCGCAGGAACGGCACGTCGAACCGGCTTCCGTTGAAGGTCACCAGGACCCCGAACCGACGCAGGTACGCCGGGAGCTCCTCGAGGTCCTCGCCGGCGACGAACGAGCGGACCTTGCCGGCGCCGTGGACGCTCGTCACGGTCACGATGCCGTCGTACGGCGAAAGCCCGGTCGTCTCGATGTCGAGGAACGCCGTCTCCGCCGAGAACGCCGGATAGAGCCGCCAGTGCTCGGCCTCGGCGAGGCGTCGCGCGAACCACCCGACGTCCCTCGAGGCCAGCGCCCGTTCGCTGGCTTCGACGCCGAGCGCGAGCGCACGGTCCGGGGGCCGGCCGCGGCCCCGGCCGGAGGCCGAAGCGACCTCGCTCCAGTCCCGCACCCCCTGCCGCCAGAGCTCGGCCTCGGTCGCCGGACCGATACCGGGGAGGTGCACGAACGTCGCGCGGAGCACGCGGGCGCGAGCCCGGCGCGGTTCTTAGCGGCGCCCCGCGGCGCTCACGGCCGGGGGTCGGCCCCGTCGACCGGCAGCGGTCCGATCGGCGCGACCAGCGCCTTCACCGCCGCCCAGAACCGCGGCACCTCGGCGGGGGGCAAGCGGCTCCCGTAGATCGGGGCACGGCACTCCGCCTCCAGGAGCTCGGGGTCGTCGGCGTCCCAGACGAGGCGGACGACCCACTCCGGATGCTCCTCCTCGTAGGCGAAGACGCGCTTGCGCGGATCGGTCGGTACCGGGTTCGGCGAGAGGATCTCGAGCGGGGGGCTCGGCGGCGGGGGGGGCCCGGCCATCAGGAGCATCGGCGCGGGCGGCGGTGGAAGCTTCAGTCGGATCCACGCGACGACAGGCCAGCGGCTGTGGCTGGTCCCGAGCGACGGCACGTCCGACGGTGACCCGGGCGCGCCTAAACGCTCGCCGCCGGCCCCGTTCGCCCCATCGTCGGGCCGACGCTCCACGGGAGTCCGCCCCGCCATCCCGTCCGCCCGGTCCCCGGGTCGTGGTCCTCCCATCGGACCACCCCGTACCGCCGGCGTGACCCCGCAGCGGCCGACGGATCCCCGGCGCTTCGTGGGGCTGCTCCGGCGGCTCCTGCCGTCGCTGCCATCCACTCGGTCCGGCCGACCGCGGGCCGGCGCCTCCGGGCGCTCGGGCGGGACGAGCCGGTCGGCTCGCGGGGATTTCCGGGGTTCTAAAAAAGAACCACACGCGTTCTGTTTAACTGCCGAGCGCGACCAGGTAACGTAGCTGCGGGCGTTAGTGGCCGCGGGCTGAGCGGATCGCCCGAAGGCTTTCCGCGTACACCCCGGCTCTATCGAACTCGTCTTCTACGAATGCCCTTAGAGGTCTCTCTTTTTCGAGGGGGTTTCGGGCTTAGATGCTTTCAGCCCTTATCCCGTAGCGCGTGGCTGCTCAGCGATGCCCTGCCGGACAACTGATGGACTAGAGGCGCCGATTCCCCGTTCCTCTCGTACTGTG
>DATJUZ010000037.1:0-103636 GCA_035502035.1 Thermoplasmata archaeon
CGGCATGCTTGCCGTGTGCTCGGGCGCCGTCCAGATCGGCGCCGCCTCGTTCCCCGTGGATGCTGCGACTCTCGTCTCGACGTACGGTTGTTCGGCCTCCGTTCAGTCGACGATCGTGGTCACCACGGTCGCCTACGACGCAGTCGACGCCATCGTTCAGACGGCGAACCCCCACGGCGTGCTCAGCATCAGCTACGACACCATCGCGCTGATCTACGCTGACGGCACGGTCGCGACGGGTGGGTCGCCGAAGCTGATCTCGTCCCTTGCGACGGATGCGAGCATCACCGAGAACGGCCAGACTCTCTCCTCGTTGACGGCGGCGAACCCGATCCCGATTCCCTCGAGTGTGAGCAAGGCGACGGTTAGCTCCTGGCTCAAGTGGGATCAGATCCCCGCGACGGTCGAGGGAGCGTCGGTCGGCACGTTCACGCAGGGACCCGCGATCGCCACAACGTATGTCCAGACGATCGGCTGTGGGGTCGCCAGCGGCCCCGCCCAGTACGACACCTGCTACGGGACGGCCGGCTCGGGCACCTACACGTCGACCTGCGGATTCCTGATCTGCGCGGGCGGCCAGACCTCCGGGTCCGACACGGGCAACGCGCCGATCTCGACCGTCGCCCGCTCCGATGCGAGCGGTACGACCCAGTCGTTCGAGGCGCGCCTGCTCGACGCCGAGTCCTCGACCTCGTTCGCGACCCAGGCCCAGTTGACGGGAGCGACCACGGGCTTCAACGGCTGCGGAGGCTCGAACTACATCTCGGACTGCGGCTTCGTCTCGAACCAGACGGGCGTCGGTAACCCCGGCGTCATCAGCGCGGTCGCCGCGAACCCGAACGCGATCGGCTACGCCTCCGATGGATTGGTCCGCGCCTCCGGATCTGGGGTAGTCTACCTCGGCTTCCTGGGCGTTGGCCAGACTGTCGCGGGCGCCGCCGCGGACGGCTCGTCCGGAACCAGCTTCGGTGGAATCATCCCGACGACCGGCAGCTCCGGGACGATCGCTCTGGGCATCAAGTCGGAGACGACCTCTACGGACTACGCTACGGGCTACCTCGGGTGGAGACCGTTCGACCTGGTGACGCTGAGCACGCCGGCCGCGACGGCCGCCGCGTTCATCCAGTACGCCCTGGATCCGGCCAACAACCAGGCCCTCGCGACCCAAGCGCAGGAAGTCAGCGTCTACTCGGTCTAGGCCCGAGGAGGATCGTCTGACCTGACCAACCCCTTCCCCCCGGGTCTCCCCGGGGGAGCCCTACTTTTTGGAATTTCCCAGCACCCCTCGGGCGGAGCTCTCGTTCGGGGGAACTCCCGGCGGGGTCGAACGGGGGAGGCGCGGCAGCGCGAGCAACGGCCGCGTCGATGGCTCGATCAAGCGGGTCTCAAGGTCAGGTCGGTGTAGAATCCCAGGATCGTCGTGGTCAGGGTCGGGTTCCACTCGTTCGGAGCGACGGGATTGAAGAAGACGACGTCCCACTGGCCCGGCTGGACGTCGATTGCCAGGTTCGTGACGGTCAGGTTCGCTTGCCACCCGGACGTCCAGACGAAGGTGTCGACCGTTCCCTCCTTCGCGAGGTAGAGCAGCTGAGCAGGTGTCATCAGGTAGACCGTGATTCCCTCGGTGCTGCTGAACGTCCCGTTCAGGATAGAGGCCTTCGGGATCGAGAAGGCGACCGCGGTGAACTGTTCTCCCGGAAGGGAGTACCAGGACCGCGCGGGCACGAGTACCGTCACGTGGGAGGAGGGGGTCTCGTGACTCACAACGTAGAGGTAGCCGGCGATCGCCAGGCTCGCCGCGAGCGCGACAGCAATCGCCACGCGGCTCCGCGACCAGCCCGGGGGCTGGGAGGCCGCGCCCGGGGCGGGGGGTATGGATGGCGGGAGCCGCGACGGTCCCTCGACGTCCGCCGCCTGCGCCCGCATGTACTCCGCGAATTCCCCTGACTTATGACCTATCTCCCACGCCAGAAAACCACGGCATCTTCGTAGGGCTACCGAGCAGCGACTCGGAGTCGCGCACGAGCCCCGACTCGGGGCCGCCCTCCTCTCAAGAGGTAGGGGGCGTGACCTCCGGGAATCGTTGCTCAGAGCGACTCTTCGATCTCCCCGACGGCCGGTTCGCCCTTCAGCATCTCGGCGATCTCGAGGAGCGTGGAGAGGTGTCGTTGGACGTCGCGGTCCGAGTGCTGGACCGAGAGGGTCCACTGCTCGTCCGGCCCCGTCCCCGAGGGGATCAGCCCGCGGTTCAGACACGCGTAGTAGTACAGCATCGACCGATCGGCGTCGACCTCGAGGAAATCCCGCCAGTTGCGCACGGGGCGCTTCGCGAACGACACTGTCCCGGAAACGCCGTCGGCGGAGACGAACGCCGAGACCCCGGCATCGTGCAGGATCTCGCGGTACCCCCGGCTGAGCGCCTCGTTGAGCGCCGTGCTGCGGGCGAGCGCGTCCTCGGTGAGAATGTGCTCGAGCGAGGTGAGGCAGGCCACCATCGCGAGCGGGTTCGAGTTGTACGTGCCGGCATGGGCGACCTTTCGGGGACCGACGTTGTCGAGGACCCCGGGGGCTGCCGCGATCGCCGAGAGCGGGACCCCGCAGGCGATCGACTTGCCGAGCGTGAGGAGGTCCGGACGGACCCCGACGCGGCCCGCTCCTCCGTGCGGGTACTTGGCGCCGGTCTTGATCTCGTCCAGGATCAGCAGCGCTCCGAGCTCATCGCACAGCTCCCGCAGCCCCGGGAAGAAACCGGCCTCGGGCAGGACGAACCCCATGTTCATCGGGATCGGCTCGGCGATGATCGCGGCCAGGTCGTCCCGGTGCTCGCGCGCGATCCGTCGCGTCGCCTCGAGGTCGTTGAACGGCGCGACCAACGTCCTCTCGGTGAGCTCCGGAAGGATGCCGGGAGAGGCGGGCGCGGAGGCGGGGTGGGCCGCGGGACCGGCCACCTCCGCCCGGGGCTTGACCCCTACGAGCAGCGTGTCGTGGGAGCCGTGGTACGAGCCCTCGAACTTCAGGACGAAACGACGACGGGTCGCGGCCCGCGCGAAGCGGATGGCGTGGTGGGTCGCCTCCAGCCCCGTCGTGCTGAACCGGACCTTCGCCATGCCGAACCGCTCGCAGATCCGCTCGGCGACCTCCGGCGTCCTCTCCCACTCGTAGCCGTAGATCGACCCGTTCGCCAGCTGCTGGCCCAACGCCTCGACGAGCTTCGGATGGGCGTGCCCGCTCTGCAGCGATCCGAAGCCCATGTTGAAGTCGAGGTACTCGTTGCCGTCTGCGTCCCAGATCGTCACCCCGCGCGCACGCGCGATGAAGAGGGGATGCGGCGCGGCGTACCGGTAGTTCGAGTGGACTCCGAACGGCGTCCGCTGGACCGCGCGCTCGAACAGCTCCGCGGAACGCGGCGTCCGGCGCCGGAACGCCTCCTCTGCCCCCGCGAGCCCGCCGCTCATCCGGAAATCTCACCTGGGCCCCGACGGCGCGCCCCGACGGTCTCAGGCAGGCGAGGCTACAAGAGACGACCGGGGGGCATGCCGCCGGTGGGTTCGCGCGACGGTCCGCTTCGACCGCCTCAGTCCGGCCGGAAGAGCGTCCGAGCGTTCCCGCCGAGGATCGCCTCGCGGTCCGCGGTCGTCAGCTCCATCTCCTCGACCAATCGAACCGCCGTGTCGAGAGAACCGAGCGGCCAGTCCGAGCCGCCGAGAAAGCGCTCCGGTCGCCCGGAGGCGACGATGGCGGCCTCGACCCGCTCCCGGGTCTGGAGGAGCGCCCGCTCGAAGTACGCCCCCGAGGGCGGTCCGAGCAGACCGGAGAGGTCGGCGTAGACGTTGGGGTTCTTGTAGACCAGCTCCGAAGCCTCGTCGATCCACGGGTTCCCGAGGTGGCAGAGGACGAAGCGAACGTCCCGGAACCGCCCGGCGACCTCGTCGAGCTCGATCGGGCGGGCGAACTTCAGCAGCCCGAGGCCGTCCAGCGTGTCGCCCTGATGCACCAGGACGGGCAGGTCTCGGCGGTCGGCGAACTCGTAGACCGGATCGAGCCGGGGATCGTGGGGGTAGAACGGGCGATAGCCGGGGAACAGCTTCACCCCCCTTAGGTGGGGATCGCGGTCGAACAGGGCGAGGGCGGCGTCGATCGCCGGCTCGCCGAGCGTCGGGTCGATCGTCGCTACCGGCAGCAGTCGCCCGCCGCTCTGCTCGAAGGAGCGCCGCCCCTCGGCAAGCGCCTCGCCCGTCGACGGGGCCTGGAACAGCTGGATGCAGACGGCGTGGGCGATCCTGCTCTGGTCCATCTCCCGCAGGAGGCCGGCGACGCTGTAGTCGAGATCCGGGCGGTAGCCGGTCCGCTGGACCTCCGGCCACCAGGCGCTCAGGTGTACGTGCGCGTCGATGCGAGGCGGTTCGGACATCGTTCCGACGACCCTGGCTCAGGGGACCGTGCCGGAGAGGTCCGAGCGGCTCATGGGCCCATCGACCGTCGGAGCGGGGAGCCGAGCGCGGATCTCGTAGGCCCGAGCCTCGCGCGCCCGCCGACCGTTGCGGAACTCCGCGAGGCGCAGGTCGTGGGTCGCGACGACCTCGAGCAGTCGGGCGAGGCCGGCCTCGGAGAGGTCGGCCGGGGGAACGGACCTCCCGACCCTCCAAACGAGCAGCCGCTCCTCGTCGGCGGTCCCGCGACGGGGGCGAACGAAGACGTCCAGCGCGAGCTTCGGGTCGCTCCACGCCACGGCGCGCAGGTCTCCGTCGTGGAGCACGAGCTCGATCCCGTCCTCCCACGCATGGGCGCGTTCGGGCCGGAGGTCTCGGTCCCGCTGCAGCAGGAGATGGAGCGTACCGCCGAGCGCGGCCAGGGCGAGGCCGAACCCGACGAACATCGAGCCGACGCCGACCTCCCCCCGGGCCGTTATCCACAGCGCGAGACCGGCGGCGATGCACGTCAGTCCGAGCCCGAGCAGGGCGAACCTCCCGACCTCCGCCGGCCGCTCCCGGCGGCGACGCCACCGTTCTGCCTCCTCGGGCGGGACGAGCAGGGAAGCCCCGTGCTCGTCGGGCGGGACATCCTCGACGGGAAGAGGCAGCGTCAACGGCCGTCACCAACGGTCGAGAGGAGGGATAACGGGTCAGCCCGGTCTCTCCTTATCCTATAGCGACCGGCGAACGTCTGAAGGCTTCATACGGACGCCACGACTTTCGCTCGTCGAGGGGCACGTGACCGACCCCCGCTCCTGGCTCAGCTTTTCGGACGCGCCACGGATCGTCGTGCCGCCTCCGGGGCCCCGGTCTCGGGCACTGCTGGAGGAGCAGGGCCGTCTCGAGACCGAGGCGGTCGGCTACCCCCACTACTTCCCGATCGCGCCGAGGGTCGCCCAGGGTTCGACGATCGAGGATGTCGACGGCAATCGGTTCATCGACTGGGTCTCGGGGATATCGGTCCTGAACCTGGGGCACCGCCATCCCCGCCTCGTCGCCGCCCTCCAGGAGCAGGCCGAGAAGATCTGGCACGCCCTCGAGCTTCCCACCGAGGCGCGCATCCGTTTCCTGAAGGCGCTCGACGATGCCCTGCCGGGCGGGCTGCGCCACCACGCCCGCATCTTCCTGACGGTCACCGGGGGGGACGCCGTCGAGACCGCGGTGAACCTCGCCGACCATGCCCAGAAGCGCCACGGAACGGTGGCGTTCTCCGGTGCCTACCACGGGGTGCACGGCGGTGCGGCGAACCTGACGAGCGGGCGTCGCTATCGCGCCCCGAACGCCTTCCCGGGCGGTGCGGTGGTACGCGTCCCGTACCCGGACCCGTACCGGCCGGTGCTGGGCGCGGACGAGGGCTCCGCGGGCACGATCGCCTACCTCGAACACCTCGTCTCCGACCCTCACTCCGGCGTCGACTCCCTGTCGGCGGTGCTGGTCGAGCCGATCCTCGGGGAGGGGGGCTACGTCGTCCCGCCGGACGATTTTCTCCCCTCCCTGCGGGAGTTCTGCGACCGCCACGACCTCCTGTTGATCGCCGACGAGGTCCAGACCGGGCTCGGTCGCACCGGGAGGATGTGGGCGGTCGAGCACGCCAGCGTCACCCCGGATCTCCTCTGCATCGCCAAGACGATCGGCGGCGGCCTTCCGCTCTCGGTCGTCGCCTACCGCGACGACCTCGTCCGAGACCTGCCGAGGGGCTTCCATCTCGGAACGTTCCGGGGCAATCCGCTCGCCCTCGCCGTCGGGGCCGAGACCCTCGCGGTGCTCCGGGAGGGGGACCTGCTCGACCGCACGCGTCATCGCGGGGCGCGGGTCGTCGAGCAGCTGCGCGGCTTCGCCTCCCGCTCCCCGTCGCTGGGCGACGTCCGGGGCCGGGGCTTCATGATCGGCGCTGAGTTCGTCCATGACCCACAGAGCCGACGGCCGTGGGGGGAGCGCGCGAAGGCGATGCGGGCCGCCCTGCTCGCGCGCGGCGTCCTGATGCACACCGCGGGTGCCTGGGAGCAGGTCCTGCGGTTCATGGCCCCGCTCGTGATCGAGGAAGAGCTCCTCGAGCGTGGCCTCGCGGCGTTCGAGGAGAGCCTCGAGAGCCTCGACGCGACCCCGAGGATCCCGTCCGGTCGCCCGCACGTCCCGCGCTCCGCTTCCGCGGAACTCCGCCGGCCGGCCGAGCATGCCGCGCCGGTACCGGGCGTCCCGCCGGTCCCCGGACCCACGCTCGAGCGCTGACGCCCCCGGTCCGTCGGCGCGGTCCCCCCGGCACTCCGACGGAGCCGCTATCTGCCCGTGCCGGCCGTCGGGGAGCGCCGACCGGGAACGACGATGACGCTCGACCTCTGGGAACGATCGTCCGAGGACGTGAGAGAACGCTGGCGGGACATCGCGCGCACGCTGCGCGAATCGGGGGACGCGGAGATGATGCCCCGGGCGCTGCAGACCGCGTTCTGGTTCGGCGCGGACGCCGCCCGCCGTTCGACGCTCCCCCGGTTCGACGCGACGCTGCGCAGCCTCCTGCCCCCCGACACGATCCAGACGATCGTAGCGATCGGCCGCGGTCGTTCCCCGGCCGCCGCCACGTCCGCGGCGCCGTCAACGGCACGGAAGGGACGCTAGACCCCTCCGACCAGGGGGCCTGCGCGGCCTCTATGACGTCGGGCTGGCGTAGTTGATCGAGATCAGCTTGACCTCGGTCATCTCGTGCATCGCGTACCGGACCCCCTCGCGGCCCAGGCCGCTCGCCCGGACCCCTCCGAACGGCAGCGCGTCCCAGCGGAGGTTCGTCGGGTCGTTCAGGTGCACGCCGCCGGCCCGGATCCGCCGCGCGAGCTGGAACCCCCGGGCGATGTCGCGCGTGTAGACCGCCGCCTGGAGGCCGTAGGGGGTCGCGTTGGCGATCCGCACCGCGTCCTCGACCGAGCCGAAGCGGACGATCGGGGCGAGCGGACCGAACGGCTCCTCGCGGACGACCCGCGCCTCCTCGGGGACCCGGTCGAGGACCGTCGGGGCGAAGTACGACCCCTCCCCGATAACGCGACGTTCCCCTCCAGCGAGCAGCTCCGCCGAGCGGCCGCGCGCCTCCCCGACGAGCTCCTCGAGGCGCGCGAGCGCCGGCCGGTCGATCACCGGACCGACCTCGGTCGCTTCGTCCAGCGCCGGCCCGAGACGCAGCGCCTTCGCCCGCTCGGCGAGCCGGTGGGCGAAGCGGTCGGCGATCGCCTCGTGCACGAGGATCCGCTTGGAGGCGGTGCAGACCTGACCGGCGTAGCCGAAGATCCCGCGGGCCGCGTCGGCGACGCTCGACTCGAGCGGGGCGTCCTCCAGCACGACGAACGGGTCGAGGCCCCCCATCTCCAGGATCAGCCGCTTCGTGTCCCGCCCGGCCTTCGCGGCGATCGCGCGGCCGACCTCGGTGGAGCCGGTGAACGTGACGAGGCGGGTCCGGGGATGCTCGACGAGGGCGTCCCCGACCGTGCTGCCGGGACCGACGACGACGTTGAGCACGCCTCCCGGCAGGCCGGCGGCGGCGAGGTGCGTGGCGAGCCGCATCGCCGTGAACGGCGCGGCGCTCGTCGGCTTCGCGACGACCGGGTTGCCGGCGGCGAGCGCCGGGGCGACCTTGTGCGAGAGCAGGTTCAGCGGGAAGTTGAACGGACCGATCGCGCAAACGACCCCGACCGGCTCGCGGACCGAGAACAGGTAGCGATGCTCGTTGCCGGCCGGCCGCGGGTAGGCGTCGGCCGGGAAGCTCTCCCCGCCCAGAAGGCGGATCTCCTCCGCGGCGAGCTCGAAGACCCCGGCGGCGCGGTCGACCTCGACGCGCGCGTCGACGATCGGCTTGCCGACCTCGCTCGCGATGAGGCGCGCGAGCGGCTCCCGGTCGTCGGTGAGGCGACGGCCCGCCGCACGGAGGATGCGGGCCCGCTCGTGCCCCGGCACCGCCGCCCAGGTCTCCTCCCGCTCGGCGGCCGCGTCCACTGCCGCGCGGGCCTGCTCGGGCGAGGCGACCGGCGCCTCGGCGAGCACGCGGCCGGTCGACGGGTCGACGACCGGGGCGAAGCGGCCCCCGTCCGGGGCGACCCACGCCCCGTCGATCCAGAGGGCGCCGCGTCCTCCGGGGGGGAGGCCTTCGATCACGGGGCGTGCCTCCCGCCTACGTCGGGTCGCCGTAGACGGTGTAGTGCCAGGCCTTGCGCGCCTGGCCGGTGAGGTCGACGTAGACGTTCTTGACGACGGTGTAGTCGAGCAGCGAGTCGGCGCCGAGGTCCTTGCCAAAACCGGACTGCTTGAAGCCCCCGTGCGGGGTCTCCGAACCGAGCGGGAGGTGGTCGTTGACCCAGACGTCGCCGAACCGCAGGGCGTTCGCTGCCCGGAGGGCGGTCCGGACGTCGCGCGTCCAGACGCTGCCCGCGAGGCCGTAGGCGACGCCGTTGGCGATCTCGATCGCCTGGTCGAACGTCGAGAACTCGAGGACGTCGAGCACCGGCCCGAAGATCTCCTTCTGGGCGATCGTCATCTCCGGGGTGACGGCATCGAAGACCGTCGGGCGGACGAACGCGCCGTGCGGGAACTCCTTCGGCGCTTCCGCGCCTCCCGTGGCGAGGCGAGCCCCTTCCTGCGCACCCTGCTCGACGAACCGCTGGACGCTCTTCTGCTGGACCGGGCTGACGAGCGGTCCCAGGTCGGTCGAGCGGGAGAGCGGGTCGCCGAGGCGGATCGACCGGACCCGCTCGACCAGCCGCTGGACGAACGCCTGTCGGACCTTCTGGTGGACGATCAGGCGCGTGGCGGCGGTGCAGTCCTGCCCACCGTTGACGAACCCCCCGACGACCGCCCCCTCCACCGCCGCGGCGAGGTCGGCGTCCTCGAAGACGACGAACGGGGCCTTGCCTCCGAGCTCCAGCTGCACGCGCTTCACGGTCGCGCTCGCCGCCTGCATGACGGCCCGGCCGGTGACGGTGTCCCCCGTCAGGGAGACCATGTCGACCTTCGGATTCCGGCACAGCTCGTCGCCGACCTCGGCGCCCGGCCCGGTGACGACGTTGAGCGCGCCGGCGGGCAGGCCGGCGTCCTGGAACGCCCGGGCGAGCTGAAGGGTGGAGAGGGGGGTCCAGCTCGCCGGCTTGAGCACGACGGTGTTCCCGGCGACGAGCGCGGGCGCCGCCTTCCAGACCGCCATCATGATCGGGTAGTTCCACGGGGTGATCGACGCGACGACGCCGACCGGCTCGCGCCGGAAGATCGTCGTCCCGTCCCCCGTATACTCGGCGGCGGCCCGGCCCTCGAGCGTCCGGCACGCCCCGGCGTAGAAGTTCAGATTGTCGACGCAGAACGGCAGGTCGGCGTCGGCCGCCTGCTTGATCGTCTTGCCCTGGTTGCGGCTCTCCAGCTCGGCGATCTCCGGCAGCCGCTGCTGGAGCAGCTGGGCCGCCTTGAGGAAGACCTCGCTGCGGCCCCGCGGGGGCAGGCGGCTCCACGGCCCGCGGTCGAACGCCTCCCGGGCGGCGTCGACCGCGCGGCGGACGTCCTCGCGCGTGCCCCGCGGCACGGTGCCGAGCGGGGCACCGTCGAACGGACTGACGACGGGCATCGTCGCCTCGGCGGTCGCCGCGACCCATTCGCCTCCGATCAGCATCGTGTGGTCCACGGTCCGTCCCCGGCGCGCGCACGGCGGGCCGGCTCAAGAGGGCTCCGCGGCCCGCTCGCGCGCCTTCCGGCCGTGGGCCGACTAACGTAAGAACCGTGGACCCCTGCGCGCGCTGGCGGTCCCGGTCGCGCCCGATGAACCCGGTCTGGCGGAACAGCTGCGTCCTCGCCATCGTCGTCGTCCTGGTGGGGACGGTCGTCGTCCTGCACGACGACAACAGCGGCTGCGTGCCCCTCCGTCAGCACAACCCGCTCGTCATCGACCAGTCCGAGATCCCCGACTCGCTCGACCCGGGCGAGACGTTCTCCACCCCGGGGTGGGCGATCGTCCAGCAGGTCTACCAGGGCCTGATCCAGTACAACGGCTCGAACTCGACGTCGTTCGTCGGGGTCCTGGCGAAGAACTGGAGCGGGTCGCCCGACGGCCTCCACTGGAACTTCACGCTCCGGTCCGGGGTCCACTTCTCGAACGGCGACCCGTACAACGCCTACGTCCAGTGGTACAGCTTCTATCGCTCGCTCCTCCTCGAGAGCGGACCGCAGTTCATCCTCGAGCAGAACTTCTACTCGACGGACTTCGACCCCGCCGACCCGCTCAACTATTCGTCCAACGCGACGAACGTCTCCGCGAACAACACGACGCTCGTGCACGACCTCAACAGCTGGAACTTCGACGACCCGACCGGCGGGGAGATCGCCCTGATGGAGCGGCCGAACCAGTCCTTCCAGGTGCTCGGCCCGGACGAGATCGAGCTGAACGTCGGCTACGGCTACCTCGGGCCGTACCCCTACACGTACCTCAACGCGTCGATCTCCGCACCGAACTCCTACGCGGTCGACCCGAACGTGGTCGACGCGCACGGGGGGATCGTGATCGGTGAGCCGAACGACTGGATGGCGAGCAACATGGTCGGCACCGGCCCGTACTACCTTGCCTACTACGACGGGCTCCCGGGCGCCGGTTACACGCTGAAGCCGGACCCGAACTATTGGGGCCGCACGCCCGCCGCGAGCGAGCCGTGGAACGTCCCGCTCCAGCCGGCGAACGCGACGCTCGAGGTGACGTTCCAGGACTCCGTCGACATCACGACGAACGACCTCGAGAAAGGCTACGTCGCCGAGGCATCGTTCGCCTACATCGGTCCGTCGACCGTCCACCTGCTCCAGGGCCAGGGATGCCTCGTGGTGCAGTTCCTCCCCACGGTCTTCGGCTCGACGAGCGGCTCCTGGTGGATCTACCTCAACCAGAACGTGGCGCCGTTCAACAACCTCTCCGTGCGCGAGGCGATCGCGCACGCGATCAACTACCCCCAGATCATCGCCGAGGCGTTCGGGGGATACGCCATCCGGTGGGTCGGACCGGTGCCGCCAGCGTACCCGTACTACAACCCGGCGAACCTCAGCCCGTACAGCTACGACCTCGCGCTGGCAAAGCAGGAGATCGCGAACTCCCCGTGCGCCAACGGCGCCTGCTCGGCGCCGATCAAGTACGCCTATCTCGACACCGGGATCGACTGGTTCGAGACGGCGCAGTTCCTCGCCACCGACCTGAAGGCGATCGGGCTCAACATCATCCCGACCCCGATCTCGCTGGACGAGCTCTACTCCGAGCAGGGCGTCAACGGTGCCGGGGTCTGCACGACGCTCACGGGCGCCAACGGCGGCCCGTTCCCGATGGGCCAGGAGTTCTACACGTCCGACTACATCTCCCCGGACGACTGGACGCAGAACGACGCGGTCAACACCGGCAGCGCCAACCTCTGCATGTCGGCCTACAACAACTCGACCGTCAACAACCTCACCTACGAGGCCGCGAGCACCTCCAACGCGACGAACCTCACGAGCGACTACACGACGATGACCCAGCTGATGTACGACAACTACACCGACATCTGGCTCGTCGTACCGACCTCGGTCGCGGTCTACTCGACCCAGCTGCACGGGATCGTGCAGAACCCGATGGGCAGCGCCGAGCCGTTCGTGATCACGGCAAACACGCAGTGGGCGAGCTAGGCCGGCGCGGGCGCTAGGGGGCGGGGGCCGGCGGCTTCGTCGCGCCGGCGCTCTCGAGCAGCGACGCGGGAGGGACGTCCTTCACCTGCTCGGCGAGGTGGCAGGCGACGCGCACGCCGGGGACCCCGGGGATCTCGCGGAGCGGGGGGTCCTCGACACGGCACCGGTCCACCGCGAACGGACAGCGCGGGGCGAACCGGCACCCGGGCGCCGGGTCGATGAGCGACGGGACATCCCCGCCGATGCGGAAGCGACTGCGGCGACGCCGGGGATCCGCGACCGGGACCGCCGCGAGCAGCGCCTTCGTGTACGGGTGGATCGGGCGCTCGAGGACCTCCCGGACGCCTCCGACCTCGACGATCTGGCCGAGGTACATCACCGCGACCCGGTCGGCGACGTACCGGACCGCCGCGACGTTGTGCGTGATGAGGAGGTAGGCGACCCCGGTCGTCCGCTGGAGCTCGACCAGCCGGTTGAGGATCTGGGCCTGCACCGCTACGTCCAGCGCGCTGGTCGGCTCGTCCAGGACGACCAGCTTCGGACGCACGCTGAGCGCGCGGGCGAGCGATAGCCGCTGCCGACCCCCACCGGAGAACTCGTGCGGGTACTGGTCGAGGCAGTCGGCCGGCAGGCCGACGGTCGGGAGCAGCTCGCGGACCCGGGCGCGCAGCTCGGCCTTCCCGAGCCGGCGCGGCGGTGCCGTCACCGGGCCCGCCGCCCCTGGCTCGCCGGCGTCCGGCGCGGGGCCGTCGGTCCGTACGGCTCCGGGGGGCGTGCGCCGTCGCTCCGCGCGTAGGTAGCGGCGTTCCGCCCGCTCCTGGGCACGGATCGGCTCGCTCACGATCTGCCAGACCTTGAGGCGGGGGTCGAGCGAGCCGACGGGGTCCTGGAAGACGACCTGCACGTTCCTCCGCCAGAACCGGAGCCGCTCCCCGGCGAGGTCGGCGACGTCCGTCCCCTCGAAGAGCAGCCTCCCGCCGGTCGGCGTGTGGAGCCGGGCGACGAGCCAGCCGAGGGTCGTCTTGCCGCTGCCCGACTCCCCGATGAGCCCGAGCGTCTCCCCCGGGAGCACGGTGAGCGAGAGGCGGTCGACCGCGTGGATCGCCCGCCGCGGCCGGCCGCCGAAGAACTCCGTGACCGTCCGCTCGATCGGGAACTGCTTCTCGAGGTTGGCGACCTCGACCAGGGGCGCGCCGCTCACGGGATCTGGTCGACCTCCTTCGCGAAGTGGCACGCGCTCGCGTGCGCCGGTCCCGCGCCGTCGACCGCGAGCAGCGCGGGCGGCGGCTCGGCCCGGCAGACGGGCCGGACGATCGGGCAGCGAGGGTGGAAGCGGCACCCTTCCGGGGGCCGCGACAGGTTCGGGACCGAGCCGGGGATCGACGGGAGCGGGCCGTCCGCCTTGTAGCGGGTCGGGGCGGCCCGCAGGAGCGCCTTGGTGTACGGGTGGCGGGGACGGTCGAAGACGTCCGTGACCGGGCCGAACTCGATCAGTCGGCCGGCGTACATGACGCCGACCTCGTCCGCGGTCTCGGCGATGACGCCGAGGTCGTGGCTGATGAACAGGATCGAGGTGCGGACCTCCTCGATCAGCTCCTTCATCAGCGTGAGGACCTGGGCCTGGATCGTCACGTCCAGCGCGCTCGTCGGTTCGTCGGCGATGAGCAGCGCGGGTTTCTCCGAGAGCGCCATGGCGATCATCACGCGCTGCCGCATCCCGCCGGAGAGCTCGTGGGGGTACAGGCCGAGGATCGTCTCCGGGTCGTTGATCCGCACGAGGCGCAGGTACTCGAGGACCTCTTCGCGGAGGTCGGAGCGCCGCGCACCGGCCGCCGCGACCGCCCGGCCGGCTGCGCCCCCGGGGACGAGGGGTCGGGCGAGGACCTCACCGGTCGACGGCACCGCCGGACGGGAGTAGTCGAACGGCGGCGTCTCGCGACGGTCGGCGACCGGGGCGCCGTGCTCGCGCTGGTGCCGGATCCGGACCGCCTCGGCGAGCTGGTCGTAGACCCGGTACGCCGGGTTGAGCGAGTTCAGCGGCTCCTGGAAGATCATGCTGATGCCGGTGCCCCGCAGGCTCGGCATCTTCCACAGCGGGACCCGGACCAGGTCGATCCCCCGGAAGACGATGCGGCCGGAGCCGATCGTCGCCGGCGGTTCGGGAAGGAGCCGCGGGATCGCCTGCGCGAGCGTGCTCTTCCCGCAGCCGGTCTCCCCCACGATCCCGACGACGTGACCGGTCGGGACCTCGAGGGAGACGTCCGAGACCGCGCGGAAGCGGCCGGCGCCGACGACGTAGTCGATGCTGAGGCCCTCCACGGTCACGGCCGCGTCGGTCACGCCGGGGCTCCCCCCTCCGCGGTCAGGCTCGGGGCGGGGACGGCCGCCGGGGACCCCTCGTCCCCGGGCGCGGCGCTCGCCGTCGGCGAGCTCGAGGTCGCGCCGGCGCCGGTTCCGGCGAGGACGCGCCGGCTGCGCGGGTCGAGGACGTCACGGAGTCCGTCGCCGAGGAGGCTGAACGCGAGGACCGTGACGAAGATCGCCACGCCGGGGCCGAAGACGGTCCACGGGTTCGCGGTGATCAGACCGGCCTGCTGGTAGGTCGCCATCATGCTTCCCCACTCCGGCGTGATCGGGTAGTTGACGCCGAGCCCCACGAACCCGATCGTCGACAGGGTGACGAGCACCGTGCCGATGTCGAGTGTGAAGTAGACGACGACCGGCTCGAGCACGTTCCGCAGGACGTGGCGGAGGACGATCCGCCCCTCCGTCACGCCGGCGGCCCGAGCGGCGGTGACGTACGGCAGGTGCTTGACCGCGAGCGTCTCGCCCCGGACCAGGCGGACGTAGTACGGCCACCAGGTCAGGAGGACGGCGACGATCAACTGCCAGACCCCCCGTCCGAGGGAGACGGCGATCGCGAGCGCGAGGATGAGGCTCGGGAACGACAGGAAGATGTCGGTGATGCGCAGGATCGCGACCGAGCAGGCCCCGCCGACCGTCCCGGGCCGGTCCCAGAAGCCGGCGACGAGCCCGAGCGCGCCGCCGGCGAACATCGCCACACCGGCGATCGCGAAGGCGATAGCGAGGTCGAACGGCAGCGCGTAGAGCACCTCGGCGAAGATGTCGAGCCCGCCGGCGTCCGTCCCGAACGGGTGCCGGAACGACGGCGGCTGGGCGTAGGCGTTCGTCGGGACGTCGCTGCCGTACGGGGTGAGCACGTGCGGGGCGACCGTGATGAGCAGCGCGGTGAGCCCGATCAGGACCACCAGGACGAAGCCGGCGAGGGTCAGCGGGTTCGCGCGAAGGACCCTCAGGAACGTCCGCACCGCCCGGCCGGCGTCGACGACCCGCGACGCCGCGGCCCCGGGGACGGCGGACGTCGTCCTACCTCCAGTCGACGCGCGGGTCGAGGACCCCGTAGAGGATGTCGGCGATGAGGTTCGCGACGACCACGCCGACGGCGAACACCGCCACGACGGCCACCGCCCCGTCGAAGTTCGGCGCGTTCCCTCCGCCCCCGATCGCCGTGTAGGCGTAGGCGCCGATCCCCGGCCAGCCGAAGACCTCCTCGACGACGACGGTGCCGGCCAGCAGCCCTCCGGCGGTGACCCCGAGGACGGTCGTGGTCGTGATCAGCGCGTTGCGCAGCGCGTGCTTGTACAGGACCCAGAACTCGCTCAGCCCCTTCATCCGCGCCGACTTCACGTAGTCGAGCGGCAGGACCTCGAGCATCGACGCCCGCGTCATCCGCGTCGCGATCCCCATGTTGATGAACGCGAGCGTCGCCGCCGGGAGGACGAGGTGCGCGAGCGCGTCCAGGACGTACGGTCCGTTGAGGGCGAGGAGCGCGTCCAGCACCGACAGGTGGGTGTACTGGGGGAACGGCGGCGGGTTGTTCGTGAACTCCCCGTGGGACGGGAGCCCGAGATAGGGGGCGACGAAGATCGCGGCGATCACCGCGCCGAGGTAGGTCGGGGTCGCCCAGCCGCTCAGGTAGAAGACCCGCACGAGGTGGTCGGCCCACCGGCCGGCCGACTGGGCGGCGATCACCCCGAGGGGGATCCCGATGACGATCATCAGGAACAGCGAGGCGAGGACGAGCTCGAGCGTCGCGGGCAGCCCGTCGGCGATCGCCGGATAGACCGCCACCCCGCCGACCGAGGCGCCCCAGTCCCCGTGGAGCAGGTTGGAGAGGTAGGTCGCGTACTGCTCGGGCAGCGGGCGCGAGAACTGGCGCTGGCAGTTGGCGAGCGTCGTCGGGTCGGCGTGCGGGAACCACTGGTTGCACGGGTTGACGACGGAGAGGTGGGTGAAGACGAACGTCAGGATCGTGATCCCGAGGAGCACCGGGACGAGCTGGAGGAGGCGCTTGCCGACAAAGATCGCGAGATCGCTCGGACTGCGTCCCAACCCCCGTTCCTCCCGTCGGGGGGCCGGCCCGGGCCGACCCTGGCGGGTGCGCTACGGCCGGTGGGATATTAACGAAGGCGCGCCGCCCCGCTACGGCAGGTAGTCGCGCGGGAGCGTCCGCAGCTCGCGGAACGTCTCCGTCGCGGTCTGGACGAACCGCTCGATCTCCTTGTCGGAGTGGGCGCTCGAGAAGGTGATCCGCTCGTAGTTGTCCGGGTGGATGTAGATCCCCCGGTCCAGCAACAGCTGGTGGTGGCGGAGATAGAGGTTCCAATCGATCTGGAGCGCCTCGCGGTAGTTGACGATCTTCTTGCGGCGCGTGAAGAAGAACTGCAGCATCCCCGGGACCGACTGGACCAGGACGTTGACCTTCGCGTCGCGCGCCGCCTCCTCGAGGCCCTTCTCGAGCCGCTGCGTGAGGTGGGCGAACTTCCCGTACAGCTCCTCGCCGCCGCGGTGGAGCATCTTGAGGTTCGCGAGCGTCCCGGCCATCGAAAGGTTGTTCGCGAAATAGGTGCCGCCGAAGCTGATGCGGCCCGGGGCGATCATGTCCATGTACTCCGCCTTGCCGGAGACCGCGGAGACCGGCACCCCGCCCCCGAGCGCCTTCGCCCAGCAGGAGAGGTCCGGCTCGACGCCGTAGAGCTGCTGAGCTCCGCCGGGCGCGACCCGGAAGCCGGTGAAGACCTCGTCGAAGATGACGAGCATGTCGTTCTGGTGCGCGACCTCGACCAGACGGCTCAGGAACTCCGGGGCCGGGGGGATCACGCCCGAGTTCGCCATCACCGGCTCGAGGATCACCGCGGCGAGCCGGTCCCGGTACCGTCGGACCATCCGCTCGAACGCGGTGATCGAGTTGTACGGCGCGACCAGGACGTAGTCGGTGACCCCGGGCGGGATCCCGGCGGAGTTGGGGAGCGGTCGCGGGTACTCGTCCAGACCCGAGACGACCGGCGGGGCTTCCGCGCTGATCAGCGCGAGGTCGTGCTGGCCGTGGTAGTGGCCCTCGAACTTGAGGATCGCGTCCTTCCCCGTGACCGCACGGGCGATCCGAATGGCGTTCATCGTCGCGTCGGAACCGTTCGAGCAGAACGCGACGCGCTGCGCGTTCGGCACGAGCTTCTGGAACAGCTTGGCGACCTCGATCTCGAGGACCGTGGGGCTCGCGAAGTGCAGACCGAAGCCGATCGCCTCCTGGATCGCCTTGACCTGCTCGCTCGGGGCGTGGCCGTTGATCAGGACCCCGTAGGCGAGGTTGAAGTCGAGGTACTCGTTGTCGTCCTCGTCCCAGATCCGGGCCCCCTTCCCGCGGGCGATGAACGGCGGCACCGGGTCGTACGAGGCGACGCGGATCACCGAGCTCGACGAGTTCGGGATCCTCTCCTTGCCTTCCGCGAACAGCTTCGCGCTCTTCTTCAGCTTCGGGACGAGGCGGGCGATCGGTATCGGGAGCGGCGCGGGCTCGGACTCCGGGCTCGGCCCCTCCGCGGGGGCGTCCTTCTTGGGGGGAGGAGACGCCTCGCCCGGAGCCGGCGCGGGCGGGACGACCTTGGCCGGGTCGACGGTCCCCTCGGCGCTCAGGCGGGGGGCAGGGCGGGTGCCGGCGACGACCCCCGGCGACGACGGGAGCGGGGCGACTTCGGGGTCCACCATGCAGAACGCATCTCCGGCGGGGCGTTCACCTCGGGGTGCGTATATATAGATGCGCGGGGCGCGGAAGCGAACTCCTGAGCACGGAACCGCTGTCCGAGTCCGTTCCAATCACTAGGATTCGGCGTTGTTCCCTCTAGTTGGAGTATGTCTATCGGCTCGATTCGGCGGTTCGACACGCCGCCGGCGCGGTCTCCTACGCCGTGGCCCGTGGGATCGGGGAGAGGGCCGGGCCGGGGGGCACGATCGTCGTTTCGATCCCACGGCGGGCGAGCTCGCGGCGGAACGGGCCGGCCGGCACGCACCGCTCGGGCGGCACCACCCCGGTTCCCCGGATCTCCCCCCGGGCGATCATCTCGGCACCGATCGCCCCGACGGTCCCCACGGCGTACTCGGTCGCGGAGAGGTGCCACGCCGGCCACGGGGGAAATCGAGCATAGGCATGGTGGATCGCCGGTGCCCCGCCGACCGTCCCTCGGAGCTCGATGTCGAGCACCTCCCAGTCGTCGATCGTCGCGCCCGGAGGGGGGCCGAGCAGCTTCTCCCGGCGGAGGAGCGCCAGCAGGAACTGCCGCGGCACGACGGCGGTCCCTCCGAGGTCGACCGGGTCCTCCGAGCCGAGCCCGAGCAGGCCCAGGACCCGGAGCGTCTCGATGCCCGGACCGCCCTCCTTCCACTCGCAGTGCCGGAGCCCTTTCTCCTGGAGCGAGGCGGGGAGCGTCGCGGGTTCGGAGTGAAGGGTCCGGTAGACGCGCGTCCGGCCCACGGGCGGCGGGAAATCGTGCTCCTCCGCCTCGCTCATCGGGGGACGGTCGCGATAGACGCCGTCCTCGAAGACGACGGCGGGCCGGACCATCTCGTCCAGGAACGTCGTCGGGGACCAGGTGAACGACAGCTCGGGACCCCCCGTGGCAAGGTCCCTCCAGCCGTCCCGCAGGACGAGCGCGTCGAGCCGGTCGAACGGCGCCGCCGCGTCCACCGCGAGGACGTTCGAGACCCCGGGCACCTGCCCGAGGCCGGGGACGGCGAGCAGCTTCGCCGCGCGGAACCGCTCGTCCAGCTCCAGCTGGCGCCGCGTCATGTGGAACAGGCCGCCGAAGTCGAGGTACGGCACGTGCGCCTCGAGCGCTGCGGCCATCCCGTCCAGGTTGAACGCGTAGGGGGCGGCGTTGACGACGACCGCCGCCCCGCGCAGCAGGGCGGCCGTTCGCGTCCGGTCCCGGATATCCAGGGCGACCGGCCGGGCCCGGTCGCCGGCATCGCGGCACGCGGCCTCGGCGAGGTCGACGTCGAGATCGGCCGCGACGACCTCGTCGAACGGGCCGTCGGTCGCCAGCTGGCGTACCGCGCCGCGCCCGGTCAGGCCGCCGCCGCCGAGGACGACCGCCCGCACCCGTCGCTCCCCTAGCGGGTCGGCCTCGATCGGCGGGGCGATCGCTTCGCGCCGCGCTGCCGGCGGCCCCTTGGGGTGCGCACGTCCCGGCGACGGGGGCTCCGCTGCTGGTCGCTGACCCACTCCCGGAGGCGACGTTCGAGCTCCCCGAGCGGGATCCCCCCCTCCGCGAGCGCGACGTCGTGGAACGCCCGCTCGTCGAACCGGTCGCCGAGCGCCTGCTCGGCGAGGGTCCGCAGCTCGCGGAACTTCAGCTGGCCGATCTTGTAGGCGAGCGCCTGCGCGGGCCAGACGATGTAACGGTCGACCTCGACGGTGATGTCGAGGTCGCTCATGCCGGTGTGCTCTCGGAAGAACTCGATCGCCCGGTCGCGGCTCCAGCCGAGCGCGTGCATGCCCGTGTCGACCACGAGACGGATCGAGCGCCAGATGTCGTGGTCGAGCGCCCCGAAGCGGGCGTACGGGTCGCGGTAGAGGCCGAGCTCCTCGCCGAGGCCCTCGGCGTAGAGGCCCCACCCCTCCACGAACGCCGTCTCCCCGCTGAACCGGCGGAACGTCGGGACGTCCTCGAGCTCCGCAGCGATCGCGGTCTGGAGGTGGTGCCCCGGCACCGCCTCGTGGAGCGCGAGCGACTCCATGCGCCAGGTCGGGCGGGCCGTGAGGTCGTGGGTGTTGGCGTAGAAGAACCCCGGCCGCCCCTCCTCGGGCGAGCCCGAGACGTAGTAGGCGGCGGGGACGCTCGGGGCCTGGAACTCCGGTATCGGCAGGACGCCGTACGGCAGGCGGGGGAGCTTGCCGAAGTGTCGGGCGAGCTCCGGGTCGATCCGTTTGGTGAGCGCGCGATAGCCGTCGACGAGCGCCGCGGGCGTCGGGTGGCGGAACTTCGGGTCGGTCCGCAGGAACCGGTGGAACTCGGCGAGGGTCCCGGTGAACCCGGTGGAGCGGACGAGGCGGTCGATCTCGAGGCGCATCCGTCGGACCTCCTCGAGCCCGATCGCGTGGACCTGCTCGGCCGTGAGCTCGGTGGTCGTCGTCCAGCGGACGTGGTGGTCGTAGGCGCGGCGGCCGCTCGGCAGCTCGGAGGCGGCGATCGTCGTGCGCGCGGCGGGGAGGTACTCGTCGACGAGATAGCGATGCAGCCTCAGGAACGCCGGGCGGACCCGCTCGAGGTACGCCGTCCGAGCCTCGCCGGACAACCGCGCCCTCTCCTCCGCGTCCAGCGGGGCGGCGGGCTCCGCGAACGGCTCCCAGAGGGGGCTCTGGGTCGGGTCGGCCGGCACGAGCGCCTCGACCTGCGCCGGGACCCCACGGATCGCGACCCGCGGCGGACTGTAGCCGCGGCGGAGCCCGTCGCGGAGCAGGGCGAGGTTCTGGTCGACCGCCGTCGGCAGCGCCTGCAGCCGGGCGACGACCGCCTCCAGGTCGGCGCGGGTGCGCCGGGGCTGCAGGGGGATCAGCTGGCCGGCGGTGACGTGGAGGCCGTCCATCTGGTGGACGGGCGTCCAGAGGTTGTGCGGCAGCCCGAAGTGGAACGGCAGCGGGTCGTCACCGAACGCCCGGCCGGCGACCGCGAGGCGCAGGAGCCGGTCGTAGAGGCGGTGGTTCAGTCGTTCGCGGGGACCCAGACGTTTCGGGTCGATCCGACCGAACTCGCGGGCGCTCTCCTGCAGCTGACCGTCCCGCGCGCGGATGCCAGCGACCGAGTCGTCGGTCCACCGGTCGTTCTGTCCGGGGAAGCCGACGCTCGTCGCGACCTCGGGGGAGAGGACCATCCAGCGGGCCCAGTCCTTCTCGAGGAACGCGCGCAGCCGCTGCTCCTCTCCGGAACGGCGCGTCCGTGGCGGGGTCCCGACCATGCTCCGGCTCCGCGGCCGCAACCGGGCGCGCCTTAAGACGCTCCGGCGACGGTCCGCTCACCCTCGTCGGGCGGTCGTGCGCCGCGGGGCAGCCGAGCCGGTCGCCGGGGTCGCCGAGGGCGACGCCGGGGAGACGGGGGGCGGAAGGGACGCCGGGGCGGCGGACGTCCTCTGCCACAGGTCCCGGAACGTCTCGAAGTGGCGCAGGTACGGGTCGGCGCGGCGCCGGTCCTCGAGCTCGCCCAGGGCGATCTCGAGGAGCGCCTTGGCCTTCGGGTCGCCGGCCGAGGCCTGGGCGAAGTAGACGCAGAGGACCTGGTAGTGCGGCAGGACGAAGGCGTCCGGGCGCGGGGTGCTCATGTCGCCCTTTCGGGGGCGATAGATCCGCTCGATCGGCACCTCGAGCGCGAGGACCTTGCGGTGGGAGAAGCCGAAATAGTGTCCCGCACCCAGCACGCGGGTCACCTCGCGGACGTTCCCGGCCAGGTTGTTCGTGAGCCGGTCGCACTCGTGCCAGCACCAGAGGCCGAAGCCGTGGTCCCCCTCCTGGTACGCCTCCCAGGCCTGGCCGTACAGCTGGCGCTCGCGCGCCTCCTCGGGTACCTCGGGGGGAAGCGCCGCCTTCCAGTCGGAGATCAGCAGGTCGACCCGCATCGACGGCGAGAACTCGCGACGGGTCGGCACCCCCGGGTCGTCGGGCACGGCCCGGGGAGAGCGACCGGGGCTTAGCGCCGCCCCTCCGTCGGGACGGGGGGCTCGAGCATCGGCCGGCCGGCGACCCACGTCTGGCGCACGCTGGACGCGCCGAGCCGGACCGCCTCTTCCCAGCGGGGGACCCCCAGGACCAGCAGATCCGCCGGTGCCCCGGGCTCGAGCCGGCCCCCGTCCGGAAGGCCCAGCGCCGCGTAGGCGCCCGTCGTATAGAGGGCCCACGCCTCCCGGAGCGAGAGCGCCTCGTCCGGCGAGGGGTTCGCCGAACGCCCGAGGTCGTCCCGCCGGCTCACCGCTGCCGCAAGGCCGCGCCAGGGGTCCGCCGGGTCGTACGGTGCGTCGCTCGACCCGGCGAGCGGTACTCCCAGGTCGGCGAGGGTCCGGAAGGCGTAGGCCCAGCGTCGCCGCTCGGGGCCGAGCCGCGCGCCGAGCCAGTGGTCGCTGAGCACGAACCCCGGCTGGACGACCAAATGGGGACGCTGGGTCCCGAGCCTCGCGAGGGTCGACGGCGGCGTCAGGCTCGCGTGCTCGATGCGCGGGGGCGCCGGCGTGCCGGGAGCGCCGGCGAGCAGCTCGACCGCTCGGGCGACCGCCCGGTCGCCGATCGCGTGGAGGGCGGACGCCAGCCCCCGGTTCCCCGCGTCGACGATCGCCGCGCGCACCTCCGCGTCGGCCCCACGATCGAGGCCGCGCTCCGACCGGGCATCCTCGTACGGCTCGGAGAGCGAGGCGGTGCGCGGACCGAACGCCCCGTCCAGGAACCCCTTCGCCCCGACGACGGCCAGGCGTCCGACTTGGGCAGGCCGGCGGGTCGCGTTCTCGCCGGTCGCGGGGAGCAGCGGCGGGTAGGCACGGACCCGCACGGGCAAGCGGTCCGCGGCGGCGAGCTCCTCGAGCAGCGTGAGCTCGGGGGGGTGCGTGTTCATCGTGCCAACGCACGTGAGCCCGAGCCGCGCGAGCTCGGTCAAGGTCGTCGCGAGCGCCTCGGCCGTGAGCGGCAGCGCCTCGTCGACGAGCGGTCGAACGGCCGCCTGCTCCTCCTCGAGCAGGACCGACGGCTCGGGGGACCGCCGGCTCGACAGGGCGCGCGGGTCGAGCGCCCGTTCGAGCGCTGCTCCGTTCACCGCGGCCGCGTGGCCGCTCGCGTGGAACAGCACGACGGGCCGGCCGCGGGCGGGCGCGTCGAGCTCGGCGAGCGTCGGCCAGCGCCGCTCGGCGAGACGCTCGAGGTCCAGGCCCCGGCCGACGATCGCCCCCCGTTCGTGAGCGGCCCCGTAGCGGGCGATCGCCTCCTGGAGCGCGCCGAGGGAGCGGACGCCTCCGAGGTCGACCCCCGCGCGCTCGCGGGCGATCTCCCCGACGTGGAGGTGCGCGTCGGCCAGTCCCGGCACGACCGAGCCGCCCTCGAGGTCGATGCGCTCGGCCCCGACGGGCGTTTGGCGCTCGAGCTCGGCGAGCGGGCCGGCGGCGATCACGTGGCCGTCGTCGATGAGGAGCGCCTCGGTCCGGCGGCGGCCGGTGAAGATCCGGCCTCCCCGGAACAGGACGGCGTCGCTCATCCGGTCCCACCGGCCGACGCGCGCTCGTCGGTCCAGCGGCGCTCCCCTAGACGTCGAGGTACCGGTAGAACTCGTACGGGTGGGGCCGCAGGTTCAGCTCGAGCTGCTCCTCGCGCTTGAGCTCGAGGTAGGTGTCGATCAGGCTGTCGACGAACGCCGGCTTCAGGAACTCCCGGTCGGACGCCAGGCACTCGAGCGACTCGCCGAGGGAGCCCGGGAGCTCGCGGATCTGGAGTTCGCGGCGCTTCGCTGGGGTGAGCTTGTAGATGTTCTCGTCGACGGGGGGAGGAGGCTCGATCTTCCGTCGGATCCCGTCCAGCCCCGCCAGCGCGAGCGCCGCCTCGGTCAGGTAGATGTTCGCCGCCGAGTCCGGCGTGCGGTACTCGATCCGCTTCGCGGCGGGGCGACCGCGGTGGTAGAACGGGATCCGCACGTTCGCCGACCGGTTCGCCTTGCTCCAGGCGATGAAGACCGGAGCCTCGTACCCCGGCACCAGGCGTCGGTAGGAGTTCGTGATCGGATTGGTGATCGCGCAGAGCGCCCGCGCGTGCTCGAGCAGGCCACCGATGTAGTACCGGCACGTCTGGCTGACCTCGGCGTACGGATCGGCGGCGTCGTAGAAGGCGTTCGTGCCGTGGTTCCAGAGCGACTGGTTCGTGTGCATCCCGATCCCGTTGTCGCCGTAGATCGGCTTCGGCATCAGGCAGGCGAGCTTGCCGTGGCGGTGGGCGACGTTCTTGATGACGTACCGGAGGTCCTGCACGTGGTCGGCCATCGGGACGAGCTCGTCGAAGCGGAGGTTGATCTCCGACTGGCTCGCGGTCGCGACCTCGTGATGGTGCGCGTCCATCGTCAGATGGAAATCGTCGGCGAGGATGTTGCAGACCTCCGCCCGCAGTCCGACCAGGGAGTCGACCGGCGGCGTGCGGTGGTAGCCTTCCTTGAACCGGATCGTCGGATGGGCGCTGCCGGGCGCCCAGGGCGATTCCGCCTGGTGGATCAGGTAGCCGGCCCCGGCCCAGGCGTCCCGAACGCCGTCGTACGACGGGGTGAGCTCGACGGAATCGAAGACGAAGAACTCGACCTCGGGTCCCCAGTACGACCGGTCGTAGCCGGCGTCGGCGAGGACCCGCTCCGTCTTGCGCGCGACCCCCCGGGGGTCGTGCTCGTAGGCCTCCTTCGAGGCGCCGAGCCGGACGTCACAGATGAACCGGACCGTCCGGCCCGCCTCGGGGTTCCACGGGATGGTGGCGACCGTCGTGGGGTCGGGGACGAGGAGCATGTCCGACTCGAAGATCTCCCGGAAGCCCCGGACCGACGAGCCGTCCAGCTTCGGGACCCCGCTGCGGAACATCTCCGCCTCGATCGCCTCGCGCGGGACGTCGACCTGGTTGTACCCGCCGAAAACGTCCGTGTAGAACAGCTGGACCCAGCGTACCTTGTCGGCCGCCAGTCGCTCGACCACCGCCTCGCCTTCCTGCGCCGTCGCCCCCGCACGCTCCGCCACCGCGCTCCCCCCGTCCGGCCGAGCGGGCCCGGCTACAAGAGCCCTGAGGCCGGCCGACTGGACGAACGTCCAGATTCATCGACCAAGCCCTTATGATAGACCGCACTGATGAAGGAGCATGGGTCGTGCGTCCAGCCTCGACGAGCTCGACCGGGCGATCCTGGAGGAGCTGAACGTCGACGCGCGGGCGAGCCACCGCGCGATCGCGCACCGGCTGAAGGTCTCCCCCACGACCGTCAGCTCCCGCGTGGCGCAGATGGAGCAGGACGGGGTGATCCGCGGCTACGTGCCGGTGCTGGACGACGAACACCTCGGCTGGGACCTCTGCGCGATCGTCGGGGTGCGGATCTCCAAGGGGAAGCTGCGCGAGGTCGAGGAGCACCTCGCCCGCGACCCGCACGCCTACGCGATCTACGATGTCACGGGCGATTACGACGCGCTCCTGATCGGGCGGTTCCGCGACCGGCGCGACCTCGACCGGTTCGTCAAGCACGCGCTCCAGGACCCGCACGTCGAGCGCTCCAACACCCAGGTCGTGCTCAACCGGGTGAAGGAGGACCGACGCGTACCGGTCGTCCTGCGTCCCGGACCCCGAGCGGGCTCCGACTAGCCCCGCGCCCGCAACGCTATCTGCCCGGCCGACGCTCGCCGGAACGGGGCCGACGATGGACTGGGGGATGCGCAACCGGATGAGCCGGATGTTCCGGCCCGCCAGCGGCAACTCGGTGATGCTCGCGGTGGACCACGGCTACTTCATGGGGCCGACCCGCCGCCTCGAGGACGTCGGGGCGACGATCCGCCCGCTGCTGCCCCACGCGGACGCGCTCGCCCTGACCCGCGGGGTGCTGCGCTCGAGCGTTCCGCCCGAGGCGACGACCCCGATCGTGCTGCGGGTCTCCGGCGGGGCGACGATCCTCCAGGAGGACCTCTCCCACGAGGCGATCACGACGGCGATCGAGGATGCCGCCCGTCTCAACGTCAGTGCCGTCGCCCTGTCGGTGTTCGTGGGGGCGCCGCACGAGCACCAGAGCCTGGTCAACCTCTCGAAGCTCGTCGATGACGGCGAGCAGGCCGGCCTCCCGGTGCTCGCGATCACCGCGGTCGGCAAGGAGCTCGAGAAGCGGGATGCCCGCTACCTCGCGCTCGCCTGTCGCGTGGCAGCGGAGATCGGCGCCCACGTCGTGAAGACGTACTACTGCGACGGCTTCGCGAAGGTGGTGGAGGGCTGTCCGGTCCCGCTCGTCGTCGCCGGCGGGCCGAAGCTCGACAGCGACCGGGCCGCCCTCGAGCTCGCTCACGGCGCGATCTCGGACGGGGCGCACGGCGTCGACATGGGTCGCAACATCTGGCAATCCGACCACCCGGTCGCGATGCTCAAGGCCCTCCGGGCGATCGTCCACGAGAAGGCGACGGTGGGCGAGGCGCTCGACCTGCTGGAGGACGAGAAGTCACGGGCGACCGCCGCCGACGCTTCCGTCGCCCCGGCGGCCTAGACCACCGCGCCGCACGGCCGGGCGTGACAACGGTCTTATCCCGCACGTTGATGGACGCGCCCGCGCGGGGATTGCCAAGCTTGGCCAAAGGCGCCAGATTCAGGGTCTGGTCCCGTAGGGGTTCGTGGGTTCAAATCCCTCTCCCCGCACCGGGGATTTGAGCCCGCGCGCCGAGGGACGCCTCGGGTCGCGGCGGTGCCGGGGCGCCGGCGGCCGAACCGGGAATCAGACCGGGGCAGTACAGTCCAGCACGACCACCCCGACGACCCGATCCTGCTTCAGGTCGGCCAGCGCCGCGTTCGCCTCGGCGAGCGGGCGGGTGCGGGTGGTGCTCTCGAGGTGGAGACGGTCGGCGAGCGCGAGGAACTCGCGCGCGTCCGCCCGCGTGTTCGCCTCTACGCTGACGAGCCGACGCTCCCCGAACAGCCATCGGTCGTAGTCGATCGGCGGGATCGGCGTTGAGTGGATCGCCGCGACCGCCACCGTTCCCCCCTTGCGGAGCTCGCGCAGCGCCTGCAGGACGACCTCGCCGGCCGGCGCGAACACGACCGCGCCGTCCAGGCTCGGGCTTCGGTCGCCGAGCGCGGTCGGATCGCCCAGGACCGTCTCGGAGGCCCCGAGCCGGCGTGCGAGCTCGAGGTGCGCCGGGTCGCGGGTGTAGGCGACCGTCTCGAACCCCTGCCGCGCGGCGAGCTGGAGCGTCAGGTGGGCCGATCCCCCGAAGCCGAAGAACCCGATCCGTCCCCCGGGGCGCGGCATCGCGGCCTTGAAGGCGCGGTAGCCGATGATCCCGGCGCAGAGGAACGGCGCGAACCGCACGGGGTCGCCCGGGGGGAGCCGAAGGACGAACCCCTCGTCCCCGAGGACGTACGGTGCGTAGCCGCCCGGGGTCGAGTAACCGGTGAACTCCTTGCGGTCGCAGAGGTTCTCCCGGCCGGTCGCGCAGTAGTCGCACCGCCCGCAGGTCCGGTGGAGCCAGGGGACCCCGACCCGGTCCCCGACCGCGAGGGACCGGACCCCTTCTCCCAGCCGCTCGACCGTACCGACGATCTCGTGGCCCGGGATCACCCACGGGAGCCGGGGCGGCAGGTCGCCCTCGACCACGTGCAGGTCGGTCCGGCAGACGCCGCACATCTGGACGCGGACGAGGACCTCGCCCGCGGCCGGTGCCGGGGTCGGCACCTCCTCCGCGTGAAGCGGCCCCGACCCCACCGGTGCCGGCCGGTGCAGGACCATCGCGCGCATCGATCGACCGTCGTCCCCCGCCGCGCGGGCCACCGCCCGGCGGCGCGGCTGCGGGTCCACGGCCCCCCGTCCGCATAATCGTTCGCCGAAGGCGGTCGGCCCCGCACACGGCCGCGGGACGCACGGACGGCCCGGCCAGGGGAACCGTTTTGGCTGGACATCGCGCGAGGGCGGCCGAGCGAACGGGGGTCCCTCGATGAGCGGAGCAATCCGGCCCGGCGGGCTCGCGTCGCCGACGGCGGGCGGCTACTCGCTCGGAGACCTCGGTCTGCTCGGGGTGCTGGGGGTCGTCTGGGGGATCGCCTACGTCTTCATCCGCGAAGGGATCCTCCTCGGCGCCACGCCCCTCGCCTACGCCGCGGCGCGCTACGCGCTCTCGGCCGCGGCGTTCGCCGCGGTCGCGGCCGGGCGCCGCGAGGCGTTTCCGGCGCGCCGCAACCTCGCGGTCTCGGCGGCCGTCGGGGGCATCCTCGTGATCGGCCTCTACGGCGGGTTCCTCTACTGGGGGGAGCAGTACACGACCGGGGGCTACGCCTCCGTGCTGTCGACGACCGCGCCGATCCTGACGGTGGTGATCGCCTACGGCATCCTGCCGAACGAGCGGCTCACCCCGCTCGCCCTCCTCGGCATCGCGGTCGGCTTCGTCGGCGCCGTCGTCCTGGTCCTCCCGAGCCTCGTCGCCGGCCCGGCGGGGACCGCCGAGGGTCCCCTGTTCGTCCTCGGAGCGTTCGTCGTGGCCGCGCTCGGCAGCGTCCTGCTTCGGGCCTACGGCGGCGGGCGCCAGGGGCTCTGGCAGATCGGCACGCAGTTCGCCGTCGCGGGCCTCCTGCTCGGCACGGCGAGCCTCCTGCTCCCGACCCGCGAGGCGCTCCCGCTCACGCCGGCGGTGCTCGGGGCGCTCGCGGCGCTCGTCGTCCTCTCCTCCGTCCTCGGCTACCTCACCTACTTCGCGCTCCACCACCGCGTCGGGCCGATCCGGGCGAACGCCGTCACGTACCTGATCCCCCTGGTCGGGGTCGCGGTCGGCACGGGGGTCTACGGCGAGTCGGTGACGCCCTTCGAGATCGCGGGCTTCGTGATCGTCCTTGCCGGGATGACGCTGCTCGTCCGGGCCTCCCGCGCAGGCCCGGCGACCGGGCCGGGCGGCTCCGCCGCGCTGCCCGCGGGTATCGGGTCGACGGCTGCCGCGACCTCGGAGCGGCGGTGAGCGCGCAGGCCGATCGTGCCGAGCGGTTCCGTGCCCTCCACCGGGCGCGTCACCTGTTCGTCCTGCCGAACGCCTGGGACGTAGCGAGCGCCCGCGTGCTCGAGGACGCCGGCTTCTCGGCGGTCGCCACGTCGAGCGCCGGGGTGATGGTCTCGCTCGGGTTCCCGGACGGCGAAGCGATCCCCCGGACCGAGTACGTCGACGCCGTCCGTCGGATCGCGGCCAAGCTCACCGTTCCCCTGAGCGCGGACGTCGTCGCCGGCTTCGGGGAGACCCCCCGGGCCACGGCCGCCACGGTCCGCGCCGTCGTCCGGGCCGGGGCGGTCGGGATCAACCTCGAAGACGTCGACCCGCGCACCGACCGGCTCGTGCCGCTGGAGCGGCAGCTCGCCAAGCTGCGGGCCGCACGGGACGCCGCCGACGATCTCGGGGTCCCGCTCGTGCTGAACGCGCGGACCGACGCGCTCACGACCGGCCCGTCCGAGCCGGAGGCGCGCTGGCGCGAGGCGGTCCGCCGGGGGCGGGCGTTCCTCGACGCGGGGGCCGACTGCGTCTACCCGATGCGGCTGGTCGATCGGGCCGCGATCGCACGCTACGTCCGGGAGGTCCCCGGTCCGGTGAACGTGATGATCCGCCCCGGGCTCCCGACGCTCGCGACCCTCGAACGGCTCGGGGTCCGCAGGGTCAGCTTCGGGCCGGCGGCGTCGTACGCGGCGCTCGGTCTCCTGCGTCGCGTCGGGCGCGAGGTCCTCGGAGAGCGGTCGTTCCGCTCGCTCGTCCGGGACGCGCTCACGTTCGCCGAGCTGAACCGGCTCGCGGAGCCGCGCGGCGGCCCCGGACGCTCCCGGCGCTAGGGGGCCGCGGGGCCGCCTCGCCCGGGGCCAGCGCGGGCAGGACGACGGGCCGCCCGGTCTCGAGGGCGCGGGCCCGCAGGATCGGGTAGCTGTTCCGCAACAGGCGAAGCTGCGCCTTCCGCAGGTGCTCGCCGAACGTCGAGCGGCCCACCCCCTGGGATCGGGCGGCGGCCGACCAGCTCGAGCGCGCGGGGATCTCGAGGAGCCCGGCCTCGTGCGCGGCGAGGAGCGACCGCAGCTGGGGAGCCGTGAGGCCCTCGAAGAAGTGCACCGAGGCGGTCGGATAGTCGCGGATCCCCTCGAGCCCGTTCCGGTCCGAGACGGAGAGGATCGTGACCTCCCCGAGCCGGCGGAGACGCTCGAAGAGCCGGTGCAGGCGCGGTCGGTCCGGCGCGATCATCCGGTACGTCTCGGTCCCCTCCGCGTAGAGCACCGGGGGCAGCACCCAGACCCCGCCGCGCCGGGCGAGGCCGGTGACCGACGGAGGGCTTTCCCACTCGAAGTCCGGGACCGCGAGCAGCGCCGCCGGGCCGTCCGCGAGCAGGACCCGGCCGTGGAAGCGGCGGCGGAACGCTCCGCGCACCCGGCCGAGCTCCTCCTCGTCCGGTGAGCAGACGAGCAGGGTATCCCGGCGGTTGTCGCACCAGAGCAGCAGCGTGCTGCCGGGGAACTCCGAGGAGAGGTCGCAGTACGGGCACGGGTGGCGGACGCGGACGTGGGCGTCGACCACGGCCATCGTCGTGGGGAGCGCGCGGGAGCCTAATGAGGGAGAGCCGTCCGGGGGCGGCTCCAACGCCATCGGGGGACGGCGCGTAGCCGAGGTGATGTCCGCGACAACGAAGCGCACCCCGCGCCGAGCCGCCGCTGCGCCCCGCTCCGGTCCCTCGGAGGTCGCCCCGGGGATCTTCGTCGGGGGTTGGAACGACGCCCTCGGCTTCTCGGGAAGCCGGTTCTGCGTGCTGGACGAGGCGCCGGAGGGGATGCCCGAGGGGACCCACATCCCGATCTACGACGAAGCCAAGGACGCCCCGATCCGCGCCAACCTCGACCGACTGGCGCGCGAGATCGGGGCGGCCCGCCGGGCCGGCCGTCCGGTGCTCGTCTTCTGCGGCCACGGGGTCCGGCGCTCCCCGCTCGGCGCGGCCTGGTACCTGCACCGCTCGGAGGCGATCGAGCTCGATGCGGCCTACGATCGGATCCGCGCCGTGCGTCCGAAGGTCGAGCCGGCTCGGGCGTGGATCGGCGACCTCGAGCCGCTCGAGCGGCCGTAGCCCGGACGCGGCGATGCAGGCCGAGGAGGCCCCGGATATCGGCTGGGTCGCTCGGCTCAGCGGCCGTCCGGTCGCCGCGGCGACGCGCGCCGTGGCCGAGGCCGCCGCCGCCCACCGCCTCTTCGAGCACCTCGCCCGGGAGCACCGTGCCGAGGGACGAGCGTCGTACATCGAGATCGACGCGCCGCTCGAGCTGTACGCGCTCGCGCGCCTCGGCCGGCCGCGGCACGTGGTGGAGGTCGGCGTCTCGTCGGGGGTCTCCTCGGCCTACCTGCTTGCCGCCCTGGAGCGGAACGGGCTCGGAACGCTCCACTCCGTCGACCTTCCGTCCCGGCCCCGACGCGCGCCGGTCCGCCCGGGAGGGGCCTCGTGGAGCCTGCCTCCCGGACGGTCGTCCGGGTGGGCCGTCCCGCTCGCGCTCCGACGACGGTGGGACCTTCGGCTCGGCGACAAGGCCGACGTCCTTCCGCTGCTCGCCCGGGAGCTGCCGAGGATCGACCTGTTCGTCTACGACGTACCGCACAACGACGCCGCGACGTTGCGCGAGCTCGAGATGGTCGACCGACGCATGCGCGCGGGCTCCGTCGCGATCGTCGACCACGGGCCCGGCGGAGAGCTGTGTTCGGCGCTGCGCCGATGGAGCCGGAGTCACGGCTCCGAGCCGGTCGGTCGCGCCGGCCTCGGGCTCTACGGGGCGCGCCGCGGACCCCGGGCCGGTCGAGGTCGCCCCGGGGCGTAGCCGGCGGTCAACTGCGGTTCACCCGTCGCTCATCTGCCGGGACGCCGAGCTAGCCTCGAGGCTCGTCGTGCGCGCCCGCCCGGATCCCCTCGGCATCGCGCTCCCCCCCGCGGTCGCCGGCCCGGGATTCCTCCGGGACGGGACCGAACTGTGGATCCGGCCGTACCACGAGGTCGACCGGGAGCTCGTCGCTCGCTTCGTGCGGGGGCTGCACCCGGAAGCGCTCGAGCTCCGCTTCTTCTCGGCGGTCCGTCCGTCCGTCGCCGAGGAGGAGATCGTCGCCCCCTCCGAGCCGTCGGACCGCCTCTGCCTGCTGGCGCTCGGCGAGAGCACCGACCGGGTCAGCCTGATCGGCGTGGGGGAGTACGCCCGGGTCACCGGGCGGTCCCCCCTCGCGGAGGTCGCCTTCCTGGTCACGGAGGAGTTTCGCGGCGAGGGGGTGGCGAGCCTCCTGCTCGCCCGCCTCGCCCGAGCGGCGCGCGCGTTCGGGATCCGCCGGTTCGTCGCGCGCATCCGGAGCGGGAACACCGAGATGCTCGAGGTGTTCCGGGCGACCGGGCTGCCGTACTCCGAAGAGAGGGTCGAGGACGAGGTCGACGTCGTCGTGCCGGTCGACGGCCTCGGGGGTCCGCGAGCTCGACCGGTCCCCCGCCGGTCGCGGCGCGCGCCGCGCGGCGTGCCGGCGGCGGCCTGAACGCCTCAGCCGGAGCCCGCGGCGGCGTAGGCGCCGCTCGCGAGGTTCCCGTGGCGGGCGAGGCGGTCCAGCTCGGCGAGCAGCGCGAGCGCCTCGCGGCCCTTCGGGGTGATCCGGTAGGTCTCGCCCTCGTGCCCGAGGAGGCCTCCGTCGACGAGGCGGCGCAGGTGGAAGGCGAGCTTCGGCGAGTCCTCGAGGCCGGCCGCGCGCAGCGCCTCGGTGAACGAGCACGGCCCGTCCGCCGCCCGGCGTAGGACCGAGCGACGGACCGGGTTCGCCAGCGCCTCGAGGGTGAGGCGCGTCTCCGGGCCGGCGACGGCGGCCCGAAGGTCCCGCGCCGCCGTCGCCGAGATCCGGCCCGGGTCGAACAGGACGACCAGGGGCCCCCGGCCGTCCAGCCGGGCGCGCAGGTCCTCGAGGAACGCGAGGATGTCGGCGCGGCGGTGGTGCGAGAGCAGGCGGTCGGCGTCCTCGAGCAGGACGCCGGCCTTCGGGTGCTCGGCCAGGAAGTCGACGACCTGCTCGCGGATCGCGCTCGGGTTCTCGAGGTCCGGGACGAGGACGGTGACCCCGGGGGTCGGCCGGGCGGGGCGCGTCGAAAGCCGCAGGACCGCGATCTCCCCGGCGGAGCTCCAGGCGCGGGCGATCGACTCGGCGGTCGGGGGCCGGTCGCCGACGGGAAGGAACCTCGCCTCCTCCTCGAGATGGCGCAGGACCGTGCGGACCTGCTCCACCTGGAACGGCTTCTGGACGTACTCGGCCGCCCCGGCCTTCATCGCGGCGACGGCGGTCTCGACGGTCGCGAAGCCGGTGACGACCACGAGCGGCGTCGACGGATAGTGGGCCCGCACCTCGCGGAGCAGGTCGAGCCCGCCCTGCCGCGGCATCTTGAGGTCGGAGAGGATCGCGTCGAATTCGCCGCGAGCGAGCTCCTCGAGCGCCTTCGCGACCGACGGGCTCACCGTGACCTCGTGGCGGTCGTCGCGGAGAAGCTCCGCGAGCTCCTCGCGGAACACCGCATCGTCGTCGACCACCAGCAGGCGCATCGAGGGACGGACCGCGGTCAGCACCTTTGAGGTTTCGCCGTCGACCCGGGGGCGGCGCTAGCCTGCGCCGGAGGCGGCCGCCGGCTCGCCGGGGGCGAGCGGCAGACGGACGACCAGGCTCGCCCCCCCGCCCGCCATGTTGCGCGCGAACACGGTCCCCCCGTGCGCCTGGACGATCCCGTGGCAGATCGCGAGGCCGAGGCCGGTCCCCCGTCCTTCCGGCTTGGTCGTGAAGAACGGCTCGAAGATGTGCGGCAGCGCCTCCAGCGGGATCCCCGGGCCCGAGTCCCGCACCTCCGCCTCCGCGAACTCTCCGGCGCGGCGCACCTCGACGACGATCCGGGGCTCCCGGGCGTTCTCGAGGGCGTCGTAGGCGTTCAGCAGCAGGTTCGTCAGGACCTGCATCAGCTGGCCGCGGTCGCCCAGGATCGTGAGCGGATCAGACGGGTAGCGCTCCTCGACGGCGACGGTCGCCGACTGCTTGCCGCTGAGGAAGCGGACCGCCTCGCGCGCGACGTCCGCGAGGTCGACCGCGGCGACCTGCGGGTCGCTCCGCCGCGCGAAGTCCAGCAGGCCCCGCACGATCCGGGCCGCGACCTCGACCTGGCCGACGATCGTCTCCGCCCGACCGCGCGTCCACGCATCGGCCGACCGGCGGCGGAGGCTCTCCGCGACGAGCATGACGTTCGCGAGCGGCGTGTTGATCTCGTGGGCGACGCCCGCGGCGAGCTGGCCGAGCGACGCCAGCCGGTCGGAGTGGGCGGCGACGCGCTCCCAGGTCTTGTGCTCGGTGAGGTCCACGGCGACCCCGACGTACTGGGTCGTTCGCCCGGCGTCGTCCTTGACCGCCGTGATCGTGAGGAAGACGGGCCGCTCGCGTCCGCGGCGGTCGCGGTTGGTGATCTCGCCCGACCAGTGCCCCCGTGCCGGGTCGAGCAGGGCGGCCCACATCCGCTCGTAGAGCTCCTTTCCGGTCCGGCGGCTGCGCACGAGGTTCGGCCGCTTGCCGAGGCACTCGGCCCGCGTGTAGCCGTACGTCGCCTCGAACGCCGGGTTGACGTCGATGAGCACGCCCGCAGGATCGGTGACCTCGATCGCATTGCTCGACGTCAGGAACGCCTCGTAGTGGAGACGGGCACGATCCCGCTCCCGGACCCGGGAGGAGGCGTCCAGGAGGACGACGACGAGGCGGGGCGGACGCTCGGCCGTGCCGGCCACGGCCGAGAGGTGGACGTCCAGGAAGAGGGGGCCTCCGTCCGGGCCTCCGGGGGCGGGCATCCCCTCGGCCGACCACCGCTCGCCCGCGACCGCCTCCGCGGCGAGGGCGCGCTCGATCGCCGCCCCGGCCGCGGAGGAGGCGAGCAGCGGCACGTCGCGGAAGCTCCTCGCGCCCTCCGACGACGGTCCGGAGGAGCCCCGCCACCGGGCGAACGTCGCGTTCTCCCAGGCGATCGTCCCGTCCCGGTCGACGAGCAGGAGGCCGAACGGGGCCCCGTCGAGCACGTCGTGGAGCGCGCGGATCGTCCCGGGCACGTCGGTCCCCTTCTCCGCCCGAGGCACGGCCGGTCCGCGGCAAAGGGGCTTCGGCCGCGCTCCCGGGTCAACTTCGCTCGACTTTCGCTTCATCTCCGACGAGGGGGGTGCGGTACGGCATGGCGGCGGAGACGCTCGTGGTCGAGGAGACCCCGAGCCTCGGCAGCTCCGTCGTCGCCCTGCTCGAGGCCGACGGGCTGGAGGTGCGCCGGTTCCCGGACCTCGCCACCGCCGAGCGGTTCCACGAGCGTTCGTCCGCGTCCCATCCGCTGGTCGTCGTCGCCTCGAACGCACACTCCTGCCCCACGGCCGGGCGGTGGGGCCTCGGCCCGCTGCGCGGAGCGGCGCTGGTCGTCGTCGGCACCCGCGACCCCGCCCTGCGCTCGGCCGGGCGCCTGTTCGTCGTCCGTCTGCCGCTCGTTCCGCAGCAGCTGCTCGAGCTCGTCCGGGGCCTGCTCGGGCCCGCGGACCCTCCGCCGGGCCGCCCGGACTGATCGGCTCCGCCGTACCCGAGGTCGACGCGCTACGCCGGGGCCCCGACCGGGAGCCCGGGGGGGGTCGACGGCGGAGCGCTCGCGCGCTCGCGGGCCAGGAGCTGCTCCCATCGGAGGCGGACCTCGTCGCCGAGCTCGTGGAGGTCGTCGGCCGTCCAGTGTCGGAACCGGCCCTGGCGCCGCACGTACTCGTCGACCGGTTTCAACGTCCCGGTCCGCCGGGTGATGCGGACGACGCCGTCCTCGACCTCGTAGAGGGGGAAGATCCCGGACTCCGTCGCGAGCCGGCCGAGCGCGATCGTCTCCTCGCTCGAGAACTTCCAGCCGGGCGGGCACGGCGCGAAGACGTGCAGGAACCTCGGGCCGCGGAGCCGCGCCGCCTTCTCGGCCTTCCGGACGAAGTCCTCCGGGTACGCCGGGTTCGCGGTCGCGGCGTAGGTCGGATGGTGGGCGAGCACGATGCTCATGATCTCCTTCTTCGCCTCGCGCTTGCCCCGGCGCTCGCCCTCGACCGGGGTGGTCGTCGTCCAGGCGCCGCGCGGGGTCGCCCCGCTGCGCTGGATGCCGGTGTTCATGTAGCCCTCGTTGTCGTACATCACGAACAGCGCGTCGGTCCGACGCTCGAGCATCCCGCTGAGCGCCTGAAGTCCGATGTCGGCGGTGCCGCCGTCGCCGGCGAAGCCGACGACCGTCACGTCCGCCACGCCGAGGGCGTCCAGGGCGGCGCGGATCCCCGAGATCGACGCGCCGGTCGACTCGATCGGGTTGTCGAGCACCGGCACGGCGAGGGCGGTCGTCGGGAACGGCGTCGCGATCACGGTCCAGCAGCAGGCCGGGATCGACAGGATCGTCCGCGGTCCCAGCCCCTTCAGCAGCAGGCGCATCGCGAGCGCGGGCCCACAGCCGGGGCACGCCGCGTGCCCCCGGTACATCAGCTCCTGGTCCGGGATCGTCTTCTTAGCCATCGGCATGCACCTCCGTCGGGGCGAGGTCCTCCCATCGCGTCCCGTCGTCGACCGGGCCGAGGAGCTCGGCGAACATCCTGCGGACGTGCGCGGGGGTGACGTCCCGTCCGCCGACGCCGGCCAGGAAGTCGGCGACGAACGGGTGGCGCGACCCCGGGTAGATCGCCGCGCGGCTCTCGGTCGCGGCCGGCCCCGCGGCGCCGAACGTGTACGCCCGGTCGACCACGCCCAGCCGGTCGGTCTCCGCGGCGAGCCGCCGCATCGCCTCGGCCGGGAACGGACGGAAGACCCGCAGCTTGGCGAGCCCGACCTTCTGACCTTCCGCGCGGAGCTCGTCCACGACGGTCCGGGCCGTCGTGCTCGTCGTCCCCATCGTGACGAGCACCGCGTCGGCCCCCTCGGTGCGGTACGTCGGCAGGGCGCCGCCGTACGACCGGCCGGTGAGGCGGCGGTACTCCTCCTCCACCTCCGAGAGGCGACGCGGCACGGCGTCGGTCGCCCGAGCCAGCTCCCGGCGGAACTCGACGTAGTGGTCGGGGCCGGTGAACGAGCCGAGCCGGCTCGGCACGCCGGGCTGCAGCACCGCGTGCGCCGTCCGCGGGGGGAGGAAGCGGTCGACGAGCTCCGGGGCGGGGACGTCGACCGGCTCGAACGTGTGGGAGAGGTAGAACGCGTCCTCCGCGACCATCGCCGGGAGGCGCACCTCCTCCATCTCGGCGAGCCGGTAGGCCTGGAGCACCGTGTCCAGGACCTCCTGGTTGCTCTCGGGGTAGAACTGGATCCAGCCGGTGTCGCGCTGCGCGATCGTATCGGTGTGGTCGGCGCCGATGTTCCACGGCGGAGCGACGGCGCGGTTGACGACCCCCATGACGATCGGCGCGCGCATCCCGGAGGCCCAGTGGAGGAGCTCGTGCATCAGCAGCAGTCCCTGGCTCGAGGTCGCCGTGTACGTTCGTGCGCCGAGCCCCGCGGCGCTGACGACCACCTGGAGGGCGCTGTGCTCGCTCTCGACCTCCACGAACCGGGCGCGGAGCTCGCCGCTCGCGACGAACTCCGCGAGCTTCTCGACGATCGTCGTCTGCGGCGTGATCGGGTAGGCGGAGATCACCTGGGCGCGGGCGAGCCGGACGGCGTAGGACTGGGCGAAGTTCCCGGAGAGGACCTCGCGCGTCATGCCGCCTCCGCGTTCGCGAGCATCTCGATCGTCTTCGGCGGGCAGACCTCGGCGCAGATCCCGCACCCCTTGCACGCGTCCAGCACGACGTGGGGAAGGCCGGTCGCGTCCAGCTCGATCGCGTCGTCCGGACAGAACTTCCAGCAGAACGTGCAGCGCGTGCAGCGCGCCGGGTCGATCGTCGGCGTGAGCGTGCGCCAGGCCGCGGTGCGGATCGTGCTGCTCGGCACGGTCGCCATCGGCCCGTCCGGCAGGACGAGCGCGGGCACCGGCCGCCGGGGCGCCGAGGGGGGGGTCGGACCGGTCCCGACCGAGCGCACGGCCGCATACCCGTCGGCCGCCGCCGCGCGGTTCTCGGCCGGTCGGAGCGGGACGTAGCGGTCGATCGCGGTCCCGAGCGCCTCGAGCCGAACCGCTCCGGTGAGCCGCGCGAGGGCCCCGAGCATCGTCGTGTTCACGATCGGCAGCGTCCGCGAGCCGAGCCCGTGGGCTAGCGCGATCCGGCTCGCGTCGACCGAGGCCCGCCGCACCGATCGAGGCGCGACGAGCCGCTCGGGAGGACGCGACGAGTTCACGAGGAGCAGTCCGTCGCCCCTCAGGCCGTCCGCGACCGGTGTCGACTCGAGCAGTCCGGGGTCGAGGACGACGACGACGTCCGGGGCGACGATCGACGTGCGGACCCCGATGGGCCGATCGTCGATGCGGGCGTAGGCGGTCACGGGCGCGCCCCGACGCTCGACGCCGAAGAACGGGAAGCTCTGCGGCTCCTTGCCGTCGAGAAACGCCGCCTCCGCGAGCAGCTCGGACGCGAGGACCGCGCCCTGGCCTCCCCGTCCGTGGAAACGGATCTCGATCATGCATCGGTTCGAGCGGGCCCGGTGCTCTTGAATCGGCGGTGAGGCCGGCTTGACCCCGTCCGCCGGGCCTGCTCGGCTCAGGACGGCGAGAGGCGGTCGGGGCTGACGACCGGGGCAGCCGGGGCGAGCGCCCGGGCCCGGTTCCGGGGGGCGTGCAGGAGCGCGATCGCGAGCAGGATCAGTCCGAGCCCGACCGCCTCCTCGGGCGCGAACGGCTCCCCGAACGCGACGACCCCGACGGCGAGGGCGACGACGGGGTTGAGGTAGGTCACCTGGTTCGCGCCGACCGCGCCGTGCCGATGGATCAGGTCGAAGAAGATCGCGTAGCCGATCGCCATCGACGCGACGCCGACGTACAGGACCGACCCGACGACCGCCGGCCCCCAGCGGACGGCGAGCGACGGGGCGGCCACCGCCAGCACGACGAGCGACGCCGCCCCCCCGCCGAGGAACTGGGCGGTCTCGCCCCAGCGCCCCTCGCCGGCCGGGCGCAGGCGCCCGAGGGCGACCGCCCCCGCCCCCTGGCAGACGGCCCCCAGGCCGAACGCCGCGAGCCCCCACGGGCTCCGGACGGCGGCCCCTCCGGCGGCGAGGGCGAGAACGAACACGCCTCCCAGCCCGACCCCGAGCGCGAGGACGCCCCGGCGGCCGACGCGCTCACCGGTGCCGAGCGCGCTCGCGAAGCCCAGGCTCACCATCGGCGAGGTGGCGTAGACGACCGACGCAGCCCCTCCCGTGGCGAACCGCTCCCCCCAGAACAGCGGCAGGTTGATCCCTCCGATGAGGAGCGCGCCGAGCCCGGCGGAGACCGCGAGGCTCCGGGCTCCCGGCCAGGCGCTCCGCCGAGCTGCGGCGTACGGCGCCATCACGGCGGCCGCGACGGCGAAGTCGAGGGCGACGAGGAGGAACGGGTCGGCGCCGGTCGCGACGCCCAGGCGGCTCACGGGGAACGTCACGCCCCACAGGACGCCGAGCGCGAGGAGGGCGGGCAGCGCCGAGCGGGGGGCGGGTCGAGCGGCGGCCATCGCGGTCCTCCTTGGGACAGTGGCCGGCCGGAGGGATGAGACGGGGGTCGCGCCGGCTTGACGAGCGGGGCCGGCGCGGCCGGCGGGGTCGGCGGGCCCGGCCTCCCGAGCGTAAATATCCGGCCGAGGTCGCGGAGGGGATGCCCCCGCCGTCCCGGCGTCGCACGCCTCGGACACCGTCGCGCCGAGCGACCGCCGCCGCTCCGGTTCCCTCCGCCGCGCCGGCACCCGTCCCGGCCCCCCGGCGGCGGCTTCCCGCCGAAGAGCTCACGGAGGAGCCCCACGCCCACATCGTCTGCCGGGTCTGCGGCCGGATCCAGGGCCTCGAACTGACCGAGCTCGACCGACACCTGCTCACGGAGCTCGCGGGCCTCACCCCGGACGGCTGGAGCGTGGAGCGCATCGCCTATTCCGTCGCGGGAGCGTGCCGACGCTGCCGCGAGGGCCCGTCGATCCGCTAGGCCGGCGGGCGGCATGGTCGGTTTCGTCACCGCCCCGTCGATCGCCTGGGGGACCGGCGCGCTCGAGCAGCTGAGCGGTCTCGACGCCCGACGGGCGTTCGTCGTCGTCGATCCGGCCGTCGCGCGCCACGAGGCCGTCCGACGAGCCGTTGAGGAGCTCGAGCGGGGAGGCGCGCGCACGACGGTCTCTGCGGAGCCCCGGGCCTCCCCGACCGCAGCCCGGGTCCGCGAGCTCGCCGGTGCCGCACGGTCGTTCGATCCGGACTGGATCGTGGCGATCGGCGGCGGCACGACGATCGACGCGGCGAAGGCGCTCCGGCTGCTGCTCGCCCGACCGGAGCTCGACCTCGAGCGGCGGCCGGTCGATGTCGCGCTGCCCGGGGCCCCCGGCCCGCGGCTCTGCGCCGTGCCGACCACGAGCGGCAGCGGCGCCGAGGCGAGCTGGGCGGTCGACCTGGTCGGGGAGGACGGCGCGCCGTTCGAGGTCGCCGACCGGTCGCTCGTGCCGGACTGGGCGCTCGTCGACCCTTTCTTCGCGCGCGAGCTGCCGGCCGACGAGCTCGTCGCCGGCGCATTCGAGACGGCGGCCCTCGCGACCGAGGCGTACCTTTCGGCGTGGGCGAACCCGTTCTCGGACGCCCTCGCCGCCGACGCCGTGCGCCAGGTCGTGCGGCGGCTGTCGCACGCGCTGCGCTGGAGCGACGACCCGGACGCCCGGGCCGCGCTGCACTACGCGGCGACCGCCGCGGGGCTCGCCCACTCGAACGCCCAGCGCGGCCTCGCCCACGCGCTCGCGCGGGCGCTCGAGCGACCGACCGCGCTCCGCTACGGCCGCCTCCTCGCGATCGTGCTCCCGAGCGTGCTCGATTTCGACCGCTCGGCCGCGCGTGAGCGGCTGGAGACGCTCCAGGAAGTGCTCCGCCCCGCCGACGGGCCGCCTCCGCCGCCGCTCCCCGAACGCCTGCGGCGCCTCGCGGCGAGCGTCGGGGTGCCGCTCGACCTGGCGGCGGCGGGCGTCGACCCGGCCCGCCTCCGGGAGCAGGGCCCCCGGATCGTCGCCGAGACGCTTCGCTCCCCGGCGGTGCTCGCGAACCCCCGGGTTCCGAACGAGCAGGACGTGCGCGACCTGCTCGAACGGCTGCTCGGGGGCGCGGCCGACCGGCGCTAGCGGGCGACGGCCGGGGCCGGCCGGGCGGCGCCGGCCGCCTCGGCGGGGCGCCCCGGTGACTCGACGGCGCGATTGATCGCGATCTCCGCGAGGTCGGTGGCGTAGAACGCGGCGCGCTCCAGGCTCTCGAGGACGTAGGCGATCCCGACGGCGAGACGCCCCTTCTTCGACGTGAGCTCCCGGAGGATGTGGTCGCGCTCGCGCTTGAGCTGCTGCGTCGCGTCGATCACCGCGTTCGCCTTCGGGATGTCGGCCTGGTCGAGGCTGTCGAGGGCGTCCGAAAGGCACTCGGCGGCGCGCGCCGCCATCCGATCGAGCTCCTGGGCGATCTTCTCCGGCGTCGGCTCCGCGCCGAGCAGCTGGACCGTCTCGGAGATCCGGACGGCGTGGTCGGCGATCCGCTCGAGGATCCGGGAGGCGAGGAGGAACGTCGAACACTCCGGGAGCGTGAGGTCGATGCTCGCCAGGATCCGGGCGTCCCTCAGGGCGCTCGTCACCTGCTTCTCGAGGAACCAGTGGAGGCGGTCGACCTCCCAGTCGCGCTCGACGACGTCCCGCGCGATCGACGCGTCGCGCTGGCGGAACGCCGCCATCGCGTCGGTCTGCATCGCCCGGACCATCTGGTGCATCCGCCGCACGATCGACGGGATCGGGAGCGGGTTCGCCCCGACGACGTCCTGGAGGATCACCGACTCGGCGGTCTCCTCGAGGATCTCCGGCCCGATCATCCGCTGCGCGAAGCTCCGTACCACCTCGCGCGTTCGCGCGCTCATCCGGCCCGAGGTCCGGATCTCGAGGAGCGGATAGCCCGCGATGTACTCGGCGATGAGCCGGCGGAACAGGTGCTCTTCCTCCGTGTCGTTGGAGACCTCGACGATCCGGCGCTGCGCCTCGGCCGGGGTCGCGGAGGCCGGATAGACCGTCAGCGAGCCGTCGGCGCGGGGCGTGAACTGCAGGACGTCGCCCGGCCCCAACCCCCGCGCCAGGACCCAGTTCTTCGGGAGGGAGACGATGTACGTCGACCCGCCGGTCTTCTGGATGCGTCGTCCGTGGAAGCCGCCGCTCGTGCGCACGGTCGTGAACCGGCCGACCTACGGCCATCTATATAGCCGTGGGGTTTCCGTGCCGCACCTCCCGTCGGCGCGCGGGACGACCGACGGTTCACGGGGCGGATAAATAGACGGCCGGCGCGTCGCCCGGACGCGATGGGGTCGACCGGTCGGGCGCGCCTGCGCCTCGGCCGCTCCGAGGTCGAGGCGACCGACGGAGAGCCGCTGCTGGCCGCAGTCGGGCGTCGGGGATGGCCGTCGCTCGTCCGCTCGGTCCGCTACCACCGCCCGCGCGGGCCGTTCTGCGGGGTCGGCGACTGCACCGGCTGTCTCGTCCGCGTCAACGGCGTGCCGAACCAGCGCTCCTGCCTGCGGCCGGCTCGCGACGGCGACGTCGTCGAGCTCGAGAACTCCTGGCCGAGCCCCCGCTTGGACGTCTACGGCGTCGCCGACCTCCTCCTGCCGCACGGCCTCGACACGGTCCACGGCCTGCGACGACCGGCGGTGCTTCGCTCGGCCTACCAGCGGGTCGTCCGGCGGCTCGCCGGCTTTGGCGCGGCACCTGATCCCGGTTCCGCGCGCCCCCCCGCGCCGGCCCGGTGGCTCCGGACCGACGCGCTGGTCGTCGGGGGAGGGCGCTCGGGCCGAGCGATCGCCGGTGAGCTGGCGAGCGCCGGACGGCGCCCTCTCCTGGTCGAGCGGCGCGCGGACGGCGCACCGCTGGGCGGGGTCGAGCTGCTCGCCGGGGTCACGGCCACGATGCTCGCCGCCGGCGGAGCGGAGGGAGACGCGGGGTTCACCCTGCTCGGGTTCACGGCCGACGGAGCGGGCGTCGCGGTCCGGTCCCCGACCGTCGTCGTCGCGGCCGGCGCCTACGACGCCGGCCTCGCGTTCGAGGGCTCGGACCGACCGGGGATCGTCACGGCCGACCTCGCCCTCTCCGGCCTCGGGCTCGCGCTCGGCACGACCGTCGTCTTCGGAGGGGGCGAGCGGGCGAGGGCGGTCCTCGAGCGCGCGCCCGGCGAGGTGGAGGCGGTCGTCGCCCCCGGGGAGATCCGGCCGGAGCTCGCCCGGAGCGCGGCGGAGCGGGGGATCGACCTGTTCCCGCGCACCCGGCTCGTCCGCGCGATCGGTCGCGGCCACCTGCGCGGCGTGGAGCTCGCCCGACGGGACGGGGCCGGACGGTTCCGCCTCGCGACCCGGTCGCTCGTCCTCGCGCATCGACGGCTGCCGAACGCCCAGCTCGCCTACCAGCTCGGCGCCGAGCGCGCGTGGGACGCGGGAGCCGGCGCGTTCGTCCCGGTCCTGGACGCCGAGGGCCGCTCCAGCGTCCCCGGGCTGTTCATCGTGGGCTCGGCGGCCGACCCCGGCGCGACGCAGCCCGCCGCCCCTGCGACGGTCGCGCGGGCCGTCGTCTCCGGCCCGTCCCCGCGGGGGCCCCCGGTTCCGCGCGCGCCCGCCTCCCGCCCCGGTGAGCTCGCGAGCTACTACCGCGAGACGCTCGCCGAGGCCCGGCACGGCAAGACCGTCGTCTGTCCGTGCGAGGATGTCCTGCTGACCGAGCTCGAGGAGGCGGTGCGGCGGGGGTACCGCGGCCTCGAGGTGGTCAAGCGCTACACGGGCGTCGGCACCGGGCTCTGCCAGGGCCGCTACTGCCTGCCGGAGGCGCTGGTCGTGCTGTCGCTCCTCGAGCGGCGCGACGCCTCGGAGGTCGGCACGATCACGCAGCGGCCGCCGCTCGTGCCGACCCCCCTCGGCACGCTCGCTGCCTTCGCGCCCGAGCTCGACGCCGGGAGCCCGTGATGGCGCTCGCCCGCTCCGAGTACCGGGTCGCGATCGTGGGCGGCGGCATCGTCGGGCTGTACACCGCTTACCACCTCCACCGGGCCGGTGCCGGGCCGATCGTCGTCCTGGACCGCGGTTTCCTCTCCTCGGGCGGCTCGGGTCGTAACGGCGGCGGGGTCCGCCAGCAGTGGGAGACGCGCTCGACGATCCGCCTCGCGCGGGAAGCGGTCGCCGCCTACCGACGGTTCGGCGGGGAGTTCGGCACCAACGTCTGGTTCCGCCAGGGCGGCTACCTGTTTCTCGCCGAGAACGCGGCGGAGCTCGCGCGTCTGCGGAGCGTCCATGACGTCGTCGTCTCGGAAGGTCTGCCGTCGCGGATGCTCGACCCAGAGGAGGTCGCCGCCCGGATCGACGGCCTCGCGCCGGGAGCCGTCCTCGGCGGCTCGTTCCTCCCCAGCGACGGGACCGTCTACCCGTTCCCGGCGGTCTGGGGGCTCTACGACTGGCTGCGGGAGGCCGGGGTCGAGGTCTCCCTCGGCAACGAGGTCGCCGGGGTCCGGGCGGAGGGGGGCCGCGTCGTCGCCGTGCGCACGTCGCAGGGCGAGCCGCGCTGCACCACGGTCGTCGACGCCGCCGGGGGCTGGTCCGGCGAGTTCGCACGACGCTGCGGCCTGGAGGTGCCGAACATCGCGAGCCGCCACGAGATCCTGGCGACGGAGCCGATGAAGCCGTTCCTTGACCCGATGGTCGTCCGCGCCTCCGACGGCCTCTACTTCAGCCAGACGATGCGCGGCGAGCTCGTCGGGGGCCTCACCGTGCCCCATCCGCCGGGGACGGTCCGGGGCGTCCCGAGCTCGCCCCGGTTCCTCGCGAGCATGGCGCGCGCGCTGGTCGGCCTCCTCCCCCGGCTCTCCGGGCTCGGCGTCCTCCGGGCCTGGGCCGGGTTCTACGACGACACGCCGGACGGTCTGCCGGTGATCGGGGAGGACCCCCGCCTCCCCGGGTTCGTCCACGCGAACGGCTTCGGGGGGCACGGCTTCATGCTCGCCCCGTCGGCGAGCCGGCGGGTCGCGCAGGCCGTGCTCGGCGAAGCGAGCGACCTCGACCCGAAGGAGTTCGGGCCGGCCCGGTTCCTCGCGAACGCGCCGGCGGCCCGGGCCGAGCGCCTCCAGCTCGGCTAGACGTCGGCCGCGCCGCCACTGTCATGAGCCGCGGACCGCGTGCTCGGGCGTGATCGGACGCTTCCCGTGGGAACCGTTCCCCCCGGGGGAGCCGGCGCCGACCGGCGCCGACCCGATCGCCGCGGCGGCATATCGCGGGGCGGTCGAGGGCGCGGACGCCTACCGCGCTGTCCGCATCGCCGTGCGACGGGACGCCGGCGTGCTGCGGGTCGGGAACCGGTTCGTCGCGGACGGCCGCTACCGCGAGGTCGCGTTCGTCGCCGTCGGCCATGCGGCGAGTTCGATGGCGCTCGCCGTCCTCCACGTCTTCGGGGACCGGCTCACGCAGGGGTTCGTCGCGGGGCCGGAGGCTCCCCCCGCGAGCGTGCCGTTCCGCTCCGTGACGATCGACGACGGGTGGGGCGGCTCGTCGTCGGCGCCCCAGGTCGTCGAGGCGGCCCGGGAGATCGCCGGCGGGCTCCACGAGAACGACCTGTTGCTGCTCCTGCTCTCGCCCGGCGCGCTCCGGGGCCTCCTCGTACCGCCGTCGACGAGCTCGCCGGGGGCGTTCGCCCGGCTCCTGGAGGGGCTCCACCGCGCCGGGGCGGCCGGACGCGAGGTCGGGGAGGTCGCCCGGGCCTACGGGGAGGGGGGTGTCGGCGGCCGGCTGCTGCCGGGACCGCTCGCCGCGGAGCTGCAGCTCCTCGTGGTCGAGCGGGGCGACGGGGCCGTGAGCGTCGGAGGCGGTCCGACGTTCCCGGTCACCCCCGAGGAGCGGACGCGGGCGCGCGCGACGCTCGAACGGGCGGGACTCGAGGCCCCCGGCGAGCCGGGGCCGTCGCCCCCCGGGCCGACGCCGGGGTCGCACGGGCCGCAGCACCACCGGCCCGTCCTGGTCGGCTCACCCGAAGACGCGCTCCGGGGCGCGGCGGACGCGGTCGTCGACAAGGGCTGGTCGGCCCGTCTCGGCATGCTCGGCCTGCGGGACCGTCCTTCGGAGGCGGCGGGCGCGTTCGTCGCCCGCGCCGAGGAGGTGCTCGCCGCCGAGCTCGGCGCCACCGGAGACCGGTCGAAGGGGATCGCCGTCTTCGCGACCACGACGCTCGACCTTCCCGAGGGCGTGCCCGAGCAGGCCGCGGCCGAGACGTTCCTCGCGACCTCCCTCGGCGCCCTCCGGCGACGCGAGATGAGCCTCGGGCTCCTGCGGACCGCCGGGCCGGTCCCGCCTTCGCCGAGCTTTGCCGGCGCGGTCATCGGTGCTCCCGGCGACCCGGGCGCGGACGTGCGGCCCGGTACGGCACGCCGACTGGCGATGCGCTCCGGGATCACCGACGTCGGTCTCGTCGCGGTCGCCCTCTTCCCGACGCCGGGTCGCTCGCGGCGCCGGACGGACGCCTAACGGGCTACCCGGGTGACGGCGACACGCTCGAGCCCCCGCCGGCTCCGGACGCCTCGAAGTGCCGTTTGAGCGCCATGTACTCCGCGAAGGAGATCTGGCGCCGGGCCCGCACCGCGCCGGCCTGGCGGAGCGAGGTGATCTGGAACGTCCGGAGCAGCTCGGGGACGGCACGGGCCGGGGGAAGCTTCGGCTCGGCCGAGAGGGGGACGGCCGCTATCGGCGTCTCCCCGACGCGGGTGAGGTCGGCCGGGGAGGTCGTCGCGGGCGCGCCCGGGCCCTCGCCCAGGCTCGCCACGAGGGCGGCGTGCTCCCCCGGGGTCAGCTCGCCGTCGGCGAGGAGCAGGTCGACCAGGTCCCGCTGGCGAGGACGATACGTCTCGACCAGCTCGCGGAGCTCCCGGTCCGGCCGCGACGCCGGCCCCGACAGGCCGGCCGGACCGACCGCCGATTCGAGATCGTGGACGAGCTCGTCGAGCGCCCGCGACAGCTCGGCGGAGGAAGGCCCCTCGCCGGAGGGGCCGACCTCGAACGTCGCGGAAAGCCGGGCGACGGCACCGGGGCCGGCCCGGGCCCCGAGGGGCCGCTCGACGGACAGCTCGAGATGGTGTCGGCGAGCGGGCACGCGTTCGGACGGGCCCCCGCGAAGAAAACGTACGCTCCGAGAGGACCGCTCGGCGGGGCGCGTTCCGGGCTCAGCGGTTGACTTTCGTTAGTTGCTGTAGGGCAGTAACTATAAATCCGCCCCGGGGATGGTCGGTCGCGGGCGAGCCGATGCAGAGCACGAGGTCCCGGCGTCCCCCGACGGGGGAGGAGTCGCCGGAGAGCTGCGACCAGGAAGGCGAGAGCGGCATCTGCCCCGTCCTCGCCGCCGTGGGCGTCATCGGGACGGAGTGGCGGCTCGCGATCGTGCATCGGCTGCTCGAGGGACCCCAGCGGTTCAGCGAGATCCTGAGGTCGAACTCGCGTCTCAACGCCAAGACGCTCAGCGCGACCCTCAAGTTCCTCGAGTCGCAGGGGGTCGTCCAGCGCACCGTCGTCAGCACGCGCCCGTTCTCGGTCGTCTACTCCCTGACCGAGATGGGCCTCGGCCTCGCCCCGGCGGCCCGCGAACTGCGGGCCTGGGGGACCCGCTGGCTGCTTCCCCGGCGCCAGGCGGCGCTGCGCGCCGGGGCGAGCGCTCGGCGCACGCCGGTGATCGAGGGGGAGCTGCCGCGCATCGTCGCCCCCGAGCCGGAGCCCCGCGCCAAGCCGTAGCCGCGGGCCGGCGAAACCGTCCGCTCTCGGGGCGTTCCGAGCACCCCCCTTCCGGGGTTCAAGTAGCCCGGTCCCGCTCGTAGTAGTGCAACCACCCAGGGAAGGCTCCCTCACATCGCCGAAGGGGACGGTACCGCGTCTCGGGCGTGCGGGGCGCCTTCCCACCCCGCGGGTCCGATCGTTCTCACGCTCCTTCCAACGTTCACCTCCGCGGCGACGAACGTCCCCGGCCCGGGGGTCGCACCCGCGTTCGATGCCTCGCCCGACGTCCCCTCCGTGCCCCGCGCGCTCGCCCGTCCGAACGGAACGGTCCAGCGCCCCGAGCCGGATGCGACGACCTGGCGACCCGCCCGTGCGACCCCGGCCGCGCCCGTCGGACGCGACGAGCGTTCGGCGGCCGACCACGAGCCTGCCGTAGTCTTCCACGACCGCCCCGGCACCGCGACCCGGTCCCGGCGGCTGACGGCGAGCGTACGCCCGGTCCGGCGGGGCACGAACGGTGAGACCGTGCAGCAGGGAAGCTGTGGACGAACCGACCGCCGCGCAATGACCGCCGCCGAACGACCGTTGTCGGGAGGCCCGCTCCCGGCGACGCCCGACGCCCTGCGGGACCGACGGGGGGAGCGCCGATGACCCCCGATCGCGACGCCGTCGCGCACCTACGCCTCCCTCGCGAGCGGGAGCTCCGGGAACGGCTTTATCGGGAGCTCGCGCGCGCGCTCGCCGGCACCCGCGACCGGGCGACCGTGGTCGTCGAGGTCGCGAGCGACGGCGCGCCGCCGCAGCTCTGGGCTGCCCCCGGAGCGCTGCTCGCGCCGGTGCTCGCGACCCCGCCGTTCGCTTCGCTCCGGGGGGAGCGGGCGACCCCGACCCCGGACGCGATCCGGGAGGACCGATGGGAGGTGTACTGGCGGCTCGCACCGGTCGCCGCGCCGGTTCCCCCGAACCCCGGCGCCCCGATCCCGGCGTTTCCCGAACGGGAGCTGATGCTCGGGGAGAGCGGGCGCGTCGAGATCCAGACGTTCTGGCTCTCCGGCCGAGGCGATGGGCGTCTGTGGGTGGCGCGCCGCGCGCGCGGATCCGACCGTACGCCCGAACTCGTCCGCCGGCTCGCCCCCGCGATCGCGGGCGCGCTCGCGACGGAGTGGAGCCGAGCGACCGGGACGCTCTGCGCCCCGCGGGCGGCCGGACGGCTGGGGAAGAGCTGGGGCGTGCTCAGCGGGACGGGGTTCCGCCGCTCCGACTGGCTGGCGATCCCGAGCGCGCTGGTCGGTCGGACCGCCGAGCCGGTCCTCCCCGCACGGGCCGCCGAGGGGCCGTCGGAGGACGGCCACACCGTGGTGCTCGGCTCCTCCGGGGCCGGCAAGAGCACCTACCTCGCCGAGCTCGCGGCGCGGTCGATACGGAACGGAACCCCGGTCTTCGCGATCGACCTCCACGGGGATCTCGGCCCGGCGATCGCCGCGCGCCTCGGCCCCCGAGAGCACGAAGGGCTCGTGGCCGTCGACGTCGAACGGCGACCGGTCGTGGGCGTTGCGGCGCTCGACGGTCCGGATCCCCGGGCGGCCGCGCAGTTCGTCGCGGCGGTGAAGCGCCTCAGCCCGGACGGCGCGGAGGTCTACTGGGGGTTCCGCCTCGAGCGGATCTTCGACGCGTTCGTCCGTCTCGCCCAGGAGAGCGGCGGCGGGCTCACCGAGCTGTATGGGCTGCTGACGGAGCCGGACCGGCGCGAGGCGGCCCGGCTCGCTACGCGCGACCCCCAGCTCGCCCGCTTCCTCGACGAGCTGGGACCGATCCTCCGCCGGACCCCGGATTTCCTCTGGTCGGCGGCGGCGCGGCTGTCGAAGGTCGTTCTCGTCCCCGCGCTCGGCGAGCTGCTCGCGCCGGCGGACGGCGGCGTCCCGGTCGAGGAGCTGATCGACGCCGGCCGGAGCGTGGTGGTGCGGGTCCCGTTCGCGGCGGTCGGACCGGAGGCGGCCGCGTTCGCCGGTTCGCTGCTGCTCGCTCGGGTCTATCTCGGGCTCGCCGCCCGACGGCGCGACGACGGACCGGCGCGCCCGCTCCTCGTCGTCCTGGACGAGGTGCAGGGCCTCGCGCCGCGGCTCGTCGCGGAGATGCTGGCGGAGGGACGCAAGTCCGGGGTCCGCCTGACGATCGCGACGCAGTATCCGGAGCGCCTCGCCGCCGAGCTGCGCGCCGCGGCGATGGGGGTGAGCCGCGGGGTCGTCGCCTTCCGGGTCCCCCGGGCCAGCGCACCCCTCGTCGGCAGCTGGCTGGGGCTTGCGCCCGCCGAGGCCGAGCGGGAGCTCGCCGAGCTACCGGTGGGCGTCGGCCTCTGCCGCGTCGGCGGCGCCGGCGAGCTCTGCACCGTCGGGCCGCAGTCGCCGCCCAGCCCGGACGCGCGGGCGCCCTGGAAGGCGAGCGTGGATCGGACCGGCGCGGAGTTCGTTCCGACCGCCGCGGTCCCGACCGAGGAGGCCGAGCCGGCGGTCGAGCGGCTGCTGCTCGCGGTCCTGGCGGCGGAGGAGCGGGGGTCGCCGGTTCCGGCTCCTCGGTGGGTCGACGAAGCGCTCGAGCTTCCGGGGCCGCCGGTCGATCGCGCGCTGCTCGAGGACCGACGGGCGACGCTCGGGCGACGGCGGCTGGTCGAGGAGGGGGACGGCGCGATCCGACTGACGGCGGCCGGCGAGCGCGCGCTCGGGCTGCGCGCCGACACCGGCGCCGCCCGCGAGAGCGGCGAGCATCGACGGCTGCTGCTGAGCGTCTTCCGCCTCTTCGCCCGGAACGGCCACCGGCTCGAGATCGTGCGGCAGGGCCGGTTCGACACGACCCTGCCGGACGCGCGCTTCCGACAACTCCCGGAGCCGTCGGCAGGGGGGACGCCCCGGCAGCTGCTCGAGCGGCTCGAACGGGCCCGGGACGGCTGGGCGTGGCGCTGCTTCCGGGGGCTGGACGTCCAGGTCGAGGTGGAGGTCTCCGGCGCGACCCGTCTCGACCGGATCCGGCACGGTCTCGAGAAGGCCCGTCGGCGAGGGAGCTATGCGCTGTTCGTGGTCGGGACGGCGGAGCACGCCGCCCGCGTCCGACGGAGCCTGCGGACCCTGGGCGCCGGCTCGGAGGTCGCGCAGGTCTGGAGGCTCGGCGCCGGGCGTCCCTCCCGAGACGGTAAGGGAGGCGACGGCTCGACCGACGGATGCGGGAGTTCGTCGCGCTCGAGGTCGGGGGGAGCGACGGCGGCGAGCGTGCTCCCCAGCATCTGACGCTGCGGTTCCTCGGGGAGGTCGCGCCGGAGCGGAACGACCGGCTGGCCGAGCGGCTCTCGGGGGTCGCGCGAGCGCACCGGCCGTTCACGATCCGGCTCGAGGGGGTGGGGGCGTTCCCGAGTCCGGCGCGGCCGCGCGTCGTCTGGGTCGGGGTCACCGCGGGTCGGTCGGAGCTGGTCGCGCTCGCCGACGCCGTGCGCGCGGCGCTGGAGCCGGAGTTCGGACGGGCCGCGGAGCCGTTCGTCCCCCACCTGACGCTCTGGCGGGTCCGCTCGCCGGCGGACCGCGCCGCCGCGCTCGAGCTCCTCGGAGGGCACCGTCCGGCCCCGTCCCCTCGGGACGTCGAGGTCCGCGAGCTGCTCCTCAAGGAGAGCCGGCTCGGTGCCGGCGGCGCCGTCCACCGGACCGTACGGGCGTTCCCGCTCGAGGCGCCCCGAGCGGCCCCGCCCTAGCCGGCCCGCGCGGCGACCTCGGTGACCAGCCGCCGCCAGAGGTACAGGGTCGCGTAGCTGCCCCAGCCGGCGTAGTGGCGCGCCGCCCAGGCGCGCGCGTCGGACTCCGGTGCTTCGCGCGCCACCGCTCCGAACCGCTCGAGGGCGACCCGCACGCCGAGGTCGCCGGCGACGAAGATGTCGGTCCGGCCGGCCCCGCGCAGCAGCGCGTTCTCCGCGCTCCACGGGCCAACCCCGGGGAGCCGCTCGAGCTCGGCGCGCGCGTCGTCCGCGGAGGCCCGCCGGAGCTGCCCGAGCGTGGGGGCCCGGGAGGACCACGCGCCGACCCCGAGGAGGGCGCGGGCCTTCGCCCGGCTCAGGCCGACGGACCGGAGGCCGCTCGCCCCGGCCGACACGAGCTCGTCCGGGGCCGGCAGGACCGGCACGTCGATCCCTCCGGCGTCCAGCGAGCGTCCGAAGCGGGCGACGAGCCGACGGGTGATCGCGTTCGCGCTCGCGACGGACAGCTGCTGGCCGACGATCGCGTGCAGCAGGGCCTCGTAGAGGTTCGCGTCCCGGGGGAGCCGCAACCCCCGGAACCGGCGCTCGGTACCGCGGAGCACGGGTTCGTTCCGGACCCGGCGGTAGAACGCCCCCAGGTCGTCCTCCAGGGAGAACAGCTCGCGCACGGCGCGTCGTGCGGCGACCGGACCGACCCCGTACGCCTCCACCGCCCAGCGGTCGGACGAAGGCTCGACCGCGAGCGCGAAGGGGCGCTCCGGGGGGCCCCACGCGCGCAGCAGGCGCTCGCCGTCCTGCACGAAGACGGTCGATCGGGAGGAGGAGGCGAGCTGCTCGCGGGCGCGCTCCAGCGACGCGAGACGGGGGGGTCGGAGGAACGTGCGGACGCCGCGGGCCATGACGGCCGGGCAGGGGGACCGGCGTTTAGCGCCGTCCGCCAGCGTTCGACCCGCGGGGTCGCCTCCGGTGGGGTTAAACGACCGCTCGGCGATGCCGCCGCTCGCCCGCGACCGCCGGCCGCGGGCGGGGGTGGGGCGACGGCGAGGGTCGGCGGCCCGGTCGCGGCAGCGTTGATGGTCGTCGGCCTCCTCGGGGCGACGCTCGCGCTCCCCTCGGCGCCGGTGGGGGCGGCCGTGCCGGTCCGGGGAGCGACGGACGGCTGCCAGCTGACGCTGCCGGCCGGTCCGCTCGACGGAAGCGCCGTGACCGTCGGCGGGTCGCTGGGCCCCCAAGCGGTCGCCGGCTGGACGCTGAACTACACCTACTCGGTGTCGTACCGCTCGGTGGACGTCTCGACCGGCGCGATCAGCCTCGGATGCGCGGAGGCGGAGAACCGGACGACCACGGGCTCGCACGGGGGGTTCTCGTTCACCCCGACGGTGCCGGCCTATCGCTGCGGCGTCAGCGCGAACGGGACGGTCTGCACCACATACCTCGCGACGTTCGGCCCGATCTCGCTCGCGCCCGCCGGGACGCCCCCGGCCGGCTACCGGGTCCGAGTGCTCGGACTGGTCGACGACTTCACCGTCGACCTCGTCTACCAGTTCGCCGCGCTCGAGACCGTGCCGGAAGGGACGACCGCGGTCGTCTCGGCGGACGCGCCGACGAACGTCACCGCCACCGTCCTCGCCGCCGACGGCACGCCGAGCGGCCTCGCGGTGTCGTTCGGCTGGACGCTCAACGGCACGGGGTGGTCGGTCGACGGCCCTTCGGACGGATCGGCGATCCAGGTCCAGGCCGTCGCGGGAGCCGGGGTCGCGGAGCTCTCGCTCGTCGCGCGCTCGGTCGACCGCGGCGTTCCCCTTCCCGCGCTCTCCGCGGGCCTGCTGCTGACCGCGGAGTCGACGAGCGTCGAGCGGGGGGAGGCGAACCGCACCTCGGTCGACGTCGGCTCCGCGGTCGCGATCGACCTCGCCGCGGTCGGCGCGCCGGGGTACGGCTACCGTTCGATCGTGGAGCCGGGCCTCGGGCTCCCCCCGGTCTCCGCCCCCTGCTCGGTCGGCTCCCCAGTGGGGGGGATCGCTCCGATCACCTGCTCGACGCTCCTGGACTACCCGTCCGCCGGCATCGCGCAGCCGACCGCGACGGTGACGAACGGCTACTCGAGCGGGGCCTGGCAGTTCCCGCAGGTCACCGTGAGCCCGAGGCCGGCGCTCTCCGTGGTGCCGAGCCCGGCCGAAGGCTACGTCGGCGAGCCCGTGAACCTAGCGCTCGTCGTCGAGAACGGCTCGGGTGCCCGACCGTTCGCCGAGGGGTGCCTCGCCTCCGGCGTCGGTCCGCCCGAGTGCCAGGCCGGACCCGGCCCCGGCTGGACGTTCGCGGCGACGTACGCGTCCCCGGGCAACGTCAGCGCGCTCGCGTGGGCGGTCGACGCGGACGGGGTCAACAGCTCCGCCCGGTTCACGATCGTCATCGCCCCGCCGCTCGGCGTGGGTCCGGCGAGGGTCGTCCAGGGGAACGCGAGCGTCGGGGTCCCGCTCCCGCTCACCGCGTCGGTGCGCGGAGGGCTCCTCCCCCTCCGCTACTGGTGGAACGTCTCCGGGGAGCCTGCCCCGCTCGCCACCGGAACGACGAACGCGGACGGCGCGGTCAACGCGAGCTGGGTGCCCGCGCTCGCCGGAGCCGTCGAACTGACGTTCACCGTCTGCGACCACCTCGGGACGGTCGCGCGGACGACGCTCCTCGTGTCGGTCGCGCCGGCGCCGGCGGTGTCGATCGTCGCGCTCGCGAGCCCGCCGACCGGCGCGGTCGTCGCCGGGACGGCGGTGCCGCTGAGCTGGGCCGCGCTCGACGTCGGGGGCTCGGTCGACCGGGCGTTCGCGGCGAACGCCGAGCTGCTGGTCGTCGGCGCCTCCGGCCCCGTGGACGCCTCCGTGAACACCTCGGCGGCCGGGCCGCTCGATGACCTCGGCGACGGCACGTTCGGCGTCCCGGGCTCGGCGTGGATCGGCGGCGTCCTCAACGTGAGCCTCACCGTCCGAACCTCGACGACCGTCGAGCTCGCGCTCGTCGGGAGCGCGCTGCCGGAGAGCGCCCCGAACCTGACCGTCACGATCGTTCCGGACCGGGAGCAGCTGCGCCTGTCGGAGCCGACGGTCGCCCGGGCCGGCGCCCGGAGCAACGCCACCCTCTGGCGGGTCAGCGACCGCTTCGGCAACGCGGTGCCGGGCGCGCCGCTGACCGTGGTGCTCGACTTCGGCGGGGAGCGGAGCGCCCAGGTCGTGCACGCGACCGCTCTCGCCGGGGGAGGCAGCGCGGTCTGGATCAACTACACCGCGACGAGCGGCAGCTCCGGCGTCGTGACCGTGCTCGACGGGGCCGGCGACCTCCTGCTCGGCCCGCTCGCGGTGCCGGCCGCGGGGGCGGCCGGTCCCGACGCCGCGGTCGAGGCGGTCGCCGCGGGGGTCCCGCTGGGGGCGATCGGCCTCGGAGCGCTCGCCGTCGTGCGGCGGCGCCGTCGCGACCGGGGGGCGGCGGACGGCGACCGAGCGCTCCGGGCGCTCGCGGAAGGACGGGCCCGGACGGTGGAGCTGGTCCGCGCCGCCGGGGCGGTCGACCTCGCCGGTCTGGAGGCGGCCTGGGAGCCGCCCCCGGCGCCCCCCGCGCTCGCCGACTGGCTCGCCTCGCTCGTCGCGGACGGGACGCTCGGGGCGACGGTCGGACCGGACGGGGGCGCGCGATTCTGCCTCGCGCAGGACGCGCCGGCGCTGCGGGTCACGGTCGACCCCGAGGCGCTCGACCGCAGCCTCCGCCGCCGCGACGAGGACCTCGAGGACGAGAGCGGCGACTAGCCCGCGTCCGGCTCTCGTCCGACGAGGTCGTAGTAGCGGTAGGCCGCCTCCCCGGCGCCGAAGCAGTAGCGGAGCGTGGTGAAGCCTCCCTTCAGCTCCGCGGCGCCGGCGGCGACCTCCGCGGTCGGGCGGCCGCGGTGGAGCAGGTCGTCGATGAGCTCGGCGATGCGGCCCATCTCCCGCGGACCCATCCCGAGCCGGGTGACCTCGGGGGTCCCGAGGCGGATCCCGCCCGGCTGCTTCGGGCTCCGGTCCCCGGGGAGCAGGTTCTTGTTCGCGATGACCCCGGCGTCGGCGAGGCGCCGGGAGGCGTCGGCGCCCCCGCCCTCCCGGACGACCCGCACGGCGAGCGTGTGCGACCGGGTGAAGCCGAGGTCGGCCGCGAGGACGTCGAACCCCCGGTCGTGGAGCGCCTGGGCGAGCGCGCGGGCGTTCTCGACCGTCCGCCGGGCGTACTCCCGGCCGAACTCGAGGTGCTCGGCGAGCGAGACGGCGAGGGCGGCCATCGCGTGGAGGTGGTGGTTGCTCGTCACCCCGGGGAACGCCCCCGCGCTCAGCCGCTGGCGCACCGTCGCGTCCTCGGTCTCGGCGAGGAGGATCCCGTGCTGGGGGCCGGGGAGCGTCTTGTGGGTCGAGGCGCTGACGACCGTGCAGCCCTCGTGGAGCGGGTCCTGGAACTCCCCGCCGGCGATGAGGCCGAGGACGTGCGCGGCGTCGTACCAGCCGGTCGCGCCGATCTCCTCGAGCGTCGGGCGGAGCTCGTCGAGCGGGAGGGGGAACAAAAACAGCGACAGCCCGAAGAGGCAGAGCTTCGGGCGCACGGCGCGAAGGATCTCGCGCGTCCGCGGCACATCGATCGTCATCCGCGCCGGGTCCCAGGCATAGTAGACCGGCTTCACGCCGCGAAGGCCGAAGGCACCGAAGGCCGCGCTCGAGATGTGCGCGCCGTCGGCGAGCCGGCTCGTCCCGACCAGGTCGCCGGCCTCGGCGAGCGCCTTGAGGACCGCGAGATTGGCGACGGTACCGGAGGTCGGCCGGACGTCCGCGAACGAGCACCGGAACAGGCGACGCGCGAGCTCGAGCGTCAGGTTCTCGATCTCGTCGACCTGCTCGTTGCCCTCGTAGTACCGCTCGCCCGGCAGGCCCTCGGCGTAGCGCGAGTGGAGGTCGGAGATCAGCAGCTCCTTCGCGTAGGGCGAGAGGAGGTTCTCGCTGGCGATCAGCGGCAGCGAGCGCTCGAACCGGGCCGAGTGCTGTCGGGTCAGGTCGCGGACCCTCCGCACCGCCCCGGCCATCTCGCCGGGCCGGGGAGCCTCCGTCGACCCCCCCACCCCCCCGCTTCCTGTGGAGGCGGTGGCTCCTGACCTCGGGCTCGCGGGCATCGCTGGGAGCGGCTCGAGCGCCTCGCAGGGATATAGGCGACCCGGCCGTCCTGGCGCGATGGCGGATCCTTTCCGGACGGACGGTCCGTGGGCGCTCGAGCGACGCTTCAGCGTCACCTACCACGACCTCGACGTGCTGCGCCACCTCAACCACGCCGCCTACCTGCCGATGATGGAGACCCTGCGGTGCGCCTACTACCTGGACGTGATCGGCCGACGCGACCCGACCGAGCTCGACATCATCGTGGCGGAGGCGAGCTGCCGCTACCTCGCTCCGGTCACGTACGGCACCGAGCTCGTCGGGGCGATCGCGCCGGTCCGCCCGCTCGGACGGACGAGCTTCACGCTCGCCTATCGCTTCCGCGACGCCGGCACCGGACGGACGACGGCGGTCGGACGGACAGTGATCGTGACGTACGACTACGCCGCCGGGGCGAAGCGGGAGATCCCGCCGGAACGGCGGCGGCGGCTCGAGGCCGACGCGATCGCGCCCGCGGCGACGGGCTGGGCCGCCTCGCCGGACGGTTCCACGCGCAACGCAGGGGTGGGGGTGACGCCGAGCTCCGCCGGACCGCCGTCCGGCTAGCGCGTGCTAGGCCAGCAGGATTGCCGCTCGAAGAGACCGCACGGAGACCCCGCGCGCCCCTCGGCCCCGTCACCCCGCCAGCGTCGACGGGTCACGGTAAGGCTGCTCCCGTCAGGACCTGACCCGGTGCCCGTGATGGTTACCCGCTAGGGCGCTCCTCCGAGCGCCCGTCGCGGGACCCGCGGCCCGACGGAACAGAGCGTCTACGGAGCCACGCGGGACGCGCGACCCCTTCGAACGTCGCTCCTGCCTGTCACCCCCGCTAAGGACGGTTTCGGTGTGTAAGGGGACGCCCAACCCCCCGGTCCAGCCTAGCGAGCGGTTGGACCGCGGGGGCCTACATAGCCCTATGCTCGGTCGGCAGGGGCGGGTAGGCGAGCCGCCGCGCGTCCCGCGAGAGGAGGAGCAGCGCCGTGCAGGCGAACGCCCCGAGCCCGGCGACGGTGTACGTCACCGGGATGCCGGCGACCGTCAGCAGCACCCCCCCGGCGATCTGGCCGAGGGGGATCACCGCGAAGCTCCCGACCTCGTCGATGCTGAAGAAGCGGCCGAGCAGCGCCTCGGGGACGATCCGCTGCACGCAGGCGAGATACGTCGAGTTCCCGAGCCCCCCGAGCGCCCCGGCGACCGCGAAGATCGTGATCGCGTTCGGGATCGAGCGCACGAACGCGAGCTCGGTCACGAGCAGCGCCGACGCCGCCCAGGAGACGATGAACGTCATGCCGGCCCGGCGCACGGTGCCGAGGCGGCCGGCGAGCATCGAGCCGACGCCGAAGCCGACGCCGTTCGCCGCCGCCGCGAGCCCGTAGACCGCGGCGCCGGCGCGGAGGAACCCGACGACGTAGACGACCTCGTAGGTCCCGTAGATCGACAGGAAGAAGTTCGCCCCGAGGGAGGCGAGGATCGACCAGAACAGCGCCGGCTGGCTCCGGACGTAGACGAGCCCCTCGCGGACCTCCGTGAACAGCGAGCCGCGCGGGGCCTCCGGGGTCGCCGGCGACGGCCGGCGGGACGGCGGCAGCACGACGAACGCGATCATCGCCGCCGAGACGACGTAGGTGAGCGCGTTGAGGGAGAAGTCGGTCGCCGCGCCGACGAGGACGATCAGCGCCCCGCCGACGGCGCTCCCGACGAACCCGCCGGCCGTCATGCCGGAGAAGAGCAGGCCGTTCGCGTCCGGCAGCTGCTCGCCGGGGAGGATCTGGGGCAGCAGCGCGTTGGACGCCGGCCGGAACAGGGCGCCCATTGCGGAGACGACCCCGACGATGAGCAGGATGACGACGAGGTCGAAGCCGCGGAGCACGAGGTAGACCGCGAGCGCGGCGACCGTCGCGGCGCGCACGACGTCGGCAAGGATCATCAGCTTCCGCCGGGCGTACCGGTCGGCGAGCGCCCCGGCGAGCAGCCCGACGACGAGCCCGGGGGCGAAGTTCGTCACGCCGAGCAGCGTGACCGCGAGCGCCGCCCGGGTCGTGGAGTAGACGAACCAGGAGAAGGCGACCGAGGCGACCGCCGCGCCGAGCGACGAGGCGACCGTGCCGGTCCACAGTCCGAGGAAGCTGCGCGAGCGGAACGGGCCGAGGGCGTCCGGCCTCCGGGCCGGGGGCGGCGCGGCGGACGCGGCCATCGTCCTGAGGGACCGCGCGGCCCGAGATGAGCGCGCCGCGCCGGCGGACCTAGCGGATGTGCTCGAGGCTGAACGAGCCGAGGTTGAACGCGCGCTTGGTGAACGTGTAGCCGATCCAGCTGCGCGCCTGCGCGTCGCCGAGCCCGCGCACGGCGAGGAACGTCTTCATCTGCTCGATCTTGAGGTTGAGCGAACCGTCGACCATGTGCTCGAGGCTCTCGAGGTCCGACTCGGAGTGCATCCCGCTCTCGAGGACGTAGTAGCCGACCGAGGCGTCGAGCTTCCGGCGGCCGATGAACGGCTGGAGGAACCGGAACGTGCCGGCGGTGTCGAGCAGCGCGGTGACGGTCGACACCGACTCGAAGATCAGCCGGTAGCTCGAGAACCGCTCCTTCATCTGCTCGGCGTAGCCGTCGACCGCCCGCGCGAGCTGCTCGAGCGCGCCGCGGTCGTTCGACGAGAGGAACCGGACCCCCGGGACCGAGGCGGTCGGAGCCCCGACCGCGAGCGAGTAGAGGTCGACGAACCGCAGGAGGCCCTTGCGCTCGGCCTCCGCGGTGCCGGGGTACAGCTGGAGGAGGTCGTCGCGGACCTGGGAGTAGGTCTTGTCGGTCACGACCCAGATCGACGGGATCTCCTGGCGGAGCCCCTCGGCGGAGAAGAGCCGGGCGAGCACGTCCTTTCCGGAGTGGGCCGGGCCGTTGACGAGCAGCTGCGAGCCGGGGAGGAAGCCGCCGAACAGAAGGTCGTCCAGCCGGCGGACCCCGCTGCGGACCCGCGCCGCGGAGGCGTCCTTCACGCTGTCGGCGTGGAGCTTGTCGGCGTCGACCGCGGCGGCGACGTTCGTCATCCGCTCGAGCTCCCGCGTCCGCTCGGCGAGCAGGCTCTCGCGGCTCCGCAGCTCGTCCTCCTTCTTCGCGAGCTCCTGGCGGAGGTTGTCGAGCCGGTCGCCCTCCTTCGGGGCGGTGACCGTGCCGACGCCGAGCTCTCGGCGGGCCTCCTCGAGCCGGCGCGCCTCGATGTCGAGCGCGCGTCGTCGGCTCTCGAGCTGCTGGTCGTAGGCGGCGAGCTCCCGCTCCTTGAACTCGAGGGGGGTCTTGCGGCGTTCGATCTCCTCGGTCGCGATGCGGATCTCCTCGAACCGCGTCCGCAGCTCGTTCTCGCGCGCGACGAGCTCCCGGTCGCGCAGCGCCGCGTCCTCGAGCTGGCGAGCGAGCCGTGCCTCGACCGCCCCGCTCGACTGCGCGACGGCCTGGCCCTGCGTGCGCGACTGCTCGAGCTCGCTCGTCAGACGACGCACCTCACCCTCGAGGTGGACGACGCGGCGGCGGAGCTCCGTCTCGCGCTCGATGTACTGCTGCTCGCGCGCGGCGAACTCCCCGTTCTCGGGGGCGGCCGCCGGTCCCGCCGCGGCGGCCGGCTCGCTGGGACCGGGGGGCGCCATGGGGGGCGGGGCCCCGGTCGCCTCGAAGGCGGCGAGGCGCTCGCGGACCCGTGCGAGCTCCTCCTCCTGGGCTCGGAGCGCCTCCTCGCGCTCCTTCGCCTCGCGAGAACGTACGTACTTGATCACGGCGATCGAGCCGCGCTTCACGTGCTCGACCTGGTCCTCGAGCTGCTTGCGTCGCGACCGCTCGTCGTAGAGCTGCCGCTGCAGCTCCTGGACCTCCTGGATCATCGACCCCGGGTCGAACTGCTCGCTCTTCACGCGGTCGAGCAGGCCGGTGAGCCAGCGAACGACCGTCTCCTCCCGCTCGGCGACCGAGGACGGCACGGCGGCCTCCCCCGCGGGCCCCGCGGGCGTCGGCTCGCGCGCCCCGAGCGACGGGGTCGGGGCGGCGGGGCCGGATTCGGAGGCCCGGATCCAGTCCTCCATCGCCCGATCGTCGCCGTCGACCCAGCGGCGGAGGACGTCCGTGGAGGCCTTGCCGCTGGGAGCGAGCTTCGGCCGCCGTGCGCGCTCGGTCCTGCCGACCGATCCGACCCACCGCTCGACGATGCGATCGGGGTCGGCGTCGGCCCCGGGTCCGTCGCCCCCCGGCGCGCCGCCCCCGACGCGCGCGATCGCCTCGCGGTCGGCCGCAGAGAGGCCGAGCTGGACGAGCTCGTCCGGGGAGAGCGACCGGCCCGCCTCGGGGGTATCGTGACCGGCCTCGATCAGCCGGCGGGCCCCGTCGGCGCTGATGCCGAGGGCGTGAGCGAGTTCGCTGGCACGCGACGCCACCGCCTCGGCGACCGTCGCCGCCCCATCGGCGGAACCTTCCATGGGCCGGGAACGTCACTAGCGAGGCGGAGGGTCATAATACCGCCCTCGGACGCCGGCGGGGAGCGTGGAGGTCGGACGGCCGGGCGGACCACCCTTTATACCGGCCGGGTACCGGCAGGCCGTGGACGCCGAGCATCGCGTCGCGCTGATCGCCCGGCACACGGTCGAGACCGTCACCGCCGACGAGCTGCGGGCGCTCGTCGACCGTGAGGCACGGCCCCGGGCCTACGTGGGGATCGAGCCGAGCGGGACGCTGACGATCGCCCACCTCATCCTCGCGCGCAAGCTCTCCGACCTCGACGAGGCGGGATGCGACGTCACGGTGTTCCTCGCCGACTGGCACGCGTGGATCAACGACAAGCTGGGAGGGGACCTCGCCCGGATCCGGGCCGCGGGACGCACGATGGAAGCGACGTTCCGGGCCCTCGGGGTCACCGGCGAGCGCGTCCGGTTCCGGTGGGCCTCCGAGCTGGTCGGCAGCGCCGACTACTGGGGCCGGGTCGTCCGTGTGGCGAAGGCAACCTCGCTCGCGCGCACGCGGCGCGCGATGTCGATCATGGGCCGCGCGGAGGACGAGCCGAACCTCGACACCGCGAAGCTGTTCTACCCCTCGATGCAGGCGGCCGACATCTTCGAGCTGCCGGTCGACCTCGCCTACGGCGGGATGGACCAGCGACGCGCCCACGTCCTCGCCCGGGAGGTCGCGCACCACTACGGCTGGGCGATTCCCGTCGCGATCCACACGCCGCTCCTCTCCTCCCTCCGCGGCGGGGCGCGCATGGACCCGATCGAGGGGATGGTCGAGGGGAAGATGTCGAAGTCCGACCCGGGAAGCTCGGTCCCGCTGCCCAGCTCGCGCGACGTGATCTCGGCCCGCATCGGCTCCGCGTTCTGTCCCGCGCGGAGCCTGGACGGCAACCCGGTCGTCGAGGCGGTCCGGTACATCGTCTTCCCCTGGGAGGGGCGGCTGACGGTCGACCGTGCCGAGCGCCACGGCGGCCCGCTCGCCTTCGAGAGCCTCGCGGCGTTCGAGGCGGCCTGGTCGGAGGGGCGGCTCCACCCCCAGGACCTCAAGGGCGCGGTCGCCGCGTCGCTCGACCGGCTCGCCGAGCCGGTGCGCCGGGAGTTCGCGGCCCACCCGGAGCTCGCGCCCCCTCCGCCCGGGGCCGGACCGGAGAGCCCCGGACACTGACGGTATCCGCGGACGGCGCCGTCCTCCGCCGCCGGCTCCGGCACGCTTATGTAGGCGTTCGCCTCCGAGGGGCCCCGCCCGTGAGCCGAGGACCCTTCGGGGTTCCGCTGACGCGAGGAACCATGGCGCGACCGATCTACGTGCGATTCGAGACTCCCGACGACCTCGCGGAAAAGGCCCTCCAGCTCGTCCAGGTGGCGAGCGAGACCGGAAAGGTCCGGATCGGCACCAACGAGGTGACGAAGTCGAGCGAGCGCGCCGAGGCGAAGCTCGTCGTCATGGCCGAGGACGTCGACCCGGTCGAGATCCTCGTCCACGTTCCGATGCTCTGCGAGGAGAAGCGGATCCCCTACGTCTACGTCCCGAAGAAGCAGCGGCTCGGCCAGTCCGCCGGCCTGTCGAAGGGCGCGGCGAGCGTCGCGATCGTCGAGGCCGGCGAGGGCAAGGGCCTCCTGGACGAGCTCTCCGGGGCGTTCCCGAACCTGAGGAAGTAGTCCGTCGCCGGAGGGTCGCGGTCCGATGCCCGAGGAGAAAGGCTCGCCGGCGGAGGTCGTCGAGCTGGTCGGCCGCACCGGCATGGCCGGTGAGGCGACCCAGGTCAAGGTCCGCGTCCTCGCCGGCCGCGATCGCGGCAAGATCATCACCCGCAATGTCGCCGGTCCGATCCGCCTCGGGGACGTCCTCATCCTCCGGGAGACGGCCCGAGAGGCCCGCAAGCTCTCCGTCCGGTAGGGAGGGGCGATGGTCGCAAAGCGCCAGTGCTCGTTCTGCGCTCAGGAGATCGAGCCGGGCACCGGCACGATGTTCGTCAAGCGGGACGGCACGGTCTTCCAGTTCTGCTCGTCGTCCTGCCGCAAGCAACAGCTCGGTCTCGGGCGGATCGGCCACCGTCTCAAGTGGACCCGGGCCTACGCGCTGAAGAAGGCCGCCGAGCGCTCCAGCGCCGAGCGGGGCGCGGCGGCCCCCTCCGCCGTCGCGGGCGCGCCGAAGGAGAGCGCCCCGCGCGGCCGCGCTCCCCCGACCGCCGGGACCCCGGCGGCGCCCGCCGCCGTGGAAGCCGCACCGGCGGCCGGCAAGCCGGCGAGGAGCCCGCGTGCACGCCCCGGAGGCGCGACGAGGTCCCCGACGCCGAAGTCCGTCCCGGCGACCGACGGCCCCGCTCCCGCGAAGGCCACGCCGCGGCCAGCGTCCAAGGCGCCCGCGAAGGCGGCCGCCAAGCCCGCCCCGAAGCCGAAGGGCGACGACGAGAACGACGCGTAGCGGCCCCGTCGCAGCGTTCGACTGCAGCGCAACGAGTAAGCGGTAGGTTCGCGGCGCGGGCCCGTGGCCTCGCCGGAACCCTGGACGAGCCCGAGCGATCTCGCGGAGCAGACGTTCTGCCCCCGCGCCTACCGGTTCCGCCGCAGCGGACCGTCCCCACCGACCGCCTCCGCCGACGCCGGCGTGCGGTACCACGCTCGGCGGCTCGGAGCGGAGCGGTGGCGAGCCGAGCATCCCGGCCTGCCCTGGGTCGCGGTCGTCGTCGGACTGAGCCTCCTCGCGCTCGCCGTGGGGTGGGTGATCCGGTGACCGATCCCCTCCTCGTCCTCGTGTTCGTCGTGCTCGGGGCGACCGCCCTCGGGGTCGGGGTCGTCTCGCTCGCCCGCGGGCGCTCCGAGCGTCGCTGGGGCCGGTTCGTCGCGGCCGACGCGGGCCGTGCCGTGACGCTCCGCTCGGACCGGTACCGTCTCGTCGGCCGGCCGGACCTGCTGCGCGAAGCGCCGGACGGGCGCCTCGTGCCGGTGGAGCTCAAGCACCGGAAGATGCCCGACGGCGGTCCCTATCCGTCGCATCGGACCCAGCTCGCGGCCTACTGCCTCCTGGTCGAGGAGACGACCGGCCGGCCCCCTCCGTTCGGCGTGCTGCGCTACGCCGACCGGGAGGTCGTCCTGCCGTGGGACGCCGCGAGCCGGCGACGGCTGCTCGCGACGCTCGCCGCCGTCCGCGCCCCCTACCGCGGGGACGCCGACCCGAGCCCAGCGAAGTGCGCGGGGTGCCCGTGGGAGCCCCGCTGCGACGCGTCGCTCGCGCCCGCTCACGCCCGGCGGGCGACATAGACGTCGGTCCGGTACGGGAGCGCCACCGGGGTCCGACGGTCGCCCCGTGCGAGCTCGGCGACCAGGCGGCGGATCTCCGCGGCGATCGCCCGGCGCCGCTCCCGCGGCAGGATCGCCACGGAGCTCACCGACAGGAACCGCTCGACGAACGCGGTCCGATCCATCGTCGCCACCTGGCGGAAGGCCCGGTAGCGGAGCGGGCCGAAGCCGGCCCGGCTCCGTTCGAACCGGCCCTGCCAGCGCAGCTCGCGGGCGTGGGCGACCCGGCCCGCGCGTCGGTCGAGCAGCTCGCTGACCCGGGCCGACAGCTCGAACGACTCGTCCCGGACGTTCCAGAGGAGGGCGAGCCGTCCGCCCGGGCGGAGGACGCGCCGGATCTCCCGCAGGGCCGGTGCGGTCCGGAACCAGTGGAACGCCTGACCGACGACAAGCGCGTCCGCGAAGCCGTCGGGGAGCGGGATCGCCTCCGCCGTGCCGTCGACGACGACGACCGACGGGAGGACGCGGCGGAAGACCCTCCGCATCCCGGCGGTCGGCTCGACGGCGACCACCGCCGCACCGCTCCCGAGGAGCGAGCGCGTCAGCTTGCCGGTACCGCTCCCGAGGTCGACGACCGTCCTCCCGGGCCCGAGCCGCAGCTCGCGCCGGAGGAACGCGACCGCCGCGGCAGGATAGCCGGGCCGGCTCCGCTCGTAGGCCTCGGCGGCCCGGTCGAACCCCCGGACGGCGCGCGGCAGCTTCGGTGGGCCGCCGATCATCGTCGGCCGGCGCTCCTCGCGACCCGCGCGCGACCGGTCCGGGGCCGGGGAAGGACGAGCAGCGCCTCGTCCGGGTCCCCCAGGACCCAGGACCGGCCGGCGAGGTGCTCGCGGGCGGTGTAGGCGCAGGCGATCGCGTCCAGCTCGTCATGCGTGAGCGGCCGCTCGGCGACGTCACCGGTGAACCCGAACCGGACGAGCGCGCGCTGCAGCACGGCCTCCCCGGCGCCCTTGCGCGGGAGTCCGAGCACGTCCTGGGCCCCCCCGGGGTAGCCCTCGATCACGGGAAGGTGACGTCGACGTAACGCCGCGCTCAGGGTGATGCCGCGCGCGGTCAGCATGCGCATCGGTCCGAGTGTCAGCGGGAAGAACCGGATCCCAAGCGCTCCGAGCGCCCGGTCGCACGACCGCAGGTGCGGGGGCCCGGGGGTCTCAAGGGAGCGACGGCCGCGCGGCAGCGCGAGCGGTGCGTCGATGGCGACCAGCGAGGGACGGGCGCCCACGACCGCCCTCAGGATCTCCTCGTCCCCCCCGAGCACCCCCGTGCGCGTCCGGAGCCCGGGTCCGAGGACGCAGAAGCCGGTGCGTCGCCGGGGGCTTCCGGCGAGGTCGACCCCGACGGCCGGCCCGCGGCGTCGAGCGGCGGCGCGTGGGCTTCGGTCCGGGACCATGCGGGAGCCGAACCCCGGCTGCAGGAAACCGTTCCCGTCCCGGGCGTCAACGCTTTACCCGCCTGTCCCGCTCGGCGGCCGAGATGGCCGAGGGGAACGTCGAGCGCACGCTCGTCCTCGTGAAGCCGGACGGGATCCGCCGGGGGCTTGTCGGCGAGATCGTCGGGCGGCTCGAGCGCAAGGGGCTCAAGCTGGTCGCCGGCAAGACGCTGCGGATCCCCCCCGAGCTCGCGCAGCGCCACTACGCCGAGCATCAGGGCAAGCCGTTCTACCCGTCGCTCATCCAGCACATCACGAGCGGGCCGGTCCTCGCGCTCGCGGTCGAGGGGCGGTCGGCGATCGCGGTGACGCGGCTGCTCACGGGAGCGACCAACCCGCAGACGGCCGCCCCCGGCACGATCCGCGGCGACCTCGCGCTCGGGATCACCCCCAACCTCGTGCACGCCTCCGACTCGGTCGAGTCGGCGACCCGCGAGCTCGCCCTCTACTTCACGGCGGACGAGTTCCTCGCCTACTCCCGGGTCGGCGAGGAGTACGTCTAGTCCGATGGGACCCCGGAGCGGCGTCGCCGCCCGGGCGCTCCTCGCCGGGGGCCTGGTCGTCCACCCGACCGACACCCTCTACGCGCTCGCGGCCCGGGCGATGGACCGCACGGCGGTCGCCCGGCTGGTCGACCTCAAGGGCCGCGCTCCCGGCCGCCCCCTCTCGGTCGCGGTGAGCTCGGTCGCCGAGCTCGACCGCTGGGCGCTGCTCAACCGGGAGGCCCGTCGGTTCGTGCGCGATCAGCTCCCCGGTCCGTTCACGGTGCTCGCCCGCCCGTCCCCCCGGGCCCGGCGGACCCTCGCGGCGGAGGTCGCCGACCGGCCGCGGATCGGGCTCCGGGTGCCGGCACACCCCTTCGCCCTCGAGCTCGCCCGACGCGTCGGACCGCTGGTCGCCACGTCGGCGAACCGCAGCGGCGAGCCCCCCGCCCGCACGCTCCGGGAGGCCCGGCGCAGTCTCGGGGACCGGGTCGCCTGCTACGCGGACGCGGCCCCGTCGCCGAGCGGACGGCCGTCGACGCTCGTCGACCTCGCGGGGCGGAGCCCCCGGGAGGTCCCGCGCGGATGAGCGGGGCGGACGAAGCGCCCGGGCCCGACCGCTGGCGCGAGGCAGCCCGCATCGCCGCCGGTGCGCGCGAGCTCGGCGTGCGCCTCTCCGTGCCGGGGGCTCGTCGGCGCGACATCGCGGAGGCCGTAGAGCAGTTCGTCCGGGAGCGCGGCGCCGAGCCGGCGTTCCCGGCGAACCTTTCGCGCAACCGCGAGGCGGCTCACTACACCCCCGACGCTGCGGACGAGGCGACGCTCGAGGTCGGCGACCTCCTCAAGGTCGACGTCGGGGCGCACCTCGACGGCGCGGTCGCCGACACGGCCGATACGGTCGAGGTCGGCGGCGGCCATCGCCACGCCCACCTGATCGCGGCCGTGCACGACGCGCTGGCCGCCGGCGTGCGCGCCGTCCGTCCGGGGGGCCCGGTCGACGACGTCAGCGTCGCGGTCGCGGGGGCGATCCGCGCCCGCGGGCTGTACCCGATCCGGGACCTTACCGGCCACTCGATCGAGCGGTACCTCCTCCACGCGGGGAAGTCGATCCCCAACGTCCCGGGCCTCTCGGACGAGACGTTCCGCATCGGAGAGATCATCGCGATCGAGCCGTTCGCGACCAACGGCGAGGGGCGGATCGACAACGGCGCGTTCGGACACATCGTCCGGTTCCGCCGTCCCCCGCCTCCGGCCGACGCCGAGCTCGCTCGGATGTACGCGCGGTACCGGACCCTCCCGTTCACGGCTCGATGGGCGCGCTCGGAGGCGGAGCGCGCCGCCCTCGAGCGCGGCCGGCGGTTCCTGCAGAGCTACCCGGTGTTCCTCGAGCGGGCCGGCGGCCTGGTCGCCCAGGCGGAGCACACCGTCCGGGTCGGTCCGACCGGGGCCGAGGTGCTGACGGTCGCCGGCTCCTGACGGAGGGCCTACCCCCGTCTAGGCGAGCCCCAGTCGCTCGCGGGCCAGCGCGGCTCCCTCGACCATCGCGCGGAGCTTCGCGTGGGCGACCTCGAGGCTCCGGGTGCGGAGGCCGCAGTCCGGATTGACCCAGACACGGGCGGGGTCGCCGAGGTGGCGGGCCGCCCGCACGACGCGGTCGGCGACGAGCTCGGGGGTCTCCACCCGGTCGACGTGGACGTCGACCACCCCCACCCCGACCGACCGGTCGTCGCCGTAGTCGCGCAGCTGCTCGAGCACGGCGTAGCCGTCGTGGTCCTCGTCATCCCGGTTGGCGAACTCCCACGTCCATTGGCGGCAGCGCTTCGCCTCGAGCAGGGCGGGGAGCAGCTTCGGATAATCCGTGTAGCAGACGTGCATCGACACCTCGGCGTCGATCCCGTCGGTCGCCGCGTTGAACCCCTCGACGACGAGGTCGACCTCGTCCGGATGCGTGCCCGCGGCCGGCTCGTCGATCTGCACGGTGCGGCAGCCGCGCCGCACCAGCTCCTGGAGCGTCGGGCGGATCGCCTCGCGCGCGAGGGCGACCACGAGCTCCCGCTGGGCGGAGCGGCGCGCGGCGCTCCCCTTCCAGCCGGGCTGGCGTCCGAGGTAGTACTCGTTGTACGACCAGTCGGCGAGCGTGTACGGGCCGGTGATCGGAAGCTTCGGCTCAGCGCGTGCGTGCGCCCGAACGAAATCGAACTCCTCGAGGTGGTACGGCCGCTCGAGGCCGACCGGCCCCGTGACCGCCGCCTTGCGGTAGTACTTCGCGTCGAACGAGCGAACGTGGCCCACGAACCGGAAGCCGCGCATCCGGCGGACCGGGTGCTCGTACATCTCGACCCGACGGGCCTCTCCGTCGTAGACGCGGTCGAGGCCAGCCGACTCGAGGTAGCGCAGCGCGAACAGCGACGCGAGCGCGCCGGTCGCCTCGCCGTCCGCCGGCCCGTCCCCGAGGAGCGCCGCGCGGGCCTCCGGCATCTCGCCTCCGAACCCGAGGAGCCGGTCCCACCGCTCGTACTCGGCGCGGGCGGCGTCGGTGAGCCGGTCGCCGCGCTGGCGCTGCAGCTGCCAGAGCGGCCGCGGAAGGCTGCCGACCTCCTGGGTCCGGAACGTCGTCGCGCTCACTGTCCCGGGCCGCCTCCCAACGCGCGTGCCGCCTCGGCGAGCACGCCGAGCTTTCGGCCGGCGGCCTCCGCCGGCAGCAGGTCGAGCGGTGCGCCGGTCGAGAGCCAGAGCCGGTCGGCCCGGCGGCGCCGGGCGGCCGCGCGGACGACCCGCACGATCTCGGTCGGCTCCTCGAGCAGGGTCGTCCTCGGGTCGACCACGCCGGCGGCAAGGCCGGCCGGCCGGTCCCGTTGCGGCAGCCGCTCCGCCTCGACCTCGGTCAGGTCGATCCCGACGGCCGTGACGGCGAGCCGGTCGAGGAGCGGGAGCGCCGGCACCGGGTCGGCGCCGTACGTCCAGACGATCGTCGTCGCGCCCGGGACCGCCCCCCCGATCGAGCGGTACGCCTCCTCGAGCGAGGCGGCGGCCGGGCCCTCGGGAGGGGCGATCGCGACCAGCGGGTCGGAGAGGACGAACGTCCGGAACCCGTCGCCACCGAGCTCCCGCAGCTCGTCGGCGAGCAGCCGGCCCAGGCGATGGACGAGCGCCGGGCCGGTCTCCCCGGAGCGATTGTCCAGCAGCTCGGCGAAGGTGTACGGACCGGGCAGCAGCAGACGCGCTCCGGCCGGATCCGCGCGCAGCGGCGGGGGGAGTCCGGCCCGGATCGCCCCGGCCCGGCGCGCCGGCGGGTGGAGGAGCACCGGCCGGCGGTAGAACGTGTTCGACTCGAGCCAGCGGGTCAGCGGACCGACGGCGAACCCCTCCCACCCGAGGGCGTACGGTCGGAACAGGTCGTCCGTCCTCAGGAAGCCGGCCGTCACCGACCCGAAGCCGAGCCGGCGCTCCTCGGCGACGACGTCCTCCTCGGCGAGGCGGTACCGACGCTCGACCTCGGCGGCGCTCGTCCGGCCGCGGTCGCGGTCGCGCGTCGCCCGGACGAGCTCCTCGGAGCGTGGGAACGGACTGGCGAGGCCGGCGTCGACCTGCATCGAGCGGGCGCGGAGCCTCGACGACCCTTAATCCCGCGCCGCCGGCGGGCCGGGCAACGCCGTTGCGCGGCGGACAAGCCCCCGCGGATCCGGCGCGCCCACCGAGCGTCGAGCCGGCTCGCGCAAAGGATAATGAGGCGGGCCCCCGGTCGAGGAGCCGGATGGCCGAGAGCGCCCCCGCTTCCCCGACGCCGTCGCGCCTGCCCCGCCGGCGGAGCCGGTCGGCCGAGGCGGAGGCGGACCGGCTCCGGGAGGGCCAGACCGAGGAGCTCGGCCGTCGCGCGGTCGAGCTGTCGCGGTTCTACGCCGGCAAGATCGAGACGGTGCCGAAGGTGCCGGTCCGCTCCCTCCACGATTTTTCGCTCTGGTACACCCCTGGTGTCGCGGAGGTCTCCCGGGCGATCCACCGGGCACCGGAGCTCTCCTTCGAGCTCACCGGCCGCTGGAACACGGTGGCGATCGTCACAGACGGCTCGCGCGTCCTGGGCCTTGGCGACATCGGCCCGCGCGCGGCGCTTCCCGTGATGGAGGGCAAGGCGCTCCTGTTCAAGTTCCTCGGCGGGGTCGATGCGATCCCCGTCCCGATCGCGGTGAACAGCCCGGACGCGTTCCTCGCGACCGCCGAGGCGATCGCCCCGGCGTTCGGCGGGATCAACCTCGAGGACATCGCCTCGCCGAAGTGCTTCGGGATCCTCGAGGAGCTCGCGAAGCGCGTCGAGATCCCGGTCTGGCACGATGACCAGCTCGGCACCGCCGCGGCGACGGTCGCCGGGCTCCTCAACGCGCTCGAGGTCACGGGGCGCACGGTGCGCGAGGCGCGCACCGTCCTGCTCGGGGCCGGTGCGGCCAACCTCGCGACGGCGCGCCTATTGCTCGCCCTCGGCCACGAACCGGGCCGCCTCACGCTCGTCGACCAGCACGGCGTGCTGCACGCCGAACGCGACGACGTCGACGAGCTGTCGGTGCGCCACCCCTGGAAGTACCGCCTCGCGCTCCGGACCAACGGCGGCGGCCGCTCCGGCGGGCTCGCCCAGGCCGTCGAGGGCGCGGATGTCGTCATCGCGGCGTCGACCCCGGTGCCGGGGACGCTCCGACCGGAGCACGTGCACGCGATGGCGCCGCACCCGATCGTCTTCGCGCTCGCCAACCCCGAGCCGGAGATCTGGCCGGACGTCGCGCGCGCCGCGGGAGCGGCGGTCGTCGCGACCGGCCGGAGCGACTTCGCGAACCAGGTCAACAACTCCCTCGTCTTCCCCGCGGTGTTCCGGGGGGTGCTGGACGCCCGGTCGAAGGGGATGCCGGACGAGATCGTCCTCGCCGCGGCGCACGAGCTCGCCGGGGGGGCTCGGCGCAAAGGTTTGACGGCCCAGCACATCCTGCCGACGATGCAGGAGTCCGACGTCTTCCCGCACGTCGCGGCAGCGGTCGCCGACGCCGCCGTCCGCCTCGGCCTCGCGCGCGTCCGCCTGACGCACGACGAGTTCCTCGACCGCGCGCGGCAGCGGATGGCGAGGCCGGCCCGGCTCGTCCGTGCGCTCGCCCGCTCCCACCTCACGCAGCCGATGCCCCGCTCCCGGCCGGCGCGGAGGCCGGCATGAGCCCGACCGCCTCCCCTCCGCCCTCGGCCGACGCCTCCGGCCCGCCGGTCCACGTCCGGCCGGCGCGGGAGTCCGACGTCGGGGCGATCGTGCCGCTCCTCCTGCGGCTGAAGCGGCTCAACGAGGAGTTCGACCCGCTGCTCAAGGTCCGCGACGACGCCGAGCCCCACGCCGCCGAGATCGTCCGCGCGCAGCTCGCCGACCCGAAGGCGGTCGTGCTCGTCGCCGAAGGCTCGGGGACCGACCGCGAGAAGGTCGTCGGGTTCGTCCGCGCGAGCCTGCGCGAGCGTCCGTTCTACACCCCCCAGCTCGAGGGCGTGATCGTCGACATCTACCTCCTGCCGCTCTACCGGCGGCGGGGCGGAGGGGAGTACCTCCTCCGCGAGGTGACGGGCGCCCTGAAGGCGAAGGGCGCCGGGGTCGTCACCGCCGAGTTCCCGGCCCAGAACGAGATCGCGGTGCGCTTCTACGCGAAGCGCGGGTTCCGTCCGGTGACGTCGATCCACGCCCGGCCGCTGTAGCCGGCCCGGCCGCGGGAGCGAACGTTAAGCCGCCGGCGCCTCCCCGACCGGCATGACGAAGCCGGCTGCCTCCCCCGCGGACGTCGCGCCGACGTTCGTGCGGCGAGGGAAGGTCAAAGAGGTCTACGAGGTCTCCCCGACCGAGCTCGAGTTCCGCTTCACGAACGACATCAGCGTCTTCGACAAGCACATCCCGAGCGAGATCCCGTTCAAGGGGGAATCGCTCTGCCGGACCAGCGCCCACTGGTTCGCCCGGTGCGAGCGCCTCGGCATCCCCCACCACTTCCTCGGGCTCCACGGCCCGACCGCGATGCGCGTCCGGCGCGTGAAGGTCGAGCCCCACCCGCGCACGCTCGGTCCGTCGCCGAAGGGCTACCTCGTCCCCCTCGAGCTGATCGTCCGCTACTATCTCGCGGGCTCCCTCTGGGACCGCGTCCGCGCCGGCAAGGTCGGCTCCGCCGACCTCGGCTTCCCCTCGGGCAAGAGCCTCGCCTACGGGGAGCGCCTCCCCGAGCCGCACTTCGAGGTGACGACCAAGCTCGAGCCGGTCGACCGGCTCCTCACGATCCCCGAGGCGCTCGAGCTCTCCGCCCTGGACCGGCGCCAGCTCGACGGGCTGAAGGAGACGATCCTGCGGATCGACGCCGCGATGCAGGAGGAGATCGGCCCCCGCGGACTCATCCACGTCGACGGCAAGAAGGAGTTCGGCGTCGGCTCGGACGGCGCGCTCATGGTCGTCGACACGTTCGGCACGGCCGACGAGGATCGCTTCTGGGACAAGGACGCCTACGAGCGCGGGCGTCAGATCGACTTCTCGAAGGAGTTCGTCCGCCAGCACTACCGACAGACCGGCTACTACGAGCGCCTCGTCCGGGCGCGCGACGGGCACGCCGAGGAGCCGGCGATCCCCCCGCTCCCCCCGCTGCTGGTCGACGAGGTCAGCCGGCTGTACACGACGGTCTTCGAGCGGCTCACGGGCGAGCCGTTCGCTCCGCTGTCGGCGGCCGGAGCCGCCCGGTCGTAGGGCGTCCGCCCGTCCGGGCGCGTCAGGCCCCACCGTTCCACGCCCTCTCCCCGCACCCTTATCTCCCCGGGGGCCGGTCGAGCGCACGTGCCCGCCCGATCGACGGCCCGAACCGGGCCGGCCCCCCCCGCTCCCGAGGTCCGGGAGGAGATCGCCCTCGAGGACCTTCCGGGCGTCGGCCAGACGACCGCCGACAAGCTGCGCGAGAGCGGCTACACCGACCTGATGGAGCTCGCGGTCGCCTCCCCGGGCGACGTCGCGGAGGCCGCCGAGATCGGGGTCGCGATCGCCCAGAAGATCATCGGCGAGGCGCGACGCAAGGCGGATGTCGGCGGCTTCGAGAGCGGCGCCGCCGTCCTCGAGCGCCGCAAGCACCTCGGGCGCATCACCGCGAACGCGAAAGCCCTGGACGAGCTCCTCGGCGGTGGCGTCGAGACCCAGGCGATCACCGAGTTCAGCGGCGAGTTCGGCACCGGCAAGACGCAGCTCGGCCACCAGATCTCCGTCGACGTGCAGCTCCCCGCGGCCCAGGGAGGCCTGGGCGGCGAGGTCGTCTACATCGACACCGAGTCGACGTTCCGGCCGGAGCGGATCGTCGACATGGCCAAGGGGGTCGGCCTCGAGCCCGAGACGGCGCTCGAGCACATCCACGTCGCCCGAGCGTTCAACTCGAACCACCAGATGCTCCTCGTCCAGAAGGCGCAGGAGCTCGCGCGCGAGAAGCCGATCCGGCTCCTTGTGGTCGATTCGCTGACGTCCCACTTCCGCTCGGAGTACGTCGGGCGCGCCGAGCTCGCGCCGCGCCAGCAGCAGCTCAACAAGCACCTGCACGAGCTGCTGCGCTTCGCCGACACCTACAACGCCGCGATCGTCGTGACGAACCAGGTCTCCTCCCGGCCGGACATCCTGTTCGGCGACCCGACCCGCCCGATCGGCGGGAACATCGTCGCGCACGCGGCGACCTACCGCGTCTACCTCCGCAAGTCGAAGCCGCCGCGCCGGATCGCGCGGCTGATCGACTCGCCGAACCTCCCCGAGGGGGAGGCGGTCTTCTCCCTCACGACCGAGGGGATCCGCGAGTGACCCGCCGGATCGCGACCGCCTTCGCGTAGAGATAGGCGCCTCCCCCGACGCGCAATCGCAGCCGGGCGACCGAGCTGGCGGTCAACGCGACGCGCACGTCCTGCTCGTTCCATCGGGCGTGCAGCTCGACCGTGCCGTCGCGGAGACGCCGGAGCGCGGCGATCCGGCTCGGCATCACGTTCCGGGCGGAGAGCGCGACCGGCCTCCGCGCGACGACGAACGCCTCCGGGTCGACCTCGACCGCGAGGGTCTCCCCCTCCCTCGCGCGGAAGGCGACCGCGAGCTGGCTCCCGTGCGCGAGCAGGACCCTCGGGCTCGGCCGACGGTGGTAGACCCCGGTCCAGCGGTTGGGGGGGCGTCGACCGGTCCGTTCTGCGAGGAGGTGGCGGCCGAGCCGGGTCAGCTGCGAGCCGCCGGGGGAGGCTCCGCCCCGCAGACCCCGGACGACCGGGCCGCCGAAGAGCCGGGCGAGCCGGGCGAGCCGGTAGACGGCCCGGTCGCGGCCGATCCCGAGCGAGCGTGCGGCGTGCACGACGTTCGGCTCGCCCCGCAACTGTTCGAGCAGCCGCCGGTCGAGCGGGGTGAGGAACCGCTCGGAGGCGCTCATGGCGCTCCCGCGTCCTCCGCGGGCGCGAACAGGGGGCGGCAGGAGGCCGCGTCGACGTCGAGCCGTACCGGGTCGCCGACGCGCACCCCGGGCGCTTCCCCGGAGCCTCGCGCGTACAGGACGAGCGCGCCGCAGCGCAGGCCGACCCTCCAGCCGCCGGCGCCCCAGCGGAGCGAGGCGACGTGCGCCGCCGTGCCCGCCCCGGACGGCACGTCCCAGCGGACCGCCTCCTCCGGCACGACCACCCCCTCGGGTCCGGCCGCCGCGGCGAGCCTCGACGTCAGCGCCGGATCCCCGAATCGGTCCAGCTCGTCCCGGCGGTAGAGGTTGTCGTAGCCGAGGAAGCGGGCGGCGAAGCGGTCGAGGGGTCCGCGCGCGAGCGTCGCCGGCGGGCCGTCGAAGCGGACCTTGCCCCGCCCGAGCACGACCAGGCGGGCGGCGAGCGCGAAGGCGACGCTCGGGTCGTGGGTGACGAGGACGAGCGGGAGCTGCTCCGTCTCGAGCAGCTCGCGCAGCAGGCGCAACAGCGCGTCGCGGCTCTCGACGTCGAGCGCCGCGAGCGGCTCGTCCCAGAGGAGGAGCCGGGGCTCCGCCGCGAGGGCCCGGGCCATGGCGACGCGCTGCCGCTCGCCGCTGCTCAGCTGCTCCGGGTACCGCTCGGCGAGGGGGCGGAGCTCGAAGCGCTCGAGCCAGCGGTCGGCCTTGGCCGCCGCCTCCGGATCGCCGCGGAGATCGAGCGGATAGCTGACGTTGCGTCGCACACGACGGTGGCGGAACAGGCCGAGGTCCGGCGGGACGAGGCCGATCCGCCGACGCTCCGGCGGGAGGCCGTCGAGGCGCTCCCCGTCCAGGCGGACCTCCCCGGCCGCGCACGCATGCAACCCCGCGACCGTCCGCAGGAGCGTCGTCTTGCCGGAGCCGGACGGGCCGAGGAGGACGGTCGCCCCTCCGGCCCCGGCGTCCAGGTTCACCGGCCCGAGCCGGAACTCCTCGATGCGTGCCTCCAGGCCCCGGACCTCGAGCCCGCTCACGACAGCCAGCCTCCCCGGGGCCCGGCGAGCCCGCTCCGGTCGATCAGGCGGACCCCGACGAAGATCGCGAGCGCGACCAGGACGAGGAGCGCGGCGGCGCTGGTCGTTCCGGGAAGGCCCTCGATCCCGTACAGGTTGTAGATGTAGACGGAGGCGGTGCTCGTCCCGGGGCCGCTCCACGGCGGGCTCGGCGTGACGTAGTAGGCGAGGATGAGGAACCCGCCGACCTCGCTGACGCCCCGGGCCCACATGAGGAGCGCCCCGGTCGCGATCCCCCGAGCGGCCTGCGGGAGCGTCACGGTCAGGAACGCCTCCGTCGGAGAGGCGCCGAGCGACCGCGCGGCGTCGACCGCCCCGCTCGAGGCCGAGCGGAACGCGAGCTCCGCGGTGAGCACGACGTACGACGCCCCGACGTAGAGCATCACGAGCACGACGCCGGCGATCGAGTCGAAGACCGGGACCCCGAGCGCCCGGCTCAGGCGGCCGAGCGGAGCGGTCGGCTCGAACAGCAGCAGCAGGCCGATCCCGACGACGAGGTGCGGCACGGCGACCGGGAGGAGGACGAACGACTCGAGCGCCGTCCGTCCGGGGAAGCGGTAGCGCGCGAGCACGTAGCCGAGCGGGACGCCGGTGGCGAGACCCGCGGCGACCGCGATCGCCGAGCTGAGCAGGGTGAACTCGATCGAGACGCGGAAGCCGGCGTTGCGAGCGGCGCCGAGCAGGCCTCCGCCGCCGGCGTAGACGAACAGGACGGCGACCGGAAGGACGAACAGCGCGATCAGCGACGCCGACAGCAGCCCCGCGATGAGCCGACGCGCGACGCGGGCCGGTCCGGCGTCCACCGTCGGGAGCTCCGCTCCGCCCCTACGCGAGGAGCGCGGTGAGGTAGGACGGGAGCGGCGCGACGCCCTGGGGTGCGGACCCGCTCAGCGATGGGGGCAGGTGCCCCGGGGCGTCCGTCCAGAGCGGCGCGAGCGGGATGAAGCCGTCGGAGGCCCAGAGCGCCGCGGTGGCGTTCGAGAGCAGGTAGGCGGCGCAGTCGAGGCCGAGGAGCGCGTCCGGCGCGGTCGACGGCACGGTGAGGGCGAACAGGACGGGGGCGCCCGCCACCGACTTCGTACCACCCGAGGAGGAGAGGACGGTCGTCGAAGCGCTCGCGTAGTCCGCGACGTCGGTCGCGTTGGTCCCGCCGAGGTTCACGGACGGGTCGAGCGTGACGTAGGCGAGGTGGTCGGCCGCGGCGTACGACCGGTAGATCAGGTAGACGTTGACCTCCCCGGTCGAGAGGGCCGTCGCGGCGGTCGTCTCCGCGACGAGCCGGACGGAGGAGGTCGGCTGTGCGAGCGCCCCCTCCCCGCCGCTAAAGAAGTGGCCGTAGAGCGAGCCGCCCAGCGACCGGTCGGAGTCCTCGAGCTCGAGGGCGATGATCGCGTTGGCCCCCAGGGGGTCGGCGCTGGCGTTCGGCGCGCCGAGCACGACGCCCGGCTGGACGATCTTGCTGTACCAGTTCGTGCCCGAGATCCCCGACAGCGCGCTCGTCGAGCTGTTGTAGGCGAGGACGAGCGGATCGGCACCGAAGACGACCTCCCACGAGGCCGCCGGCGACGCGATCCCCTCAAGCGACTGGGGGATCACGCGGAAGTCCGCGGAGACGAACAGGTCGTACGGCTGGCCTCCCTCCGCGAGCGCGGTGGCCGCGGCCGAGCTCCCCTCGTAGAGCTGGGCGGCCGTCGGGGCGCTGACGCCGGGGGTGGCGGCGGCGAAATCGGAGAGGAGCGTCGGCAGGAGGCCGGACGGGGCGAGGCTACCGGCGGCGATCACGGCGAGCGTCGCCGGCGCGCTCGGGGAGCTCGATGCCGGGTGGAGGAGCCAGCCTCCGGCGAATCCGGCGAACGCGCAGACGACCACCGCGGCGACCACGACGCCGTTACGGACCATCGGGCGCATCGATGTGTGCATCTGCCACATCGCTTAAGGGTTCGCCTCCGACCCGCCCCCGACGCCCGGAGGGCGCGTAGCGGAACCAGACGACCCCGACCACGGCGTCCGCGGGCACCGGCCCGAACCGCCGGCTGTCCCGGCTGTCGGGGCGGTTGTCCCCCAGCAGCCACAGCGCCGGGGTTCGGCTGGGGCGGTCGGGTACGGGGGGGACGTCCGGCGCGCGGCCCACGCGCTTGAGGAGCAGCCGGCCGGCGCGCTCCGGGTCCCGCACAACGACGGGCTCGCCGAGCCGGGGGGTGCGACCCGGCCGGGGGTCCACGTACAGCCGATCGCCGGGGAGGAACGCCGGCGCCATCGAGCGGTCCACGACCACGAATCGGCGGCTCCGCAGCCGCCGACGGAGCGCCCCGGCCGTCTGAGGAGCCTCGGTCGCCTCCGGCAACGTTATCCTCCGAGCGCTCCATCCGCGGGCATGTCCGCCGGTACTCGGGTCCTCGCCTGGCTGATCGACGCGCGCGACGCCGTGCTTCCGCCCCGGACCGTCGAGGCGCACTGCGACATCCCCTGCGGTATTTACGACCCCCACGAGGCCCAGATCGCCGCGCTCACGGTGCTGCGGATGGACCAGCTGATCGCCGAGGCGCCGATGCCGCCGGCCGACGCGAAGCCGGAGGACCGCGCCGCCTACGTCAGCAAGCTCGCTCGGTACACCGCGGTCAAGGAGCAGCACGCCGAGCGCGTCAAGCACGAGGTCCGGGTCATCTGGGGCGACTACGTGACCGCCGACCATCTCAAGGCGCATCCCCAGCTCAGCGACCTCGTCTTCCGCATCCTCAAGCAGGCCTCCAAGGCCCGACAGTCGTCGGCGCTCGCCGACGCCCAGGAGCTCGTCAAGCTCGTCCAGGAGTTCGCCGAGCTGTTCTGGACGACGAAGGGCGCGAAGAGCCGCCGGCAGCCGTCCCTCCAGAAGTCCGGCGGCGAGCTCGTCGTTCCGGTGCCGGCGTAGGCGCGCGGGGTCTCGGGCGGGTGGGATGAGCGAGACCGTCCTCCTGGACGGTCGATCGCTCACCCTCGAACGGTTCCTCGAGGTCGTCCGGGGCGGCAGTCCGGTCGCGATCGAGCCGGACGCGCTCGGCCGGGTGCGGGCGAGCCGCGCTGCCGTCGATCGCGCGGTCGCCTCCGGCCGAGCGATCTACGGGGTCACGACCGGCTTCGGGGCGCTCTCCGACGTGACGATCGAGCCGTCCCGCGTTCGCGACCTCCAGCTCGCGCTGGTCCGGAGCCACGCGAGCGGCGTCGGGCCGGCGCTTCCTGCCGAGGTCGTCCGGGGGATGGTCCTCCTTCGTCTCAACTCGCTCCTCCACGGACTTTCCGGGGTCCGGGAGGCGGTCCTCGAGACGCTCGCCGGGTTGCTGAACCACCGGCTGATCCCGTGGGTCCCCGAGCAGGGCTCGGTCGGGGCCTCCGGTGACCTCGCTCCGCTCGCCCACCTCGCGCTCGCGCTGGTGGGGGAGGGGGCGTTCCGGGATCCCCGCTCCGACCGGCCCGAGCCCGCCCGCGCGCTCCTCGAGCGGGAGGGGATCGCTCCCCTCGTGCTCGAGGCCAAGGAGGGGGTCGCGCTGCTCAACGGGACCGCGCTGATGGGCGCCTACCTCGCCCTCGGCCTCGCCGACGCCCGCGAGCTGCACGCGGCGGCGACGGTCGCGGCGGCGATGTCGACCGACGCGCTGCTCGGCTCGCCCCAGTCGTTCGACGACCGTCTCGGCGAGGCCCGCCAGGCCCCGGACGAGCGCTCGGTCGCCGCGGCGATGCGGGCGCTGCTGGACGGCAGCGAGCTCGCGGTCCTCCGTCCGGGCTGGAACGGCCAGGACCCGTACACCCTCCGCTGCATCCCGCAGGTGCTCGGCGCGGCGAAGGCGGCGCTCCGCGTCGCCGAGCAGACGATCGGACGCGAGCTGAACGCGGTCACGGACAACCCGCTGGTGTTCGGGGAGGACGACTTCGTCAGCGGGGGAAACTTTCACGGGCAGGCGCTCGCGTTCGCGCTGGATGCGCTCGCGCTCGGCGTCCAGTACATCGCCGGGTTCTCCGAGCGCCGGACCTCCCGGCTGGTGCACCCGGCGCTCAACCGGGGGCTGCCTGCGTTCCTCGCCCCCGAGCCCGGGGTGACGAACGGCTACATGATCCCCCAGTACGTCGCGGCCTCCCTCGTGAACGAGAACGCGACGCTCGTGCACCCGGCGAGCGCGACGAGCGTCCCGACCTCGGCCGACCAGGAGGACTACGTGAGCATGGGGGCGTGGGCGGGGGCGAAGCTGGCCCGGGTCCTCCGCAACAGCCGGACCGTGGTCGCCATCGAGTGGGTCGTGGCCGGCTCGGCGCTCGAGCATCGCCGCCCCCGGCGCGGCGGACGTGGAAGCCGGGCGGCGCTCGAAGCGCTGCGCGAGCTCGTGCCTCCCTGGGAGGCCGACCGCAGTCCGGCGCCGGACCTCGAACGGGTCGCCGAGGCGATCGCGAGCGGCCGGCTCGTTCGCCCGGTCCGCGCGAGCGTGTCGTTCTAGCGCCGGTCAGCGCGCCGGCGCCGGGGCGGCAGCCGCCGAGGACCGGGACGCCGACGACGAGGAGACCCCGGTCGGGCCGAACCGGACGACCTCGCCGCAGCTGGGACAGCCGTACTCGCTGACCCCGCGGTGCTGCAGGCGGGTGTGGCACCGGGGGCACGGGATCGGGCTCGCGGTCACGTAGGCCGCGAGCAGCTCCTGCGACCGCCGGTCGCCGTAGGAGGGAGAAGGTACCGGCTCAGGGCGCGCCGGCGCCGGTCCGACCTCGGGAGCCGGCGACGCGGCGGAGGCGCCCGCCCCCGCGGTTCGCGAGGAGAACAGCCGGCCGCATGCCGGGCAGACGTTCAGGCTGGGCGAGCTGGAGGCGACGAGCCCCGCGTGGCAGGAAGGGCACTGCGCGCGGAGCGTCCCGGAGGTGACGGTCGGCGGCGGGGCCGCGAGCGTCGGACCGAGGTCGACCGGGGCGCGGCGGGGCGCCGGCTCCGGAGCGCCCACGGCGGACGGGGGATCGGACCAGACGACCGCGACCGGCGGGGCCCACCGCACGACGCGGCGCGCCGGGTCGTAGGCCATCGACGTTCCGGCTCGCGTCAGCTCGTCGACCAGGAGCCTCTCGACCTTCCGGGGCCTCCACGACAGCGCCGCCGCGATCCCGGCAACGGTCGTCTCGTGCAGTGCGCGCACGGTCGCCTCGAGGGCCTGGCGATCGTGGTCGGAGGAACGGAACCAGTGGCCCATCGCCCGGGCTCCGGGCGACCCTCAAAAGAATCTATCGCTGGAGCGGGGGTTCCGGGGGAACGGACGAGCGGCGGGTAGGCACCGGCACGACCCCCCGGCCTCGTGGACGGTGCCGCCGAGGGGTCCGTGCCGATGCCCGAGGCCACTATGGGGATAGCGCACCAGTCTATATAGTTGACTCCACCCGCGGGGGCTGGGGGACGGGCGACCTCCTCGAGGGCGCTGAACCGAGGGTTCATCTACTCGGCCGACCAGCCCTCTATACCGGGACCTCGCCACCGGGGGGGCGAGGCGATCGACCGACCATGTCCGCTTTCGGAGGGAGCGCCAGCGCCGGACCGTCGGCCCGGGACCTCTCCGGCCCGAACGCCACCGAGCGCGTGCCGGCGGTCCTGTGGGTCCCGGACGACGACGTCCGGCTCCTCCTCCGCGGGATCCTCACGCTCCAGCGCCACCCGGTCGTGCTCGAGCTCACGACCGCCGAGTCGCTCCACCGGTGGGAGCCGGCGCCGGTCGCGCTCCTGATCGTCGACGCCGTCTCGGGGGCGTCCCGTTGGCGCGAGGAGCTGACCGAGGCGCTGCGCGCGCGTCCGGAGCTCCGCGCGCTCGTGCTGCTGCCCCGCGACCACGACGCGCTGCGTCGCGAGGCCGAGGGGCTCGGGGCCCGCGCGACGCTCGTGCGGCCGTTCGCGGTACGTGACCTTGTCGCGGCGATCCGCGAGGCGCTGCGCGGCTCGTCCCTCGACGCCGCCCGGTAGCCGCAGGCGACCGCGTCGTGGACTCGAGGGGCCCGCAGGGGCGTTCCCTATCGCAGGCCCGCAGGCGGTCGAGGAGCTTGCCGGTCGCCCGCGGCAGCGGCAGGGCCGCGAACTCCTCCAGGGTCGCCCACCGTCGCTCGGGCCCGAGGCGGGGAGGGCGGCGCGCTCGCCCGGCGAACAGGTGCAGCTCGACCGTGAAATGGCTGTAGCCGTGATGCACCACGCCGAGGGGACGGAGGGGGCCGGCGAGGGCGCCGGTCTCCTCCCGCAGTTCCCGCCGGGCCGCGTCGACCGGCCGCTCCCGCCCGACGAGCTTGCCGCCGGGGAGCTCCCAGAGGCCCCCGAGGAGTCCGTCCGGCGGCCGACGCTGGACCAGGTAGCGGCCGTCGCGCTGCAGCGCGACCACCGCGACCCGGAGGTGGGGCCGGGGAGGGGACGCGGAGCTCCTGGGCAGCGCTCCGGGGTCGGCGAGCTCCTGCCGGGCGCGGCAGCCGAACGCCACCGGGCAGTCGGCGCAGTCGGGCCGGCGGGGGAGGCAGACGCGTTCGCCGAGCTCCATGAGCGCCTCGGCGAACGCTCCCGCCGACCCCGGAGGGAGTTCCCGTTCCAGGCGCTCCCCGAGCCGGCGGCGGACCTCCGCTCGGCCGATGTCGCCGGTCTCCCGGGTCCATCGAGCGGCGACGCGGAGGACGTTCGCGTCCAGCGGAACGACCGGGAGGCCGAACGCGATCGCCCCGATCGCGCGGGCGGTGTACGGTCCGACGCCCGGGAGGCGCTCGAGCTCCTCGACCGTCCGGGGGAGCACCCCGTCGCGCTCCGCGACGAGCCGCCGTGCCGCCGCGTGGAGGCGCCGCGCTCGCCCGTAGTAGCCGGCGCCCTCCCATACCTTCAGCACGACCTCGAGGTCCGCCTCGGCGAGCCTCGCCACGTCCGGGAAGCGGGAGACGAACCGCTCGAAGTACGGGCGCGCCTGCTCGACACGGGTCTGCTGGAGCAGGGTCTCGGCGACCCAGACCCGATACGGGTCCGGCGCGACCCGCCAGGGGAGCGGCCGGCGGACCGCCGAGAACCACCCGAGCAGGGCCCGGACGACCCCGGGGCCGACGCCGTCGGCCCCGCGGGCGCTCCGCTCCGGCACGCGCGCTCGCCGCCGAACGAAACGCATCCTTAAAGCGGGCAGGGAGTTCGAACGCCGAAGGGGGACTGGGCACGGAGCGCGCCGCGATGGTCCGGGTCGACGACTCGACGTTCGAGGCGGAGGTGATCCGCTCCCCGTTGCCGGTCGTCGTCGACTTCTACGCGGACTGGTGCGCGCCGTGCCGGCTCATCCAGCCGACGCTCCGCGAGCTCGCGGTCCGGCTCACCGGACGCGTCAAGTTCGCCCAGGTCAACGTCGATGAGGCCGAGGTCGTCACGCGCTCGTTCGGCATCCACGCCATCCCCACCTACCTGTTCGTGGAATCCGGCACCGAGAAGGGTCGCGAGGTCGGGCCGATCGACCCGGTGGCGTTCCGTGCCATCCTCCGTCGCCACTTTGCGAAGGGCGGCAGCGCTAGTGGCGGAACACCCGCCAGCCGGTAACGTACATCGCGATCCCGGCCCGCTCCGCGGCCGCGTTCACCTCGGCGTCCCGGACGCTGCCGCCGGGCTGGACGATCGCGCGCACCCCGGCGCGGGCGGCGACCTCGACGCCGTCCGCGAACGGGAAGAACGCGTCCGAGGCGAGGACCGCTCCCCGGGCGCGAGGCCCGGCGACCTCGCAGGCGAGCTCGACCGCCTTCACCCGCGTGGGCTGGCCGGAGCCGATCCCGACCGTCGCGCGGCCCTGCGCCAGCACGATCGCGTTCGAGCGCGCGTGCCGGACGACGCTCCAGCCGAACCCCAGCGGTCCGAGCGCGTCGGCCGGAACGGCCGGACCGGCGACGAGCCGCAGGGAGCCGACGTCGAGCGGTCGCCGGTCCGCCTCCTGGACGAGCAGACGCCCCAGCGCTGAGCGGGCCTCCCAGCGGCGAGCGCCAGGATGCTCGACCGGGGCCTCGACGACCTTCAGCCTCGGCCGTCGGCCGAGGGCCTCGAGCGCCCCGGCCCCGTAGCCGGGGGCGAGGATCAGGTCGACGAACACTCCGTGGAGCGCGGCCGGATCGTCCGCTCCTATCGGCCGGTTCACCGCGACGGCGCAGCCGTACCGCGCCACCGGGTCGGTCGCGATCGCCGCCTCGAGCGCCGCGCGCAGCGTCGTGCCGGTCGCGACGCCGCACGGGGTCGCGTGCTTGACGACGGCCGCCGCCGGTTCCTCGAACTCCTCGACGAGGCCGACCGCCGTCTCGAGGTCGAGCAGGTTGGTGTAGGAGAGGGCGTCGCCCTTGCGGAGCTCGAGGCGGACCGGACGGTCGTCCAGCGGCGCCGGACCGTCCCAGGCGTAGGCGGCCGCGGCCTGGTGCGGGTTCTCTCCGTACCGCAGCGCGGTCGCCTCGCGCCGGAACCGAACCTCCGACGGCAGGGCGGTCGTGGCGCCGGAGCGCACGCCGAGCCCGCCGGCGATGGCGGCGTCGTAGCGGCTGCAGCGGGAGAACGCCGCCACGGCCAGGCGCAGCCGGGACTCCGGCGTCACCGCGCCGCCGCTCTCCTCCAGCTCCCGGAGCAGTCCCGGATACTCCGCCGGGTCGGTGACCACGACGACCCGCCCGTGGTTCTTCGCGGCGGCGCGCGCGAGCGCCACCCCTCCGATGTCGATGTACTCCTCGCGGTCGGTCGCCGCCGGGGCGTCCCGCAGGTGGGCCTCGAACGGATAGAAGTTCACGGCGACCAGATCGAACCGGAAGAGGTGGCGCCGCGCCAGCTCCGCGTCCCCGGAGGCGCCCGAGGGGGCGAGGATCCCGCCGAAGACCGCCGGATGGAGGGTCTTGACCCGTCCGTCGAACCACGCGTCGACGGCGGTCAGCTCCTCGACCGAACGGCACGGGACCTCGGCGGCCTCGATCGCCCGACGGGTGCCCCCGGTCGCCCAGAGCTCGACCCCGAGACGATGCAGCCCGGTCGCCAGGTCGGCGAGCCCGCGCTTGTCCTGCACGGAGAGCAACGCCCGCCCGAGCCGCTGAGGGCCCCCGGCTCCGCCCGCCACTCCCTTACCCGGAACCGCGAGGAAGGCAGGACGATAACGTTCGCGCCGCGGGTCCCTTCACCGCCGTAGAGCGCCAGAAGACCTATGTAGGCGGTCCCGGGATAGTAGCGCCCCCCGGAGCACGATGACCCGGCTGGCACCCTGCGCGGCGCGCTCGGCTCTGCGCGGCCGACCCGACGTCCGACGCCGGTGGCGCCGACGGGGGCGCCGGGGTCAGGTCGCCGCGGTCGCGACGATCCTCGGGCTGCTCCTCCTCGTGACGATGATCGCGAACTACCTCTCGACCCAGCTGCCGGCGACGATGAAGCTCAACGACGCGAACCACGCCCTGACCGTCGAGAACCAGCTCGCGCGCCTCGCCGGCACGCTCCGCGCGGCCGCCGGCGAGGACGTCGTCGGGGGGGAGTTCAGCCAGCCGATCACGCTCGGGTCGCTCGGCGCGCCCCCGATCGCCGCACCGGACGGCTCGTCGATCGCCGCCGGCGACAGCGGGACGCAGTTCTCCACCTCGTACACGGTGCAGAACGGCTCCCACAAGATCACGCAGACGACGACGACGCTCATCGGGGCGACGTTCGTCGTCCACCTCAACAACGTCTACGGGCCGCCGGCCGACGTCGCGTTCGACCAGGGCTCGGTCGTCTACGCCCAGGCGAACGGGCTCCCGCTGATGCTCGACCCGCCCGGGGTCAACTACACCGGCTCCAACCTCACGCTCTGGATCCCCCAGTTCCTCGGCCTCGTCGGCAACGAGGTCGGGGTCGGCACCGCCGAGCTCTCCGTCCGCCTCGTCTCGGTGCTCGCGCTGACGCTGCCGCTCCACGGCTACTCGCTCGCGACCGGCAGCTCGGTCGTGGTCTCGGTGACGACCCCGTACGCCGCGGCCTGGCTCGACTACCTGAGCGGCGTACCCGCGCTCTCCGGCGACGTCGCGTGCACCCCGACCGGCTCGGCCGCGTGCGTCGGGCCGTTCGCGTTCGGCGGCTCGCTCGGCACGGTCACCCTGACGGTACCGGCGACCGCCCTCGACATCGAGGTCGCTACGTACTCGGTCAGCCTGACCTAGGCCAGCGCTGCCGCCCGTCGCGCCCGGCCTCCCCGAGCCAGCGCTTGGCGCCCGCGAGCGTCCCCCACGTCCGCACTGTCCGGATCCTCGGGGCGAGCTCCGACCGACGGCCGACGGCGTTCCAGGCCTCCCGCGCCGCCGGGGCGCTCGCGTGCTTCACTTCAACGATCGCGCGGCTCGCCGAGCTGCGGATCAGCCGGAAACCGAGCGAACCCGCGCCCGCGGCCGCGAGCGCCTCGCGCAGGTGGCCCGGCCACGCGGCGGCCGTCAGCGGGGGAACGGGTTCTCCCGCTACCTCGATACCGAGGTAGCGGGCCCTGGGGCGCGCCGGTCTACCGGACGAGGTCGATGACTTCCTCGCTCTCGCCGCTGGCATAGCCTCCCTTCTGGCCGAGGAGGCTGGTCGCGCGGACCCCGGTGATGATCAGCAGCACCTTGATCGTGTTCTCCATCTCGGGGGAGTTCTCGACCGAGCAGCCCCAGATGATGCGGGCGCGCTTCGAGATCTTCCCGCCGACGAGCGCCGCCGCCTTCTCCGCCTCGCTGACGGTCATCGTCGGACCCCCGATCACGCGCACGAGCGCCCCGGTCGCGTCCTTGAGCTCGACGGAACCGAGCAACGGAGAGGTGAGCGCCTCGGTGACCGCCTCGGTGACCCGGTCGGTCGCGCTCTCGCTCTCCCCGAGCCCGATGAGCGCGACGCCGCCGTCCTTCATGACCGTCAGGATGTCGGCGTAGTCGAGGTTGACGAGTCCCGGCCGCGTGACAATCTCGGTGATCCCCTTGATCGCCGTCATCAGCACGGCATCCGCGAGCTTGAACGCCGAGTCGAGCGGCATGCGGGGCACGAGCTCGAGGAGCTTGTCGTTCTGGATCACAATCGTCGTGTCGCAGACGCGGCGCAACCGCTCCAGGCCGTCGCGCGCCTGCTCCATCCGCGCAGCGCCCTCGCCGGCGAACGGGAGGGTGACAACGCCCATCGTGAGCGCACCGGACTCCTTCGCGAGCCGGGCGACCAGGTGCGCGGACCCGGTACCGGTGCCGCCGCCCATTCCGGCCGTCACGAACACGATGTGGGCGCCCTGCAGGAACTGACGCAGCTCGTCCTCGTTCTCCCGGGCGGCCTCCTCGCCGATCTCCGGTCGGGCGCCGGCGCCGAGTCCCTTGGTCGCCCGCCGGCCGATGAGGATCTTGCGCGGGGAGTGGATCGTGAGCAGGTGCTTCGCGTCGGTGTTGATGGCGCACATCTCGGCGCCCTGGATCCCCTCCTCGACGCACCGGTTGATGGTGTTCGAGCCGCCGCCGCCGCAGCCGACGATGCGGATGTTGACCTTGAGGGTCTCCGCGAGCTTCGCCAGCTCCGCGTCGTCGCCGTTCTGGTACGCCGGCGGGGCCGGCTTCCGTTCCTCGACCAGGCTCTGGTTCTCCTGGTGCTTCGAGATCGCTTCCTGGATGATGGACTTCATCGTCTGTTCCCGTCCTGTTTGTCAGACGAGCGTCATACGCTCTGCGCGAGGATGCTGGAGGACGCTACATAAACGTTGTCGTGAAGCGGAACCGCCCCGGCGGTGAATCGTGCTCTCGGACCCACCCGGTGAGCTCCCGACGAGGCGACGGAGCGACGGCGCACGGCGACGCGGGTGCGGAGGCCCCCACCGCGCCGGCCGATCGGTCCGGAGGAGGAGATGGCGAAACCTTGTTACTCCGGAGGCTCCTCGCCACGCCATGGACCGCACCGTCGGGCCGATCGACGCGCTGCTCCGCGAACGCCATCTGCTGAAGCACCCGTTCTACGTTGCGTGGTCGGCCGGGGAGCTCCCGCTGCCGACGTTGCGGCAGTACGCCGGCCAGTACTACCGGTTCGAATCGGCGTTTCCCCGGTTCGTCGCCGCCGCCTACTCCCAGCTCGAGCGCCCGGAGGACCGCCGCGTCCTTCTCGACAACCTCGTCGACGAGGAGGGCCGGCCGCCGACCCATCCCCAGCTGTGGCTCGACTTCGCCCGCGGGATCGGCCTCTCCGGTCGCGCGGCGAGCACCGCGCCTCCGCTCGCGCCGACCTCGGCGCTGCTCGACTGCTACGAGCGGCTCACCCGTCGCAGCCCGGCCGAGGCGGTCTCCGCGCTCTACGCCTACGAGTCGATCTTCCCGGAGATCGCCGCCGAGAAGTCGCGCGGGCTCCGCGCGCACTACGGCGTGAACTCCCCGGCAGCCCACGAGTTCTTCCGCGTGCACACCACCGCCGACGTGGAGCACTCCGGCGCCGAACGGCGGGTCCTCTCGGGGCTGCTCGAGCACTCGCCGGCGGCCCGCAAGGCCGCGCTGCTCGCCTCCCGACGGGCGATCGGCGCCTGGTGGTCGTTCCTGGACGGCTTTCCCCTTCCGATGATGCCGGACGGTCCCCGTTCCCGGTCGGGCTAGCGGCGCCGGTCGCGTCGGGCGGGCCGGAGCGACCGGCCCGCTGCGGCGTTAAGAACGACGGCCGGCTCGAGGAAGCGTGGAGTCGTACTTCGTCACCCTCGAACGAGGGATCGACCGGGCGTACGACGCCGCGTCGCGCGCCCGCCGGTCGGGGATCGACCCGTCGATCGGTCCGGAGATCCCGCGCGCCCAGGACATGGCGAGCCGGGTCGAGAAGCTGCTCGCCCATCTCGAGGTCGACGGGATCGCCGAGGAGATCCGCGGCCTCGCCCGGACGATGCCGCGCGAGGAGGTCGCCGTCACGCTCGCACGACGGCTCGCCTCCGACCCGAAGCGGCGAGGCTCCCCGAAGGACCGCGTCGAGGTCGCGCTGCGGGTCGGTCTCGCGGTCCTGACGGAGGGGATCCTGGTCGCCCCGCTCGAGGGGCTCGCGGACGTCGAGATCCGTGCGTTCGGTGCGGCCCCGCCGTACCTGGAGCTCGACTACGCCGGACCGATCCGGGCGGCCGGCGGCACCGCTCAGGCCCTGAGCGTGCTGCTCGCCGACATCGTCCGGAGGGACCTGGGGATCGCCCCGTACCGTGCTGACGCCGCGGAGATCGGCCGCTTCAAGGAGGAGATCCCGCTGTACAAGTTCTACCAGCATCTGCAGTACGTCCCTTCCGGCGAGGAGATCGCGACGATCGTCTCGCACCTGCCGGTCGCCATCTCCGGGGAAGCGACCGAGGGGGACGCCGAGGTCAGCGCCTTCCGGGACCTCGCGCGCGTTCCGACCAACGGCCTCCGCGGCGGCGCCTGTCTCGTGATCGCCGAGGGGCTCTGCCAGAAGGCCCCGAAGCTGCGGAAGATCGTCGAGAAGCTCGGTCTGGACGGCTGGGAGTTCCTCGCCGAGATCGGGCAGCAGGCCCGGGAGGACGACGACCCGCACCTGCCGAAGTACCTCCAGGACGCGGTCGGCGGGCGGCCGGTCCTCGCCCACCCGAACCGCCCCGGCGGCTTTCGTCTCGTCTACGGCCGGGCCCGGACGACCGGGCTCGCGTCGTGCGGTCTGTCGCCGGCGACGATGGTCGTCCTCCAGCACTTCGTCGCCATCGGCACGCAGGTGAAGCTCGAGTACCCCGGCAAGGCGGCGGCGATCGGGGTCTGCGACCACCTGGACGGCCCGATCGTGGAGCTGGACGACGGAACGGTCACCTCGGTGCGGGACGCGGAGGAGGGGGAACGGCTCCTCCCGCGGGTCCGGCGCATCCTCGACCTCGGCGAGCTGCTGGTCGGGTTCGGCGAGTTCCTCGAGAACAATCGCCCGCTCGTCCCCGGGGCGTACTCGCTCGACTGGCACGGTCAGGAGCTCCGGGCGGCGGGGATCGAGCCGACCTCGAGCCTCCTGGAGCCGACCTTCGAGGGGGCGGTCGCGCTGGCCCGCGCGAGGGGCGTCCCCCTGCATCCCCGCTGGCTGCTGTTCTGGCACGACCTCACTCCGCCCGAGATCCGGGCGCTGTCGGAGTTCGTCGAACGCTCGGGGAGCTGGCGCGAGGGCGCCCTCGAGCTGCCGGCCGACCCGGCCTGGCGCGAGCTCCTCGCCCGAGCCGGCTTCCTCTCCGGGCCGCGGGGGGCCGAGCTCGTCCGGGGGGAGCCCGAGTCCAGCCGGGCGCTCCTCATCGGCCTCGGGCTCGAGGTCGCCGACGGCCGCCTCGAGCGGCGGGCGCCGGCCGAGCCGGTCGCGAGCGACCCGCTCGTCTACGTCAGTCGGCTCGCCGGGATCGAGCTCCGGGCCCGCGGCCCCTCCCGGGTCGGCGGGCGCGTCGGCCGGCCGGAGAAGGCCTACCACCGCGCGATGCAGCCGAACGTGCACGGGCTGTTCCCGGTCGGAGAGTCGGGAGGCCCGACCCGCTCGATCGGCGAGGCCGCGCGTCGCGGGGGGGCGGCCGGCATCCGTGCCGAGCTCGGCGTCCGCCAGTGTCCGACGTGCGGGCGCGCGAGCGTCTGGAACCGGTGCGCCTGCGGCGGGCACACCGAGCCGACCGGAGCGAGCGCCGCGCAGCGACTACCGCTCGAGAGCCTCTGGCGCGAGGCGCTCGCACGGCTCAGCCTCGCGGAGGCGCCGACCGCGAAGGGTGTCAAGGGGCTGACGTCCGTCGGGAAGGTTCCCGAGCCGCTCGAGAAGGCGATCCTGCGCGCCACGCACCGGATCTCGGTCTACCAGGACGGCACCGCCCGCTTCGACCTCACGAACCTCCCGCTCAGCCACTTCCGCCCGACGGAGGTCGGGCTCCCGCTGGAGCGGGCGATCGCGCTCGGCTACACGCACGATCAGGACGGGGCGCCGCTGACCGACCCGGCGCAGATGCTCGAGCTGGCGCCGCAGGACCTCGTGGTCTCCCGATCGTGCGGCGAGTACCTCGCCCGCCTCGCCCGGTTCGTCGACGACGAGCTGGTCCGGCTCTACGGCGTCGAGCCGTTCTACCGCGCGGAGGGGCCGGACGACCTCCTCGGGGAGCTCGTGGTCGCGCTCGCGCCCCACACCTCGGGGGCCGTCGCCGGCCGCCTGGTCGGCTTCACCCGCGCCGAGGCGTGCTTCGCCCACCCGGTCTTCCACGCAGCGAAGCGGCGGAACTGCGACGGCGACGAGGACTCCGTCACCCTATTGCTGGACGCCCTGCTGAACTTCTCGCACGCCTACCTGCCGGAGAGTCGCGGCTCGAAGATGGACAAGCCGCTCGTCCTGACGACGCGCCTGGTCGCGACCGAGGTCGACAAGGAGGCCCAGAACGTCGACGTCGGGGCGAGCTACCCGCTCGAGCTGTACCGCGCCGCCGCGCGCCGTGCCTCCCCGAAGGAGGTCGAGGCGCTCGTCGACCTCGTCGGGCACCGGCTGAACACGGAGCGGGCGCTCACCGGCTACCGGTACACGCACGAGACCGCACGGATTGCCGGGGGGCCGGTCCGCTCGGCGTACCGCGACGGGCGAGCGATGGCCGACCTGGTGGAGCGCTCGTTCCTTCTCGCGACCCAGATCCGCGCGGTCGACCTCGGGGAGGCGGTGATGCTCGTCCTGAACGCGCACTTCCTGCCGGACGTGATGGGGAACCTGAAGGGGTTCGCGACCCAGACGTTCCGGTGCCGGGGGTGCGGAACGTCCTACCGCCGGCCCCCGCTCTCCGGCCGGTGCACGACCGTGCTGGCCGGGGGCAAGCCGTGCGACCTCGAGCTCCAGTCGACCGTCTACGAGGCGAGCGTTCGCAAGTACCTCCCGCTCGCCCAGCGGCTCGCCGACATGCCGGGGGTGACGCCGTATGTCCGCCAGCGGATCCGCCTCCTCACCGACGCCCTCGCGACCCTCTTCCCCGGTTCGGCCGGCCAGACGACCCTCGAGGCGTTCGGCCGCCCGAGCCCGGCGGCCGGGGCGGACGCCGCCGGCCCGTCGATGCCGTGAGGCTTTGGGATTTTATTGGGGGCACCGCCTTCCGGCGGGACCCCCAACGTCGTCCCTCCCTTCCCTCCGCTCCACCCGTGCGGGTCGGTCGTTGCCCGACCCGTAGAGGGGTCTCACCGTATCCTCGGAAAGGGCGTCGGGAGGAGACCCCGGAGCGGATCACCTCGCGAAGACAGACGTTGACGAGGAGGCGGAAGTCCTCCATGAGCGCTCGAGTGGCTGGGAGAGGCCCTCCGGACCCGGAAGGGAGAGGGAAGACGACGGCGCGACGAGGGTCCATGGGAAGGGGAGGGGGGGCTCGAGCCGCGAGCGTTGCGTCGCCGCTGAACGGTGAACGATGAGGGAGGTGGCCGGGCGACCGAATAAAATCCCAAAGCAGAGTTTCGGCCCTCCTTTTTGTAGGGGAGGGTCGTGGATGGGCTCAGCGAGAGGGGACTGCCGTGATCCGGGACGGAACGATCGTCTGCGACGGCTGCCAGAAGGCGATCACGAAGATCACCGAGGTGCCGGAAGGCGGCTGGCCCCAGATGCACAACCTCTGCTCGAGCTGCTTCGACTCGCTCTGGAAGACGGGGCTCCAGCGCGCCTAGGCGTCCCGTCCGACCGCCCCCGGCCCGGAGGCCGCCCTCGCCTCGGGGCCCGGCACGGAGGCGAGCGCGTCGATCGCCTCGTCCTCGAACCAGCTCAGCACGACGAAGTACCACGAGATCACGGCGAGCAGCAGCGTCGACGGGCTGGCCCCCGCCGCCGCGGCGACGAGGACCGCCCCGCCGGAGAGCGCCCGCCGTTCGGCGACCGGCTCGACGTGCAGCAGCTCGGCGCCCGCGTCCGTGGTCACCCTCCACGCCGGGACGACGTGGCTGACGTGGCGGAGCCGGAAGACCCCACCCCCGGTAAGGGAGATCTCGTGCCGCGTGAGGTGGGCGGTGAGCTGGGCGATCGGGCGCTCCTCGCCCTCGCGGCGGACGACGATCGTCGGCTGGAGGAAGCCGGCGCGCTTCAGCGTCCAGCTCTCGGTGGCGGTCCGCGCCACCGCCAGCGACCCGCCGGCACGCTGCCAGTCGAGCGTCGCGACCGCCCGGTCCCCCGCCGAGAGGGTGAACGCCGCCGGCACCTCGCGGGTACGCAGCCAGCGGAGGGCGGCCGGGTCGATCGAACCGAACGGTGCGAGCTCCACGACGCGCCACCGACCCACGCCTCATAACTCGACGGGTGACGGGCCGGGGGGGCGGGGCGGCCGAGGGCGCCGGGACCCCAACACATATGGCTCGCTCGCGATGCCGGCGCCGATGGCGCGCTCGGTCGGCCTGCCGGCGCTTCGGGCCGAGTTCGACCGGGAGGCGTCCGCCTACGACCGTACCGCCCGGGCCTCGATGCCCGGCTACACGGAGCTGCACCGCACGCTCGTGCGCGGGATCCCGCTCCTGCCGACCCGGTCGTTCCGTATCCTCGAGCTCGGGGTCGGCACCGGCGCGCTCACGTCGGCCGTCCTCGGAACGTTCCCGCACGCCGAGCTGGTCGGGATCGACGTCTCCCCGCGGATGATCGCGGCCGCCCGTCGCCGGCTGCACGCCTTCCGCGACCGTGTCGAGCTCCTCGCCGGTCGCCTCGAGGACGCCTGGGAGGGCCGCTACGACGTGGTGCTCTCCGCGCTCGCGATCCACCACCTCCAGGACCGCGAGAAGTGGAGGCTCTTCCGGCGCGTCCACCGGTCGCTCTCCTCGGGTGGGTACTTCGGGGACGGGGACGACCACCTCCCCGAGGATCCCCTGTTCGACTCGCGCTACGCGCAGATCGTCGCCGCCGAGTCCGGCCCGGGCGCGGCCCGGGGCCCCTACCGCAGCCCCCAGGTCGCCTGGCACGAGCACGAGCGGTTCGACCACCCGTGCACCGTCACCGCCGAGGTCGCTGCGCTGGAGCGCGCCCGGTTCGCCCACGTCGGCGTCCCGTGGCGGTACTTCGGCCAGGCCGTCGTCTGGGCGTACCGCTAGCACCTCGGCGGGGTCGCCGCTCCGATGCTGCGGTCCACGACGTTCTTCCTCGGAGGGGGGGTCGTCATCGCGCTCGGCCTCGCGCTGGGGGCGGGGCTGTGGTGGGCGGGCGCCGGGGTCGCCTACGCCACCGCCTGGCTCGCCGCCGGCATCGCGGTCGGTCTGGGGAGCTTCTTCGTCGCCGTGGGCCGACAGGCCCGGGCGTACCGGCGCCGATGGCTTCGGGAGGTCGAGGCCGGCCGAGAACCTCCCCCCGGGGGACCTCCCGGCTGACCGCCGGACGGCGGGGCGGTCGCCGTTCCGCGGGCAAGCCTTTTCTCCCGAGGACCGCTCTCCGGTCGTGGCCGGGATGGGGTAGCTTGGTTATCCTGGGGGACTGTGGATCCCTCGACCCGGGTTCAAATCGGCGCGGGGTCCCCCGCGCCGGGAGATTCTCGGTCCCGGCCCTACCTTCCGCGGCGCGAGGCGGAGCGCTTCGCGCCGGGCGGCCGACGGGCCGGGGCCCGCGCAAGGCGGTCGAGGACCGCCGGCAGCTCGCCGAGCGAGAAGTCGGCCCAGGCGGCGCCCCAGCGCTCGAGGTCGACCGGGGCGAGGGTCCAGCCCGGTAGGCGGCTGGCCCGTCCGATCGCGACGACCCCCTCCCCGGAGCCGGCCGCCTCCATGTCGAAGCGGGAGTCGCCGACCAGGAACAGCGGCGCCGCCCCGGCGCGACGTCGGTACTCGGCGAGGTGCTCGCGCTTGGTCCCTTCCGCGGACCCGAGCACGTCATCGAACCAGAATCGAAGCCCCTCCCGCTCGAGGAGGAGCTCGGCCATCTCCGTCTCGCCGCCGGTGGTGACGGCGAGGTTCCAGCGCTCCCCGGCGAGCGTCTTCAGGAGCTTCGGGACCTCCGGGAACGGCTTCGCCCGGGCGTACGCCTCGGTCACCTTGCGCTGGTGGAACGTCCGCGCGGCCGACGCGCGCGCCTCCGCCGGGGCCTCCGGGTAGAGCTGCGCGAGTTGCGCCTCGAACGGCATGCCGGTCGTCGCGAGGTAATGGACCCGTCCTTCGTCGGCCGGCGTACCGAACGCCCGCTCGAGGACGTCGGCGGCGACGTCGCTGATCAGCGCGAGGTCGTCCAGCAGCGTGCCGTCCAGGTCGAACAGCACCAGGCCGCGCTCGACCGGCCGTACGACCGGGGCCGGGCGCGGCGGCCGGGGCGGTACCGCCGGGGCGTGGCCGCCGACGACCGGTAGCGGGGCGGGGGCGTCGCCTCCTCGGGCTCGGGACGGTCCGACGTCCACGACGCGAGGGAAACCCGGTCCCCTTTAACGGCCCCGCTCCTGACGGGGGCGGGTCGGTCGATGCACCCGAGCCGCGTGATCCGGGGCCGGACGAGCCGGCTGCTCGAGGGCCGCCGGATCCTGATCGGGATCTCCGGGTCGATCGCGGCGGTCGAGGTGCCGAAGGTCGTCCGCGAGCTCCTGCGCCACGGCGCCGACGTGCGGGCGGTCATGAGCCCGGAGGCGACCCGACTCCTGACACCGGAGGCCGTCGAGTTCGCGACCGGACATCCTCCCGTCCTCCGATTGACGGGCAACGTCGAGCACGTCACCCTCCTCGGGCCGGGCGAGGGCCAGGCCGACCTGTACGTGATCGCCCCGGCGACCGCCAACACGATCGCCAAGATCGCGCACGGGATCGACGACACGCCGGTGACGTCGTGCGCCTCGGTCGCCCTCGGCGGGCGCGTCCCGATCCTCCTCGTGCCGGCGATGCACGCGTTCCTCGGGGAGAACCCCGCGGTCCGGGAGAGCCTCGACAAGCTCCGGGGCTGGGGGGTCGAGGTGCTGCTCGGTCCCGCGGCGGAGGGCGAGGCGAAGATCGCCTCGCCGGAGGAGATCGCCGCCGCGGTGCTGCACCGCCTGGGCCGGGGGCCGTGGGTCGGCCGCTCGGTCGTCGTCATCGGTGGATCCTCCCGCGAGCCGATCGACGCCGTGCGCTCCGTCACGAACGAGAGCAGCGGCGGGACGGCGCTCGCGCTCGCGAACCAGGCGCACTACCGTGGCGCGGACGTCGCGCTCTGGCTGGGAGGGGTGAGCGGTCCCGTCCCGTCCTGGCTGCGGGTCACCCGCTGGCGCTCGGTCGGCGACCTGCTCGCACTGGCCCGCGACCGTGCGGCGGAGCTCGGCGGCGCCGCGGCCGTGCTCGTCCCGGCGGCGCTTTCTGACTACACCCTCTCCGCTGCGAGCGGCAAGATCCGCTCGCGGGACCGACCGGAGCTGCGGCTGCGTCTGCGGCCGGCGCCGAAGCTCCTCCCCGAACTGCGCCGGCTCGCGCCGCCCCCGGGGCGGCTCGTCGCGTTCAAGCTGCTCGCCGGCGAAGGCGCCCCGGGTCTCGAGCGCGAGGCCCGGGCGCTGGCCCGGGAGACGGGCGCGGACTGGGTCGTCGCCAACGACGTCCGCGTCGTCGGCGCCGAGACGACCTCGCTCCGGATCGTCCGCGGCCGCGGTAGAACGCTCGCGCTCGAGGGGCCGAAGCCCGAGGTCGCCGGTCGCCTGCTGGACGAGCTCGGGCGGGAGCTGGAGCGGGCGACCGGCCCGACTACACCGCGTTCACGAGGAACCCGACCAGGAAGCCGAGGACGAGACCGGCGTACAGCAGGCGCTGACGGAGGTACGTCGTCTCGGGCGGGACCGCCGGGCGCATCGCGACCCTGAGCATCGGCAGCAGCGAGTAGAGGATCGCGCCGATCGCGAGCGAGTCGAAGACCAGGTCGACGGTCGCGCTGTTGTAGTAGAAGCCGACCACCCCGCCGGCGATCGTCGGGAGCCCGCCGACCAGGAAGACGAGCGCGACGGTCGCGAGGCGGAAGTCGCTCCGCGCGAGGAACGGCGAGGTGATCGGGAACCCCTCGGTGACGTTCTGGAGGAAGAACCCGACGAAGACGACCGCCGACAACCCTACGACGCCCGCGGCCCAGAACGCCCCGAAGACGAGCCCCTCGGTGAGGTTCTGGAAGCCGATCGCTGCGGCGATCATCAGCGCCATGCGGTTCGGGCTGAGCCCCGAGCGCGAGCGGTGCTCGATGACGTAGAGCGCCCCGAAGCTCCCCCCGACCGCGAGGGCGAACTCGGCGACGGCGGCCGGGCTCGCGAGGTAGGGGTTCGCCGGGTCGGTGTAGAGCAGCACCGCGGCGTCGGAGAAGATGTCGGCGAGGAGGAAGACGAGGATCCCGATCGCCGCCGCGTTCAGCAGCGTCACGGAGCGCGAGCCGGTCGCCTTGCGCAGCACGACCGGCAGCGAAAGGTAGATCGCGAGGCCCATGGCGGCGGAGAGCCCGACGAGCTCCGGGAAGTTCGCCATGCCGGCCCGAGAGACGGTGCGCCGCAGGCTACATAACGGGGCCGCGGGACCGGCGGCGCGCCCCCGCCGGGCGCCGGCCGCCGTCCGGGGCTCCGACCGAGCGGGCCGGCGCCGCCCTTAAGACGGTCGCCCGGCTCCGCGGCGCCGATCGATCATGGTCAAGCTGACGGAAGGTCGGGGCAAGGAGCTGTTCCGGAAGTACGGGGTCCCGGTCCCCGCCGGGGTCGTCGTCGCCTCGGCCGACGCCGCCGAGCGCGCGGTCCGCGACGGCACGGTCCCGCTGCCGTGCGTGGTCAAGGCCCAGGTCCTCGCCGGCGGGCGGGGGAAGGGGGGCGCCGTACGCTTCGCCGCGACGCCCGAGGAGGCTCGGGCGGCCGCCGCGGCGATCCTCGGCACCGCCTTCCAGGGGGAGACCGTCCGCGAGGTGCTGCTCGAGGCGAAGGCGACGATCTCCCGCGAGCTCTACGTCTCGTTCGCCCTCGACCGGGGGCTGCGCCTCCCCGTCCTGATGGCGAGCGCCCACGGCGGCGTCGAGGTCGAGTCGGTCGCCGACGCCGAGATCGACCGCCAGCCGATCGACCCGTTCCCCGGCCTCGCCGCCTACGAGCGGCGTCGCGCGGCGCGCGTCCTCGGGCTCGCCGGCCCGCTGGCGAGGGAGCTCGACCGCCTCCTCGCCGACCTCTACCGTTTGTTCGACCGGGAGGACGCCGAGCTGGTGGAGATCAACCCGCTCGCCGTCGTCGGCGAGCACCTGCTCGCCCTGGACGCGAAGGTGATTATCGAGGACGACGCGGCGTTCCGTCACCCGGAGTACGCCACCCTCGCGGACGACCGCACCGCCCTCGAGGAGATCGCCCGCGAGAAGGAGATCGCCTTCGTGCAGCTGGACGGCAACATCGGGGTGATCGCGAACGGTGCCGGCCTCACGATGGCGACGCTGGACGTCCTGAAGGAGTTCGGCGGGGCGCCGGGGGTCTTCCTCGACCTCGGGGGCACGGACGACCCGAAGAAGGTCACCGAGGCGTTCCTCCTCATGGCGAAGGCGAAGCCCCGGGCGGTCTTTCTCAACATCTTCGGCGGGGTCACCCGCTGCGACACGGTCGCGAACGGGCTGGTCGCGGCGCTGGCGAGCGTCCCGGCCTCCGAGCGGTTCCCCTTGGTCGCCCGCATCCGCGGCAACAACGAGGCGGAGGGGATCGCGATCCTGCGCGCCGCGGGCGTGACGAGCGTTCCGAGCCTCCGCGACTCGGCGCAGGCGGTCGTCGCCGCCGCGCAGGGGGCGGCATGACCGTCCTGGTCGACCACGACACCAAGGTCGTCGTACAGGGGATCACCGGCCACCAGGGGACGGTGCACGCGCGCGGGATGCGCGAGTTCGGCACCCGCGTCGTCGCCGGCGTCACCCCGGGAAAGGGCGGAACGGCCGTGGAGGGTGTGCCGGTCTTCGACACCGTCCGCGAGGCCGTCGCCGCCACCGGCGCCAACGCCTCCTGTCTGTTCGTTCCGGCGCCGTTCGCCAAGGACGGCCTGCTCGAGGCGGTCGACGCCGGTCTGAAGCTCTGCGTCCTCGTCACCGAGCACATCCCGTTCCACGACATGCTCGTCATGTACCACTACGCGCGGGCGAAGGGGACCCGCATCATCGGGCCGAACTGCCCGGGGATCGCCGCGCCGGGGAAGGCGAAGGTCGGGATCATCCCGAACGTCGTCTTCCGGCCCGGCCGGGTCGGCGTGATCTCGCGCTCGGGGACGCTCACCTACGAGATCGTCAACGGGATCAAGGAGCACGGGCTCGGCCAGTCGACGTGCATCGGGCTCGGGGGCGACCCGATCGTCGGCACCTCGTTCGTGGACGCGCTGCCGTACTTCGAGCGCGACCCGGAGACCGACCTGCTCGTGCTCGTCGGCGAGATCGGCGGGACCGCCGAGGAGGACGCCGCCGAGATGATCCGCACGCAGTTCTCGAAGCCGGTCGTCGCCTACATCGCCGGCCGCAGCGCGCCCGCGGGGAAGCGGATGGGCCACGCCGGCGCGATCATCTCCCGCGGCAAGGGGACGGCCGCCTCCAAGCTCGAGGCGCTCGAGCGGGCGGGGGCGCGGGTCGCGCGGTTCCCCTACGAGGTCAGCGAGATCGTCGCCGAGGTCGCCGCGAAGGCCGGGCACCGATGAGCGGCGAGCCGGCGAACGCCCCCGAGGCGGACCTCTGCGTCGTCCCCGGCTGTGGGGCGCCGGCCGTCCGCCACCTCGCGCTCGCGGAGGCCCGGCAGGCGTTCGAGGAGCTCCCCGAGCACGGCCGCCGCGCCCCCCTCTGTCGGGAGCACTACCGTGCCTGGAAGAAGGCGACGCGCGAGCGCCGTGCGCTGGACCGCCTCGGCCGCTAGCGGCACCCGGACGAACGGCCGGCCGGCACGCGCCGGCTCGGGGCCGCCTACTGCTTGCGCATCTTCTGGGCTCTCATGCGGCGGCGCATCCGCTTCTTGCGCCACTTCCACCGCATGTGGCCGCGCTTCTTCCAGACCCGGGACGAGCGTTTCATTCCACCGTGGCCGATGGAGCGGCGCTACGGCCGTCAGTAGATAAGGCTGCCCCGCTCGGCGGGCGGCGGTTTATCATCGTCGGCAGCGTGCGCCGATCGTGCTCACCGCCTCCGACCTCGAGGTGAACGTCCTCGAGTTCCGCCAGCGGACGTTCCAGTTCGACCGGCTCGCGGAGGTCGACGGCAGCCCGGTCGCCGTCTTCTCCCGGACCGAGACGGAGAGCGAGAGCCAGTTCCGCCCCCGCCTCGTCCACCTCCGGCTCGCCGTCCCGCTCGGGTGGATCGTGCGGGACGAGGCGGCCGACGCCCTGCGGATCGGCCGCGACGGCGCCGGTCCCCCGATCGTGATCGCCGAGGCGGTGACCGAGGTCGGGGCGGAGCGCACCGAGTTCCGCGAGCAAGGGGTCGACTGGAAGCGCGCCCCCGGGCCGGGCGGGGTCCTCGTCTACGCTCCGCGCGAGCTCGCCGACCGGTGGCTGACGCCGAGCGGCTTCGCCGCCCTGGGCCTCGGCTAGGCCGCCTTCTCGCGCAGGAACCGCTCGACCAGCGCCGCGATCAGCGCCCCGACGATCGGGGCGACCCAGAACAGCCAGTCCTGCGCGATCGCCCAGTGGTCGCCGGAGATCCCGCTCGAGAGGATCGCCGGGGCGAAGCTGCGCGCGGGGTTGACGGAGGTGCCGTCGATCCCGAGGCTGACGAGGTGGATCATGATCAGCGTGAAGCCGATGCTGACCGGCGCGAGGTTGCCCGCGGAGGCGCCCGCCCGGGTCGAGTAGAGCACCGCCTGCACGAACAGGAACGTCATCACGACCTCGAGGAGGAACACCGAACCCATCGCCACGCCGTACGGCGACCCGTTGCCCTGGTAGCCCTCGGAGGCGAGCGCGACGTTGTTGTGGATCACGGTCGACCAGAGCGCCGGCGAGCCGTGGGCGACCCCGGCCATCGTCGCGACCCCGACCAGCGCCCCCGCCACCTGGGCGAGGACGTAGGGGACGACGTCGCGCGTCGGCATCCGGCCGGCGGCCCAGACCCCGACGGTGATCGCCGGGTTGTAGTGGCCGCCGGAGATGTCGGCGAGCGCGTACAGCAGCCCGATGAGGCCGAGGCCGATCGACAGCGCGATGACAAGGAAGCGCGCGGTGCCGTCGACGCCGCTCATGTTGAGGCTGAACAGCGCGGCGCCGGTCACCGCGACCAGCAGGCCGAACGTGCCGAGGAACTCCGCGACGTACTTCTGGGCCGGCGTCCACCGCATCGCGGCGCCGTGACCGTCCGGGTTCTTAACCGTTGGGCGACGGCCTCCCCGGCGTCCGGCGCGCGGTTCCCGCCGCCCCCTACCCGATCCCCATCGCGGAGAGCTTCTCCGGCAGGTAGTGGTCGGTGACGTAGTTCAGGCCGTACTTCGCGAGCGACTGCTGCTCGGCCTTGCGGCCGTTCTTGAGCATCAGCTCGATCTCCGCACGCCAGTCGGCCGTCCCGAACCGCGGGTCGGTGAGCTCCGCCTCGAGCGCCCGGACGTCCTGGTCGCTCAGCTTGTCGCTCGGCAGCTCGTAGTTCTCGATGTCGGAGGCGGTGACGCCGAGGAACTCGGCGCTCGGCGTCGCGAGGTAGCTCGAGAGGTGGGCGGTCTTGATCGCGCCGTAGGCGACGCTCGCGAAGATGCGGAACGACCACGGGTCGCCGTCCGTGAAGACGACGACCGGCAGCCGGAGCTCGTCCGAGAGGCGCCGCAGGAACCGCCGCGTCGAGCGCGCCGGCTGGCCCTTCAGGTGGAGCAGGATCGCGTCGTGCTTCTCGTCGAAGCCGTTCTCGGCGAGGCGGTCGACCATCCCTCCGCACTCGATCGCGATGACGAACTTCGCGTTCGTTCCGACGAACTCGACCTTCTCCTTCTCGACGTTGAATGGGAGCGCGTAGCCCCCGTCGCCGACGTCGTCCCGGCAGTTGATCTTCTTGACGACGCCCTTGCGGTTGCGCTCCTTGAGCGTGAGGTCGCCGATCACCGACGCCCCGTTCTCCTCGGGGTGGAGGCGGAAGTCCTCCCGCAGGCGGTCGCAGAGCACCTCGAGGTCCTCGATCAGGAGGTTCGACTCGTCCTCGGAGTGGAACTTCCCCTCCTCCCAGGCCTCGCTGATGTAGTAGAGCTCGCGCAGGGTCGACGTCTTGCGGTCGCGGGCCATCTCGTTGATGAAGTCGACCAGGTAGAACGTCCGCAGCAGCATGAGCGCCCCGTCGAGCTTGCGGGCACTGCGCGTGCCCATCGAACGGCCGAGCTTCCAGACCCCCTCGCGCATCTGGAAGGCGAGGTTCTGCTTCGTGCGGAGCGGCAGGCGCATCCGCGGGATCTCGCCGGCGTCCAGCTGCCGGTAGATCTCGCCGGCGAGCCCGAGGGTCGGCGCGAGGGCGTCCGCGCGGATCTTCGGCTCGTCCTCAGTCGTCGTCGCGGCTTTGCGCGCTCGCTTCGGCGGCATCGTAATCCACCTCCGTCTCCTCGCCGGCGACCGGCGCCTCGTGCTCCAGCGCGGCCGCCTCCGCGGCCTCCACGACCGTCCTCGGGAGCCGGACATCCCAGTCCCCCGGGAGCGGGTCCGCCCCGAGGAGGCGGCCCTCGTCGATCCCCGCGACGTACCAGTCGAGGTCGTTCGCGTCGACCTCGGTCTTCTTCGGGAACGTGACGGCGAGGCGCGTGCGGCCGTTGGGCGCGAGCTTCGGCAGCGTCCACCACGCCCGTCCGAGCTCCGGTTCCGTGCCGTCCGGTGCGGGAGCGAAGGTCGCGAGCTTCGCGAGCTCCGGGTCGACCTCGAGGAACAGCTCGAGGACGCGGGCGCGCGGGGTGTAGTTCGTCACCTCGACGCTCCCGCCGACCTCCTGCGGCCGGCTCTCGAGGACCGTCTCGACGTTGACGACGTCCATGATCTTCGTGACGACCGGCGTGAGGTCCGGCACCGGCTTGCCGAGGAGCGCGCTCGTCTTCTCCGCGAGGCGCGGCAGGATCTTCTGGATGATCGCGAACTTCTCGCTCGCGAAGTCGCGCCGGCTCTTCCGCGACAGGTGCGCGCGCAGGTGGCGTGCCGCCGCCTGGAGGGCGAGCGTCAGCTCGCGGTCGATCTCCGCGTCCTCGGCGATCGCCTCCTTCGCCTCGCTCGTGAACGGGACCTTCGTCGAGGCGACGTGCACGAGGATGAGCATCGGCCCGACCGGCAGCCCCGAGCCGCCCTTCTGGTCGAGGCCGTAGCGGCGCCAGTCGAGCCCGCCGACGGCCGTCGTGATCGCGCAGGCGCCCTGCTGGAACAGGAGGGGGACCCGGTTGGCGAACCGCAGCAGCTGGATCGGCTGGTCGGACGGTAGTCCGCCGCCGTAGACGAGACCGACCTCGACCATGAACGGGAACCCGCCGCGGACCTTCGGGGGCCGGCTCACCGGCGGGGCGAAGAACTCTGGTCGCAGCTCGCCGAGGACGTTGCGCAGGCCCCGCTTGATCAGCATCGCGCCGATCGGCGACAGCCCCTCGGAGCTCGGCGCGACGAGCGGCACGGCCCGGAGCGCGGTCAGCAGCCGCTCCTGGGCCGGCCCGAC